>JAWLGU010000005.1:0-98617 GCA_041690675.1 Pseudomonadales bacterium | reverse complement strand
ACGAGTTCATCAGCGCCCCGTGGCCAGCCTGGACCGCAATCGGCGTCGCCGAGCTCGCCGTCCCGGGGGCACGCGTTGAGGTTAGGGTTGTGGCGGAGGGCTAGTTCTGGGTGGATCGGCAAACTGCTAAATCACAGTAGCCCCTATAGCAAGTCCGAAGTTGGTCGACGGTATAGCCCGCCCGCGTCAATTCGTCAGCAAATTCCTCTGTAGAGTGCAGCCAGTACAGCCCGTCGGCTTGCCCATCAGAGCCTCGTCGGTTCTGACGCAACGTCTCCAGGCCATTCTTCACAACCCTCACAGCTTCTCGGAGGCCGCCTTGCTTGATGACACTACCAATGATGTAAAGCGACCAACTTAGAGCATCAAATCGTCGCCCAAAGTCGATTATGAAAAAGATTCCGTTTGGCTTCAGCCATCGTCTAGCCTTCATCAAAAACTCATCTCGAGGGCGAATGGCATAAAGCGCATTGACGCAGATGATCAAATCAAAAGTTCCGGCTGCGAAATTGGCGTCCGAAGCCAAGCAATGCTTGATCTCTACGTTAGAGAGCTGAGCGGATTGATACTTCTCCCGGGCCAATTGATTCATTGTCTCATCTGCGTCCAGATGAACGAACTTGGCACTCGGAAGATCCTGAGCAATCGCGCAGATGAAGTTGCCCGTTCCAGCCCCGATGTCACAAATGACTGGATCCCTCGGAAGGTCGAAATCGGGTATCAAAGACCGCAGGATCTCGATGTTCTCTCTGTAGCTTGGATTGGCCGTAGCCAAGATATCGTACTGGGTCGCGTATGCATCCCAATCGATCTCGCGGCGTTGTGCTGAAGACGTCCCGTCCTGTGGATCACGAGCTACATCGGAAGTTGCGTCCATAGACCTGCCAGACTACTTCTCAGCACTTAGCCCGCTCGGAGACGATCGAGCAAGCGGGGGGCTATAGAGAGATTGTACAGAAGCGCAAGCCCGATCACCAACGACGAGCAAACGCCAAATGTGCTATTCATTCTGAAGTCGGAGGCTACCAGCACAAGGAGTCCTGCCACAAGCGTTATTGAAGTCACAAGGATTGCAGTGCCGGTTTTGTGGATGCTATAGGCAACTGCACCCCAACGCGAAAGGTCCAGGGTCCTTGCACCCACGAGGTATCGATAGGTGAAATGAATCGTATCATCAATCACGACCCCAATAGTGGTTGCCACTACCAGAGTTGCGGCCATTCCAATCTCTGACCCAGTCCAGCCCCAAACGCCAAAGCCCGCCACCACAGGCAGCAGGCTCGCGGCAAATATCGTCAGCGACACCCTTAGATCGCGGAAGTAAAGACCAACCATGAGGGCTGACATCAGGATGCTGATTGCAATTCCTGTCGACATCTCCCTAACGCTTTCGCTAGAAAGATATGCTGTCGGCACCCCTTCCCCCGAGACGACTACGCGATCAGCTATCCCGTTATCTTCAGACCACCTGTCAATCGACTCCACCAGATCTCTGATGTCTCTCATCGAAACATCGCCAAGGAAAACGGAGACACGTGCCTGCCTATGGTCTACATCCACGAAGTCCTGCGCGCTTTGCCCAATGTTCAGCGAAAGCTCGTACGACAGAAAGTACTGAGCAAGCTCCTCAGCACCTCGACCGGCCAGTTCTGAGCTCCCCGTGAACGCAAGGCTCACGTCATGGAGAACGTCCAGAATAGAGGCTACGTTCACTACTCGGTGGTCGTCACGAAGATAATCAGAGAGTTCCTCGAGGACCTCTAGCGACGCGGGCTCATAGATGCCGGCCGATCCGCCAGCGTCATATACGACATCGATGTGATAGGGTCCAGCGAGAAGGGATGTCACCGCTTCTGTGTTCGACCGAAATGAGGTGTCCGGGGAGAAGTACCGGACAAAATCCTCATCGATGTTGAGCTTACCCACTCCAACTAGCGCCACAGCGAATATGGCGAACGCCGGCACCATCATCGGTCGAGCCTGTTCAACCCATTTCGCATATCGGTTCATCGCCGCCTGCAGCCCCAGCAGGTAATCCGACCTACGGACCCGGCTCAGCACCGAAAACATGACCGGAACTATCGTCAGCGAGAAAATTGCCCCCGCTACCACCCCGATCGCCGAGAGCAGCCCGAGCTCTCTCAGTGGTGGGGCAGAGACGAAGCCCATGGACATCAGTCCTACCGCCGTGGTGGCAGCTGTGAGCGCTACGGGGCGCCAATTGGCCAAAATGCTAGTACGCACGGCCTTCTCAATTGCAAGTCTCGAGTCCAGATTGGGCTCCCGAAGTATGTGTAAAAACACATGCATGGCGGCCGCGACTACTAGCGTGAAGACGATTAGCGGGACGGTTGCCGTCGCGGTGTTGATAATGAGACCAAGCCAACCTGCAGTTCCTAGACTAACCGTAACCGCAGCTATACCAACGATGGTCAGCATAAGCGCTGGGACGACGCCGCCGAGAAACACGAAAAGCATGATCGATAGAACCGCGAGTGCAACAACGATCAGCGAGCTGGAATCGGTACTCGCGGCATCATAGAACGCTTGCATCATTGGAACCGCCCCAGTCAGATATAGCTCGAACTGGGGAAACTCATTCATGAACTCCTTCATCAAAGAGTTCGCCTGATCAGCCACCAAAGAAACTGTCTTTGGCGTTGGCGCCGAAAGATCAACGTTGGCTATTACCGCAAACGAAGCTCCATCAGAGTCAATCAGACGATTGACGAGATAGGGCTTAAACAAAAGTTCGAGCCGCTCTCGCTCGCAGCGCTCACTATTGGCCGGGCAGACATAATCGAGCAGGTTGTAAACGCCCAGCGACTGGTCGTCGTTGACGGCGACGGGATAGTTAGCGACGGAGTTGACGGATACGACATGGTCAATGCTCCACGCCCTCTCTGAGAGCCATCGAACAGCAGGTGCCGCCGCCGGACTATCTGCCAAGGCGCTCCCAGAATGAATCACAAAAAGAAGGCTGCTGTTTGAGCCAAACTTCGCTTCGAGGTCGAGAAGGTTCCTAAAATGCTCGTGGCCGGGGCCGAAGAAAACCCGGTTGTTCGGATCGATGGAAAGCGACGAGGCTCCCCATAAGCTACAAGCCATTAGAGCAATGAACGCGAGCGCGACAAGGGCTCTTGCCCGGAGAACGACGTCGATCACTTCGTCTTGCCGACTTTCAACTTCGTTGGGCGAACCAATTTCCTAACGTAGTACGCGAGCGTCGACACCGGGGCTAAAGCCCGAAACACCATTAGCCGCGCCCTATCGATACCCGTCGGCTCGATTAAGGCCTCGGCTGACAGATACTGGGCAACTTCTCGCCAGAGCACATTCCAGTAGAACGGGTTGACACCTCGGCCCATCATGAGCTCAAAGGTGTTGACTATCATGATGTTCAAAACTCGATCGCTCTTCCACTGGGGTTCCGTATGACGAAGACCGGTGTGTCGAAACCCGATCTTTTCGTAGAACGGCACCATGTGATCGAGACAGGACATAATGACCCACGGTCGGTCGCTCTGTATTAGGTTGATATAGGAGTACCTAAACAGAGCGGCAAGCAGGTCGTTCCTTCTGAATCCCGGATGAGTCGCCACTCTGGATACTTCGACGATCTGATCCCTCCTGGGCAGTGTCTTCGGCCATTCGAGAAAGGCCTCGTGCTCCATGGGCTCATCCAGCTCGTTAAAACGAATTCGCGAAGTTGCGACCACTCTTCCGCGATACTTCCCAACCACGATTCGGGAGCGTGCATCATTCAGATCAGCGAGGTCCTCCGGCGTAGCCCCTTCTTCGAGATTTCCATCCACTGAGTGAGCGAGGTACCGAAGTTCCAAGACCGCACGGTAGTCTTCTTCTGATTTGAGGTTGTAGAAATCCACCCCCAACGACACGTTCTTCGGCGCAAAACCCACCTCTTTCAGATCAGTAGGGGTGTCCACGTTGCTAAACTGCAGGACGTACTGCCCGATTACCGCCTTCGCGTGGTCACTGATCGAGCGATATCGGGTGCCGAGAACTAACCGATCACGGCCTGCAAAAGCCGCAATTGCCACCCTGACGATCTCCACTTCGATTTGTACGACCTGTGCCATCGGGAACACGGTTGTGAGGCTTATTCGCATGCCTGGAATGAGAAATTTGTTCCTCAAGCTGCAGCTGAGCTGAAAGCCCTCCGATGATATATCGCGAACCTGGAAGTACATGAAGTCATCAAATCGACCCGGCGTCGGTGCGACGCAAGTCGGAAGAAAGTCATCGCTACAGATCCATCGCTCCCCGGTCCGTCTTTCAACCCCCGGAATTGCTGAGGCCACTTTCCTTGCGAGTCTTATCCCCAGAACGTTCACGTTCTGGTGATTTCTCACCAAATCAACGACCAATCCTTCAAAGATTGTCCTCTGGCCTGAGAGGACTAATTCGAGATCGATACGCTCCCCTTTGTGGTAGTCGCCACCCACGGAGTCTGCAAGCAATTCCACACCGAGTGGGCTAAGCCGCCAGACTCTGATTGGTTCGAACGCCGCCTGCGATCCCCGCTTGCGGATTCTGGCAAGGACGCGCTCATGAGTTCTTATGTCGGCTGGCGCTATGGACTGATGGATATCTGAGAAGTCCAGTTTGTAATCGTCACGCCGCGACAGTTGCTGTACGTCGTTGCTCGTAATCTTCTGATCGAAGGGCGTTGAGGGCTCTGATGACTGATGCATGATTCTGATCGCTCGGTGCGATGGCAAAAACGTACTTTACATCTGCGAAATCGCGAATTGATACCCCGAGATTCACTAAATCGATTCGTCGCTGGGTCACTTCGGGCGCGAGCCCCCTGAGGAGGTTACTGGCGGCATCCGTCAAAATGAGGTCACCTGGCGAAAGGCATTTGGAGACGTTCCGGTTCTTGGTCAGTTCGTCGATTCTGCTTAGCAAGTTCACCGGGTCTCCGAGGGCGGTGATTTCGATTGAGGAGTCCAAACCGCCAATGTTTCCCACCAAAGCGGTGCCGCATGAAATTAAAACGTACCTTTCTATAAGCTTCGAATTGGCCGTCGCGTTCATGTCGTGGTTGAGTCGCGAAACCGCCATACCTGCCGCCACACACGCCAACAGGTTCTGAGCCGTGTGGTCATCGTCAAAGTAGGCGAATATAAGGTCACCGATCTTCCGCGGGATACCTCTAAGATTCTCTATGGCATCGGTGCAAGCCTTCACCTCCGGGATTACGCTATCCCAAACGAAAGATTCGATATCCTTAGATTGCTTGGTAAAGCCACGAATATCGCTGAAAAGGCAGGCCACGTCGCGTATGCGCGGCGTTAACACCTCGATAGAAGCTTCCAGCACACTCATTCGCTGCTTATCCATGCAATCGTCTATTCTCTGCGCAATGACACGTGGGATGAAGGACCGAATCCGATCCGCGAACTCCATGTTCAGCTCGATGATACGTTTCTGGGCGGAGATGTTTTCTTGGTTTAGGAGAAATGACCTAACCTCCGAGAGATAGCTGGACCGGAGCACCAGCGACGCCATCAGGGCGACGATGGAGCCGGTGAAGATATAGGTAGCTGGTATACCTGCCTCGACCAGAATAGGGGTCTGCGTGCTAATGGTGAGGCCCACGAAAAGGATACTCTTGAAGGCCGATAGCCGGAGCGCAAACGTGCACACCACGATGAGAAAGTAGCAGAACACCCACGATTCGAGACCGTGCCACAGGGCTACGTAGGCCTGTGCCTGGCACAGCAGCCAGCACATCGCTACTGCGGGAAGCTTGTACCAAGCCCAACGTGTGGCCGGGGTGAAGTAGAAAAGAAACGTCAAAGAAGCGCAACTTGCGATGAACAAACGAAACATCAACCAAAAACTGATTGGCTCGAGCTTGTTCACGACGTCATAGAAGAAGTAGTGGGCGATGTACACGATCGCCACTAACGGAAAAAATAGCCGGACGCTGAACAGGAAGCTTTCACGATCCTTTTCAAGCCAAAGCTGATTCCACGGCGTTCCCTCGACGAGCACACTTGGGAACAGCCATGCAATGGCTGAGTCGAACCATTTCACCGCGCTTCACTTCCTTTCAACGAATCAGGTCCAAACTGCCGCTGGTGAGGCGCGCATCTACGTGAGATTCAGGACCGATTTTGCACAGCTCCAATAGCGCACGATCTGCCAAATGTGCGCCTCTTCACAATTTCCCGCTCGATCCCGCTGGCTAGCGCCACTAGTCAAGTTTAGTCGAGATATCGTAGTCATCTACTGGCATACGAAAAACCGATCGGTTCATGGCAAAGATGTTGGTTAGGGCTGTAAGCATCGCAGGATCTGGTGGCCCGAAGACCCCTCGAGTTGCTGTAAGACATCCACCATAGTCACCGGCTCGTTCTATGCGGAAAATCAGCAGAAGTGCCAGCTGGTGTACCTCCATGAAAGGCGGCATTAGAGTTCTCGAGTCCGAGGCGAAGAACAGCGCAAAATATTCCGAGAGGCACTTCCGTCTACTAGGGCTTCTCGCTGGGCTGATCCCTCTCGCCTATGCCGTCGACTATCTCGTCGGGCAACCGTTCTTTGACACGTTGTGGATACGAATCTCGGCCTTTGTCGTGGCGCTCCCGCTCATTTTCTATGAACGTGCGGTTCCGCTATTTCGACCTTGGTTCCATCTCTATTTCGTAACCGCCGCGACCTACTCGTTGCCATTCGTCTTCGGACTGATGCTGGTGCTAAACGCAGCATCAACCCCTGCCGGGTCGAAGATTGAGATACTATGGATCCTTCAGTACTTTGTCTCGTTGTTCCTCTTCATTCAGCTCATTCATAGTGGACTGCTGACGACTCTCCTTTGGATCGCGAGTATTCTCGCCGCCTTCTCTTCATTAACGTTCCTCGAAACGATCAATTGGTTGGAGCTGAGACGAGTCATCCTCTACCCGGTCACCGGCTACCTGACAGCAATCTTCGTTGGCATCCTAACGAACAGAAACGTCGACTACGTCAACTCGGAGAAACTCAAGGCTGCCTCGGCTATCGGCGCGAACATCGCTCACGAGCTTCGAACGCCGCTGGCCAGTATCCGCGCACTCGCCCGGGCTGTAGGGAGGCACTCAGAGACCCTCGTTGACATCTATATCAGGGCGCGTGATGCCGGACTTCACTCTGGTGATCTCACTCAATCGCAGATCGACGGACTAAGGGACGCAATGCGCGCGATCGACCGAGAAGTAACCTACTCAAACACAATAATCGATATGCTGTTGCTCAACACGTCAGATGGCCTAAACGGTGGCTCAGACGCCGAGGAGTTTTCGGCATCCGAGTGCGTGCGTGAGGCTCTAGATCGGTACCCCTTCAACAACAGCCGTGAGCGGGGCTTGGTGACGGTGCGACTTGCACACGATTTTCAGATCAACGCGTCGCGAATTCTCATCGTCCACGTGCTGTTCAACCTCCTCAAGAACGGCGTGTATTACGCTCAGAAATCCGCTGATGGTTCGGTAGAGATAGGTGTCGGAACACGCTCCCGGTGTATAGAAATTACCGATACTGGCCCCGGAATACCGCCTTACATTCGCCGCCGAATCTTCGACAGGTTCTATACCTCTTCACGATCCGCCCAAGGTGCTGGGATCGGGCTGAGCTTCTGCAGAACCGTGTTAACTGCACTCGGTGGAGATATTCAGTGCGAGTCCCAAGAGGGACGATACACAACCTTTCGGCTCAAATTCCCACCAGTCAAGGTTTCCCGTGCCCTCTAGCATTCGCACCGCTGCCAGGCCTGCGCTCCGCCCGAGCATCTGTTTCAGCGCACGCACCCATAAACCGCCTGTGCGATCAGGCTCGCAGAGGTGCCACCGGTGACCACGCCTCCCTCCATCTGATTCATGGCGAAACAGAAGCTGAGCTCGAGCTCGGGATCGTGGAAGGCCATGGAGCCGCCCGCGCCGGCGTGGCCATAGCTGCCCGGGCGAATTCCGATGGGGCTGTCTTCATGGTAGAGCATGAAACCCAAACCGAAATGGGTAATGGCCTTCAGCACCTGGTCGGGGCCCATAGAGTGAGTCGAGGTGGCCTCCCGAAGCAGGTCCGGGGAGATCAGGGTGTGGAGCTGGTCGTACATGCGCGCGGCGGCGCGGGCGGTGCCATGACCGCTGGCGGCGGGTATCTCCGCCCGGCGGAAGGCGGCGGTGTTCATGTAGCCTGGGCCCATGGCGGGGTTCTGGAAGGCGGCGCCGGTGGGGGTGGAAGGGTCGCCGAAGTCGCGCATCATGGCTTCCACGGCCGGCGCGCGGTTGCTGGCTTCGCCGGCAACGATCCTTGCCGGAAGAATGTCCGCGCACCGCGCGAGGTCCGATTCGGGCACGCCAATCTTGAAATCCAGACCCAGCGGCGCTGCGACCTCTGATTCGAACCAGGCCCCGATTCCTCGACCGGCGTTTCGCCGCAATGCTTCCCCGAGCAGGAATCCGAAGGTGCGCGCGTGGTAGCCATGGCTGGTTCCGGGTTCCCACCAGGGCCATTCTGCTTCCAGCGCGCGAATGAAGCGCGTCCAGTCGTAGAGGATGTCTCGATCCACAGGCTGGTGGAAGCCCACCAGGCCGGCCTGGTGGCACATGAGCTGGCGCAGCGAGATCGACTCCTTCCCCGCGGCGGCGAACTCCGGCCAGTAACGTGAAACGGGTGTATCGAGATCGATCAAGCCGCGCTCCACGGCCTGTAGCAGACAGACGGATGTCATGGCCTTGGTGACGGAGAACATGCAGACCAGCGTGTCGGGCTGCCAGGGCCGCTCCTTGCGCCTGTCGGCATGACCATGCCAGAGATCAACCACGAGATCTCCCGCCACGGTTACCGCCACGGCGGCGCCCACGTCCCGGCCCGCCGCAAAGCCATCCATGAAAGCCTCCCCCACCGGGGCGAAGCGCGGGTCCAGATATCCCTCGAGCTCCACTATGACCTGCCGCCGATCTCGAGCCTCGATCATGGAGAACGCGCTCGAGCCCCGCAAGGCGAGATCCGTCAGTCTCCTTTGACTTCCCCCGGGCGACCCATAAACTGCGGCGTCTTTCCGAAGTCGGTGACATGAGCGCGCGGGATCTCACTCAAGGAGCGGTGACCGGATCGCTGTTCCGTCTGACGGCCCCCATGATGCTGGGCGTGTCGAGCAACATCGTCGTATCGATGCTGGAGATCGGCTTCATCGGACAGTTGGGTACCGGGCACGTCGCCGCCGTCACCTTCACGTTCCCGCTGGTCATGATCCTGAACAGCATCGCTCTGGGGATCGGCATCGGCACCTCCTCGGTCATCGCGCGCAACGTGGGCTCGGGGGAGCGCACGCAGGTCCAGCGGCTCGGCACCCACAGTCTCATGCTGGTGGCGTTCGCCATGACGCTGCTGGCCTTCCTCGGCTGGGCGACCATCGACCCGGTGTTCAGGGCCCTGGGGGCTACGCCGGAACTGCTACCCCTCATACACAGCTACCTGGACGTCTACTACCCCAGCGTCCCCCTCTTCACGCTCACCATGGTGGCGGGGAACGTCATGCGCGCCAACGGCAGCGCCACCATCCCAGGAGTCGTGATGACCGTGGGTGCCGTACTTCAGCTCGCGCTGGACCCATTCCTGATCTTCGGCTGGTTCGGCCTGCCCAGGCTCGAGCTCACGGGCGCAGCCGCCGCCCTGGCCATCTCACGATTCGGCACCACGGTGGTGCTGCTGCTGTACGTTGCACGCGGCGGGATGATGCTTCTCGAGAACGTGGCGCAAGGATTCGTGGGGTCGTGCCGGCGCATTCTTCACGTCGGCTTGCCCGCCATGGCCACCCAGCTCATCGGCCCGGTGAGCGCCGCCATCATCACCCGGCTGCTGGCGAGCCACGGCGAGGTCGTGGTGGCGGGCTTCGGAGTCGCCAGCCGCATCGAAGCCGTCGCCGTCATGCTGCTGTTCGCTCTCTCCGGCAGCATCGGTCCGTTCATCGGCCAGAATTGGGGCGCCAACCGGCCCGACCGGGTCAAGGAAGGTCTGCGGGTCACCTATCAGTTCTGCCTGATCTGGGGCGGCGTGGCCGCGGTCATGATGTTCCTGTTCGGCGATACCATTGCCTCATGGGTCGATCAGACCGGGCCGGTGGTCAACACGGCAGCCTTCTATCTGTCCGTGGTGCCCTGGAGTTACGGGCTCTGGGGGGTTCTGATGATGTCCTCTGCGTCGTTCAACGCTCTGGGCAAGCCGCTGCCCTCCACCATGCTCTCCTTCACCCGTATGTTCATCCTCTACATTCCCATGGCGCTGCTGCTGAACCTGCTGTTCGGCTACAACGGGATCTTCGTGGCCACCGCCATCAGCAATTCCATCATGGGCACCCTGGGATACCTCTGGTTCCGACGCAGTTTCTTTCCTCGCATCGCGGGGTAACCCGGTTCAGCCACCCGCGCCCCCCGCAGGACGGGGCGCCAGCCAGCTTCTGAGGTGCTCGTGCACCGCCGCACGCACCGGGGAGGGTGGCGACCCGGCACCCTCGATAAGGTATACGCGTCGCTCAATCCGCGGCGCGCCCGCCACCGGGTGCAAGCGTCCGCGCCTGAGGTCGTCCTCCACCACGGGAAGCGGCAGATAGGCCGCGCCCCCGCGGGCGTGGATGAACTCCCATGCCACCTCCGGGGCGTCCACCCGCAGCACCGGTTCGGCCAGATCAGGCAGGTCGCGCGACAACGTCATGGAGAAGGGTGTCCCCCAGTCGACGTGCACGTAGCCCTCCAGATCTTCCAGAGCTCGCTGGCCGGGTTGCTTCGCCACCAGCATCAGCTCCATCGCGCCTATGACTTGAGCCGAGAGATCACTGACCTGGGGCGGCTCGTAGAGCAGGGCCAGATCCAGCGACTGCTCGCGCACGCGGTTCACCAGCGAGAGCGTGGTAGACAGCTCGAGTTGCAGCATCAAGGCGGGGTGCGATCCATATAGATGAGGCAGCCAGCCCTGATACAGCACGCTCCAGATGCTGTGCAGGCTGCCCATGGCCACCAGCTCGGCATGCTCATCGGCGCGCCCGACACTGAGCGTGGCACGGTTCCAGCTCCGCAGCACGTGCTCCGCATGAGGGAGAAATCGCTGGCCGGCCGGTGTGAGCTGGATGTTGTTGCGGCTGCGGGTGAACAACCGTGCGCCGAGATGCTCCTCCAGCAAGCGTATCCGCGCACTCACCGCCGCAGGGGTGACGAACAGCGCTTCCGCGGCCCGAGCGAAGTGCCGGGTCCGGTTCACCTCCAGAAACGTGCGGATCAGCTCCGAGTCCATCGCCGTCCAGAAATACAAAATTTTTGTTCAGGAGGCCAATTAAATATTGATTTATTTGTTGAGGGAACGACGGCTAATGTTTTTCCGCGTCCGCCCGACGCGCGGGCGCGCCAGGAGTTTTCGGATTTCGAGGACGATGAAACACCATCACTTCGACGACAGTTTCGACCTGGAACCGGACGAACTGCCGCCCCCATTGTCATCACGCATCGAGCACCTCAGCCGCAAGTGGGCGGAAGAGGAAGAGGAGCAGCGTAGCCGCCATCATCGGCGAGCCAACGCCCGGCGCCGCATCGAAGACTGGCGCGAGGAACGCTCGATCAATCGAATGCTCGAGGACGATCTCGACCTCGAGTGAGCCGCCTCGGGCAACGGCGGACCACACAGCGACGTTGCGATCTCCACGCCGGTGTCGGAGACTCTCGGCCAGTTCACGAGAGAGCGTCGAGATGGTGGGTGTCTACCGCATTCACGAAACCGGGGGCCCGGAAGTTCTGCGATGGGAGCAGGAGACGCTTCCCGAGCCCTCCAACGGTCAGGTGTTGGTCCGGCACACCGCGGTGGGCCTGAACTACGTCGACACCTACTTCCGCAGCGGTTTGTACCCCGTGGCGCTGCCGAGCCGACTCGGCACGGAAGCGGCGGGGGTGGTCGAAGCCGTGGGCGACGGTGTTGCCGATTTCTCCGAGGGCGATCGAGTGGCCTACGCCGGGGTGATGGGGGCCTACTCCGAGGCCAACCTGGTACCCGCCGGCCGGATCGTGGCGATTCCCGACGGAATCGGCGAAGACGTGGCCGCGGCCAGCCTGCTCAAGGGCCTCACCGCCTGCTATCTGCTCACTCGCACCTTTACGGTCCGCCCCGAGCACACGCTGCTGGTTCACGCAGCGGCCGGGGGCGTGGGATTGATCCTGTGCCAATGGGCCCACCATATCGGCGCCACGGTGATCGGTACCGTCGGCAGTCCCGAGAAGGCGGCGCTGGCGCGGGAAAACGGCGCCGACCACACCATCCTCTACGATCGCGAAGACGTAGCCGCCCGCGTTCGCGAGCTCACGGGGGGCCGCGGTGTCGACGTGGTGTACGACTCCGTGGGAAAGGACACCTTTCAGGTCTCACTCGACTCGCTGGCGCCACTGGGGATGTTCGTCAGTTACGGCAACGCCTCCGGCAATGCGCCGGCCGTGCAGCCCCACGACCTGCAGAACCGCGGCTCGCTGTTCTTCACCCGACCCACCCTGGCGACCTACAGCGCCCGCACCGAAGATCTTCGCGCCATGGCCGCGGAGCTGTTCTCGCTGATCGCTGACGGCACCGTGCGGGTCCACATCAACCAGCGGTATCCGCTGCGGGAGCTTGCGCAGGCCCACCGGGATCTCGAGTCGCGGCGCACCACGGGCTCCACCGTGCTCGTGCCCTGATGGCTAGATCTCGAGGAGCTGCTTGCCCACGTTCCGGCCGGTGAACAGTCGATTGAGGGTGTCCGGGATGTTCTCGAAGCCCTTCTGAATGTCTTCCTGGTAGACCAGCTCGCCGTTCTGCACCCAGCAGAGCAGATCGGCGACGGCCTGCTCGGCGCGGTCCATGTAATCGAGGACGATGAAACCTTCCATGCGCGCGCGCATCACCACCAGGTTCATGAGATTCACCGGTCCAGCTTGCGGCTCGACGGCGTTGTAGCCGGAGATTCCGCCGCACAGCACCACCCTCGCCCGCAGGGCGATGTGGTTCAAGGCGGCCTCGAGAATGGGTCCGCCGACGTTGTCGAAAAACACGTCCACCTTGCCGGGACACAACTCGCCGATGCGCCGGTCGACGTTCTCGCTCTTGTAGTCGATGACCGCGTCGAAACGGGCGGCTTCCCGGAGCCAGCTGCACTTCTGTTCGCCGCCGGCGATGCCCACGACCCGGCAGCCCTTGATCCGGGCGATCTGTCCGGCCACGGATCCCGTTGCGCCCGCTGCTCCGGAAACCAGCACCGTCTCGCCGGACTGGGGCCTACCCACGTCCAGCATGCCCCAGTACGCCGTCAGGCCGGTAACCCCGAGCACGCTGAGCGGCATGGTGGGCGGCACGCCGTCGGGAATCCGGGTGACGAATGGCCAGCCGGCGCCGGGCTCCACCACGACGAAGTCCTGCCAGCCGCCCGTGGTCTGCACCAGATTGCCTACCTGGAAGTCCGGGTGACGCGACTCGACCACCTCCGCCACCGAACCGGCGCGCATGACCTCGCCGATCTGGACCGGGGGCAGGTAGCTCTCCCTGTCCTCCATCCAGCCGCGCTGCGTGGGGTCGAAGGACAGATAACGGTTACGCAACAGAAGCTGGCCCTCCCCCGGCTGGGGAACCGGCACCTCCCGATATTCGAAGTCGTCCCGGGTCACCATGCCGTGGGGGCGGCGCGCTAGAACCCACTGCCGATTGACGTTCATCAGATCTCCCCGTTCGAACCCGGCCGGAACCTTGATTAAATCACCGTCACCGGTCAGAGTCATTGAGACATCGAACGCACACGAGGCAGGCCATGAGCGACCGCGACATCGTTTTTCTGTCGGCGACCGAACTCGCTCAGCGGATCGCGAACCGGGAGCTTTCGAGCGAGGAAGTGCTGAAGGCGTACCTGGAACGTGTCGACCACCACAACTCGACCCTGAACGCCATCGTGGTGGATGTGCGCGAGCAGGCGCTGTCGCGGGCCCGGGAGGCGGACGCGGCGACGGCCCGCGGCGAATCGTGGGGGCCCCTGCACGGCGTGCCCATGACCATCAAGGAGTCCTACAACCTCACCGGCACGCCCACGACCTGGGGCAATCCGGACTGGCGGGAGAACGTCGCCACGGAAGACGCCGTGGCCGTGCGGAAGCTGAAGGACGCCGGCGCGGTGGTGTTCGGCAAGACCAACGTGCCGCTGGCGCTGGCTGACTTCCAGAGCTACAACGACATCTACGGCACCACGCGCAATCCCTACGATCCCGATCGGGTGCCCGGCGGTTCCTCCGGCGGCGCAGCGGCCGCGCTGGCCGCCGGGCTGACAGGTCTGGAGGCCGGCTCCGACATCGGCGGCTCCATCCGCAATCCGGCTCACTACTGCGGCGTGTTCGGCCACAAGCCCACCTGGAACCTGCTGTGGACGCGGGGACATTCAGGGCCGGGAGACATCCACGCGGCGCCGGACATGGCGGTGATCGGGCCGATGGCTCGCTCCGCTATCGACCTCGACACCACCCTGCGCGTGCTCGCCGGACCGGACGACATCATGGCCAGGGGCTACCGCCTCGAGCTGGCCGAACCGCCCGAGCGGGGTCTGGATGGTCTCGAGGTGGCGGTATGGCCGGATGACACGATGTCTCCCGTCTCGGCCGAAGTGCGATCCCGGGTCGAGCAGGTAGCCCACATGCTCGAGGACGCGGGCGCCCGAGTGGATCGCGAGGCACGACCGGACTTCGATCCCGCTCACAGCCACGATGTCTACCAGAACCTCCTGCAGGCCACCATGGCCACCCGCATCCCCCAGAAGGACTACGAGAGCCTGCGTCAGAGGCTCGCCGAGCTCGATCCGGACGACCTGAGTCCGGCGGCCAAGGTGCTGCGGGCGCAGGTCTCCAGCTTCCGCGACTGGTCGGCCAGCGACGAGGCCCGCCACAAGCTGCGCTGGAAATGGCACCAGTTCTTCCAACGCTACGACGTGCTGCTGACTCCGATCATGCCCACCGCCGCCTTCCCCCACGATCATCGGCCGTTCGGCCAGCGGACCATCGAGGTGGATGGCCGCGAGTACCCGTATTTCCAGCAGGTATTCTGGGCCGGCCTGACCGGCGTTGCGTTCCTCCCCTCCACGGTGATTCCCACGGGCCTGTCGGAAGCCGGGCTGCCCATCGGCCTGCAGATCGTCGGAGCCGAGTACTCGGACCTCCTCACCATCGGCGTGGCCCGGCTCCTCGAAGCCGCCGGCTGCCAGTTCGTACCACCCCCCGCCTATCTTTGAGAGCGCGGAGTGAGCGTCGTTGCCCATGCTCATCCGAACATTGCCCTGATCAAGTACTGGGGAAAAGCGCCTGGCCCGGGCAACGTGCCGGCGACGCCCTCCCTGTCCGTGACCCTCGACACCCTGACCACCACCACCGAGGTGGAGAAGGCGGGCGAGGACGCGTTCTACCTGGACGGGCGTCCGGTGGACGACGCCAAGGTGGCGCGATGCCTGGCTGAGCTGCGCGAGCGCTTCGACGTGCCGCCGCTGCGCATCCGTTCCAGCAACAACTTTCCCACCGCCGCTGGGCTCGCCTCCTCGGCGTCCGGTTTCGCGGCGCTGGTCACCGCCGTCGATGCCTTGTGCGACCTGAACATGACACCCGAGCTTCGCTCCGAGTTCGCCCGACGCGCGTCGGCCTCGGCCGCCCGATCCGTCTTCGGCGGCTTCGTGGCGCTGGAGCCGCCCGCCTGGCGGGGCCGAGCCCTGCTCGACGCCGAGGCGTGGCCGCTCAGGGTGGTGATCGCGGTCACCGATACGTCGAGCAAGGCCGTCTCGTCCACGGATGGCATGCGGCTCTCCGCCGCTACCTCCCCCTACTATGAGGCGTGGGTGGAAAGCACCCGACGCGATTTCGACGAAGCGCTGACCCACCTGGGCGCGCGCGACTTCGCCGCCCTGGCCGAGCTCGCGGAGCACAGCTGTCTGAAGATGCACGGTTTGATGCTCGCCACCCGCCCCGGGCTCATCTACTGGAACGCCGCCACCGTGGCCTGTCTGCAGCGGCTGCGGGCGCTGCGAGACGAGGGCGCGGCCGTGTTCTTCACGGTGGACGCCGGCCCGCAGGTGAAGGCCGTTTGCCTGCCCGAAAGCGAGCCGGCCGTGGTGGAGACCCTGACCGTGATACCCGGGGTGAAGGACGTCCTCTCCACCGGGCTGGGCCATGGGGCCCGAGTCGGCTCATGATCCGGGCACGCGCACCGGGCAAGGTGGTGCTGTGGGGCGAATACGCGGTGCTCGCGGGCGCGCCGGCGCTGGTGATGGCAGTGAACCGTTTCGCCACGTGCAGCCTCGCCGCCGCGCCGGACGACAGGGCATGGCACTTTTCGGCCCTCGGCCATCCGGCCCCGCCAGCGGAAGTCCCGCGGTCGCGGCTGGCGGCACACGATGCCCCGGCTACCGCACAGGTGTGGCACCTGCCGTGGCACGTGCTGCAGGCCCTGGATTGCCGCGACTTGCCGGAAGGCGGCCGGGTGGAGCTCGATACCCGCGCCTTTCACGTCGACCACCGGAAGCTGGGCCTCGGCTCCAGCGCCGCGCTCTGCGCCACGGTGTACGCAGCGTTCTGCCGGCTGCTGGGGCAGCCGGCGGAGCTCGCCACAGCCCTGGCCATTCACCGCCGACTGCAGGGCGGCGCCGGCAGCGGCCTCGACGTGGCGGCCGCCTGGCACGGCGGAACGATTCGATTCGAACGGGGCTGCGGCAAAGCCTGGCGGCTGCCGGACGGCCTGCACCTGGCCTTCGTGTGGGCGGGCGTCCCCGCGCGCACGGTGGATCACCTGGCACGCTTCGAAGCCTGGCGGGAGCGTGACGGAGGAGCGGCGCTGGAGGAGCTCGCCGCGGCGGCGCGGGGGCTGTTCGACCATCGCGATCTGCTCGTTGGTCTCGCCGACTACGTCGCCGCGCTCCGCGCCCTGGACCAGGCCGCCGGCCTCGGGATCTACAACGGGGGACACGAACACCTGGCGCAACTTGCCATGGAAGCCGGAGTGGTCTACAAACCGTGCGGGGCCGGCGGCGGCGACATCGGCGCCGCCTTCGCCCCGGATCCTCATGCGGCCGAGCGGTTTCTGCGTCTGGCCGCCGACAAACGATTCCTGCCCGTACCCCTGGAGATTGCGTCCCATGGTGTCGAAGTCACCGGCTGACGGTCCCGCCGAAGGCGGCGCCCGCATCCCAAACTTCTTCAAGATGAGCGTGGCGGAGCGCATCGCCGCCCTGCATCGGCGCGGCCTGCTCTCCGAGGCCGACGTTCGCGCCCTGGCGTCGGGGGATCACACCCTGCGGCTGCCCGTGGCGGACAAGATGATCGAGAACGTGGTGGGCGTGTTCGGTCTGCCCCTGGGGTACGCGCTCAACTTCCTCATCAACGGGCGGGATTACGTTATTCCCCTGGTGGTGGAAGAACCCTCCATCGTCGCCGGGCTCTCCGGGGCCGCCCGGATGGCACGGCTCAGCGGCGGTTTCGTCGCCACCAGCACCGAGCCGATCCTCATCGGCCAGGTCCAGGCCGTGAACATCGCCGACATGGAGGCTGCCAAAGCCGCCCTCCTGGCCCGCACGGAAGAGATCCTCGCCCTGGCCAACAGCCTCCACCCGAAGATGCAGGCCCGGGGCGGCGGCGCCCTGGAGGTCGAAGTGTTCAGCTACCCGGCCCCCGAGGACGGCAGGGAGATGCTGGTGCTGCACCTGCTGGTGGATACCCGGGACGCCATGGGCGCCAACCTGGTGAACACCATGTGTGAGGGTGTCGCCTCGCTGGTGGAGACCATCACCGGCGGAAAGGTGTTTCTGCGCATCCTCTCCAACCTCACCGACCGGGCGCTGGCGCGGGCGTCGGTGCGCATCCCGTGCAGCAACCTCGAAGGCAAGGGATTCAGCGGCGAGCAGGTCCGGGACGGCATCATCCTCGCCAACGACCTGGCTCTGGTGGACCCGTACCGGGCCGCCACCCACAACAAGGGGATCATGAACGGCGTCGATGCGGTCGCCATCGCCACCGGCAACGACTGGCGCGCCATCGAGGCCGCCGCCCACGCCTACGCGGCTCGCGACGGCAAGTACCGGGCGCTGACACGCTGGTACCGCGGCGAGGACGGTGAGCTGGTGGGGGAAATCGAGATTCCCATGAAGGTCGGCACCGTGGGCGGATCGCTCGAGACCAACCCCAGCGTGCGCATCAACCACCGGCTGCTCGGATCACCCGACGCCCGTGAGCTGGCGGGGGTCATGGCAGCGGTGGGACTGGCCCAGAATCTGGCGGCGCTGCGCGCGCTCTCCACGGACGGCATTCAGCAGAATCACATGACCCTCCACGCACGCAGCGTGGCCAGCACCGCCGGCGTGCCGCCGGAGCTCTTCGACACGGTGGTGGAGGCGCTCATCGAGTCCGGGGAAATCAAGGTCTGGAAGGCTCAGGAGATCCTCAAGAACATGGCGCGCCGCACCGTGCACCCGGGCAGCGGCGAGCGCAGCTCCGCCTGCGGCAAGGTGATCCTGCTGGGCGAGCACGCAGTGGTCTACGGCCGCCCGGCGCTGGCCCTGCCCATCCCGCTGGCGGTGGAGGCCGTGGTCCGTCAAGGCGGCGAAGGGGTGAACCTGGTAATCCCGCGCTGGGGGCTGGAGCAGAAGATCCGCCCTGCCGGGGGTCAGGGATTGGGCGGCATCCTCCACAACATCCTGGAGGGTCTCGGGCTCGCCGGCCGCGCCATGACCCTCGAGGTGATACCTCATGTGCCACGAGCCATGGGTCTGGGTGGTTCGGCCGCGCTGGCGGTGGCGGTCATTCGCGCCCTCGACCACGCCTATGGTCTGGGCTTGCGGGAAGCAGCGGTGAACGCGCTGGCCTACGAGTGCGAGAAGGCTGCCCATGGCACACCGTCAGGCATCGACAACACCATAGCGACCTACGGCGCTCCTCTGATGTATCAGCGCGCCACCACGGACCCCGAGCAAGCGGGCGCTGGCCGATTCGAGGAGGTCCGCCTGAGCGAGCCGGTGCCACTGGTCATCGGCATCACCGGGCGCGAGAGCCTCACCGCCGCCACCGTCGCCCGGGTGCGGCGGGCGTGGCAGACCCATCAGGCACGCTACGACGCTATCTTCGACCAGATCGCGGCCCTCACCCGGGCAGGCGTGGAGGCGTTGCAGAGCGCTCACTTCGACGAGCTCGGCGAGCTGATGAACCTCTGCCAGGGCTATCTGAACGCGCTGCAGCTCTCCACCCCCGAGCTCGAGGAACTGGTGCACGTGGCCCGCCAGAACGGGGCCGTGGGCGCGAAGCTCACCGGCGGTGGCGGCGGCGGATCCATGATCGCCCTCTGTCCCGACACCCAGGATCGGGTGGCGGCCGCGATGGAGCAGGCTGGCTACACCAGCATCAAGGTCACCGTCGCGTGATCGCCGGCCCGCCTGGACGGCATGGCGGTCAGGATTCGTCGAGCAAACGTATGTGAGAGGTGTCCGGGGCCGCCGGCGGCGGTGGCGGCTTCGCGTCGTTCAGCGTCGCGCCAGCCGGCGCCAGCGACAGGTGCCCCACCTCCGGGGGCGCCACCGCCGGGGCCCGTTCCGGCTCCTCTGGATCGCCCTCCTGCACCGACAGCCCGGATAGATCGATCTGCGGTGCGGTCGGTCGAACCCGCTCGTCGTCCCGCAGGATGGCGCTGCCGGTAGGCAGCACCTCGAAATCCGGGGCTTCCCCTCCGCCCGCCGGTGCGTCGCGTTCCGCCGTCTCGAGCGGCACCACGCGCAGTCGGGCGCCGGCTTTGCCGAACAGCGTCTGAAACCGCGCCGCGGTGGGCTTGTCCGCTTCGCGCTTGACCACAACCGGGTGCCCCGAAAAGAGCTTGTCGAGCTGCGCCTCATCGAAGGTGGCAAGCGCGGCGAGGCGCTTCCGCACCACCGCCGGGTGCTGCCCCTGGAGCACTTCGCCCCGGAATATCAGCTTGAAACGATCGGTCATGCGTCGAAGTCTAGCCCACCGGACCACCCGCCACGTTGCGTCCGTTCCACCTTGAGGTCAATATCCAGGAACCGACAACGTGAGGCAGGGAGGCGAATATGGGAACCCCCGCGCGTGTGGTGGTGCTGCCGAAGGACACCTCGGTGCTGCGCATCGAGGAGCTCGAGCTGCCCGACCCGGGTCCCACTCAGGTGGTGGTGAAGCAATTCGCCTCGGGGATCTGCCATTCACAGCTCCACCAGATGCACCGCCCGCGAACGAGTCCGGTGATCCTCGGCCACGAATCCACCGGCGTGGTGCTGGCGGTCGGACGCGACGTGACCCATGTCCGGGAAGGGGACACGGTGCTCGTCACCTGGGTACCGCGTAACGCCGTGGCGGCCAATGCGCCTCCCGTCCGTGCCACGCTGCAGGTCAGCGACGGCATGGCCGAGTCCGAGAACGTCTTCACCTGGGCGGATCACACCCTGGCCGACCAGCAGTACGTGGTGAAGGTGGACCCTGGCATCCGTACCGACGTGACCTCGATCATCGGCTGCGCGGTGATGACCGGCGCCGGTGCGGTCGTCAATACCGCCAACGTTCAGCCGGGCCAGAGTGTCGCCATCTTCGGCGTCGGCGGAGTCGGCCTGTCTGCGGTGGTGGGCGCCCGAGTGGCGGGCGCCAACCCCATCGTCGCCGTCGATCTGGACGACGCCAAGCTGGAGTTCGCGAAACGCTTCGGCGCGACCCATGGAATCAACGCCAGCCGTGAAGATCCGGTGCAGGCGATTCACGCGCTGACGGGGCGGAACGATCAGTTCACCATCTTCCACACGCCGGTGAGCGGCGTCGACTACGCCTTCGACTGCATCGGCATCAAGACCACCATGGAGCAGATCGTCCCGGCCTGCCGCACGGGCCACTTCGGCGCCCGCGACGGCGGCACGGCTGTGCTCGTCGGCGTGCCCACCACGAGCGTGGAGCTGAACGCTCTCGACGTGCTACTCAACGAGAAGCACTTCATCGGCAGCATCGGCGGCTCGTGCGCACCTGAACGCGATTTCCCCCGATTCCTCGAGTGGCAGGAGAACGGCGACCTGGATCTGGACGCCCTGGTGACGGCACGTTACTCCCTCGATCAGATCAACGAGGCGACGACGGCGCTCGAGCAAGGCAAGATCGCGGGGAGGGCGATCCTCGAGCTCGAGAACTGAAGCCCGGGGCATTCGCTTGTCAGGCCCGATCTGTCAGTTCTCTTGTTGTTTTTGAGAGCGGATCTGTGAGCCGCGTCACTGCAGGACGCGGCATGACCCGCTCGATTGACACCCGGTGGCTTGTCACGCCCGCCGCCCCTCTTCCACCGGGTACAAATCGCGTTTCCTGTGGTATCGTGCAGCCTCGGTCAACAGCCACAAAAAGAGGCTTTATCGTGAAGAAATCAGCAATCGCTCTCATCGCAACTTTTGCCATTGCGGGCTGTGCGTCCGTCGATACCAATCGCGTAGACACCCTGGAGTCGCGCCTGAGTGATCTTGAGAGTCAGGTAGAAGCAGCCGCGAACTCTGCGGATCGAGCTGCCTCGGCTGCGAACCGTGCCAGTCAGGAAGCGAGCGCTGCTCAATCCACGGCACAGCGGGCCATGGATGCGGCGAATCAAGCCAACGAGCGCGTACAACGGATTTCCGACACCTGCTGCGCGCGTAAGTAGGTCAGATCCTCGCTGGAACGCCGGTCGGGGTTTCCAGCAACTCCTGAACCCGCGCCCAGTCGATGACTGCGGCGCGGTTTTTTGTGGCCGCTTCGATGCGCTTCGGCAGCTCCGCCGGATCGGGGTCCGAATAGATTCCCCGGTGCACCTCGACCAACAGTCGGTCGCCGCGCCAACCCACCTTGAACGGCTCATCGACGATGTGCACCGGCGTGCCCTTGCCCGTCAGCTCCGCCAGCGTCGCGATGTGAGGCTCGTACAGGCGGATGCAACCATGACTCACCATCTGCCCCACACCGAAGGGTTGGTTGGTGCCATGAATGAAGTAGCCGGGGATGTCGAGCTGCAGCGCCAGGGAACCCAGCGGATTGTCCGGCCCCGGCGGCACCACCGGCGGCAGGGGGTTGCCCTGAGCGGCATGCTCCTTACGTGAGGATGCGGTGGGGGTCCAGCTGGGGTTCTCGATGGCGGTGACGATGCGCGTGGTCCCCAGCGGCGTGCGGAACTCCTGGCGCCCCAGCCCTACGGGATAGGTGATCACCATGTCGAGGTTCGGCGGATAGTAATACAGCCGATACTCGGCGACGTTCACGACCACCCCCTCTCGCGGCCCGTCCGGCAGCACGTACTCGGTCGGCAGGATCACCTCGGTGCCCTCACCGGGCAGCCACGGGTCCACGTCCGGGTTGGCATCCAGAACCTCGCGGTATCCCAGCCCGTACCGCTCGGCGATAGCGGCCAGGGTGTCTTCGTAGCGAGCGCGGATGGTGGTGATTGCCCCAACGACCTGGACATCGTCGTCCCGCAGCGAGTAGGCGGCGGCCAGCGCCGCTGGAGCTACTGATGCTGCGGCACAGGCGAGACAGACGGCGACAAGGCGCGTGAGCGGGAGCCGGTGGGTGAGTGCGATCATGGCGGCAATCAGACCACGACGAAAGTGGAAATTCCAGATGGCCGGCGGCAACGTCCCCCGCTAAGGTTGCCGCACCAGATGAAGAGAGGCGCCCGCATGTCGATCAGCGCAGCGGATGTCGACGCCATCGTCCGCCGCCACCTCGGCGAGGCGGACGTATTCTCCGCCGCCGTCCTGGAGCCGGGCCGGCTCGTGGTGCGGCACACGGCGGTGCAGCCGGCGCTGCCCATCTACAGCCTGACCAAGACCTTCATCGCCGGCCTGGTGCTCGACGCGGTGTCGGCCGGCCGGCTGAGTCTGGAGACGACACTGGCCGAGCACTGTCCGGACGTTCCCGAGGCCAGCCGCTTGACCCTGCGTCAGCTGCTCAGTCACACCGCCGGCCTGCCCGACTATGGCGCCTTGCCGGAGTATCACCGCGCCGTGGCCGCCGGAGCGCCGGCGTGGGATTTCGAACGGTTCGCCGACGCGACCTACCGGCGCGGCCTGCTCTACCCCCCCGGCACGGGGTGGGCGTACTCCAACCCCGGATACGCACTGCTCGTCCGGATCCTCGAACGCGTCTGGTCGCTGCCTCTGGAACGGCTGCTGCGGGAGCGGCTCCTCGAGCCGCTCCACCTCAAGCGTACGCGCCTCGTCCACACCCTCGACGATCCGGCGCTCTCTCCCCCCGGTACCGACCAGGGCGAACCGGCCAACCACTACGACCCGGGCTGGGTCTGGCACCGCCTGCTGGCTTCCGACGCCGCGGATTGTGCGCGTTTCCTCGACGCGCTGCTCCGTCGCCAGTGGCTGGGCGCGGAACTGACCGCCGCCATGACGGAGCTGGTTCCCGTTCCCGGCCAGCATCCACCCTGGAGCCGGCCCGGCTACGGCCTGGGTCTGATGGGCGAACGGGCCGGGGCGCGGGGCCCGGTGTTCGGTCATAACGGCGAAGGTCCGGGCTACACCGCCAGCGCCTTCCACTTCACGGCCACCGGGGCGACCGTCGCGGTCGTGGCCGCAATGGAAGCCCCTGAAGCGGTGCTGGATGCCGTCTTCGCACTCCATGACGCGCTCGCGGGCGCGTGACCGCGACGCTACGGAAGCGGATGCTCTTCCCAGCCCAGTGCCGCTTCGAACGCCGAACCGGCACGAATGAGCGTCGGCTCGCCCAGCATGCGGCCGACGAGCTGAAACGCCTTGGGCAGCCGGTCCTCGGTCAAGCCCGCAGGCAGGGTGATGGTCGGGTGGCCCGAGTAATCGAACGGGGCGGTGAAGGTGATGAACTCGGCGCGGCCCTCGTCCACATCCAGCTCCGCATCCAGCGTATCGAGCTCCGGGGGCAACATCGGCATGCAGGGCGCGATCATCAGGTCGACTTCCTGCAGCACGCGGTCGAACGCCTGGCGGAACTCGCGGCGGGTTCGCTCCAGTTTCTGGTAGTCGGCCTCCGTCACCCGTAGACCCAGCTCGATGAGCCCCGACAAAACCGGCCCGTAAGCCTCCTTCTGCGATGGGTAGTAGCGGGCGTGGGCATGCGCGCACTCGACGCCGCAGGTGATGCTCCAGCCGTCCACCAGGGCGCTCGTGGACTCGGGCATGGTCACCTCCCGGATCTCCGCGCCGAGCTCCCGAAAGATCGCCAGGGCATCCCGCACGGTCGCCACGACCGCCGGCTCCACGCCGCGGCTCACGTACTCCCAGTCCACCCCGATGGTCATGCCGGAGATGCGTTCCGCCGTCGAAGCGGGGTAATCCGGCACCGCGTCCGGCAGCGTCGTCGGATCGCGCCGGTCCTGGCCGGCGAGAACCTTCAGCAGTATGGCGGCGTCCTTGACCGTCCGAGTCATGGGACCGATGTGGTCGAGGGACTCGGCCAGGGGGAATGCGCCGTGCCGGCTGACCCGCCCATAGGTAGGCTTGATCCCCACCAGGGCGCAGCTCGCCGACGGAAAGCGGATGCTTCCGCCGGTGTCGGACCCCAGGGCTCCGTATGCCATGCCCGCGGCCACGGCCACGCCGGAACCGGAGGAGGATACGCCGGGCCAGCAGTGGGGATTCCACGGATTGACCGGCGCCTGGATCGCCGGATGATGGGCGCCGAAGGCGCCTTCTGTGAGCTGAGCCTTGCCAACGATCACCGCGCCCGCCTCCTTCAGGCGGGTGACGACGGTGGCATCCTCGTCGGGAATGAAATCGCGCATCACGATGGTTCCCGACGCCGTGGCCACGCCGCGGGTGTACAGTAGGTCTTTGACCGCCACCGGAACCCCGTGCAACGGCCGTAGAGGCTTGCCGGCCCGGCGTTCCTGGTCGAGCCGCTGGGCAGTGCTCATGGCCTGCTCGCCGAGAACCCGCGCGAACGCGTGCAGCTCCGGCTCGAGGGCCTCGATACGCGCCAGGCACGCCTCGGTCACCTCCCGGGCGCTCAGTTCACCGCTTCTGATCCGGGCGCGTACGTCGTAGAGCGATCGGTAGTGTAACGTCGTCATGCTCCCACACCTGCCCGTTGCGGCTTCCGGTCGAAGATCTTCCCCGGGTTCAGCAGGCCCTTTGGATCCATGGCCCGTTTGAGTGTGCGCATGAGCTCGATCTCGGTCGGGTTGCGGGAGATGTCGAGATACGGTTTCTTCTCGAGACCGACGCCGTGCTCGGCGGAGACGGAACCGGCCACCGCACGCAACGGCTGATAAACACACTCTTCCACGATGCGGCGGATCTCGGGAGTGAGCGTTTCCGGCCCCACCACCAAGTGGAGGTTGCCGTCGCCGAGGTGACCGAAGACGTAGCAGCGGCAGGAGCCCGGCATCCGGGAGAGCCGACTCCGTACCTCGGCCACATAGGCCTCCATGTCGGAGATCCGCAGGCTGACGTCGAAGGCGACGGTGGGGCCGTCGCGAAAGCACTGCTCCACGTCGTCGCGCATGGCCCAGAGCTGGCGCCGCTGGCTCTCCGACTGCGCCAGCACGGCGTCGACGATGAGGGACCGCTCGTAGGCCTCCGCCAGCGCCTCCTCCACCGCGGCCTCGTCCGCGCCCATGGCCTCCACCAGCACGTAGTACGGGTAGTCCTGAGAGAGCGGCGGCTGATTTTTGGCGGGCTCGGTGGTCACCAGCGTGTAGAACTCGTTCCACATCACCTCGAAGGCCGACAGCGTGCCACCCAAGGCGGCGTCCATGTGCTTGAGGAACGCGGGCAGCTTGGCGAACTCGTCCACGGCGACGAACAGGGTGGCCAGATGCCGGGGCCGCTCGCGCAATCGCAACACGGCACGGGTGACGATCCCCAGCGTGCCCTCGGTACCGATGAACAACTGCTTCAGATCGTAGCCGGCGTTGTTCTTGATCATTCGGTTCATGCTGGAGACCACGGTGCCGTCTGCCAGCACCGCCTCGAGCCCCAGAACCATGTCCCGGGTCATGCCGTAGCGGATGACCCGGTTTCCGCCCGCGTTGGTGGAGATGTTGCCGCCAATGGTGCAGCTTCCGCGGCCGCCCAGATCGAGCGGAAACAGCAACCCGTGCTCCTCGGCCCGCTCCTGAATCTGCTGCAGCACGGCCCCGCTCTGCACCACCATGATCCGGTCCACGGGATCCACGGATTCGATGGCTTTCATGCGCTCCAGGGACAGCGCTACATCGTCCGGACCGGTGAGCGCTCCGTTCACCAGCCCGGTCAGACCGCCGTGGGCCACCACGGTCTGATCGTGGTCATGGCAGATCCGCATGGCCGTGCTGACCTCGTCCGTGGAACGCGGGCGGATCAGCGCCTTGGCCTGGATGGTGTCACGACGCCAGAGGCCGGCGGCGCGCTGGTGCACGTCGTCACCGATCAGCACGCAGTCCTCGCCTAGCGCGTCCACCAGCGCTCGAACAACCTCGGTCATGGTCGGTTCCTCCCTTCCTGTTCCCGGGGGCGGGGCGGCAGCCCCGATTCGGCAAAGCCTACTACGATCACCGCCATGGCGCGCCGCCCCCTTGGGCATACGGCTTTGCGCGCCCCGGTTGCGCGTGTCCGGCGATCTTTCCACAATGAACCCCCCCGGACCGGGCACGCCCCGGGGGCATCAGGGAGGCAGGTCGTGACCGATCTCATCTTCGAGAGCGCCGCGTCGCTGGTGGCTGCCATCCAGCGAGGCAAGCTCACCGCCGTCGAGCTGATGAACGCATGCTACGACCAGATCGAGCGCTTGAATCCCCGGCTGAACGCCCTGGTCAACCTGCTGCCCCGGGATCGGGCACTGGAGCTGGCCCGCGGCGCAGACCGTGCCCAAGCTGCCGGCGACCGGCTGGGGCCGCTGCACGGCCTGCCCATGGCGCCGAAGGATGCGGTTGAGGTTGCCGGCTTCCCCACGACCTTCGGATTCCCGCCGTTCCGTGACCGCATCGCCGCGGCGGATGACGCCCTCGCGGCCCGGCAGCGGGCCGCAGGGGCGATCTACATCGGCAAGAGCAATATGCCGGAGCTGGGGCTGGGATCCCACACGGTCAATGCGCTGTTCGGCGTCACCCGCAATCCGTACGCGCCGGACCGTACCGCCGGCGGCAGCAGCGGCGGCGCCGCGGTCGCACTGGCCACGGGCATGACCCCGCTGGCGGACGGCAGCGATATGGGCGGCTCGCTGCGCAACCCAGCGGCGTTCTGCAACGTGGTGGGCATGCGGCCCTCCATCGGCCGGGTGCCGGACCGCCGCCCCATGGGCTGGCTTGCCCGCCTCTCCACGCCCGGACCCATGGCGCGCACCGTGGCCGACACGGCCTTGCTGCTGTCGGTTCAGGCCGGCCACTACCGCGATGACCCCCTGTCCCTGGGCCAGCCGGGCCACGCCTTCGCCGGCACACTGGCTCGGGATCTGCGTGGGCTGCGCGTGGCCTGGACCCCCGATCTCGATCTCGTCCCCGTCGCGCCGGAGCTGGCCGCCATCGTCGAGTCCGCCGCGCAAACCTTCCGGGACCTCGGCTGTCAGGTCGAACGCGACTGTCCCGACCTTCGCGGCGCCATGGAGGTGTTTCAGGTGCAACGGGCAGCAGCCCTGGCGGTACTCGGGCATTCTCTGGCGCGGGATGTACCGGATTGGCGTGACCAGGCCAGAAGCACCGTGATCTGGAACATCGAGCGGGGACTGGCACTGCAGACCCGAGAGATCCTCGAAGCGGAGGTGACGCGCACCCACATCTATCGCCGGGTCGTGGAATTCTTCCAGCGCTACGACGCGCTGCTGCTGCCGGCGACTCAGGTGCCGCCTTTCCCGGTGGAGACGGACTGGGTTCGCGAGATCAACGGACAGCCCATGGACACCTACATCGACTGGATGACGATCTGCTGCGCCATCTCCGTCACCGGGCTGCCGGCCATTTCGGTGCCGGCCGGGTTTACTCCCGAGGGCCTGCCCGCGGGCCTGCAGATCGTCACCGGGCCCCACGACGACCTGGGCCTGCTGCAGCTCGCCCACGAGTTCGAGCAGGCGACCCTGCACTACCGGCGCCGGCCCGGAGTGGTCGATTGACCGCCCTGCACGTGGGTCAGCTCCGGCTCATGGTGGTGGCGGCCCATCCGGACGATGCCGAGTTTCACGCCGGCGGTCTCATGGTGCGCCAGTCGCGCGCCGGCGGCGCGTTGACCATCCTCTGTCTCACCGACGGCTCCGTCGGCCATCATCGGCTCGGCCGCGGCGAGCTGGCGGCGCGGCGCCGGGTCGAGGCGCAGCGGGCGGCGGACCTGCTGGGAGCGGAGCTCACCGTGTGGGACGTTCCCGACGGCGAGCTGGAGGCCAGCCTGGCACTGCGGCAGCGGCTGATCAGCGAGGTGCGGCGGTTTCGCCCCGACGTGCTGGTGACCCACCGCCTCGAGGACTACCACCCGGACCATCGAGCCGCCGCACGGCTGGTGCAGGACGCCTGCTACCTGCTGCGGGTCCCCAACGTGGTGCCCGGCGTCCCGGCCCTGGCCGAGGACCCGGTGGTGCTGGCCATGTGCGATTTCTTCCAGCGCCCCCAGCCGTTTCGCGCGGACTGGCTGCTCGACATCGGTGACGACTTCGATGCCGTGGTTTCCCTGCTCGCCTGCCACGCGTCCCAGGTATTCGAATGGCTGCCCCATCTGGACGGCGTCGCCGTCACCGGCGACCGGCGGAGCTGGCTGGCGGAGTACTACGGCCGCCGTCCGCAAGCGGTGGCCCGGCGCTTCGGCCCCCCGGGAAGCCGCTACGCCGAGGCGTACGAGCTGTCGGAATACGGCCGCCGGATCCGCGTCGAGGCCCTGAACCACCTCCTGAACGAGCAATTGGCAGGCGGCGGCGGGTAGCGGGCGGGCGCCCCTGCTACAATGCGGTCATGACTCGCCGTTACAAGACCGCCCGCTGCATCCTCTACCGGGGGGACAGCTACCTGCTGGCGGTCCACAATCGCTACTGGGCCGGCCGGCGCCGTTGGGGTCTGCCGGGAGGTCAGATCGAGCGGGGCGAGTCTCCCGCTGCGGCGGCCGCAAGAGAGCTCGAGGAGGAGTTGCAGATCTCCACTCCCGAGCTGCTGGAGCTGGGCGCCTACTCCTACAAGCGCTCGCTGCACATGGTGTACGCCGCTCCCGTGCTGGAGGACGTCACCTGCTTCGACGAGGGGGAACTGCTGGACGTGGGCTGGTTCACCGAAGCGGACGTGGCACGACTGAAGGCGCAGGCCACCCTCCACGCGGGCTATGAGCTCGAGGCCATCCGCCGGCTGCGCGAGCGGCTCGTGGGCGCGCCGCGGGCGGCCGCCTCCTTCTGACCCAGCGCCGCGCCGCTAGCGAATACGGGCGCGGAACTCCTCCGTGGAGTTGACCCGGGGGAACGGCTCGTCGGGCACCTGGCGGTCGAGGAACTCGCACAGCGGTTCCCAGCCGCGCTCCGGCTGGAACACCAGCAGCCGGTCTTTCGGCGCCTGCTTCTTGACGTATTCGTTGTGTGCCAGATAGACGTCGATGGCGTGCTCCTTGTCCTCCACCCGGCCGTGAAAGGTGCCTTCCCAGACGAGCTCGAAGACCATCTCCGCGAGTTGCTGGATCGCCGGATCATCCGACTCCCGAAAGGCGATGCTCGAGGGGTAGATGGTGTTCATCACGCTTTCGTACCAGCGGTCGGGATCGCGCTCGGAGAGGATGATCCGGGCGTTCGGGTAGTGCCCGAGCTGCAGCTCCCAGAAGTTGCATGCCGGCCAATCGACGCTGGCTCTGTAGCCCTGGAACAGCGTGTCCCAGTCCGTCGGCTCGCCCCGTGTCGCGTCCTGCCACAGCGCCACGTGGCCCGGGTTCTGCGTGACCTCCAGCATGTGGTAGCACTTGCCGAAGCCCAGCTTCTCCAGCGCCAGCTTCAACGACAGGGTACCGGTACGACCGAATCCGGCGCCGATGACTTCGATGGTCATGATCTCTCCTGTTGCTGCCGGACGCTCCCGCACCGGCTCGAGGGAGATACTACCATCGCGGACGAGACAGTCAGTTGACCGCTTGCCGGCCTCGCGCCGCCCTCTTACAACCAGAAAACCAGGCTGGCGCCGACGCCCCAGTCCGGGCTCGCGTCGGCGAGTCCCGCCAGCGCGTGGCCGCGAAACTGAACCCGCGAGCTCAGCCGCCTGGCGAAAAAAAGCGTGGCGTCGGCAGCGGGATCCCCCGACGACACCACTTCGGGCCGATAGCTGAGCATCCCGCCCAGGCTGGTTTCCGACGACAGATAGAACAGGCCCCCAGCGGCGGCGAACCAGGTGTTCTTCAGATCGTAATCCTGCGGTTCTCCACGGAACTGATAACCGAGACTGGCGAAAACGGCGCCCTCCCGCAGGAACCGGTACACGTCGAGCTGGCCCGAGTAGTCCGTCTCTCCCGTCCCCAATCCCTCGTCCTCGTCCGCCGTGCCCAGCTTGACGGTTCCCGTGAGGTCGACGGCCGTGGCACCGTCCGCGCTCTGATACAGATTCTGCAGGGTGACGCTGGCGATCACGTCGCCGAGCCCGCCGTCGGAGATCTGCGGCCCCTGGCCCGGCAGCAGCGTCTCCGAGCTCCGGAGACTACCAGCCGGACCCTGGACCCAGGCGTACGGTACCGTGACCCGGAAGATCAGGTCGTCCCGCTGCACGTCCAAGGTCACGGGCACGTACACGTCGTCGATGTCGCTGCCACCGGCGCCGTAGTCGCCGCTGCGGTACTCGGCGCCAATGGCCAGCGATGCGCTGGTCTCCGCCCAGCCACCCGCCGGCCACCCAAACAGGGTCGTCAACAACAAACCGCCCAGAAGGCCCTCGAAGACCGCTCGGCTCACCGCATGAGGCCGGTCACCGGTCATCCTGATCCACCCGCAGGCGGTCCCGGTCCATGTCCTGGTCGCGGTCCATGTCTCGATCGCGGTCCATATCGCGGTCCGGGTCCTGGTCGCGGTCGCGGTCGCGCAACCGGTCCTGGTCGCCGAGGCCGGGCTCCTCAACCTCCTGCAGCGTGATTCCCTGAGCCTGCGCCCGCTCTTGCATTTCCTCGCGGTGCTGCTCGCGGAAGCGGTTGCGTTCCGCTTCATCGGGGATGGCTTGGAGCTGCTCGCGGTAGCGCAGCCGCTCCTGCTCGGTCATGACCTCCTGACCGTAGATGGGCTGGTCCTGATGAACGCGCAACCGGTCCCGGTCGCGGTCGGCGGCCCGTTCGGGGTCCGCCGCTCTGTCCATGCCCCGATCCATGGATCTGTCCATGCTCCGATCCATCGCCCGGTCCATGGTGCGGTCCCGCTGCTGGGCCCGATCCTGGTCCACCTGAGGCTGCCGCACCGCGGGCCCCTGCTGACCGCCGGGACCGGAAGGTCCGGGCGCCGCCACGGCGGCAAAGCCGGCGGAAAGCCCCGCCATGAGCACCAGTGTCGGGATCAGGCGGCCCGGTAGGCGCCGTTGCATGAATCCGTTCATCGCCCGTCACCTCGCTTGTCGAATGAGAAGTTTTGCGGCTGCCCCCGCGATGGAAGGCACCCCTTCGAGGCTATGACTTAGGATCGGCGCAATCTATCCGAACAAACCCGTACCTGCGTTCACTCAACCGTTATGGTGATGGTCCGCGAGGTGACAGGAGGGTCGTGGGGAACGTGCAGATGATCGCCCAGCACCAGGGTGAGCCGATGCTCGCCCGGCGCCAGCTCGATTTCCGCTTCGGTCTGGCCCGCGCCGAAGTGGCGGACCTGTTCCGTCGCGGGGAGTGGCAGGCCGAGATCGATCTCACCGTCATCCACGTCGATGAGCAGATGGTGATGACCGGTGCCCGCACGTTCGACACCGGCAGGGGCGACGCCCATGCCCCTGAGGCCGAACTTCACCGTGACCGGGCTCGTCAGCACCGCTCCGTCCGCGGGCTCGATGAAATAGACGTCGGCCTCCGGCGGCGCGGGCGGCGCGGGCATATCGGCCGCTGCGGCAGCGGAACCATCGAGTGCGAGCAGCAGGGCAGCCAAGCTGCAGACCATGGGGAATCTCAAGTCGTCCTCCTCCTTCGACGATGACATGGAAGCGCCATTATGGCACCCCACGGCACGGCTGGCAGCGCCGCAGAGGAGACGCGTCAGGAAGTCGCGCCGAGCCGATAGACTTCTACGGCCGTATCGTGAAACAGCCGCGCCTTCTCAACCTCGGAGGCATCGGCCACCAGCTTCTTGAATGCGTTCCACAGCACGTGATAGGAGCAGCTCTGCTTGTCCACCGGAAAGTTGCTCTCGAACATGCAGCGCTCGGGCCCGAAGCAATCGATGGCGTGGCGATAGTACCGACTGGTGGCCGCTACCAGCTCGTCCGAGGTGGGTGGCCGGTCGCGCTTGTGGAAGCCGAAGCCGTTGATGGGCATCACCATCCCCCCCAGCTTGGCATGGACGTTGTCGCAACGCGCCAGCTCCGCCAGATCCCTGCGCCAACCCTCGAGGATCTCCTCGCGGCGCCCTTCGTACGGGCCGATGCCCAGCGGGCCACCGAGATGGTCGAGGACGATGGTGACGTCGGGAAACGCCCGCGCCAGGTCCGTGAGCTCGGGAATCTGCGGATGGTAGAGCCAGGCGTCGAAGCTGAGGCCACGGCGAGCCAGCTCGGCGAAGCCGGCCCGGAACGCAGGATCCAGCAGCAGGCCGCGGGGTGGATGGGTATGAGAGTTTCGCACCCGTTCGTCCGGATCCCAGCCGGCGGCATGGCGGATGCCCCGGAACCGGTCGCTGCGGGCCAGATGCAGGTCGAGCACCTCACCCACCCGGGCGCCCAGGGTCAGATCGGCGAAGCCGACGATGCCGGCACATGCGCGAAGCCGGCCGTACGCGCCGCTGGCCGACATGGCGGCGACGCCGTTGACGAACTCCGTCTCCCCCACCGGCCGCAGCGCCTCCGGTGCGTCCGCCCGATACATGCTGGCGCACTCGACGAAGACCGTTGAGACCACGTTGTGGCCGCTACCCACGTCCTCCAGCAGCTCGTCGAGCAGGTAGCGGCTGCCGGGATGGTCCCAGAGATGATGATGCGGATCGCAGACGGGCCGCGCCGGCTCGACGATTTCTTCGCGCACCTGCGCCAGCCATGGAGATTCGGCCATGCTCTCCTCCCTTGCACTTGCCGCTCTCGAGCTTAGGGGCGGCGGCGCCCGCAGGCAATCGCGAGCGCCGTAGGGGGAATCCCGGCGGCCCTGGTGCTGCGCAGGCTGGGTTTCAAGCCGGAACGGGGAGCTCGCACGTGCCTGATCTCGTCCGCTAGTAGATCACCACCGACCGGATGCTCTCGCCCCGGTGCATGAGCTCGAAGCCGTGGTTGATCTCGTCGAGGCTCAGGGTGTGGGTAATCAGGTCGTCGATGTTGATCTTGCCGTTCATGTACCAGTCGACGATGCGCGGCACGTCGGTGCGTCCCCGGGCGCCGCCGAAGGCGGTGCCCCGCCACACGCGGCCCGTCACGAGCTGAAACGGCCGGGTGCTGATTTCCTGGCCCGCCCCGGCTACACCGATGATGATGCTCTCGCCCCAGCCTTTGTGGCAGCACTCCAGCGCCTGGCGCATCACGTTCACGTTGCCGATGCACTCGAACGAGTAATCCACGCCGCCGTCGGTGAGATCGATGATGGCCGCCACCACGTCGTCCACGTCCGCCGGATTGATGAAGTCCGTCATGCCGAACTTCTCCGCCAGGGGCCGCTTCGCCGGATTCAGGTCCACCCCGATGATGCGGTCCGCCCCGACGAGACGAGCACCCTGGATCACGTTCAGGCCGATACCGCCCAGCCCGAACACCGCCACGTTGGCGCCCGGCTCCACCTTCGCCGTGTTGATCACCGCGCCGAGGCCGGTGGTCACCCCGCAGCCGATGTAGCAGACCTTGTCGAACGGTGCATCGGGTCGGATCCTGGCCAGGGCGATCTCGGGCACGACGGTGTAGTTGGAGAACGTCGAAGTCCCCATGTAGTGATGCAGCATCCGGCCGTGGAGCGAGAACCGGCTGGTGCCGTCGGGCATCACGCCCTTGCCCTGGGTCTCGCGGATCGCGCCGCACAGATTGGTCTTGCGCGAGAGGCAGAACTTGCACTGCCGGCACTCCGGCGTGTAGAGGGGAATCACGTGATCGCCGGGTTGCAGGCTTCGCACGTCCGGGCCCACGTCCACCACCACGCCCGCCCCTTCGTGGCCGAGAATCGCTGGAAACAGGCCCTCCGGATCGGCCCCGGAAAGTGTGTAGGCGTCGGTGTGGCAGAGGCCGGTGGCCTTGACCTCCACCAGCACCTCGCCGGCCTTGGGACCTTCCAGGTCCACGGTCTCGATACTCAGAGGTTGCCCGGGCCCGGTGGCGACGGCGGCGCGTGTCTGCACGGGGATGTCCTCCGATTCGGTGGCGATTCCTGGGTAGAATGCCTTACCTGGCTGAACGATTCATCCGTCTTGCCGTTGCAACTTCGGGTAAAAGACTGGCAGAGCTACCTCCCCATCTGGAGAGTGCTGCGGCGCTATCGCCGTGACGATCTTACCCACGACGCCGTGGCGGGCCTGGTGGTCGGGGTCATCACCGTGCCCCAGGCCATCGCCTACGCCGTGCTCGCCGGTCTCCCGCCCGAGGCGGGCCTCTACGCCAGTCTTCTGCCCATGGTGGTGTACGCCATTCTCGGCTCGTCCCAGCACATGGCGGTGGGGCCGGTGGCCATCACCGCCCTGATGGTGGCCACGGCGGTGGGTCGGTACGCCCCCGAGTACCAGCAGAGCTATATCGGCGTCACCACGGTGCTGTGCGTGCAGGCCGGCATCGTCCTGTGGCTGCTGCGGCTGTCGCAGATGGGTGGCCTGGTGAACCTGTTGAGCCTTCCGGTGATCACCGGGTTCGTCAACGCCGCCGCCGTGCTCATCGTCATCAGCCAACTTCCGGCGTTCACCGGCATCGGCAGCGGCGAGGCCACCGATCCTTTCCACCAACTGATGACTCTGGCCACCCACACAGAGGAGCTCAACGCCGCCGCCCTGCTCCTCGGCGCCGGGAGCCTGGCGGGACTGTGGCTCGTGCGCCGTCATGCGGTGACCCTGCTGCGCTGGCTGCGCCCGGAGGTTTCCGCGGAACACCCGGTGAGCCGCACCGGCCCCATGCTGGTGACGGTGCTGGCGGCGGTGGCGGTGGTGCTGTGGAATCTGGACGCGGACCATGGCGTGGCCGTCGTGGGCGACCTGCCGTCAGGCCTGCCGAGCTTCACCCTGCCACCGTTCGAATGGCAGCTGTGGGTGGACATCGCGCCCTCGTCAGCCATGATCGCGGTGGTCTCCTACGTGGAAAGCTACTCCATCGGCGCCACCCTGGCCGCCCGCCAGCGCACCCGGGTGAACGCCCACCAGGAGCTCATCGCCCTGGGGGCCGCCAACGTGAGCGCCGCCTTCACCGGTGGCTATCCGGTAGCGGGAAGCTTCTCCCGCTCCAGCGTGAACCATCAGGCCGGCGCCCGCTCACAGGTGAGCTCGCTGGTGTGCGGGGCGTTGATCGTCCTCACCCTGCTCTACTTCACGCCGCTGTTCGCCCGGCTGCCTCACGCGGCCCTGGCCGCCATCGTGGTCGTGTCGGTGGTGGGTATCTTCGACATCGAAAGCCTGCGCCGGCACTGGAAGGTCTACCGGGAGGACAGCATCACCGAGCTGGTCACCTTCGCCAGCGTGCTCGGTTTCGGCGTGGAGACCGGGATTCTCATCGGGGTGGCGCTCTCCATTGCCTTCTTCGTTCGCACGTCCAGCCGGCCTCATGTGGTCATCGTCGGCCGCGTTCCCCACACCGAGCACTTCCGTTCCGCGCGACGCTACGACGTGGAAACCTTTCCTCACGTGGCAGCGATCCGCATCGACGAGAACGTCAACTTCACCAACAGCCACCAGATCGAGAGCAAGCTGCTGAAGATCGTGCAGCGGCGCCCGGGCACCCGCCACGTGCTGCTGGTGATGAGCGCGGTGAACATGATCGACATCAGCGGCCTGGAGATGCTCCATCGCCTGAATGCCAATCTGGAGGACATGGGTATCAAGCTGCACCTCTCCGAGGTGAAGGCGCCGGTGATGGAGCGGCTCGAAGGCACCGAGTTCATTCTGCGCCTCACCGGCAGCGTGTTCTTCACCACCGACCAGGGCATGCGCGATTTGGCCGAGCGCACCTGACCGCCCGCGCGCCCCTGTAGTAAGCTCGTCCCGAAGTGGAGAGGAGGCGGCCATGAAGCTTGGCCTGATGCTGGGCTATTCCGGCCCGGAGCTGCGGATCCCCCTGGATCTGGTGAAGCTGGCCGAGCGGCTGGGTTACGACTCGGTCTGGACCGCGGAAGCCTACGGCTCCGACGCCGTCACGCCTCTGGCCTACATCGCCGCGCACACCCAGCACATCCGCCTCGGCACGGCGGTGATTCAGCTCGCCGGCCGCACCCCGGCCAACGCGGCCATGGCCATGGCCACATTGGACCAGATCGCCGGCGGCAACCGGGTCATCTGCGGGATCGGCATGTCGGGGCCGCAGATCGTCGAGGGCTGGTACGGCCAACCCTGGGGACGGCCCTACTACCGCATCCGCGACTACGTCACCATCATGAAAAAGATCTTCGCCCGGAAAGCGCCCGTCAGCCATCAGGGCCGGGAGATCTGCCTGCCGTATCAGGGCGAGGGCGCCCTCGGCGTGGGCAAGCCGCTGAAGTCCATCCTCCACATGAACCCGAACATCCCCGTCTGGCTCGGCACCGGCATGGAGGCCACCGTGCGCCTCACCGCAGAGATCGCCGACGGCTGGCTGCCCCTCGGCTACGTCCCGGAATCCGCGCACATCTACGAAGGATGGATCCGCGAGGGACTGGAGAAAGCCGGCAAGCGCCGCGATGAGTTCGAGATTCAGGCCATGACCCAGGTGCAGGTGACGGACGACGTGCAGGGTGCCCTGGACCGCCTGAAGCCCGGCATCGCCCTCTACGTGGGGGGCATGGGCCACCGGAACAAGAACTTCCACAAGGAGATGATGATCCGGCGTGGTTTCCCCGAGGCTGCCGAGAGGATTCAGGAGCTCTACCTGGCCAAACGGAAGGAGGAAGCGGCGGCTGCCGTGCCGGACGAGTTCGTGGATCAGGGCGCGCTGGTGGGGCCCCCGGCGCGCATCCGCCGGCGCTTCCGCGCGTGGGAAGACAGCGGCGCCACCGGTCTCACGGTGGCGGGGGACGAGCAGGCGGTGCGGTTGATGGCCGAGTGCGCCCGGCTGAACGGCTGAGGAGGACGACATGTATCCAGGCAAGTGGGCGCGGGAAGTACCCGACAAGGCGGCGGTGATCCACTCCGAGAGCGGCGAGACGGTCACCTTCGCGGCCCTGGACGAGCGCTCCAACCGGCTGGCTCAGCTCATGTGGGCCAGGGGCCTGCGCCCCGGCGACCACATGGCCATCTTCATGGAGAACCACCTGCGCTACTTCGAGGTGGTGTGGGCCGCGCTGCGCTCGGGGCTGTACATCACCACCATCAACCGCTATCTGACGGCGGAGGAAGCCGGTTACATCCTCGACGACTGCGAGGCTCAGGTTCTGGTGGCCTCGCGGCACCTGGGCGAGGTAGCCCGGGCGCTGCCGGACTTCGCGCCCCGCTGCCACACCTGGCTGATGGTCGACGGCCTCGAGCCGGGTTATCAGCCCTACGAGACCATGCTCGCGGACTACCCGGCCGAGCCGCTGGGGGACGAGCCGGCCGGCCAGTTCATGCTCTACAGCTCCGGCACCACGGGCCGCCCGAAAGGCATCGCCCGACCGCTGACCGGTGCCAGGATCCATGATGACGCGGGCCCGGTGGGCGCCCTGCAGCAGGCCCTGTGGGGGTTCGACCAGGACACCGTGTACCTCTCGCCGGCACCGCTGTACCACTCCGCCCCCATCGGCTTTTCCACGGCCGTCCTGGCGCTGGGGGGCACCGTGGTCATGATGCCCCGCTTCGACGAGGTCGGCGCCCTGCGCGCCATCGAGCAGCACCGGATCACCCACAGTCAGTGGGTGCCGACCATGTTCACCCGCATGTTGAAGCTGCCGGAGGACGCCCGTTCCGGCTTCGATCTGTCGTCCCACCGGGTGGCCATCCATGCCGCCGCCCCGTGCCCGGTGGGCATCAAGAAGCAGATGCTGGACTGGTGGGGACCGATTCTCTACGAGTACTACGCGGGCACCGAGCTGAACGGCCTCACCCATTGCGCCCCGGAAGAATGGCTCGCCCATCCGGGCACCGTGGGTCGGCCGGTGATCGGGCAACTGCACATCTGTGACGACAGCGGCCGCGAGCTGCCGCCCGGAGAGCCCGGTATCGTCTACTTCGAGCAGCCCGAGCTGCCGTTCCGCTACCACAAGGACGACGACAAGACCAGGAGCGCCCAGCATCCCGAGCACCCCAACTGGAGCGCCCTCGGCGACGTGGGCTACGTGGACGAAGAAGGCTATCTGTACCTGACCGACCGGGCCACCTTCATGATCATCTCCGGGGGCGTGAACATCTATCCCCAGGAGATCGAGGATCAGCTCGTCATGCATCCCAAGGTGGCGGACGTGGCCGTGATCGGCGTGCCGGACCCGGAGATGGGGGAGGCGGTGAAGGCCGTGGTCCAGCCGGCCGCCTCGGCCGAGCCCGGGCCCGAGCTGGAAGCGGAGCTGCTGGAATACGCCCGGCAGCACCTGGCCCGCTACAAGTGCCCACGGAGCGTCGACTTCATGGAGGAGTTGCCGCGCCTGCCCACCGGCAAGCTCTACAAGCGCCTCCTCAAAGACGCCTACTGGGGCAAGAAGGGGTCACGGATCGTCTGAGGGCGACCCTCTCCGCCGGCTACAGCGCCGCGAGCTCCGGCAGGGCGATGTAGCCGGGGCAGATGGCGGCGGCCCGGTCCCGTGCCTCCCGGGCTTTCTCCGGCGCGCCCCGCAGCAGCCAGATCTGCGCCATCCGGCGATGCGCGGTGGGGTCCGCCACGCCCGCCGCCAGATCCTCGAGCTGCGCATCGAGCTCCCGGTCCACGACCGCCGGCACCCGCTCCGGCGCGAGCTCGCGCAGAACCGCGTAGTAGTAGGCCCGCGCGACCCGATCCGTGGCCGGTGCCGTTCCCCGCAGATGATCGCGCTCGGCGATCTCCACGGCTCGCAGGTATGCGTCCACGGCAGCCTCCACCTCACCGTTGCTGCGATAGGCGTCACCGAGGTTGCCCCACATCTGGTGGATCTCCGGCGCGCCTTCGCCGATGGCCGCAATGGCCCGGCGCCGCAACCGGATGGAGCGCTCGTAGTCACCGAGAAAGTAGTACACGCTGCCGAGGAACTCGTCGCCTACGTAGGACTGGGGCGCCAGCTCCCTCGCGCGCAGGTAGGCCTGCCGCGCCCGTTCGAAATCCCCCGAGCACGCATAGAAGCTACCCAGGTTGCCCAGCACGTACTCGTTCTCGCTTCGCGCGCGAGCCTGCTCGCTGACGGCGATGGCCGCCTCCAGGTGGCCGTCGAGCCACTCCATGGTGGCCAGGGAGAACAGCGGCTTCCAGATCAGCGGGTCCAGCTCCGCCGCGGCTCTCGCCGCGCGCTTCGCCGCAGCGAGCTGTGCGACGTCCCCGCTCTGGCGATAGGCTTCCAGGAGGGTGGCCGCCAGGCCCTCGAACGCCGTGGCGAGCATCGGTTCCCGGGCCGTGAGCTCTCGGTAGAGCTCGACGGCTTCCCGAATGCGACCGGTACGGGCGAGGAAGCGGCCGTGTGCAGCCATCACCAGAGGGTGGTCGGGATCGAGCCGCAACGCCTCGCCGCAGGCGCGGGCGGCGCCGCGAAGCATTCGGTCCTCTTCGAACATCCAGTGCTCCTCGAGCAGGGCCCGGCACAGCCCGGCGTGGGCCGCGGCGTAGCCGGGATCCTGCCGCAGAGCGGCCTGGAAGCGCGTCTCGGCGCGCTTGACGTTGAGCTCACTGGAGGGCTGATCGAGACGCCGCTCACCGGCCAGATAGTCGTCCTGGGCGGTGGCGGGGGGAAAGTGGGGGGGCGGCGCTTGCGCCATCCCCAGGGCATGACCGATGGCCTTGGCAGAGCGTTGCGCCACGGACTGCAGCTGACTGGTGAACGCAACGGAAGGCCCGCTTTCCGCCCACGCCTGCCTGCGCACACCGTTGAAATAGGTATAGATCCGCACCGCGGCGAGCCGACCCACGCGGACGACCTCGCCGTCGACGATCACGTCGAGACGCAGCCGCCGCGCCAGCGCCGGGAGGTCGGAACGTTCCGACAGGCCGATGGCGGTCTCGGACGCCACGTTGAACGTATCCCGAAGGGCAACGCGCAGTGCCTCGCGAAGGTCCTCGTCGTCCCCCTCGAGCGGCAGCACCATCAGGTGCGGCCGGCCCAGGGTCAGCCGCGCCGGCGCATCCGCCGGGTTCGCCTCGGAGCCGTCCGCCAGCTCGTGATCCCACAGCCGGACTCCGACCGCCAGCGCCACCATGGCTGCGGCCGTGGCCACCGCCCCACGCAGCAAGGCCCCGTAGCGGTCGCGCTGCCGGGGCCCGGGATCTGCCGCCGCTACGGCGCCCGCGGCGTCCGCCCCGACCTCCGCCTCGTCAGCCGTCTTGTACAGCGTGTACGACGGCACTCCGAGAACCTGGGCGATGCGTTCGAGCGACCTGGCCTCCACCGGCAGCTCGCGAAACGCCCGATTCACCATGTCCTTCGGCGCCGAATCCAGACCTTCGACGTCGGCGATGCGCTCCGCCAGCGCCGCCTGGGTCTGCAGGCCCGCCTCGAGCAAGGCCCTGGACAGCCGCGCCCGAGAGGCACGAACGCCCCGTCGCCGTTGCGGTTGCTGATCCCGTGACGCCACGCCGGCGCTCCCGTTCTCGCCCTCCTCCCCACGGATGGTACCGGAAATCGCCCGGCAGATGCCGCAACTGCAGCTATCTGCCGCTAACTGACGATGCCGAACGGACCGCGGCGGGGCACGCTTCCCGAAACCAACGCAACGAGGAGGCAAACGTGGCTTACATCGATTCGGTAATCGGCCAGGGGGAACGCGTGGAGTACGTGGCGAAGGTCAGCATCTGGTCCATGCTGCCCCTGTTCCTGCTCGGCCTGGTCCTGCTGCCCCTGTTCGGCCTGGGGCTGATCCTCTGGGTGGTCGCGTGGCTGCGCTACGTGACCACGGAGCTCGCCATCACCAACAAGAAGATCATCGCCAAGTTCGGGTTCATCAAACGCGACACCATCGAACTGCTGCTGCCCAAGGTGGAGAGCGTCCAGGTGAACCAGTCCATTCTCGGCCGGATGTTCGACTACGGCTCGGTGGTGGTGGCCGGCGCGGGGAACCCCCAGGCTCCGGTTCCGGGCATCGCGGATCCGGTGGGCTTCCGTCGGCACTTCATGGAGATTCAGGAGCGCTCCACCCAGGCGGCGTGACGGCGCGGCCGGCTATGTCCCGGGAGCCCCCAGCTTCGCGGCAAGCTCCGCCACGTCGAGCTCACCCTCCCGGGTCTGGCCGCCGATCTCCAGGAAGCGGGCCATGTTGCGCCGAGCGTCGTCGGTGCGCAGCAGCCGCTGGAACAGGTAGGCTTCCTCCACCAGCCCTTCCGCCAGCGGCCGATCCGCCGCGGTCACCGCCGCCTTGGCGAGCCGCACGGCTTCCACCGGAAACGACGCGATGCGGTCGGCCAGCGCATCCACGAAGGGGCCGATGGCGGCCGGCTCGAACACCCGGTTGAGGTATCCCCAACGCTCGGCGGTCTCCGCGTCCAGGTCGTCGCCGCCGAGGATGATCTCCAGCGCCCGGGCACGGCCCACCAGCCGCGGCAGCCGCTGGGTTCCCGTGCCTCCGGGAAGGATGCCGAGCGGCACCTCCATCTGATTGATCCGGGTACGCCCGCGCACGCCGAAGCGCATGTCGAAGCTGGCCACCAGCTCGCTGCCGCCGCCGCCCACCCGGCCTTCGATCTGGGCGATGGTCACCTTGTCCATGGTGCGAAAGCGCTCGCACATCGAGTGGTACTCGTTGGGCTCCTCGTCGCGCTCCGCCGCGCCGTCCGTGGGAAACCCGAGGATGGCGGCCACGTCGAAGTGAGCGAGAAAGAAGTCCGGGTCGGCGCTCTTTACGACCACCACGGTGAGCTCCGGATCCGCCTCGAGCTCCCGGGAGAGCGCCGACAGCTCCCCGAACAGCTCCAGGGTGATGAGGTTGATGGGAGGATTGGCTACGGTGATCGTGGCCCGGCGCCCCCGCTTCTCCACCTCTAGCAGCCGATAATCGTACGACATCCCGTTTCTCCCCAATGATCGCCTTCTGCATAATGGCGCTCCGGCAGCGATGGAACAACACATGGAATCGGCCATTCGCCAACGCATCCTCGACCGAATCGACGACCTGGCGGACGACCTCATCGCCGTCTCCCACGCCATCCACGCTCGGCCCGAGCTTGCCTTTCAGGAGCATTTCGCCTGCGGCCTGCTGTGCGACACGGTGGAGCGCTTCGGCCTCACCGCCCGGCGCGGGGCCCATGGCCTCGACACCGCGTTCGAGGCCACCTTCCGCGGCGGCGAAGGACCGACGGTGGCGCTGCTGGCGGAATACGACGCCCTCCCCGGCATCGGCCACGCCTGCGGCCATAACCTCATCGCCACCGCAGCCCTGGGTGCCGCCCTCGGCCTGCAGGCCATCCAGGACCAGTTGCCCGGCGCCGTCCGGCTGCTGGGCACCCCGGCAGAGGAGAAGGGTGGCGGCAAGGAGCTCATGGCCCGGGCCGGCGCTTTCGATGACATCGACGCCGCGCTGATGATTCATCCGGCCGGTGTGAATATCGCCACCATGCCCTGCATCTGCGTGGCGGAGGTGGAAGTGATCTATCACGGCCGGGCAGCCCATGCCTCTGCCATGCCCCACAAGGGCGTGAACGCGCTGGACGGCCTGCTGCTGGCGTACCAGGCCATCTCCAACCTGCGCCAGCACATCCGCGACCAGGAGCGCATCCACGGCATCGTCACCGACGGCGGTCAGGCGCCGAACATCGTTCCGGAACGGGCGGCGGGGGAGTTCTACGTCCGCGCCGCCACCGAGAAACATCTGGCGGCCCTGAAACCCCGGGTGCAGGCGTGCTTCGAGGCGGGCGCCCGGGGCAGCGGCTGCGAGGTGGAGATCCGCTGGGCCGACGTGGACTACCTGGACCTGAACACCAACTGGCCCCTGGCCCACGCGTTCCAGCATCATGGCGAGGCCCTGGGGCGGGACTTCCTGAACCCCGAGAGGCTCGGCGGGGCCGGCAGCACGGACATGGGCAACGTGAGTTACCGGGTCCCCTCCATTCATCCCATGCTGGCGTGCGCGCCGCCGGAGGTGGTGATCCACAATCCCGAGTTCGCCCGCTGGGCGGGAAGCGAAACCGGCGACCGGGCCGCACTGGACGGAGCCAAGGCGCTGGCACTCACCGCCGCCGACTTTCTGCTGGACACCGACCTGCGCCGCGAGAGCCGCAAGGCCTTCGAGATCTCCCGGGGACTCGCCTGATGGACATCGCCTTCAGCCGGGAGCACGAAGCCTTTCGCGACGAGGTGCGGCGGTTTCTCGACAACGCTCTCACCGACGAGCTGCGCGACGCCCAGCGCCGATGTCCCGGCATTTTCCTCGACTACGAGCACAACATCGTCTGGCACCGCATCCTCCACCGCCAGGGCTGGGTGGCGCCCGCCTGGCCGAAACGCTACGGCGGCACCGGCTGGGACCTCACCCGGCGCTACATCTGGGCCACCGAATCCACCCTGGCGGACGCCCCGAACCTGGCCCCCATGGGGCTCGGCATGTGCGGGCCCATGCTCATCGGTCACGGCACGGCGGCGCAGAAGGACCACTACCTGCCGCGCATCCTCTCCGGCGAGGACTACTGGTGCCAGGGCTACTCCGAGCCGGGGGCGGGCTCGGACCTGGCGGCGCTGAAGCTGCGGGCCGACAGTGACGGCGACCACTACGTGCTGAACGGCACCAAGATCTGGACCACCCACGCCCACGTGGCGAACCGCATGTTCTGTCTCGTGCGCACCGACGATACGGGCAAGCCGCAGCAGGGGATCACGTTCCTGCTGCTGGACATGGACACGCCGGGCATCACCGTCGAACCCATCCTGTTCGCCTCGGGCACCCACGAGGTGAACCAGGTCTTCTTCGACGACGTCCGCGTGCCGAAGGCGAATCGTGTGGGCGAGGAGAACCAGGGATGGACGGTGGCGAAGTACCTGCTGGAGTTCGAGCGGGGCGGGGGCGGCACCGCGGCCCAGCGCACGGCGCTGGCCCGGCTGCGGCGTCTGGCGGCGTCCATTCCCACCCCGGCCGGCACCCTGGCGGAGGACATGGATTTCAAGCGCAAGCTCGATGCGGCGGACGTCCGTCTGCAGGCGGTCCAATACACCGAGTTCCGCATCATGGCCGCCCTCTCCCAGGGCAGGAACCCGGGCCCCGAATCCTCGATCATGAAGAACCTGGGAGCCGACGTTTCCCAGCATCTCACCGAGCTCGCCGTGGAAGCCGTAGGCCATTACCTGGTGCCGGCCGGGACTGGATCCGGGCGGCAGGAGGCGCCGGTGGGGCCGAGCGGCGGCGCGGTGGCCTTTTCCCGCTACTTCAATCTGCGGGCCAGCTCCATCGCCGGCGGCACCAACGAGGTGCAGAAGAACATCGTCGCCAAGCTGGTGCTGGGGCTCTGAGCCGCCCGGGCGACTCACGCGAACGGCCGCGCCGGCGAAAGCACCTCCTCGAACCGGTTCGGTCGACCCGCCAGCAGGTCCGCGGCGACGCGGCCCAGGGCCGGGGCGGTCTGCATGCCGGCGCCGCCCTGGCCCACCAGCCAGAAGAAGTCGCTCACCTCGGGGTCGTAGCCCACCGCCGGAAGCCGGTCCGGCAGGAACGTGCGCAGCCCCGCCCAGGTCTGGCCGAGGCACCGCACCTGCACCGTGGTGAGTTCCTGAAAGCGATCGACGATCATGGCCAGATCCAGCTCCTCGGGCCGGGCGTCGCACGGCGCGCAGGGGCTCTCGTCCGCCAGTGAGACCATCAGCGAGCCGCCCTCCGGTTTGAAGTACAGACCACCCTGGACCCGGTGAATCAGCGGCCAGGCCGACGAATCCTCGTCGAGGTCGAGAAGCAGGGCCGTGCGCCGCAGGGGCCGCAGCCCCAGAGGCCGCACCCCGGCGAGCTCCGCCAGCTCGTCGCCCCAGGCGCCCGCCGCGTCCACGACCACGTCCGCCTCCAGAACGCGCTCGCCGAAGCCCACCAGCCAACTCCGCCCCGGACGCCGCTCAAGCCGATCCACCCGGGCGTTGTTGATGACCTTGCCGCCCCCTTCCGCGAGTCGCCGGCGGAAGCCGTCCAGCAGCCCGTGGGCGTCCAGGGAGAGGGCGTTCGGGTCGAGGACCGCCCGGTGCACCCGCTCCGCGCGGAGGATCGGCACCTGACGGAGTACCTCGGTCGCCGGAATCTCCCGCAGATCGGGACACAACGGGCGCCAGGTGTCGAGGAAAGCATCCAGCTCTCCGACGTGCGCCTCGTCGGCGATGGTCACGTCCCCCACCGGCTTCGCCCCGTGGCGCCGATGATGATCCACGCTCTCCAGCGACAACGCGTGCACCACCTCGTTCATGAAAGCCTCGATGTAGACGGCGGCGGAGCGGCCCGAGCTGTGGTAGCCGGGCTGCATCTCGGCCTCCAGCACCGTCACCTCGAAGTCCGCCGCCGCTGCGGCGGCGCAGGACAGTCCCGCGATGCCGCCGCCTACGACCGCCAGTCTGGGTTTCATGCGCGCTCCTCGAACCGCGTCTCCTGCCAACTGTATCGACGCGCCGGGTCCGGCGCGAGGGGCAGGCGCCACCGCTTCCTCCCGGCCGTCGAATGCCGCAAGATGGCCGTTGCACAGCTACCGGAGAGACCCGATGGCGGAACGATTCGACGCGCTTCTCGAGGAGCACGTGGAGTTCATCAACGCCCAGCACATCTTCTTCGTGGGCTCCGCCGCCCAGGACGGTCGGGTGAACGTGTCGCCCAAGGGACAGGACTGCCTCCGGGTGCTGTCGCCCAACGAGATTCTCTGGATGAACCTCACGGGCAGCGGCAACGAGACGGCGGCGCACGTGCGGGCCTGCGACCGCATGACCCTCATGTGGTGCGCCTTCCAAGGGCCACCCCGGATACTGCGGGCTTACGGCCGTGCAGACGTGGTGCATCCCCGGGACAGCGAGTGGGCCCGCTGCGCCGAGATCCTCCCGGCGCCCCTGGGCGCGCGGCAGTACTTCATTCTCCACGTGGACCTGGTGCAGACCTCCTGCGGCTACGCCGTCCCCAACTACCGCTATGAAGGCGAACGGAAGGCCCTCACCCTGTGGGCCGAGAAGCGGGGATCCGACGGCATCGAGCGGTACTGGTCCGAGAAGAACACCCACACCATCGACGGCCTGCCCACCTTCGTGACCGGCGAGGACTGAGCGCAGCGCGGGAACGTCAGCGGTCCCGCCGCAATCGTGCTGCGGCCACGAAGCCGGTGGCCGCCGCCAGGCCAGCCAAGATCCACGCCCCGACGGGCCCGGGCAGGTACGCGGCCCGGTAGAAGGCGTCGCTGATGCCGATGACGCCCCACAGATCGCCGCTGCCCTCGCCGACCACGAGTTGCCCGCGCATCCCCTTCTCCATGTGCTGGGCCAGGTCGCAGTGAATGAGGTAGGTGCGATGCTCCGCCGGCGCGATGAAGGTGCCGGTCTCCTGCCCGCCGCCCATGGCCTCGATGTGGAACATGCCGGCCGGATACAGGTACTTCGGCAGGCCGTGCACCATCCACTGATGGCGCACCTCGTCCTCGTTGACGAACGTCACCGTGACCCGGCTGCAGCGTGGCACCGCGACCTCGTGCAGGCTCATGCCGAACATTGCGCCAGGGACATCCGCCGCGTAGCGCCGCCCCGCCCGAACCGTCACCGCCACGTCCGCGCTCACCGCCCGGCATCCCCGCGGCAGGCGATCCGCGTTCTCGTTCATCACCACGCCGCCGGTGGCCGTTCCGTGATGGTGATGTGAGGCGTCCATGGCCCCGCTCGGGGCGGCGAGCAACAATCCCGGCAGCAGCCAGCGCAGAGGGCGGCGCACCTCAGCGCCTCCAGGCCCCGTTGACCACCAGCGCACCCAGGGCCCCCAGCGACAGGCCCAGCACCGCCAGCCGGGTCAGCAACGCCCAGTCCGGCCCCGGGTCGCCGAACACGCCCGGAGCGTAGCTCTCCCAAACCGGGACCTCCTTGCGGTAATAGGCCTCGGTGAAGTACGGCTCCCAGGACACACCGCGGGTTCGCGGCCATCCGGCGTCATCCAGATGACCGCTGTCGACGATGGCGCTGATGTTGCCGCCCGGGCCTATGCCGTCGGTGGTGACGCCCCGGTTCTGGTGGTCGTGGTACAGCCAGATTCCGGGGCCGTACGCGTTCAGGCCGTCATCGACGAACTCCAGCGCCAGATCCGCGCGCTGGGCCGTGGCCAGCCACACGACGTCCCGGCGCGCGCGGACGGCTTCCGGGATTTCCACGCCGTCCTCGTGGGTCACGGTGAACTTGTGACCGTGGGTGTGCAGCGCCAGTCCCTTGGACCCGCCGTTGACCACCCGCAGCTTCGCCCGGCTGTTCGGCCGGCTGTGCACCAGCGACTCGCGGAAGGTGTAGGGGAACGACCGGCCGTTCAAGGTGAAGTAGTCGACGCTGGCGTCGGTGACGTCGTACTCCCGGTGCATGGCCCGGGTGATCAGACGCGGGTCGTTGTGCGCCTGGATCCGCTCACCCAGCTCACGGTCGAGATCCAGGTAGTGCAGATCGTACTCGGCATCGAACCGCTCCCGGCTGCTGGCGGAGCGCACGCGGACCTCGCCTGCGCCCAGGTTCAACGTCTGCAGGTGGTTGTCGGGCCGGTTCTCCTCGATGACGAACAGCCCCTGCAGGCCCATCTGCACGTGCACGTGGGGCTGCACGTGGCAGTGATAGAACATGGTCCCGGCCTGGCGCGGGGTGAGCTCGTAGGTTCGGGCCTGCCCGGGCATCACCGGCAGCTCGCTGGTGAGGGGCACCCCGTCGTTGCCCTCTCCGGAGCTGTCGACGAACCCATGATCGGCGCCGTGCAAGTGCAGGGTATGGGGCATGTAGTGGGTGTTCTCGAGGGTGATCCGCACCACATCGCCCTGCTCCACCCGGATGGCAGGGGACGGTAGTCGCAGCGCGTCACGCGCCTCGTTGGATTCGAAGTTCTCCACCGCCATGCCCACCAGCTTGGGGGCGAACACCCACAGCCCCGGTGTCACGCCGGGCGCGATGGGGTAACGGGTCACCGGCTGGTCGGAAACCGGCGAGCCGCCGTTCAGCTCCGCCACCTCGAGGCGGATGTGGATCTCGTCGGGGTCGCCGTCGCCATCGAGATCGGCCCCCTTCTCCACCGCGTCCGAGGTCAGCCCGCTGCGCGCCAGGGTTTCCGCGCTCACCCGGTTGGTGCCCCGCACCACCGCCGCGATCAGGTACGGGTCGTCGACAACGCAGCCGAGGGACGGCTGAATGATCACGCCTTCGATTTCCGCGGCGGCACGGCGCCCGGCCACGTCCTCCGGGCAGAACGGCTCCACCTCCGCGGCGGCCGCTTCGGCCGACGCGGGCAGCGGCCGGTACTCGGCCGCGCCGAACCAGCGGGTGAGCTGCAACCGCAGGCTCTGTGGGTACCACTGGGGCGGGAACGCGAGCAGGGCCACCGCCACCACGGCCAACCACGTCCACCGGCCCCGAACGCGGCCCGCCATCAGGTGGAGACCCGGTCCGCGCCGCGAGCCCGCTCGCGCAGCATCAGTACCGCCAGCGCGGCGCCGGCGGCCACCACCCCCAATCCGGCCAGCACCCAGCGCCAGGGAAACGCGGCAAGCCCCACGGCAAAGGGGAACACGGCGGTGTAGGTCTTGTCCTTGCTGGGGTGGCCTGCGGTGACGATGCCGATGTAGTCGCCCGGTTCCGTGAAGCGGTGAGTCACCTGCAGCCTGGCTGAAGACTCGACCGTGGGGGGCCGGTAGAAGACCGTGTGCAAGTCCAGATCCAGCGCCGCCAGGTCTTCGAGCCGCACGAACCGGCCGAGTCCCGTGGGATCCCGAATGATGCGGAAGTCCACGGGCACCTCCTTCAGGCTCTCGTGGAGGTAGTCCAGCACGAACACCGTCGCCCCCTGGTCCGGCAGATCCTCGCAAAACTCCTCGTCGCCGCGGCTCTCCGGCTGATAGGCGGTGAAGTGCGCCTCATAGAAGCCGATGGTCATCACGCACCGGTCGTTCGCGAGCATGACTCCGCCCCCTGCCAGAGCCTGCCCTCCCAGCAGCTGGCCGAGTAGAACGACAATGCCCACGAGTCGGCGGTTCATGCGCAGCGTTACCCGCTCACCCTTCCTCCCCGTATCATGACAGATTCGTCCGAAGAGGAAGGAACGGGAACATGAATCTGGTGCAACGAGAGGACCGCGACGGCCTGGCGGTGCTGACCCTGAACCGGCCAGAGGTGCTCAACGCGCTGAGCCCCCAGCTCTTCGTGGAGCTGCGCGCCCATGTCGACGACCTGGCACGGCAGACCGAGGAGGTGGGCTGCGTGATCCTCTGCGGACGCGGCCGCTCCTTCTCCGCCGGCAACGATCTGAAAGCCATCCAGGCCGGCGAGACCGCGCCCAGCCGCCACTTTCAGGCGGAGACGCTGGACGCCATCGAGGGCCTGCCCCAGCCCGTCATCGCCGCCGTGCACGGTCACTGCTACACGGGGGCCTTGGAGCTGGCCCTGGCCTGCGACCTGATGGTGGTGGCCAGCGATGCCCGGATCGCCGACACCCACGGTAAGTGGGGCATGTCGCCCACCTGGGGCATGAGCCAGCGTCTGCCGAGACGGGTGGGCCTGCTTGCCGCCAAGGAGATGATGTTCAGCGGCCGGGTGGTTTCCGGCGAGAAGGCGGTGGCCATGGGGCTCGCCAACCAGGCCGTCGCGGAGGACCAGGTGATGACCGCCGCCGAAGCGATGGCGCGGGGCTTCCTCGAAAATTCCTGGTTCACGCTGCGGGCCGACAAGATGCTGGTGAACCGGGGGCTCGACTACACGCTGGGCGAGGGGCTGAAGTTCGAGCGCACCCACAGCCCGGGCCGCGGCCCGGACGTTGCGGAACGCCTGGCCCGCTTCGGCGGCTGAGCCCTCAGGCGGCGGTGGCCGCGACGGGCGGCAGGCAGAGCCTCAAGGCGACGCCGGCACGTCGCAGCTCGGCCAGATACTCCGCATCGTGGATGGGGTCCAGCCAGGGTGCCGGGGTGGCGGTGTCGTTGCGCACGATGTGCAGCCCGCGCTGGTGGACGAGATCCACGGCCAGCCGCTCCGCCGCTTCGAGGCTGCGGCCGTACGCCAGCACGGTGCAGTAGCCGCACGTCTCCTCCTGGCGACGCCGCACCACGTAGATGAACAGGTAGCAGGGCAGCGCCGAGCGCAAGCAAACCGGTCGTTCCATCTCGTCCTCCGCCATGAGGCGCCCGCTGGGGTGCGCCTTTCCGGATCGTCCGGCTCCGTTGTGCACCGGATCGGTGCGCCTCGGAGCCGTCTAAGGCGGCCGCAGGCCGCGTCGGCGGATGCCAGGCAAATGCCGTGCCATGAACGGCGAACGGCGGTGAGGGTTACGGCGACCGGTCGACGAACGCCCGGACGTGATCGGCGACTTCCTGAAACACCGGCCGCGGATCCCGGCGCCGGGACTTGCGGACCCGGTAACCGTGGTCGGCGTCGTCCAGCCAGCGCAGCTCGGCCCGGGGGCCCAGCGCTGCCACGACCCGGCTGAGCAGGTCCGGGTCGGCCAGGGCATCCCGGGTGCCCGAGACGAACAGCATGGGCACCTTTACCCGGCACAAGTGCTCCGCCCGCCCGTTGCCGGGACGCCCGGCTGGGTGCAGCGGAAAGCTCAGGCAGACGAGCCCGCGGCACTCCACGGCCCGCTCCGCCACGGCGTGCGAGGCCATTCGGCCACCGAAGCTGTGGCCGCCGACGAGGAGCGGCAGGTCGGGCAGACGTTCCGCCGCCACCTGGGCCGCACGGGCCACGGTGGCCACCGCCACGGCGGGCGGGTCCACCCGGCGCCGACCGGCCTCCATGAAGGGAAAGTTGAACCTGAAGCTGGCGATACCCACGTGAGCCAGCGCCTCGCTGATGCCGAGGAGGTTGGCGTGGCGGTAGCCCGCCCCGGCGCCGTGGGCCAGCAGCAGCAGGCCCGTCGGCCCCGCCGGCAGAGTGAGCTCGGCGGGCAGCGGTCCCGTCGCGGCGTCTACCTGCAGCGCTTCGACCTGCACGGCGGGCGGAAGGCGGAAATCACATGAGCTCGTGCATGCTGCGAACGATGCGGCCGACGATGCCGTAGTCCACCGACTCCTCGGGGCTCATCCAGAAGTCACGATCCGTGTCCCGCTCGACCCGCTCGAGGGGCTGACCGGTGCGCTCGGCGATGACGCGGTTGATGCGCTGCCGGGTCTTGACGATCTCGCGGGCGTGGATCTCCACGTCCGCAGCGGTGCCGCCGAAGCCTCCCGCCGGCTGGTGGATCAGGAACCGGGTGTTGGGCAGGCAGTAACGGTTTTCCCGCTCCGCCGCCAGATAGATGTGGGTGGCGATGCTACCCACCCAACCGGTACCCACCATGCGCACCACGGGCTCGATGAACTGGATCATGTCGTAGATGGTGTCCCCCGACTCGACGTGGCCGCCAGGGGAGCCGATGTAGATGGTTATGGGGTCGTCCGATGCGTAGGCCAGCGCCAGCAGCTTTTCGGCGGTGCGGCGAGCGACGTCGATGTCGATCTCGCCGAACAGCGTGAGCGTCCGTCGCTCGAACAGCGTCCGCTCGAGGAATTGAGACTGCCGGGTCGCTTCCACCGCTTCCTCCTGGCCGTTCTGGATGTTCATGCCGTCGCTCCACTATCGCGAGGCGTGCCCTCGCGCGAGGCGCCTCGTTGAGGTTAATCTGAAGGCCGCACATCTTACCTTGGAACACCGACATGCTGCATGGGGGGAGATCATGCCGTTAGCACCCGAAATCGAGGCCCTGCTGAGCGAGCTGGCTGCACAGGAAGGCCCGGCCATCTACCAACTGTCGCCGGCCGAGGGCCGAGAGATGTACCGGCTCATGCGCCCCGCCAACCCCGAGATTCCGGTGGCCGCGGTGGCGGATCGCCGCATACCCGGACCGGCAGGGGATATTCCGCTGCGCATCTATACCCCGGAAGGCACCGGGCCATTTCCGGTGTACGTCAACTTTCACGGCGGCGGCTGGGTCATCGGCGATCTGGATACCGCCGATGCGGCGTGCCGGGACATCTGCCGCACCGCCGGCTGTGTGGTGGTATCCGTGGACTACCGGCTCGCCCCGGAGCACGTGTATCCCGCAGCGGTGGAGGACTGCTGCGCGGCCACGGCCTGGGTGGCGGTACACATGGACGAGCTGAACGGCAACGGCCGGCTGGCCGTAGGCGGCGAGAGCGCCGGCGGCAACCTGGCGGCAGTGGTGTGCCAGTGGGCCCGGGACAACGGAGGCCCCGCGATTCACTACCAGATGCTGCTGTATCCGGTGACCGACTGCGACTTCGAGCGAGGATCCTATCGGGAGAACGGCCAGGGTTACCTGCTGGAGCTCGAAACCATGCGCTGGTTCTGGGATCACTACTGCCCGGAGCCGTCCCAGCGCCAGCAGCCCCAGGCCTCGCCGCTGCGGGCCGGGAATCTCGCCGGCCTGCCCCCGGCGCTGGTGATCACCGCCGAGTTCGACCCGTTGCGCGACGAGGGCGAGGCGTACGCCGCCGCTCTGCACGCTGCCGGGACTCCCGCGGAAGCCGTACGATTCGACGGTCTGATCCACGATTTCCTGGCAACGGCCCAGGTGTTCCAGGCCAGCCGGACGGGCTTCGAGCATGCCTGCCGCGCTCTGCGCCAGGCCCTGACGCCCTGATTCGGGAGGAGTCCGCATGCTCTATCTGCTGCTCTGCGAGGACAAGCCGGACAGTCAGGCTCTGCGGCTGGCCACCAGGGACGCTCACCTGGCCTACGTAACCGAACACGGGAATCGGGTGCACGTGGCCGGACCCTTGCTCAGCGACGACGGCGAGCAGATGGTGGGCTCGCTGTTCATCCTCGACGCGGGCGACGCCGAAGAGGTACGGGCCTTCCACCGGGAGGATCCCTACACCCGGGCTGAGCTCTGGCAGCGGGTCCTCATCCGCCCGTTCCGCCAGGTGCTGCCGCGCCCGTAACCCGCCCGTGAAAGCCATCTGGAACTACGCTGCGGCGCCAGGACTTCGCCGGCGTCTCGATGCACTGGCGGAGGTGGGTCTCGAGGTGGCCGTATGCGCCGAGTCCGACGACGCCCGGCTGTTCCGCCTGCTGCAGGACGCCGAGGTGCTGTGGCACTGCTTGCGGCCCGTGGACGCCCGGGTTCTGGAGGCGGCGCCGGCTCTCAAGCTGGTGCAGAAGATCGGCGTCGGGGTCAACACCATCGACCTGGACATGGCCCGCGCCCGCGGAGTGGCGGTGTGCAACATGCCCGGCAGCAACAGCAGCGCCGTGGCGGAGCACACCCTGGCGCTCATGCTGGCGACCTTGCGCCAGCTGCCGCAATTCGACGCCGATGTGCGCCGGGGGCGGGGCTGGTCCTGGGATCCGCCACGTCAGGACGGGCTCGGCGAGATCCGCGGCCGTACCGTGGGCCTGGTCGGGTTCGGCGCGGTGCCGCGGCTGCTGGCGCCGACCCTGCACGCCATGGGCGCCCGTGTGCAGTACACGGCGCGCAGCCGCAAGGACGCCTCCCCGGCCGAGTACCGTCCACTGGAGGCGCTCCTCGCGGAGGCCGACATCCTCTCCCTCCACGTCCCCCTGACGGCTGAGACGACACACCTCCTCGACCGCCGCCGCCTGCACCGCCTGAAACCCGGGGCCGTGCTGATCAACACCGCCCGCGGCGCGCTGGTGGACGAGGAGGCCCTGCTGGAGGTGCTGGACAGCGGCCGGCTCGCCGGGGCCGGGCTCGACGTGTTCGCCACCGAGCCCCTGCCCGCCCATCACCCGCTGCTGCACCGGGACGACGTGATCCTCTCTCCCCACGTGGCCTGGCTCACCGCCGAGACGCTGCAACGAAGCCTGACGGTGGCGGTGGAGAACTGCCGTCGCCTGGCTGCCGGTGAGCCGCTGCTGCACCGGGTGGCATAGCGGACGCCGCTCCGCCGAGGCATCATGCACGGGCCATGGCCGGGAGCAAGCGCATGAGCAAAGCCATCGTGATGGGCGTGGGGCCCGCCCAGGGGCTCGGGGCGCGCCTCTGCCAGCGATTCGCTGCGGAAGGGCTGCACGTCATCGCCGCCGGCCGCACGGGAGAGCGGCTCGAGGACCTGGCCCGGCGCATCCGCGAGGACGGCGGCCAGGCCACCTCCGTGGTGGCGGACGCGACCCGTGAGGAAGACGTGATGCAGCTGTTCGACCTCGCCGGCGGCGATGTGGCGCTGGCGGTCTACAACGCCGGCAACAACATGCCCGGGCGTATCGCCGATCTGGATGCGGCCTACTTCGAGCGCGCCTGGCGGGTGGGCTGCTACGGTGCGTTCCTGTTCGGCCGGGAGGCGGTGCGGCGCATGCTGCCGCGCGGCTCGGGGACGCTGCTCTTCACCGGCGCCAGCGCCTCGCTGCGCGGCCGCGCCAACTTCGGCGCCTTCACCGCAGCCAAAGGCGGGCTGCGCAATCTGGCTCAGGCCATGGCCAAGGAATATGGCCCGGAAGGCATCCACGTGGGCCACGTCATCATCGATGGCGCCATCGACGGCGACAAGATCAGGGACGCGGTGCCGGAGTACGCCGAGAAGCTCGGCCCCGGGGGTCTGATCGATCTGGACGGCATCGCCGATGCGTACGTGTATCTCTACCGTCAGCCACCGCGGGCCTGGTCTTTCGAGGTGGACGTGAGAACCTCGAAGGAGCGCTGGTAGCCGCGGCGCGCGACAGTCTCGCGCGCCGCTTCGGGTGGATCAGTCCACCCGCGCCTCGGCGTAGCCGGACACCACCACCACGCCGTCCTGATTGGTGGTTTCCACCTTCAGCTTGACGATGCCGTCCGCCACTTCCTCCACCGTGGCGGTGGTGTGGAGGGTGTCCCCGGGCCACACCTGATTGGTGAAGCGCACGCCGAACTTGGTGAGCCGGCCGTCGCCCACGTAGTTGGTGAGCATGCGCCCGGTCATCCCCATAGTGAGCATGCCGTGAGCGAAGACGCTGGGATAGCCCGCCACCTTCGTGGTGAAGATCTCGTCCGTGTGCAGCGGGTTGTAATCGCCCGATGCGCCAGCGTACTGGACGATCTGGGTTCGCTTCAGATCCTCCACCAGACACTCGCTGTAGGTATCCCCCACCGAGAGCTCGCTTGCCTTCAATGCCATATCCGTTTCTCCCCTACTTCGAATCCACCGGGCGCTCGGTGCGGACACCGACGCTGCGTGCGGTGATCACCAGCTCGCCGTTCTGATCCCGGTACTCGGTGATGGACTCCGAGAACACCAGCTTGCCGGCGCGCTTGCTCTCTTTCTCCCAGGTGTTGCCGGGCCGGGTGGTGGCCGACAGCACGTCGCCGGGCCTGATGTGCCGGTGATACTCGAAGTGCTGCTCCGCGTGCAGGCCACCCCCGCCGCCGCCCCCGCCGCCGCCGGCCTCCCGCTTGATGCCGGTAGGCTCCTTCCCGGAGCCGAACCAGGGCTCGCCGATCTTCGGGCGCAGGAAGTAATCGGGGTCGAACTGAGCGCTGGCCTGAGCGAACGTCGGCGGCGCGATGATGCTGCCGGGCTCGGTGGTCTTGGCGTGCTCCTCGTCGTAGTAGATGGGATTGGCGTCGCCGATGGAGCGCGCGAACATCATGATGTGGCTCGCTTCCACGGGAAACTTCTCTACGGCCATGGGTGATTCCCCCTCTGTGTCGATTCAGCTTCCGGAAATTCGGACCCGGGAGTATCCCCGAAGGCACCGCCGAGGATCAATTCACCGCCCCTTGAACCGGGGCTCCCGCTTCTCCAGGAACGCGGAGATTCCCTCCGCCTTGTCCTCGGTCTGCACCAGCGCGCCCTGTGCGTACTTCTCCAGCATCAGCGCGCCGGCGAGGCTCGCCTCCATGCCGAAGTGCACCATGGCCTTCATGGTGCGGGGCACGAACGGGGCGAAACGCGCCAGGTGCTCGGCCATGCCGCGAGCGTGGTCGATGAGGCTGTCCTGGGGCACGACCCGGGTCACCAGGCCGATGGCCAGCGCGCGCTCGGCGTCGATGGGCTCCCCCATGAGCAGCATCTCCATGCCCCAGCCGCGCCCAACGATGCGCGGCAGCCGGGCGGTGGCGCCGCCGCCCGGGATGATGCCGAGCTTGCCCTCCGGAGTGGCGAAACGCGCGTTGGGGCTGGCGATGCGCAGGTCGCAACCCAGCGCCACCTCCAGCCCGCCGCCCATGCAGATGCCGTTGATGGCGGCGATGGTGGGCTTGGGCGTGCGTTCCAGCTGATCCGCGAGCCCCTGGACGATGGGCTCGAGCGCCTTGCGCAGATCCCTGTGCACCACCTCGGACAGATCCGACCCGGAGGCGAACGCCCGGTCTCCGGCGCCGGTGATGGTGATCACCCGTACGTCGTCGTCCGCGGCAGCTTGCGCCACCGCGTCCTGCAGGTCGTCCAGGGTCGCCAGCGATATGGCGTTGTGCTTATCGGGCCGATTGATGGTGACCAGGGCCATGGGCCCCTGGACGTCGTACAGGATGTTCTCGTATGCGCTCACTGCTCGCCTCTCAATTTGTCCGTCAGGGATCGCAGCTCGCCGCCGAGCCGCTCCTCCACCTCTTCCCGCACCCGTCCTTCCGCCTGTTCCCGGACGCCTTCGAGATCCACGCCGCGGGCGACCATCTCCCGGCTCACCGCGCGGTAGATGGGTGCGAGAACCTGGGCGAGCACCTGACCGACGGTAGCGCCGTTGGACTCACGGCCGATGTCGGTGAGATGGATGTCGGGGATGTCGATGGCGGCCTGACCGAGCAGGTCGGATTCCGCCGTGGCGCGGGCCCCGTTGAAGTCGAACCGGTCGATGATGAACTTCACCTCCGACTCCACCCCGGTCTCCTCGGCTCGCTCGTTGGCGCCGATCTGCGCGCTCAGGTGGTCCATGATCTCCGTGAGGTTCATTGCCCGGCCGCGCATCAGCGCCGCCACCTGCGCGCCTTCCACCGACACCGCCTCGAGCACCACCAGATCGCTGGAGATCTGCCCGGTGTCGAGCACCACGTCGACACGGTCGAGCCGGAATGCGGGAGGGCCGTCGAAGCCTCGCGGATTGCCCACCACCAGGCCACTGATGCTGGCCGAGCCCTCGGCGAAGGACACGTCCACCCCGGACACCGCCACCGGCACGCCCAGGTACTCGGTACCGTAGCGCTCGATGGCCCGTTCCAGCAACGCGCCCGAGTTCAAGGCCACGTACACGCCAACGGCTATCAGCAACACCGCCACGCCGGCGATGATCCACCCCAGCACTTTCATGTTCCGTCCTCCGCCCGAACGGGCCCTACTCCATGTTCTCGATGAAGGCGCGAGCCTGGCTGATGGAGGCTTCCATGTCGCGTATCAACGCCGAGACGTCCGCTTGCACCCCGGCCACCTCGCCCCGGAGCGAAGCGATGGCTTGGGCATTCAGGTTGTGCTTCAGGTAGAGCACGTAGTCACGAAAGGTGTCGAGCACCGGCTCCATGCGCTCCTCGGCCCGCCGCATGGCAGTCATGAGCGACTCGTACTGGGCTTCGGAATCCCGGAGCTGACGCTCGCTGGAGCGCCGCAGCTCCCGATTGCCGATGAGCTCGATCTCGTCGCGCCACTCATCGAACAGCGCATCCGACACCGACTCCACCGCATCGATGCGCCGATGCACCCGCTCCGCCTTCACCTCGGCGTCCTCGAAAGCGTCGTTCAAGGCCTCGTAGGTGCTCTGCAGCTCGGAAGGTGGCACGCTGACGACGCTGGAGAACTGCTCGAACGCGTTTTCGAACTCTTCCTTGGCTTCCTGCTGGCTTTCCGCGGCGGCGGACACCCGGTCCACCAGTATCTCGCGCTTGTGAACCCCGATTTTCTCCATGGCGCCGTAGTAGGCGCTCTCGCAGCCGCCGGCGACGAGGAGCAGCAGCGCCAGGATCACGGCCTCGGGGCCCGCGGGCCGGCTCGCCGCGGCCGGGACGATCCGTGAACTGCGCATGCGTGCACTCCTGGCTGTGTCCATGGGGCCGTTGGTCTGGAAGATGGGGAGCCTAGGCCAAGGGCCGAGGGATGTACAGGGAGCGCCGGCTGCTTAGAATTGGATTCAGGCAAGCCAATTCACTAGGCCGGCGCAGGGGGGGCAAACCTTGGAAGACTTGTTGAGCACGGAAGATATGTCCCGCTACACCGACCTGGCGGTCGAGCTGGCGGTGCTGTACGTCCCCAAGATCCTCCTGGCACTGACGGTGCTGCTGGTCGGCTTGTGGGCAATCAACCGCGTATTGAAGATGACGTCGCGGGGCCTCGCGCGCAGCCGCACCGAGCCCACCCTGGCGAGGTTTCTGGAGAGCCTCGTCGGCATCGGACTGAAGGCACTGCTGATCATCAGCGTGATCTCCATGATCGGCGTCGAGACCACGTCATTCATCGCCCTGCTGGGTGCCGCCGGGCTCGCCGTCGGCCTGGCCCTGCAGGGCAGTCTGGCCAACTTCGCGGGCGGAGTGCTGGTGCTCATGTTCCGGCCCTACAAGGTGGGGGACTACATTCAGGCTCAGGGCGTCAGCGGCACGGTCACCGACATTCAGATCTTCAACACCATCCTCAACACCCCCGACAACGTCCGCATCGTCGTTCCCAACGGAACCATCTCCAACGGCATCGTCACAAATTACTCGGCGGAGCCGACCCGGCGGGTGGACTTCGTGTTCGGCATCGGCTATGGCGACGACATCGGCCACGCCAGACAGGTGATCGCCAACGTGATCGCAGCGGACGAGCGAGCCTTCGCCGATCCCGCGCCGCAGATCGTCGTGGGCAATCTGGGGGAGAGCTCCGTAGACATCATCGTGCGGGTGTGGACCAACGCCGCCGATTACTGGGGCCTCAAGTTCGACCTGACGGAGCGAGTGAAGGAAGGCTTCGACGCCGCAGGCATCAGCATCCCCTTCCCGCAACGGGACGTTCGCGTGCACCTCACGCCGGAACTGAACGAGCAGGCAAAAAAAACCGCCGGCCTGGAGAGGAAACCGGCGGTGGAGTCGACCTTATGAAGGTCTCAAGGGGATAGAGATAGCCTCATGAGAAAGCAGCGTATTGCTACTCGCTACGGTGCCCACTATGCCGTAGAGCTGTTTCGGGAGAATTTCCTCACCCGCGCATTTTGTGACATTTTGTTTCCAATCGTGCGAGCTCCGTGGATCCGATTGTGAAGGTTCACAGGGTCACGACCACCTCGGTGCCGCCTTCCGGGCCCTCCTGGATGCGCACCCGCCAGCCCTGAGCCTGGCAGAGCTGCTGCACGATGGCGAGGCCGAGGCCACTGCCGCCGGTCTTGACGTTGCGTGAGCTGTCGAGGCGGAAGAAAGGCTGAAACACCGCGTCTCTGGAAGCTTCCGGAATCCCCGGGCCGGAGTCGACGACGTGAATCTCGCGTCCCCGCAGCAGCACGCGCACGTTGTCCCCGTGCTGCAGGCCGTTGTTCACCAGGTTGACGACGATTCGCTGCAGGGCTCCCGGCGCCACCGACACCCGTTGCTCGACGGGATCCTCCACCGTGAGCGCGACCGGCGGGTCGAAGCTCGCCAGCACGTCCTCGACGAACGGCACGAGTTCGACCTCCTGGGGTGCCTCGCCCGTGCCGCGGGCGAACCGCAAGGCATCACCGATGAGCGCGTCCATGGCCTCGAGGTTCCGCTCGAAGCGCTCCACCAGCTTGGGATCCACGTCGTCCGGCAACAGCTCCAGGGCGAGGCGCATGCGGGTGAGCGGGGTGCGCAGGTCGTGGGAGATGCCGGCGAGCAGGGTGGTCCGGTTGGACAGGAGAGTGGAGATCTCCCGGGCCATGGTGTTGAAGTTCCGGGCCAGCGACGCCAGCTCCGCCGGGCCCTGCTCCGGCAACGGCTCGAAGTTCTCACCTCCCCGGAAGGTTTCGGCGCGCTCGGCCACCAGCATCAGCGGGCGGGCGATGCGCTGGACGATGAACAGGGAGGTCAGGAACACGACCAGGGCCCCCAGCACCACGATCATGATGCCCACGTACAGCGGCTGGATGTCGCGGCGCGCCGGAGAGAAACCGATCTGCAGATCATAGCCACCCATGGGCACGTCCACCCATACCAGCTCGTTGCCCTGCTTGAGCGACACGTCTATGCCCAGACGGTCGCTCAGCTTCTCCTGCAGCAGGGACAGATAGGGGCGCCCCATGTCCGCCGGTGCCAGCACCTGCGGCTCGCCGGAGATGATCAGATCGTGACTCTGCGCCAGTTCCAGCTCGAAGTACGGTCGCGCCTCCGGCGGCAGCTCGACCCAGGTCTGCGCGGAGAGCACCAGCAGCGCCGCTTCGTCGTCGGCGGAGCGGACGGCAATGGGCTTGATGACGAACTGGTTCAACGCCAGCACCGCGATCACGACGATGAGCAGTGCACTGACGGCCAGGGTGAGGTTGGTTCTGACGAGCAGCGAAAGGGAACCGCCGCTGCCGCGGCGGGATCCTTCCGGATCAGCCATTGCCGTCAGGGCAGAACATGTAGCCCTTGCCCCAGATGGTCTTGATGTAGATCGGATTGGATGGATCGGGTTCTATTTTGCTGCGCAGACGCGTCACCCGCACGTCGATGCTGCGATCGAAGGGGGACCGCTCCGCGCCCGTCAGCAGATCGAGGATGCGATCCCGGTGCAGTACCTTGTTGGGGTGCTCCGCGAGAATCGCCAGCAGATCGAACTCGCCGGAGGTGAGGGGTACCTGCGCGCCGTCGCGCAACAGCTGGTGGGCACCCAGATCGAGAACGAAGGGGCCGAATCGGAGATTCTCGCTCCCCTCGCCCCGGGTCTCCCGGGGCCGCTGCGCCCGCCGCAGCACGGCCCGCACCCGGGCCAGCAGCTCGCGCGGATTGAAGGGCTTGGCGATGTAGTCGTCGGCCCCCACTTCCAGGCCGACGATCCGATCGACGTCGTCCCCTTGAGCGGAGACGATGATGATGGGCACGTCGTCGTCGCGCTTGAGCTGACGCGCCAGGTTCAGACCGTGCTCACCGGGCAGCATCAGGTCGAGAATGATCAGGTCCACCGGGTGATCGGCGAGGTAGGTCATCATGGCCTCGCCGCTCTCCACGCACGCCACGGAGAACCCCTGTTGAGAGAGGTACGCCTCGGTCAGCTCGCGGATCTCGGGGTCGTCGTCGACGACCAGAAGCTTTGCAGTATCGCCGTCCACGGATCGAGTGTATCAGGGTGCAGGGTCGGTGACTCGGAGGATGGGCAGCGGCTCCTGCACATCGGGCGGCGCCGGTTCCAGCGCCTGCAGCACGTTCTCGAGAATCGCGTCGGTTGCCTCGTCCCCGGTCTCGGCGCGATCATCCGGCGCTGCAGAGCGCCGTTGCGCCACCCGATGCTCGAACCCCAGGCCGAAGCCGAGGCGCTCCGCCGCCAGGTCTTCCGCGTCGATGGGCCGCACGTGCACCACCTGGGTCTCGATGTGGATGACGCGGCCATCGGGCTGGCGGATGATGCGCCCGTAACGGCGCTCCGTGCGGATGCGGATCACGCCGCTGCGGCCGCTGTTGCGGGCCATGCGCAGCTTCATCTCCGTGAGCAGGGCCCGGCGCTGGTGCTTGTTCAGCGAATCCCAGCTCGCCGCCAGCGCCGTCAGCTCTTCGTCCGATCGGTCGCCGTAGGCACGAGAAGGCGCGGCCGCCCCCGCGGCTAGGGCCACGTCGGGCAGCCCCACGGTCAGCAGCAGCGCGATTCCCAGCCCTTTCCAGGTGGCTGTAATGGCAGCAACCTCCTTTCGGCCTGCTAGGCCCGGAGCCGTATTCTCGACAGCGCCTGTTTCGGCGCCATTTCCCGTGAGTTTCAATGTGTTACAAGTCACATCGCTCGCCGGGCCGGATCCGCGAGCGCGCCGGGGCGGGCTCAGACGGCCTCGAACAGCCCCGCCGCCCCCTGGCCGCCACCGATGCACATGGTCACGACGCCGTACTTCTTCTTGCGGCGCTTGAGCTCCCGCAGGATGAGCCCCGTCTGTCGCGAACCGGTCATACCGAAGGGGTGGCCGATGGCGATGCTGCCGCCATTGACGTTGTAGATCTCGTTGTCGATGCCCAGCTTGTCCCGGCAGTACAGGCACTGGGACGCGAACGCCTCGTTCAGCTCCCACAGGTCGATGTCGTTCAGGGACAGCCCCGCGTTCTTCAGCAGCCGCGGGATCGCAAACACCGGTCCGACGCCCATCTCGTCGGGCTCGCAGCCCGCCACCGTGAAGCCGCGGTAGATGCCGAGCGGCTCGAGGCCGAGCTGCGCGGCCCGCTCCGCGCTCATCACCAGGGTCATGGACGCGCCGTCGGACAACTGGGAGGCGTTACCGGCGGTCACCGTGCCGTTCTCCTCGAACGCCGGGGGCAGACCGGCCAGCCCTTCGAGGGTGGTGTTGGGGCGATTGCACTCATCCCGGTCGACGCTCACCTCGACGTGGCTTTCGGCGCCGGTTTCCTTGTCGACCTTCAGCATGGTGGCCTTCATGGGCACGATCTCTTCCGCCACCCAGCCGGCTTCCTGAGCGCGCGCGTACCGCTGCTGGCTCTGCAGGGCGTACTCGTCCTGGGCCTCCCGGCTCACGTTGTAGCGGCGGGCCACCACCTCGGCGGTGTTGCCCATGGCCATGAAGATTTCCGGCTTCTCTTCCAACAGCCGGGGATTCTGCTTGGACTTGCCCGGCTCCTGACGGGTACGCATGGAGATGGAGTCGGCGCCGCCGGCGATGGCCACCTCGGTTTGCCCGGTGGCGATCTGATTCGCCGCCATGGCAATGGTCTGCAGGCCCGACGAGCAGAACCGGTTGATGGTGACGCCGGCCGTGGTGATGGGGAGCTTCGAGAGCACCACGGCCAGCCGGGCCAGGTTGCCGTCCTGCTCACCCACGTGACTGGCGGCGCCGACGTAGACGTCCTCCACCTCGTCGGGGGATACCTGAGGGTTGCGCTCGAGAAGCGCGTCGATGCAGTGGGCCAGCATGTCGTCGGACCGGGTGAGGTTGAAGCTGCCCCGGAACGCTTTGGCGAGCCCGGTGCGAACGCTATCGACGATGACGACGTCTCTCATGGTATTCCCCTACGTATAGCGACTGATGACTGCGAGCCCGGCATGGTAACGCCTGCCGAGACCGCGTGCTACCCGGCCGGGGGAGCCGGAGAGAGGGCGGCGGCGCGGGCCGCGCGCCCCCTCGAGGGGCAAGGTCGGAGCTCAGAAATCCCAGCTCACGCTCACCGCGAACGTGCGGCCGATGTCCTCTTCGAACGTGGTCACCCCGTCCCGCTCGATCTCGACGCTGTCGTTCAGGATGTTCTGGAGCTTGGCCTTCACCTTCACCTTGGCCGACGGATACCAGGCGTAGCTGACGTCCAGGGCGTGGAAGGGCTGCTCGAATCCGTCGGGGGCCCCCAACCGGCCGGCCAGGAACAGGCGCTCCTGGAACACGTTGTACACCAGCGTGGCCGAGTGCCGGCCGTCCGGGGAGTCGTAACCGAACTGCAGGTTGGCGATGAACGGTGCCGCGTTGGTCAGATCCCGCTTCCGGTTGGTGGGCGCGTTGGCCTGGGGCCCGGCAACCAGCTCCGACTCCTGGAACGTCAGATTGGCCTGCAGGTAGAACGGCTCGAGCCAGCGGTGCGCGAAGCCCAGCTCCTTGAGCACCTCGAACTCCACCCCGTAGATTTCCGCCGATTCGGCGTTGACGATCTCCCGCGCCGTATTGGTGTCGCTGGCGGGCACCTCGAAGAACTCGATGGGGTTCCGGATGTCCTTGTAGAATAGCGATGCCGTGAAGTTGTCACCGTTGGCGAAGAACCACTCCGCCCGCAGGTCGTAGTTGCTGAGCTCCGCGGGCACCACCCCGGGATTGCCGAAGACCAGATCGTCGGTCAGCGGGTCCACGTAGCTGGCGCGGGTGATCTCCCGGAGGTCCGGCCGGGTCACGGTCTCGCTGTAGCCCAGACGGAGCTGGAAGGTTTCGGCCAGCCAGTCCGACATCCAGGTGATCGACGCCGCCGGGTAGAAGTCGTCCTTGATGAACGAGCTCTCCAGGAGAGCCTCCGGATCGGTGGTCACCGCGGGGTTCGCGATGTCGAAGCCGAAGGGGTTCCAGTCCACGGCCACCTGCTTGTAGTCCTCCCAGCGCACGCCCAGGGCCACGCGCCAGGTGTCCCGGAACGTCCAGTCGACGGCCCCGAACCAGGCGTCCGTCATGGTGGCGGCCAGGTAGCTCTCGTTGTTGGCCCCGCTGCGCCTCAGCTCGAAGTTGTTGTCCGGATCGGTGATCACCGCATCCGAGAAGACGTCGCCCAGGGGACCACGCAGGATGGCCGGGTCGTCGATGCCGAACAGGCCCAGGGTAAACTGCACCTGCTCGTAGGAGCGCGCCTGCGCGCTGTGGCGATAGCCGCCTGAGATCTCCAGAAGCGATCCGTCGAAGTACAACGGCAGCGACAGGGTCCAGCCGTAGTCCTCCACCTCGTCGTCCAGATCGGTGAAGCGATAGTCGGCCGCCTCGGCCACCGTCCGTACCGCGGGGTCGGCGATCTTCCCGGTGATCGGGTCGGCGCGGCCGTCTCTCGCCACCACCACCTCGTTGGGGATCCCGGTGTCGGCGCTCGAGTCGGAATAGAACCAGTCGAGCTCCAGGTCGTTGGGCAGCAGCCGCACGAGCCCCTCCGGGAGGTAGTCGTTCAGCAGGTCCTGGGTCGCCAGGCCGAACCGGTGCTCGCCCCTGAGCTGATTGACCAGGATCTCCCGTTCCTCGTAGCGGATGCGCACGTCCTGGAAGCCCAGCCCGCTGGAACGCTGACGGTTTTCGTTGAAGAAGGTGCGCACCGATGTCTCGTCGTCGGTGTTGCGCAGGAACAGCGACGAGAACACCACCTCGTGCTCCTCCGCGTAGCGCAGGCCCACGTTGCCGCTGGCCGTCAGATTCACGCTGTAGGTCGCTTCCCGCTCCTCGGCGTTCTGCTCTTCGGGTGCTCTGAAGCTGGATTCATACTTCGTCGTCTCCCGCCACTCGTTCTCGTAGGCCCCCGAGGCGAGAAACCCCACCTCCAGATCGTTGCCGATGAAGAAGCTGTTTCCCAGATACCCTTTCACGTCCAGATCCGGATCCGTGTTCTCCTCCTCGATGGTGAGGTCGCGATACAGCAACGTGGCCAGCTCCCGATTTACCGCGCGGGCATCCGCCAGGGTGGCCCCGGGTTGCCCCTGGGCGCGCAGCGTGGCGAGGATGTTCTGCTCGCCGATGTCGCCGCGGAACCGGTTCACCTGACGGAGCAGAGTTCCCGACAAGGCGCGGGTGCCGTCATCGGTTCCCCAGAAGTCGTCGTCACCACCCTCGTAGGTCAGCACTTCGCCATCGTTCTCGGTGTTCAGGCCGCTGCCCAGCTCGAGCCCGAACACCAGCCCGTCCGGCAGCCCCTCGGTGCGGATGTCGATGTTGCCGCCGCCGAACGCGGCGGGCTGATCCACCGTGAACGACTTCTGCACCCGCAGCGACTCCACCACGTAGGTGGGGAACAGGTTGAGGGGAATGACGTTGCGGGTCAGATCCACGGAGGGCACCCGCGCACCGTTCAGGGTGGTGCTGGAGTAACGCTCGCCCAGGCCGCGCACGTACACGAACTTGTCGTTCACCAGGGTGAGCCCGGAGACCCGGCGCAGCGCGGCGGCGACGTTGCTGTCGCCCACCCGGGAGATGGCGTCCTCCCCAAGAAGGTTGGTCACCGCCGAGTCTTGCTTGCGCTCCTCCACCAGCCGGGCCGCGGCGTCGTAGTAGCGTCCGACTACCACCATTTCCTCAATCGGGCCGTCGTCCGCAGGATCCACCGCGGCCTGCTCCTCGGCCGCCACCGCTCGAGATGCGGTCGACAGCACCGTCGCCGCGACCAGGGCCGCGGCGAAGGGTTTGCTTCTCATGATGTAGGCAATGTACATGGCTCGGCCTCAAGGTTGCGCTTCGAACCACAGGGGCTGGGCGCGGTTGTCCTCGAAGAGGCCGAAGGTCCAGCCGGCGAACGGATTGTCGGCGCTCTGGCTCAGGGCCCCGATGAAGTCGCCGGCGACCGGACCACCTGCCGGCGCGGCACCATCCACCACCATGGTCGCGTAGTCGATGGAGTACACCGGCGGCACGCCGTCCAGAAGCTGAAGTTCGGTGTCGGCCGTAGCCGTCGGGTCCACGACGCCGTCGATGGTGGCGAACACCACGCCGTTGGCAGCGGCCCAGTCCTCCACGGAGGTTCCGCCGGGCAGCGTGTTGCCGTTGGTACGGTCCTCGCAGGCCATGATCACCGTGTTCAGCTGCAGATCACCCGCCTCGGCGAACGCCAGGCTGCGGTTGTCTATGCGCAGACAGTAGTTCGTGTCCGCATCGGCGTCCGGGCCGAAGGAAGCGATGACCATGGAGTCGTTCACTACCGGGGCGATGCCCTCGCGGAAACGCCAGCCAGCGCCCGGATCGTGGGTGGCGGTATCGGCGCCGTTGGCCGATATGATGCAGGTCAGGTTGCTGATGGTCGGCGCGCTGTGCAGACCGCGGGCGATGAAGTCTTCGACCACCGCCGGGTCGAGGCTGTCGAACGAACCGATGCCGTCCGCCTCGATGCAGTGGTTGCCGTCGGTCGCCGACTGGATCACCAGAGCCGTGTCGATGGTGCCGATCCAGCCTTCGTCCACGTCGATGGAATCGTCGCGCACGTAAACGGCGGCGAAGTTCTCGAAGTCGACGGCGCCGCCGAACATCTCGATTCCATCGTCGTAGGTGGAGTAGGTCTCGAGGTTCCTGACGATGGTGTTGCGGCCCACCGCGCCGAAGGTGATACCGTTGAGCTCGTCACCGTTGCCCACCTCGGCGCCGGTGTGCTTGACGACCACGTACTCCAGACGCCCGGAGCTGTCGTCGTCGTTGTCGCCGCCGTAGTAGTTCTCGTCGAGACCGGCCGATCCCTCCGAAGCCACGTGGCACTCGCTGGCGAGCGCCAGGTCGACGCCTCGGATGCCCGTGTACTCGCACTTGTTGGTGACCCCGAAGCCGTCGATGATCATGCCGCCCCACTGGGACACCGCCTCGGGGTCGTCAGCCAGATCACCGTTGACGTCGGAGACGGAGGTGAAGGTGATGGGCGCGGAAGGGGTGCCCACGGCGAAGATCTGGGCGCCGCGGTTGATCACCATGAAGTTGTCGTTGGATTCCCAGGCCAGGGTGGCGCCGGCCTCGATGGTCAGGGTGGGCCCGTCACCCCCCTGGGCGATTCCCGCCGCGGCGAGCTCGGCGTCGCTGTCGTAGGCGTTGCCGACGAACAGGCTGCCCTGGAAGATGTGCGCGCCCCCGGCCGGCAGCGCGGGGATCGTCAGATCCACCACCAGGTTGTTGCCGGCATCCACGAAAGTGGGGCTGTAGGTGCAGTGTGTGCCGTCGTAGCTGCCCTGCCGGGTCTGGCCGCCGCTGGTGGTGTAGGACGCGCATGGATTGGTGCCGCCGCTCGGCTGCTCCGTGGTGGTGTTGTTGCTGTTGTTCACCGAGTTGTCCACCGTGGTGGGCGTGAGCTCGATGTCGCCACCCCCGCCACAGCCGGCGAGCAACCCCGCCGCGCAGGCGGTGGTCGCGAGCACGCGAACGGAATCTTTCATGAGGTTCATCTGATGGGTTCCCCCGCTGAGTTGCTGTTTAACTGCCGGTTGTCACGCCGGTTCTCAGTGGTGGGAAAGCTAGCAGCGGTTCGTTTCAGTCCCGTTACGCCTTCATGACAGACTCATGAACAAGCGAAGGGAATGCGTCACGGGAACGAAACACGCCCCGTGTAGGTTCTTTCCGAGGCACGGTGCAAATGCGAACGCCATGGGCTATCGGGAGTTGCTCAAGAGCTACATTCGTCATCTGGAGCTGGCGGCCGGGGACAATTTCATCGACCTCGACGCCAACGAGCGGGTGCTGACCGCAAGGGAGCTGAGCGAGCTCAGGAGGCTCGCGGCGGAGTTGGAGCGAGACGCCTACCGAGGCGCGACGGTGGACCGGATACAGAACTTCAACAATCGGCTCCGGGTGCTGATGAATCGCCACGCCCTGACCCCGGATCGTGTGGCCGCGCTCGCGGGCCTTCCCGTGGAACGCGTGCGCCGCTGGCGCACCAACCCCTCCTCCGAGGGGTACCTGCCCATGAGCGAAGCCGAGTTCGCTCGCTTCGAGGCAGCCCTGAACCGCTGGCTGGAGACCTGCGTCAACCAGCGGTCGGAGCGGATCACTCGTCGGTAGCCTCGTCCACGGCCTCTGCCGCGTCCTCGCTGGCCTGCTCCGCCTCGTCCATGGCGGTGCCGGCCGCGGACCGCATGGCCTCGCCGGCTTCCTCCGCCGCAGCCCCGGCGCGCTCCGCCAGATCGTCGGCCGCCTGCTGTGCCTGTTCCAGAGTGTCTTCGGTGGCGCTCTGCACGTCCTCCGGCATGCCACCCTCGGCATCACCCGCTTCGGCGTCCTGATCGGGGCCTTGTCCGCAGGCTGCCAGACCTAGCATCAGTATCAGCGACATTGCCAATCGGTTCATCATCGTTCACCTCCATTCTTGTCATGGCCGCACAAGCATATCGGTTCCGCGGGCCCAGCACACCCTGGATGGGAGCGCCTCCACTCCATGCTATGCTCGCGCTCCTGCCGTAGCCTAGGACGATCGACCGATGCTGTACGAGAACTACCAATCCCCCTGGCTCGACGACGAGCTGCGCATCCTGCAGGACGCCGCGCGCAAGTTCTTCGAGCAGGAATTCGCGCCGCTGAACGAGAAGTGGATCAGCCAGGGCAAGGTGGACCGGGACGCCTGGAACAAGGCCGGAGCGGCGGGCCTTCTGTGCGCCGAGATTCCGGCGGAGTACGGTGGCGGCGGCGGCGATTACCGTCACGAAACGGTCATCATGGAGGAGATGCATCGCGCCGGCGTGACCGGGTTCGGCAACCAGGTCCACAGCACCATCGTGGCGCCTTACATCCTCAACTACGGCACCGAGGAACAGCGCCAGCGCTGGCTGCCGAAGATGGCCACCGGCGAGCTGGTAGGCGCCATCGCCATGACAGAGCCCAACACCGGCTCCGACCTGCAGGCGGTGCGCACCACGGCGATCCGCGACGGCGATCACTACGTCATCAACGGCGCAAAGACCTACATCACCAACGGGCAGCATGCCGACCTGGTGATCGTGGTGGCCAAGACCGATCCCACCCAGGGGGCGAAGGGTATCTCGCTCATCGTGGCGGAGACGGCCGATGCCCCCGGGTTCCAGCGCGGCCGCAATCTGAAGAAGCTGGGCCAGAAGGCCGCTGACACCTCGGAGCTGTTCTTTCAGGACTGCCGCGTGCCGGTAGCGAACCTTCTCGGCGAGGTGGAGGGCAAAGGCTTCGTCCAGCTCATGCAGCAGCTCCCGCAGGAACGGCTCAACATCGCCCAGGCCGCGGTGGTGGCCATGGAGCGCGCCATCGAGATCACTCTGGACTTCGTCAAGGAGCGCAAGGCCTTCGGTCAACGCGTGCTGGACTTCCAGAACAGCAGGTTCAATCTGGCGGAGTGCAAGACCGAGGCCCTCATCGCCCGCACCTTCGTGGATCAGTGCGTGCTGTGGCTGCTCGAAGGCCGTCTGGACGCCGCCACGGCGTCCATGGCCAAGTACTGGTGCACCCAGAAGCAGTGCGACGTCATCGACGAGTGTCTGCAGCTCCACGGCGGCGCCGGCTACATGGACGAGTACGAGATCTCCCGGATGTACGCGGATGCCCGGGTGCAGAAGATCTACGGCGGCACCAACGAGATCATGAAGGAACTCATCGGCCGGACCCTCGGCTAGGCCCGCGGGGCCTTCCCGCCGCCGCGTGCGGGCGTACTGGCAGTTCTACTGGCCCCTGGCCCTCACGGGTCTGGCCATGGTGCTGTCCATCCAGTTCCAGAATGCCGCGCTCGCACGCTATCCCGAGGCCGCCACGGAGCTGGCCGTGTTCGCCCTGGCCTACGGCACGTTCGGCTTCTTCCGCGCCAGCCTGAATTTCATCAGCCAGCTCACCAACGTCTACGCCCGCAGCCCACAGGCGACGCGCAAGACCTTCCGCTTCGTTGCCGGCGTGGGCACCGGGCTGATGGTGCCGCTGCTCGCCCTGGGACACCTGGACGCCGGTGAGCGGCTGTTGCAGCAGGTCTACCACATCGACGCCGCGCTCGCCGGCCGGGTGCGCGAGTATCTCCAGTACCTGGCGCCCCTGGTAGTGATCTCCGCCCTGCGCTTCTACTACACGGGGCTGCTCATTCAGGCGCGCCTGACGGGCTGGGTCACTCTGCTGAACGCCATGTTCCTCTCCACCGTGATCGTCGGCCTGGTGGCGGGATTCGCCCTGGGCCTCCGGCCCGTGGCGGTGCTGGTGGGCGCCGAGGCCGTGGCCATGCTGCTGCATCTGACCGGGACCATGGTCGTCACGCGCGCCCACTACCGCCCGCCGCGCCAAGCGGAGCACGAGTCTCTCGGCTACCGGGAGCTCGCCGGCTTCTACGTCCCGGTCTCGACCACGGGAATCATGTTCGCCCTCAGCCGGCCCGTGCTCTATGCCTTCGTCAGCCGCACACCCGGCGGCATCGTCGCCATTGCCGCCATGCGCGTGGCTTTCGACTTCTCCATGCTGTTCCAGCAGGCCGCCAACCAGTTCCGCCACTTCTTCGTCACCTTCGGTCTCGACGACCTCCCGGAGAAGCGCCGCTTCATGGCCCTGGTGTGCGCCGGCCTCACCGGCATCATGCTGCTGTTCGCCGTGACGCCGCTGTCGAACCTGATCTGGAAGGGGCTGATGCGAATCCCCGACGACGTCCGCGCGCTGTCCGTGGACGTGATGCTGGTGATGTGCCTCATGCCGGCGGTGATCGTCTTCCGCAACTACTTTCACGGCCGGCTCATGGTGGAACGCCGCACCGTGGGAATGGCGGCCGGCGCCATACTCCGGGTCGCCGGCATCTACGCCGCCTGTCAGTTGCTGTTCGGGCTCGGCTGGCTGAATCACGTCACCGCGGCGCTGGTACTGATCCTCGGATTCGTCATCGAGGCGGCCGTGGTAGTCCACGCGGCGCGCCGGCCGGTCAGAACGGCCAGGGGGAACGCGTGAAGGCGACGGCGAAGATGTAGCTCACGGACAACAGGGCGCCGACGAACCCGGCGACCTGCAGCGGCTTCCCCCGTGCGCGCATGGTGAGCACGCCGAAGCCGATGTAGGCCAGGAGCCCGAGCAGCTTGGCGCCGAGCCACCCGGATACCGGGGAGAGACTGAGCCGATAAGCCATGACGACTCCCAGCACCAGCAGCAGGGTGTCCACCACGTGCGGCGCCACCTTCACCCACCGCTCCCGGCGCAGCGGAGAGTCGGTGAGCGCCCAGATGCCGCGGATCACGAAACCCACCACGGTGAGGTACGCGAGCGCCACGTGGAACGACTTGAGCATGAGGCCTCCCCCCGATGTCATGCGGTCAACCGCCAGCGACCATACGCCATCGGCTACGGCAGCGAAAGCCGCCCGCCCCGGGAACCGGCTCGGTTATACTCGCGCATCCTCGAGAGCACCCGGAACGGCCGATATGGAAGGACCGACCTCCCACATCTACTTCTCCCAGCGTCTGCGCCTGCACTACGTGGATTGGGGCAACGAAGGGGCGCCGCCCATGCTGCTCATCCACGGCGGCCGCGATCATTGCCGCAATTGGGACTGGGTCGCCCAGGCGTTCCGCGACGAGTACCACGTCATCGCCCCCGACCTGCGCGGCCACGGCGACTCCCAGTGGATGGTCGGCGGCAGCTACCATCAGGTGGACTACGTCTACGACATCGCGCAACTCTTGCGTCAGACCAACATGAACCCGGTGACCATCATCGGCCACTCCCTGGGCGGCTCCATCTCGCTGCTCTACACGGGTCTGTTTCCGGAGACGGTCACCAAGCTGGTGGCCATCGAGGGCATGGGGCCGCCGCCGGACCTGGTGCGAAAGCGCATCGAGCAGCCGGCGGCCGACCGCCTGCATCTGTGGATCGACGACCTGCGCAAGCTCTCCGGCCGCATGCCGCGCCGCTACGCGACCCTGGAGGACGCCTACGAGCGCATGCAGACGGAGAATCCGCACCTGACGGAAGCTCAGGCGCGGCATCTGACCATCCACGGCAGCAACCAGAACGAAGACGGCACCTACAGCTGGAAGTTCGACAACTACGTGCGGGTGTTCCCGCCCACGGGGCTCGCCTTCGACGAGCAGTACGCGCTGTGGTCGCGGATCACCTGCCCCACCCTGCTGGTGCGTGGCACCGAGTCCTGGGCGTCCGACCCGGAGAAAGACGGCCGGGCCGCGCACTTCCGCGACGCCCGGGTGGTGAACGTGGAGCGGGCCGGCCACTGGGTCCACCACGACCGACTCGACGAGTTCCTGCGAATCACCCGGGATTTCCTGGCGGGCTGAGCGGTGAGCGGGCGCGCCGAGAGCCTTCATGCATCTCCCTGGCAGGGTGTTTTCTACATCACCGGGGGCGGCAGCCTGCTGCTCTCCGAGCTGCTCACCACGCCGGGTGCGTCGGCCACCGTGCTGGAGGCCCGGGTGCCCTATGACCAGACGGCACTCGAAGAGATCCTCGGCCGCCACCCGGACCAGGCCTGCTCCGACGCCACCGCGCGGGCGATGGCCATGGCGGCGTTCCAGCGGGCCCGCCATCTCGCAGGCGGCCGGCATGCCGGGCGGACGTTCGGTTTCGCTTGCACGGCCAGCCTGGCCAGCCGCCGCGAGAAACGCGGAGCGCATCGGGCGCACGTGGCCGTCCAGACAGAGAATCTCACGTGGGCGGCGCATCTGGGTTTCCGCGGGGATCGAGCGCAGGAGGAGCAGGGACTCCTGGAGCTGCTCTGGCACGCCCTGGGCCGGGCCCTCGAGCTGCCGCTCACGGCCGCGCCACCGGGCGAGCCGGAGGTCACCTGCACCGTCGCCGAGCCGGCCTGGCGCCGGCTGATCCTCGGCGAGGAGCTCGCCCATGCGAGCCAGCCCCACGACGGTCGGCTGCTGATGCCGGGGGCCTTCAACCCGCTCCACCGCGCGCACCGGCGCATGCTCGAGATCGCCGAGCAGAAGACGGAGCTTGCCGGCGCCTACGAGCTCTCCGTGGTCAACGTGGACAAGCCGCCGCTGGACTACCGCGAGATCGCCACCCGCCTCGAGCAGTTCGACCGGCCGGTCTGGCTGACCCGCCTGCCCACCTTCGTGGAGAAAGCCCGGCGCTTCCGGGGCGCCCATTTCGTGGTGGGCGTCGATACCCTGGTCCGCATCATGGACAGCGGCTACTACGGCGGCATGGAGGCCCGGGACCAGGCGCTGGCGGAGCTCGGCGAGCTCGACACCCACTTCGTGGTGTTCGGGCGCGAGCTGGAGAACCGGTTCGTCTGCCTGTCGGATCTGACCCTGCCGAGCCTGCTCGCAGACCTGTGCATCGAGGTGTCGCAGGACGAGTTCGCCGAGCCGGTATCGTCCACCGCGCTACGGCGCGGGTCCGTCACCGACCGTTTCCCCGGGAGGGGCCCCTGAGGCGACCAGGTTGGTCTGCAGATAATCGATGAACACCCGCACCCGGGCCGGCAGCGTCCGGCTGCGATAGAACAGCGCCACGGACAGGGCAACCGGCTCCCGGGGCAAACCGACCGGCGCCAGTCGCCCGGCGCGCACCGCAGCGTCCGCCAGCAGCACCGGCGCCTTGACGATCCCGCCACCGAGCTCCGCCGCGCGCAGGCGCAGCGCCAGGCTGTCGAGGGTGAGGGCCGCCGTCATCGCCACAGTCTCGACCCGGCGCCCCGCTCGAAAGTGCCAGAGCGGCTCGTCCACCGGCAGCACCGCCGGCAGGTGCTGCAGCCGCTGCAGGGACACCAGCGGTTCCCGCACGGCGCCGGGGGCGGCAAACACCCCCTGCTGCAGGCTCAGGAACGGCACCGCAATCCAGTCGGACGCGGGCAGCGCCCATTCGTAGACCAGCAAGGTCAGGTCGAACCGATCGGGATCCGCCAGGGCGCTGCGCTGGTAGTGGGCACACTCCACGGCGATGCCCGGATAGGCCCGGGCGAACCCGGTGAGGAGACGGGCCAGCTCGTCGGTGAGGAGCTCCGCGGGCACCTGCAGGCGCAGCGGCCCTACCGGCTCACGCTGCAGGGAACGGAATTCCTCACCCAGACCCTCGAGCTCGTCGAGCAACGGCGCCGCGGCGGCGAGCAGACGCCGGACGTCCTCGCTGAGACTGAGGCGCCGGGTGGTGCGGTGAATCATCCGGGCGCCCAGGTACCGCTCGAACGCCGCAACCCGCCGGCTCAACGTGCCTTTGGGCATCCCCAGGGCTCGGGCGGCGGCGCTGAACGAACCGGCCCGGGCCACGGCGGCGAACAATCGCAGGTCTTCGAGGTTCATCATGCGCTCCGCGGCTGCGTCAGGGACTGTCTCATTATCGGAACAATGTAGCTGCTTTTGCCCAACTAGTTGCCAGGTCGGGTCGTCTGTAGCGTATCCCCCAACTCACCTCGAACTGGAGATACCCGTGACCACCACATCGGATCTGGAACGACAGTGGACAGCCGCGCTCACCGCCCCCGGCACCGTGCTCGTCAAGTTCAGCGCCCCCTGGTGCGGCCCGTGCAAAGCCATGGAACCCCAGCTGCGCCAGCTCGAGGCCTCGCCGGACACCCCGCCCCTGGTGCGGGTGGACGTGGAGGCGGCCCCGGGGCTCGCCGCCAGGTACGGCGTCAGAGCGATGCCGACCCTGATGCTGCTGCAGGACGGTGAGCCGGTGCGCAGCGTGGTGGGGCTGCAGACCTACCCGCAGCTCGTGAACTTCCTGACCGCCTGAGCGCTCCGGTTGGCTGAAGCTCCGGGGCACGACGCGCACTGAGCCGGCATGTCCAACAGGCCGGAATCGAGGTTGCAGCCATACGGCTGACCCGCAACACTGTCAGGGACGCCCTTGCCGGAGAATGGAACTCGAGAACATGGTCAGCAAGCGGCCCAGACCGGGATGGGTGGCCTCGACGCTCTTACTGCTTTGCTCGATCGCCGGCTGTGCTGCAGTCGGCGGCCCCGGGCCCGAATGGGCGAGCGCGCCGGACGCGAATCTCCCAGCCTTCTCGACGTACGCCTGGGCGGAGGGCCCGGGCGACACGCCGCAGACGGTGCTGGATTCCCAGGTTCGCCAGGCGCTGCGCGCCGAGCTGCTGAAGAAGGGTTACCGTGAGTCGCCGGACGCCCCAGACTTCCTGGTCGGCTACTACACTGTCGAGCATCAACGGGGCCAGCGTTCTAGCCCGGTGACCATCGGCATCGGCGCGGGAACGTGGGGTCGCCACGTCGGCGGCTCGGTCGGCACGTCGGTCGGGGTGGGTGGCGGCGGTGACCCGGATGTGCGCTACCGGCTCGCGATCCGGGCGATGGACCGGGACCAAGGTCACGAACTGTGGACAGGCGCTACCACGGCCTTCAAGCTCCCGGCGGACGCGGGTGTGGTGGATCGCGCCGTGGCGGGCGTCATGCGCGGGTTTCCCGGTCGGGACGAATGACGTCGCCGCAGCGCGCCCGTCAACCCGGCTGAGCCGCCGCCGCGACTACTCCAGGTCCTCCAGCCGCCTGGGCCAGTTGTCCTTGAGCAGCCGCGACAGGGCGCGGTCTGCCAGCAGGCGGCCGCCCGTCTGGCACCGGGCGCAGTAGTTGGCTTCGTTCTCCGCGTAGCGTATACGCTGAACCGGCGAGCCGCACATCGGGCAGGGCTGGCGGTAGCGGCCGTGGACGGCCATCTCGGGGTGGAACGCCGTCACCCGCACCGGGAAGTCGTTGCCGGCCTCGCGGCGCAGGCGCTCCGTCCACTCCGTCAACACGCTCACGCAGGCCTCGAACAGCCGCTCGAGCTCCTCGTCGCTCGCGGCATGAGCCTGCTTGAAGGGCGAGAGGCGCGCCCGCAGCAGAATCTCGTCGGAATAGGCGTTGCCGATGCCGGAGAGCACCCGCTGATCCGTGAGCGCGCGCTTCAGGGTGTGCCGGGTTTCCTTCAGCCGGGCCGCGAACGCCGGGTAGTCCGCCTCGAGCACCTCGAGGCCTCCCGGATCGAGCGCCGCCAAGCCGTCGCGGCCCTGCACCAGCCGCAGCGAAGCCCGCCTCTTCTTGCCCGCCTCCGTGAACAGCAAGGTGCCGTCGCTGAAGTCCAGGGCCGCCAGGCCCACCCGTTTCGGCACGGCAGCCCCGGCGGCGCGCCACTGCAGCCGGCCGGCGATCATGAGATGCAGCACGACGAAGTAGTCGCCCTCCAGCTCGATCACGAGCTGCTTGGCGAGCCGCGAGCAGCCGGTCACCTGCCGCCCGCGCACCTCGTCGATCGCCGGGGTCACGGTGCGCAGAACGAAGGGGCTGACCAGCCGAATGCCCTCGAGGGTCCGGCCCCGGATCCGCGCGTCCAGGTGCTCCCGATAGACCGTGAGGTCCGGCAGCTCAGGCATGCCGGATGCCCATCTCCTCGGTGTGGATCACGGTGCGCCAGCGGCCGCCGTAGAACCGCCAGATGAGCAGCGCGCCCTTAAGCATGTAGTCTCCCACCAGCGCCGCGTAGACCCAGAATACCGGGAGCTGCAGATAGGTGGCCAGTACCGCCAGCCCGCAACGCATGCCGATCAGTCCCAGGAACGTGGCCACCAGCGGGAACCGCGTATCCCCCGCCCCCCGCAGGGCCCCGCCGATGGCGAAGTCCACCGCCATCAGGGGCATCATGGAGCCCAGGACGTGAATGAACTGCACCGTGTACTCGATGGTGAGCGGCTCGTTGCCCAGAAAGAACGTCGCCAGCCCCTGGGAGTAGTAGACCACCAGGGCCCCCAGCGAGCCCATGATCAGCATGGCGAGCCACATGGCGCGCCAGCCGCTGCGGGTGGCGGCGGCGTGATCGCTGGCTCCCAGGTGCTGACCCACCAGGGTGGAGCCGGCGATGGAGAAGCCGAAGCCCACGGTCATGCACACGGTGAGCAGATTGACGCCGATGTTGTAGGCGGCGAAGGCCTCGGTGCCGTAGAAGTTGCCGATGAGCATCAGGAAGGCGAAGAAGCCCACCTGGAACACGCCCTGCTCCACGGCGGCGGGATAGCCGATGTCGAGGAGCTGCTTGAGGCGGTGACGCCGCCACCAGCCGCCGCTGACGTGCTTGACCCGGAACTTGTTCCTCACCCAGAGACCGAGCAGCACCACGGCGCCCACGCTGAAGGAGACACCCAGGGCGATGGCGGCACCCGCCACCCCGAGCCGAGGGAACCCCCAGTTGCCGAGCACCAGCGCGTACAGCACCGGCAAGTTCAGGAGATTCATGGCGCCGCTGATCCACAGCGGCGACCAGGCGTCGCCGGAGGCGCGCAGCGCCGCGCTCAGGATGAAGTTCACGGCGAAAGCCACGTTGAACACGCTCAGCCAGCGGATGTTCGCGGCGGCCAGGTCCAGGGTGTGGGGATCGAGCCCGAACACGCCCGCCACCTGGCGCGCGAACAGCAGACCCAGCACGGTCACCGCCAGCGCGAAGGCACCCGCCAGCACCAGGGACGCCATGGTGATGCGGCTCGCCTCGCGGTAGTCCCGCGCCCCCCAGGCCCGGGACACCAGCGCCGTGGTGCCCACGCTCACGGCCATCAGGATCGCCTGCATGGCGAAGAATACGCGCTGACCCGCTCCCACCGCCGCCAGAGCCTGGGCCCCCAGCTCGCCGACGAACTTGGTCTGCGCCATGGCGACAATGGTGAACGACAGGTTGCCGAGGATGGACGGCAGCGCAAGCTCCCAGATGCCGGGTCGCCGCTCCTCCGCCGGAGCGATCTGGACCTCCTCCACCGTTGCCACTGCCGTGCGTTACCTCGACCCGACTGCTACTATTTCCCGCTCTTTCGCGGGTGCCTGGGGAAAACCGTCCGTCGCTTCGGCCAGGCGGCCGATGCGCAAACACTTCTGGGAACAACATAGACCATGACCGAGTACACCGACATTGCCGTGACCCTCGACGACCACGTGATGACCGTCGAGATTCAACGCCCGCCGAACAACTTCTTCGACCACTCTCTCATTGGTCAGATAGCGAACGCATTCGCGGCAGCCGACGACGACCCCGATTGCCGGGCCATTGTGCTGGCCGCCGAGGGGAAGCACTTCTGCGCCGGGGCGAATTTCGGAAGCGGCAAGGACGATGATTCCGGAAGCCGCGATTTTACCGAGGAAGGATTTCGAAACACCACCGGAATTCTGTATCGGGAAGCGGCCCGGCTGTTCGCCAACAGCAAGCCAGTGGTCGGCGCCATCCACGGTGCCGCCATCGGCGGTGGCCTGGGGCTCGCCCTGGTGCCGGATTTCCGGGTGGCGTGCCCGGAAGCGCGGTTCGCCGCCAACTTCGTGAAGCTCGGCATCCATCAGGGCTTCGGCATCTCCGTGACCCTGCCCCGGATCGTGGGCCATCAGGCGGCGGCGATGATGCTGCTCACCGGCCGCCGCATCGGCGGCGAGGAGGCTCTGCAGCTCGGCCTGGTGGACGTTCTCACCGACCAGGCGAACCTGCGCGCCCGGGCGCTGGAGCTGGCCCGGGAGATCGCGGAGAACGCGCCCCTGGCCGTCAAATCCGTGCGGGCCACCCTGCGCGGCGACCTGGCGGAGGCGGTGGCCAAGGCCACCGAGCACGAGCTGTCCGAGCAGCAATGGCTGCGGGCGACCGAGGACGCTCAGGAGGGGATCCGGGCCGTGGCTGAACGCCGGCCAGGCAGCTTCGAAGCCAAGTGAACCAGGAGGTCACCATGAATCTCGGCAGACTCGGCGTCTGGTATTTCTTCGACGGCCTGCCCGCCGGCGCAGCCGCCCAGGCCGCGCAGCGCATCGAGCAGCTCGGCTACGCGGCGCTGTGGATTCCGGAGACGGTGGGCCGGCACCCGCTGGTGCACGCCTCGTGGCTCCTCGCCAACACCGAGAAGCTCGTCGTCGCCACCGGCATCGCCAACATCTATCACCGCGAGCCCGGCGTCGCACTAGCCGGGCAGATGACCCTGGCCGAGCAGTCCGGCAATCGCTTCCTGCTCGGGATGGGCGTCTCGCACAAGCCGCTCGTCGAGGGTGTCCGGGGCCTCGAGTACGGCCCCCCGGTGGCCACCATGCGCAAGTACCTCGAAGGCATGGACGCGGCGCCCTACAACGGCGCCCGGCCCGCCGAGACGCCGCCCCGAGTCATCGCCGCGCTCGGTCCGAAGATGCTGGAGCTGGCGCGGGACACGTGCCAGGGCGCCCATCCCTACTTCACCTCCCCCGAGCACACCGCCATGGCGCGGAAGATCCTCGGCCCGGACAAGTGGCTCTGCGTGGAGCAGAAAGTGATCCTCGAAACGGATCCCGCCAAGGCCCGGGAGCTGGCGAGGCCCGTCGCCCGGATCTACACCGGCCTGCCCAACTACCGCAACAACTGGCTGCGCATGGGCCTGGAAGAGAGCGACTTCGAGAACGGCGGCTCCGATAGGTTCATCGACGCCACCTTCGCCTGGGGCAGCGTCGACCGGATCAAGGCGCGCATCCAGGAGCATTTCGACGCCGGCGCCAGCCACGTCTGCATTCAGCCGGTGAACCCCAACGGCCAGTTCGGCGATCTGCACTGGGAAGCGCTGGAGGCGTTGAAGCCATGAGCGAGTTCGAGGGACGGGTAGTGGTGATCACCGGCGCGGCCGGCGCCCTCGGCCGCGCGACCACCGACCATTTCGCCGCCGCCGGCGCGCGGCTCGCGCTCCTCGACGTGGCTGAGATCGAAGGCCCGCACTACAGCCGGGTGTGCGATCTGCTCGATGCCGGGGCCTGCCGCGCCGCGGTTGCCGAGATCGAAGCCCAGGTGGGCCCGGTGGACGTGCTCTGCAACATCGCCGGCGGTTTCACCATGGGCGACCCGGTGCACGAGACCAGCGACGAGACCTGGGACTTCATGATGGGCCTGAACGCCCGCTCGGTGCTCAACATGGCCCGGGCCGCGGTGCCGGGCATGGTGACCCGGGGGCGCGGCAAGATGGTCAACATCGGTGCCGGCGCCGGCCAGCACGGCGTGGGTCTGCTCGGCGCCTACAGCGCCTCCAAGAGCGTGGTGATCCGCCTCACCGAGTCCATGGCGGCGGAGCTCAAGGAGCAGGGCATCAACGTCAACTGCATCCTGCCGAGCGTCATCGATACGCCGGCCAACCGGGCCAGCATGCCGGACGCCGATTTCGCCAAATGGGTTCGGCCCGAGGCCATGGCGAAAGTGATCGCGTTTCTCGCCTCGGAGGCTGCGAATCCGATCCACGGGGCGGCTCTGCCGGTGAGTGGGTTGAGCTGAAGAACGAGTCGAGCTGAAAAAAAAGCCCGGCAGTTGCCGGGCTTTTTTCAAGGGTCAGCGGTTCAGGCTGCCGCCCTGCGCCGGACGAAACCCAACCCCAGCAGACCAGCGCCCAGGAGAGCCAGCGAGCCCGGCTCCGGCACCGTGGTACGGGTACCGCGGGCATAGATGTTGACGTGCGAGATCACGTCGGAACTGGTCGTGCCAGGGATGACGTTCGCGAAGTCACCCACGTAGCACGCCCCGATGTAAGCGCACGTCGCCGACTGCACGCCGGCACCAAGGACGTTCGTCACCAGGCCAGCGACATCCGAGAAGCCGCCGGTCGGGCTCAGCAGGTAACCCGTGGCGCCGTGCTGGCCGTCCTTGAAGAAGACCATCACCTCGGCGTAGAGGTCGAAGATGGACTGAGCGATCCCCCAGGTGCCGGACGAGAAGCCTCCGGCATCGGCGTCGATGAGGGTGTTGTTGCTATCGACGATGATCGCAACGGGATTGGCATCCGGGCGGGTCGCCAGCTCGGTCCACGCCTCGGTGCCGCCGAACAGCGGGTCCAGTCCGGCGCCTCCGCTGATGTTGTTGATGTTCGGCGCCTGCCCTTCGTCGTTGAATTTCTCCGTGATGGTCAGACACGCCGTCTGGCCGTCCACGTGGTTGTCAGGATTGTTACCACCACCGGCGTAGCTCGCACAGTCGATGAACGCCGCGGAAGCAGGGCCCCCGTAAGACAGCATCGCCGCAACGGCGAGCGTCAGCAAGATTCTCATTCGGTTCACAGTACCCCCAAAACGGCCGATTGCCGCCAGGCAGCTGGCAATCACCGTGCCACCCCAGGAGCATGAAACCAAGCCTCTGATTTTTCTGCGGTTTATCTCCTATCGGCAAAGCCATCCGATCCTCGGGACCCGTTGTTGTAACGTTCCCTAGACACTGCGCCGAGCAGGCGTCCCGAGCTGTAACGTTTCCCGACAGTCAGCAACCCACGGCCGCGAGCCGAGCTTCCGCTTGCGCGACCAGCTCAAGAAAAATCTCCTTCGCCGGCCGCACCGCCTTGATCATGCCGATGCCCTGCCCCGCGAAGCCCGGGTTGACGTCGCCGCGCCCGTCCCGGTTGGCGGCGGCCATGACGGGGCCGGAAATCATGCCCTGGAAAGGCATGGGGAGGGGCTCCTTGTGCTCGCGGACCCAATAGTCGGTCCACTTGCTGCGGATGATGCGGGCCGGCTTGCCGGTCACCGCCCGGGAGACCGTGGTGCCCTCCTCGGTGGCGTCGACGATGGCCTGCTTCTGGAAGTCGTGGATGGCAGCCTCCTCGGCGGCGAGGAACGCCGAGCCGATCCACACCCCTTCCGCGCCGAGCATGAAGGCGGCCGCGATGCCGCGTCCGTCCACGATGCCGCCGGCGCCGAGCACGGGGGTGTCCCCCACGGCATCCACCACCTGGGGAATGAGCGCCATGGTGCCGATGGGCGAGTTGTGGCCGCCGCCGTCGTGGCCCTGGGCGACGATGATGTCGAGACCGGAGGATTTCACCTGGATGGCATGGCGCACCGCGCCCACCACGGCCATGACCCGCGTGCCGTTGGCCCGCAGCCGCTCCATCCAGGGCCCCGGATTGCCGAGCCCCGATGCGTACACCGGCACCCGCTCGTCGATGACCACGTCCATCTGGGCGTCGAAGAACTCCTTGGTGAACAGCGCCGGCTCGCCGGGCTCACGGCGGCCGCGCAGTTCCTCAGCGGCTACCGGGGCGAGGTGCTCGCGCTCCATGAACGCCTGGGAGAAGGCCTGCATCTCCGGCAACAGCTCGGCGGGTTGCGGGCCGTCGCCGCCGTCGTGCTTGGCACGCCGCACCGACGCCGGCAGCAAGGTGTCGACTCCGAACGGCTTGTCGGTGAGCTCCCGGGTGCGCCGGATCCACTCCCGGAGCTGCCGCGGTCCGCAACCGGCGGCACCGAGCACCCCGAGACCGCCGGCGTTGGAAACCGCCGCCGCCAGCTCGGGGCCGCTGGCGCCGCCCATGCCGGCCAGCACGATGGGGTAGTCGATCTCGAGGATCTCACAGATGCGGGTCTTCAGGTTCATGGTTCAGCCCTTCAACGTTTCGAAATGCCCGTAGGCGCCCCGGAAGAACAGCAAGGGCGAGCCGTCGGGGTCGAGGATTCGTACGTCGCGCACGCGGCCGAGCACCACCGTGTGGTCACCGGCGTCGTGCTCGGCGTGGAGGTCGCAATCCACATAGGCGAGCACGCCGTCGAGGATGGGCGAGCCGGTGACCCCCGGGCGCCAGCGCAGCTCGGCGAACTTGTCGATGCCGGTCCTGGCGAAGACGTCGCAGACCGGCTTCTGGTGGGCCGCCAGGATGTTGATGCAGAAACTCCCCGACTCGCGCAGCTTCGGCCAGCTCGCGCTGGTCTTCGCCGGGCACAGCAGCACCAGCGGCGGATCCAGCGAAACCGAAGAGAACGACTGAGCCGCGAACCCCGCGGGGGCGCCGTCGACGCAGCCCGTGGCGATCACCACCCCGGTGCAGAACTGGCTCAAGGTGTTGCGGAACTCTCTCGAGTCGAGCTCCGGGGCGCGCTCGGACATGGCGACTCCTGCAGACGGAAACCCGCCACTATAGCGCCCGCCCCCTGGGGTGACCACGCCCGGCTACGCCTCTGCCGCCCCGATCCTTTACAATCCGTCTCCTTCCCGGACCCACAGGAGTTGCCCCATGGCCGATCTCGGCGCCTTTCGCAGCGAAGTCCGCGCGTGGCTGGAGGAGAACTGCCCTCCCTCCATGCGCACCCCCATGCCCGAATCCGAGACGGTCTGGGGCGGCCGCCGGGAGCAGTTCGTCAATCCCGAGTCGAAGGTCTGGCTCGAACGCATGGCGGAGCGGGGCTGGACCTGCCCCACCTGGCCCAAGGAATACGGCGGCGGCGGTCTCTCACACGAAGAGAACCAGGTGCTGCAGCAGGAACTGCGCCGCATCAACGCGCGGCCGCCGCTGCAGAGCTTCGGCATCTGGATGCTCGGGCCGGCGCTGCTGGAATTCGCCAGCGAAGAGCAGAAGCGCGAGCACCTGCCGAAGATTGCGCGCGGCGAGATCCGCTGGTGCCAGGGGTACTCGGAGCCCGGCTCCGGCTCGGACCTGGCGAGCCTCAAGACCCGCGCCGAGGACCAGGGCGATCACTACCTGGTCAACGGTTCGAAGATCTGGACCTCCTACGCCGACAAGGCCGACTGGATCTTCTGCCTGGTGCGCACCGACTTCGAGGCCCCGAAGCACGAAGGCATCAGCTTCCTGCTGTTCGACATGGAATCGGACGGCGTGAGCGTGTCGCCCATTTCCCTGATCAGCGGCGCCTCCCCCTTCTGCCAGACGTTCTTCGACAACGTGAAGGTGCCGAAAGCGAACCTGGTGGGAGAGCTGAACAAGGGGTGGACCATCGCCAAGCGCCTGCTCCAGCACGAGCGGCAGATGATCTCCGGCATCGGCGGCATGTCGGCCCTCGGCGGCTCGGGCCGCGGCGTGGAGGACTACGCCCGCGAGTACGTCGGTGAGGAAGACGGCCGCATCGCCCAGCCCGAGCTGCGCCACAAGGTGGCCGTTCACCGGATGAACGACCGGGCGTTCCAGCTCACCCTGGCACGAGCCGCGGACGAAGCCCGCGCCGGCCAGAGCGACGGCAACCTGGCCAGCATGTTCAAGTACTACGGCTCCGAGCAGAACAAGCGCAAGTACGAGCTGCTGCTCGAGATCATGGGGGTACGGGCGCTGGGCTGGGAAGGCGACACCTTCACCGACCGGGAGCTCGCCACCACGCGGCAATGGCTGCGCTCCAAGGCCAACTCCATCGAAGGCGGCACCAGCGAGGTTCAGCTCAACGTGATCGCCAAACGGGTGCTCGGGCTTCCGGACTGACGGCGCGGGTGGGCCGCGGATGTCCTAGACTTCCGTTGACCCCGAATCGAGGAACACGAAGGCTCATGGAAACCATCATCGTTCTCGTGGTGCTGGCGGCGCTGGTGTTCTACGTCGTCGCCATCTACAACCGGCTGGTGAGCCTGAAGAACCGGTTCCAGAACGCGTTCGCGCAGATCGAAGTGCAGCTAAAGCGCCGCTACGACCTCATTCCCAACCTGGTGGAAACGGCGAAGGCCTACATGAGTCACGAGCGCGAGACGCTGGAGGCGGTGATCGCCGCCCGCAACCAGGCTCTGGCGGGGCTCCAGGCGGCGGCGAAAGACCCGGGCAACGCCCAGGCCATCCGCGACCTGGGCAGCGCCGAAGGCAGCCTGGGCAGCGCGCTCGGCCGGCTGAACGTGGTCATGGAGGCCTACCCGGACCTCAAGGCCAACCAGAACATGATGCAGCTCTCGGAGGAGCTCACCAGCACGGAGAATCGGGTGGCGTTCGCCCGTCAGGCCTACAACGACCAGGTCACCGCCTACAACAGTTACCGGCAGTCGTTCCCTCCGGTGGCGTTCGCGGGCCTGTTCGGCCACGACCAGGATGCGGCGCTGCTCGAGTTCGACGACAGCGCCGAGATCCGCTCCGCGCCCAAGGTGACGTTCTCCTAGGAGCCGATTTGGACTTCTTCGGCGCCCAGGACGACGCCCGGCGCAAGACCTGGCAACTCGCGCTGCTGTTCGCCGCCGCGGTGCTGTCGCTGGTGGTGCTCACCAACCTGCTCGTTGCGGTGGTTTACGGCTGGGCCGCCAATCACACCCGTCTCACCGCGTTCGATCCCGTGGCTCTCGTCGCCGCATTGCCTCTGGAGTACTGGGCGTGGATCAGCCTGGGGGTGGTGGGCGCGGTGGCCATGGCCAGCGGATACAAGTACCTGCTGATGCGCCGCGGCGGCCGCGCCGTGGCGGAAGCCCTGGGCGGGCGGCTGATTCCGCCCTCCACCGGGGAGTTCCGTGAACGCCGGCTGCTCAACGTGGTCGAGGAGATGGCCATCGCATCCGGCATGCCCGTGCCGCCCGTCTACGTCGTCGAGGAGCCGAGCATCAACGCCTTCGCCGCGGGCTACTCACCCGACGATGCCGTCATCGGCGTCAACAGAGGCACGCTCGAGCACCTCAACCGCAACGAGCTGCAGGGAGTGATCGGTCACGAGCTCAGCCACGTGTTGAACGGTGACAGCCGGCTGAATCTGCGCCTCATCGCGGTGCTCCACGGCATCCTGTTCATCGGCGTGCTGGGCCGCGGGCTGCTGTACGGGGTGGGCCGTGGCAGCCGGCGCCGCAGCGGATCGAGCAGCGGCGGTGCGCCGGCCCTGGCGCTGGGCCTCGGCCTGCTTGTCATCGGCTACGCCGGCACCTTCTTCGGCAACCTCATCAAGGCGGCGGTGAGCCGTCAGCGCGAGTATCTGGCCGACGCCGCAGCGGTGCAGTTCACCCGCAACCCCGCCGGCCTCGCCGGCGCGCTGAAGAAGATCGGCGGCCTCAGCAGCGGCTCCAGGATGCGCACGGCGGCCGCCGGGGAGATGAGCCACATCTTCTTCGGCGCCGCGGGCCGGATGACCCTGGGTGGCCTGCTGGCCACCCATCCGCCGCTGGAGAAGCGGATTCGGGCCGTGGATCCGCGCTGGGACGGCCGCTTCATCACCCCAACGGCCGCACCCGAGGTGGCGCCCGAGTCCGCGGCGCGTGCAGTCCCGGACGGCGCTACCTACGCGGTGGCTCCCACCCCTCCAGGCGCCGGGCCCGAAGGTTCCTCCGCCCTCGAGGTTCACGCCACCCCCGAGGCGCTGGCGGCGGCGGTGGGCCGCCTGGACGACCGCGGCCTGGCCGAGGCGACCCGACTCATTGCCGGCCTGCCCGAGCCCTTGCACGACGCCGCCCACGATCCCTTCAGCGCCCGGGCCCTGATGTACGCTCTGGTGCTCGACGATTCGGAGGACTCGAGGAAAAGCCAGCTCGAGCACCTCGCCCTGCACGCCGAGGCCGGGCTGCCCGAGACCCTGGAGCGTCTGCTCCCCGCCGTGGCGAGCCTCGACGAGCAGCAGCAGCTCACCCTGGTGGAGATGGCCATCCCGGCCCTCAAGCAGCTTTCCAGCCGGCAATACCGGGCCTTCATGGACAACCTCGAGGCTCTCATCACCGCCGACCAGCGTATCGAGCTCATGGAGTGGGTGCTGCATCGACTGCTGGTGAAGGAGCTGGCGCCCCACTTCGGCACCCCGAAGACCCGCCGCGGCGTCCCCGGCCACGGGCCCGATCCGGACTGCGTCCGGGTGCTGCTCTCCGCGCTGGCACGGGAAGGCGGGCGCACCTCCGCGGAAGCCGACGCCGCTTTCCAGGCAGGCATGGCGCACATGGGCCTGCGGGGCGACTTCGACCCGCGGCCCGACCCGGACTTCCGCCGCCTGAACGACGCGCTCAGGACCCTGCGCAAGACGGCGCCGCTCAAGAAGCCGCGACTGATCAAGGCCTGCGCCGCCACCGTCACCGCCGACGGCCGGGTCTCGGTGCGGGAAGGCGCCCTGCTGCAGGGCATAGCGGCGGCCCTGGACTGCCCCCTGCCACCGGCCATCTACCGCGCCTGATTCGGCCGTCCGGCCGCGAATCGAGGGTAGAATCCGCCCATGTCCCCACATGCTGCCGCCCGCGGCGAATTCGCGGCTCTGGATCTCGGCTCCAACAGCTTTCACCTGCTGGTGGTTCAGGAGCAGGAGGGCCGCGTCCAGACCCTGGACAAGATCAAGGAGATGGTCCGCCTGGCGGCGGGGCTCGACGCCGACGACAACCTCACCGAGCCGGTGATCGAGCGGGCGCTGGCGTGTCTCGAGCGGTTCGGCCAGCGGCTGCGCGATCTGCCGCAGGAGAACGTGCGGGTGGTCGCCACCAACACCCTGCGACGGGCGAGCAACGCCGCCGACTTCATCGCCCGCGCCGAGGCCGCCCTGGGCCACACGGTGGAGGTGATCTCCGGGCGCGAGGAGGCGCGGCTCATCAACCTGGGGGTCAGCCACGCGCTGGAGGACCGGCACGAGCGACGCTTGGTGGTGGACATCGGCGGGGGCAGCACCGAGCTGATCCTGGGCCGGCGCTTCGAGCCGGAGCTGATGGAGAGCCTGTACATGGGCTGCGTCGGCGTTTCCCGGCAGTACTTCGGCGACGGACGGATCCGCGCCGGACGCTTCCGGGACGCGGTGGACCATGCGCGTCAGGAGCTCGAGCCGGTCCGGCGGGCCTACCGCGCGGCCGGCTGGGACACGGCCGTGGGAGCCTCCGGCACCATCCTCGCGGCCCAGGAAATCCTCCGTCACATGGGCGGCGATCCGGGCGGCATCACGCCGGAAGGCCTGGAGCGGATCCGCAGCGCGCTCGTGCAGGCCAAGGACGTCTCCGCGCTCGCTCTGCCGGGCCTGCCGGCCGAGCGGGCGCCGGTGTTCCCCGGCGGCCTCGCCATACTGTGCGCGCTGTTCGAATCCCTCGGAATCGAACGGATGCAGGCGACGAGCGGCGCGCTGCGGGAAGGCGTCATCTACGATCTGCTTGGCCGGGTGCACCACCAGGACGTGCGCAACGCCACGGTGCGCAACCTGATGGCGCGTTACCACGTGGATCGGCGCCACGCCCGCCGGGTGCGGGAGACGGCGCTCGCGCTTCTCGACCAGGTGGCCGCCGACTGGCAGCTCGACGATCCGGACGATCGGCTGATGCTGGGATGGGCGGCGGAGCTTCACGAGATCGGCCTGGACATCGCCCACAGCCAGTACCACAAGCACGGCGGCTACCTGCTGCGGTACATGGACATGCCGGGTTTCTCGAGCTGGGAGCAGCGTCAGCTCGCGGCCCTGGTGCGGGCGCACCGGCGCAAATTCCCGCGCAGCGACGCCAGCTTCGACGGCCCGTCCGGCGAGCGTTTGCTGCGCCTGTCCGTGCTGCTGCGCATCGCCGTGGTGCTTCACCGCAGCCGCGGTAGCCGGCAACTGCCGCGGGTGGGCATCGCCGCCCAGGGCCAGCGGGTGACCCTCACCCTGCCCGCCGCCTGGCTGCGGCGCCACCCCCTGACCCGGCTGGATCTGGAGCAGGAGGCCGAGTATCTGGAAGCGGTGCCGATGGAGTTGGAGATTCGCTGTCCGCCAGCGGATAGCGGATAGCGTCTACCCTACCCCTACGTCAGCCAGCGTCCGCAGCAGAATCTCCTGAGCGTTCTTGCGCTTGTCGGCCGGCGCGGAAAGCTTTTGATAGTGCCCGTCCGGCTGCAGCAGCCAGGCCTGGGCGTTGTCGGTGAGATAGAGTTGCAGCTCCCGGCGAATGCGCTGGGCGATGCGCGGGTCCAGGATGGGGAAACAGGTCTCCACCCGGCTGAAGAAGTTGCGGCCCATCCAGTCGGCGCTCGAGAGGTACAGGCCCGGCTGCTGATTCTCGAAATGAAACACCCGGGTGTGCTCCAGGAACCGGCCGACGATGGAGCGCACCCGGATGTTGTCGGAGACGCCCTTGATGCCGGGACGCAGGGTGCAGATGCCGCGGACGATCAGATCCACCTTCACCCCCGCCTGGGAGGCCCGGTAGAGCGCCTGGACCATCTGCGGCTCCACCAGGGCGTTCATCTTCGCGAGGATGCGCGCCGGCCGCCCGTCCCGCGCCGCATTGATCTCGCCCTCGACGAAATCCAGCATCGACCGGTGCAGGGTGAACGGGGACTGTAGCAGGGCCTTCATGCGCCGGGACCGGCCCATGGAGGTGAGCTGACCGAACAGCTTCTGCACGTCCTCCCCCAGATCGGGATCGCACGTGAACAGTCCGTAGTCGGTGTACAGGCGCGTGGTGCGCGTGTGGTAGTTGCCGGTGCCCAGATGAACGTAGCGGCGCAGGCTGCGGCCCTCGCGGCGGATCACCATGCTCATCTTGGCGTGAGTCTTGTGGCCCACCACGCCGTACACCACCTGAGCCCCCGCCTTCTGCAGGTGGTTGGCGAGCTCGATGTTCGCCTCCTCGTCGAACCGCGCCCGCAGCTCGATCACCACCAGCACGTCCTTGCCGTTGGCGGCGGCCCGGGTCAGCGCTTCCACCACCGCCGACTCCGGGCCCGTGCGGTACAGCGTCTGCCGGATGGCCAGCACCCCCGGATCCTCCGCCGCCTGGCGCAGGAACTCCACGAACGGCGCGAACGACTCGAACGGATGGTGCAGCAGCAGATCGCCGTCGCGGATCACCTCGAACATGTCGTCGGCGCCGGCCACCCGCTCCGGAATGCGCGGGGTGAAGCCCGGGAACTTCAGGTCCGGGCGATCCGCCATGTCGGGCACCGCGGCGAGGCGCATCAGGTTCACCGGACCGTCGCAGCGGTAGACGTCCAGCGGCTGCAGCCGGAACTGGGCGGTGAGGAAGGCTTCCAGATCGCCGGGGCAGTCCACGTCCAGCTCCAGGCGAACCGCATCGCCGTAGCGGCGGGAGGACAGTTCCCCTTCCACTGCGCGCAGCAGGTCGTCCGCCTCTTCCATGTCGACGTAGAGATCGCTGTTGCGGGTGACCCGGAACGGGTAGCAGCCGGTGGCGCGCATGCCGGGAAACAGGTCGTCCACGTGGGCTTCGATGATGGACGAGAGCAGCACGAACTCGTGGGGCGCCTGGGCACAGCTTTCCGGCAGGGCGACCACCCGCGGCAACGACCGCGGCGCCTGCAGGATGGCCCGGCTGAGCTCGCGCCCGAACGCGTCCTCCCCTTCCAGGGCCACGATGAACGCCAGGTTCTTGTTCAGCGGCTGGGGAAACGGGTGCGCCGGATCCAGGGCGATGGGGCTCAGCACCGGCGCCAGCTCGCGGTTGAAGTAGCGCTTCAGCCACTGCTGCTGCCGCGGGTTCCACGCCTCGGCCGTGAGCAGGCGGATGCCCTGGGCGTCCAGGCGGGGCTGCAGCACCTGGTTGAGCACCCGGTACTGCTGGCTCACCAGCTCCCGGGCTACCTGATGAATGGCCCGAAGCTGCTCGGAGGGGCTCATGTTGTCGGGGCCGCGCTGGGTGGCGCCGAACGCCTCCTGCTGCTTCAGCCCCGCCACCCGGATCTCGAAGAACTCATCCAGCACCAAGCTGGAAATGCACAGGAAACGCAGCCGCTCCAGGAGCGGCAGCTCGTCGTCCTCGGCCTGGGCCAGCACCCGGCGGATGAACTCGAGCTGCGACAGCTCCCGGTTGATGAAGAGCTCCGGACCGACGGACGTGAGCGGCTGTTCCTCGATACGCTTCATGGATGCGACGGCCCGGCGCCGGGCCGCAAGCGAGTAAACTGCGACTTTATCACGCCGATATTTCGAGTTTGTGATGACCCATCGAGACCAGGTCTTCCGCGACCCCCGAGATCAGATCGTCGACTTCGCCTTCGACGAATCGGTGGCGGCGGTGTTTCCGGACATGATCCGCCGCTCGGTGCCCGGGTACGAGACCGTCGTGCCCATGACCGGCCTGCTCGGGGCGCGGGTGCTGCGCGCCGCCCCTGAGCCATCGCCCGTGGCCTACGACCTGGGCTGCTCCCTCGGCGCCACCGCGCTGGCCCTGCTGCGTCAGCTCGGTGATCGGCCGTGCCGGCTGGTGGCGGTGGACAGCGCGCCCGCCATGATCGCGCGGGCCCGGGAACTGCTCGTGGACCCCCGCCTGGAGCTGATCTGCGCCGACATCCGCGAGCTTACCCTTCAGCCGGCGCGGGTGATCACCCTGAACTACGTGCTGCAGTTCCTGCCGCCGGAGGATCGGCTGACACTGCTTCGCCGGATTCGCGACTCCCTCGCCCCGGACGGGCTGCTGCTGCTTTCCGAGAAGATCCGCTTCGACGATCCGGCCACCCAGCAGGAGTTCCAGGCCGCGCACCTGGACTTCAAGCGTGCCAACGGCTACTCGGAGCTCGAGATCAGCCAGAAGCGCAGCGCGCTGGAGAACGTGATGATCGTCGACACCGAGGAGCAGCACCGGACGCGGCTCCGCGACGCCGGCTTCACCCGGGTGCGCAAGTGGTACCAGTGCCTCAACTGGGCCTCCTTCGCAGCCCGCCCGTGAGCCCCATCGACCCGAACCGACTCCCCGTGGCGCTGCGGCGGCTTGCGCCCACGCTGGAGGCGCGGTTCGCGCCTTCCGCCCACGGCCACATGTCGCGGTGGCTGGGGGCGCTGCGCGCGCTGCCCGAGCTGCAGGTTTCGGCCGTGGACCTGGGCGACCGGGTGACGGTGGAGGGCGCGGCCTCGCCGCAGGATCGGCAACGGCTGGCGGAGCTCCTCATGGTGTTCCACCCGTGGCGCAAGGGGCCGTTCCGGCTGTTCGGGCTGGACATCGACACCGAGTGGCGCTCGGACTGGAAATGGCAGCGGGTGCGGCCGCACCTCGCGCCCATGGACGGCCACGAGGTGCTCGATGTGGGCTCCGGCAACGGCTACTTCGGCTGGCGCATGCTCGAAGCCGGCGCGCGCCGGGTGGTGGGGGTGGATCCGACCTTGTTGTTCTGCATGCAGCACCAGGCCGTGAGCCGCTACATCGACGGCACCGCGAACCTGGTGCTGCCGCTGCGCTTCGAGGAGCTGCCGCCGGCCACCTTCGATTCGGTGTTCAGCATGGGCGTGGTCTACCACCGCCAGGAGCCCGAAGAGCACGTCGCCCGCCTGTTCGCCCACACCCGACCCGGCGGCCAGGTGGTGCTGGAATCCCTGGTGGTGCCGGGGCCGGAGCCGCTCCGGCCGCCGGGCCGCTATGCGCGCATGCGCAACGTGCGCGTGTTGCCGACGGCGGAGCTCCTGACCGAGTGGCTCGTCCGCGCCGGGTTCGTGGAGGCCCGGGTGGTGGACGTGACGCCCACCAGCCTCGAGGAGCAGCACCCCACGGCCTGGATGCGCTTCGAGTCCCTCGAGCACGCCCTGGACGCAACGGACCCCAGCCGTACGGTGGAAGGTCATCCGCGGCCGCTGCGGGCGGTCGCGGCGGCGCGCAAGCCGGTGTAACCTGCCCCCATTATGATGCTCGGGTTCATCCCCATTAAGTTCCGCTTCCGCGGCAAGCTCCGGCGCCTGGAAGACATCCACCAGTGCTTCCGCGACCATCCCGACGAGGCGCTGCACCCGACCCAGATCGCCCGCTACACCGGCCTTTCCTTCGCCGAGGTGGACAACCGTCTGCGGGCCACTCCGGAGCTCTTCGTCAAGCTGCCGCGGCGCAAGGACGGGCTCACCCGCTACCGGCTCGCCAGCTCCATGGCGGCGCGCAGCCCGGAGGACGTAAACCGCTTCCTGCAGAACCAGGCCCGCCGGGAAAGCCTGATGCTGTACGCCACCGGCACCATGCTGCTCCTGTTGCTGCTCATCGTGGTTGTCCTGGTCGGGCCGGCGGTGTAGCGCGGATGCCCGAACGTCTCGCGCCCGAGCAACTCGACCTGGCCGTTCGCGTCCGGGATTTCGCCCTGCGCGAGCTGGCGCCGCGGCGCCACATGGAGCCCGTCCAGGCGCGCAGGGAAATCGTCGAGGCGTCGCGGCGGGCCGGGCTGTTCCAGATGACCCAGCCCCGGGCGTTCGGCGGCAGCGAGGCATCGACCCTCGAGCTCACCGTGGCGCGGGACGAACTGGCCGCCGCCAATCCGCCCCACATGAGCGCCGTCTTCGGGCCAGGCCCCGGCGTGCTGGCCGGGGTGCAGGAACCCCTGGTGAGCCGGTATCTCGAGCCGTTGCTGGCGGGACTCAAGCGGGGCTCCTTCGGCTTCACCGAGCCCGACGATGCGCCGGCACCCACGCGAGCGGTGCCGGACGGCGACAGCCTCGTGATCACCGGGCAGAAGTCGTACGTCACCGGCGGCGCCGACGCGGATTTCGTGAGCGTTCTGGTCCAGGTGGAGGACCAGGGGCCGGCCATGGTGGTGGTGGACACCCATCTCCCCGGGGTGGTTCTCGAACGCCGCTTCGCCTCGCTGGACGGCAGCCACCACGCGGCCTTCCGATTCGACGGGGTCCGGGTGCCATCGAGCCACCTGATCGGCGCGCCCGGCGAAGGCATGCCCCGGGCGCTGCGGCAGATCGGCGACGTCCGGCTGGCCGTGGCGGCGCACTGCGTCGGCACCATGCGCTGGGTGCTCGACTTCGTGACCGAGCACCTCGCTCGCCCGGATCGCAGCGGCACGCCCCGCGGCAGCCGCGAGGGCGTGCGGCTGCGCTACGCCGATCTGCGCATCAGCGCCTTCGCCGCCCGCAGCATGCTCTACCGCACCGCGCGGCTGGCCGACGACGGCGAGAACGTGGTCAACGAAGGCATCGCCTGCAAGGTGTTCGCCACCGAGGCGGCGGGCCGGGTGGTGGACGAGGCCATCCAGCTCGTGGGCGGCAGCGCGCTGGTGGAGGATCATCCCCTCGCCGTGCTGTACCGGCAGGTGCGCAGCCTGCGGCTGGCCGAGGGCGCCAGCGACGTGCTGCGCCTCAACCTGGCCCGGGGCAAGCTGGAGCTGGACAAGGGCCGAATCTGATCAGCTCTTCTGCCCGTGGCGCTCCCGGGCCTGCTCCCGCGCCTCCGGCGTCTTCTTCAGCATGACGTACACCGAGCCGGTGCCGCCATGGCGCGGTGCCGCGCTGTGGTAGGCGATCACCTCCGGAATCTGGTTCAGCCAGTGCGCCAGGTAGCTCTTGATTCTCGCCGGCGTCGGGCTCTGCTCGCCGCGGCCGTGGGAGATCAGCACCGTGCGCCAGCCCTTGCCCCGGGCCAGGCCGAGAAACGCGAACAGCGCCCGGCGCGCTTCCCGGACGGTGTGGCGGTGCAGGTCCAACCTCCCCTCCAGCGGATAGCCGCCGGATTTCAGCTTGCGAAACACCTCGATCTGAACGCCGTCCTTCTTCCAGGCCAGGGTCTCGCGTGGGTGCACCATGGGCACCTCGCCCAGGGTCAGGTAGTTGGGGTCCTCGGTCTCGGCGCCGGGGCGGCGGCCTTCCGCCGCCTCCCGGCGTTGCCGCTGGCCCGGCGTCTCTTCCTGCGGCCGCGCAGGGGGCGGTGCCACCCGCGTCTGGTCGAGGGGCACCACGTCGCTCATGGCCTCCCGAAACAGGTCCGGGGATTCGTGGTCGTCCGACATCTGTTACAGCGGAATGCTCGTGTTACAGCGGAATACTCGCATACTGGGCCGAACGGGTGCCCGACAGGGGCCGGTTGTCCGCGGCGTGGTAGGTGAACACGCAGGAGAGCTTCACCCGGTCGGTGAGGTTTCGGCCGGCGGCGTGGAAGGTCCGGCAGTGAAACAGCATGACGTCGCCCTGGGCCAGCTCCACCGTGCGGGCCTGGTCGATGAGCGCCCGGTTCTCGGGCAGCTCGGGCCGCAGGAACTTGGCATCATCCAGCCGCTCCGCAGCGAAGCTCTGGCGGTGGGTGCCGGGAATGACCTCGAGGGCCCCGTTCTCGGCGGTCTCGTCGCCGAGGGCCAGCCACAGGGACACGAGCTCCGGGCGCTCGAACGACCAGTAGCGCACGTCCTGATGCCACAGGGTGACGCTGCTGAAGCCCGGCGACTTGGTCATGACGCAGTTGTGGTGACACTGGGAGAGCATGACCCGGTCGGTCGCCATCACCGCCCGCAGATGACGAGCCACCGCCTCGCTCGTCACCAGCGGCCGCAGGGCGGCGAAGCGGGAATAGGCGCCGAGCAGCCGGCGCGGGGTGTCGCCGCCTGCGGCGTCGCGGCTCGGCGGGGCGCCGGGATAGCCCGTTTCCGCCTCGAACTCCGCCGGCGCCAGCACCGGATGCAGCGACGCCTCCACCTCGGCAGCCAGGGCGTCGCAGGCGGCGGGAGTCACCAGCCCCGGCAGCACCACGAAGCCGTCGGCGGCGAAGCTGCGGGCCAGCCGTTCCAGGTCGTCCTCGCCGGGCTCGTTCGAAACCGTCTCGTCGCTCATCGCATCTGCTGGCGCACGGCCTTCAGCATCTTCTCGCCGTAAGGCGGGCGCAGCCCGGCCAGCTCGGCTACGTTGAACTTGCTCTGCCGGAACACCGACTTGGCGTGACTGAAGGTCTTGAAGCCGTCGAAGCCGTGGTAGGCGCCCATACCGGACGGCCCGACCCCACCGAAGGGCAGGTCCTCCTGGGCCACGTGCATGATCACGTCGTTGACGGTGACGCCGCCGGACGTGGTGTGGGTGAGGACCTCACGCTCCTCGGCGCCGTCCTCGCCGAAATAGTACAAGCCCAGGGGACGGGGCTTGCGGTTGATGTAGTCGATGGCGTCCTCCACGCGGCCGTAGCCTTTCACCGGGAGGATCGGGCCGAAAATCTCGTCCTCCATTACCTTCAGGTCGTCGGACGGATCGAGAATCAGGGTGGGCGGAATCTTGTGATGGGGCTGCTGGCGGAAGTCCTCGCCGGCGGGATTGACTTCCACCACCCGGGCGCCCGCTTGCCGCGCCTCGTCCAGGTATCCGTTCAGCCGGTCGAAGTGGCGCTGGTCGATGATGGAGGTGTAGTCCGGGTTGTCCAGCAGGGTGGGATACATGCGCGCCACCGAGCGCTGAGTCGACGAGACGAACTCGTCCATGCGTTCCTCCGGCACGAACACGTAGTCCGGTGCCAGGCAGATCTGCCCGGCGTTGAGCATCTTGCCGGTCATGATGGCGTCGGTGGTCTTCTGCAGGTCGGCGGAGCGGCCCACCACCACCGGCGACTTGCCTCCCAACTCCAGGGTCACCGGCACCAGATTGTCCGCGGCCGCGCGCATGACGTGGCGGGCGATGGAGGTGGCGCCGGTGAACAGCAGGTGATCGAACGGCAGGGAGGCGAAGTCCGCCCCGGTTTGGGGGCCGCCGGTGATCACCGCGATCTCCAACTCGTCGAACGCTGTCGGAAATATCTCCGCCATGACCTGGGACGTGGCGGGCGTGTATTCCGACGGCTTGATCATGCAGCGGTTACCGGCGGCCAGCACCCCCGCCAGCGGCGTGAACGTGAGGTTCACCGGAAAATTCCAGGGACTGATCACGCCGACCACCCCGAGAGGCTGGTACTCCACCCGCGCCTTGGCGCCGAGCAGGTTGAGGGGAAAGGGTCCCACCTTGCGCTTTTCCGTCTGCATCCATCGAGCCAGGTGCTTCTGGGCGTGTCGCAGCGGCCCCACGGAGCCCGCCACGTCGGTGAACAGCGACTGGTGCTCGCTGCGGTGACCGAAATCCGCGTCCATCGCCTCCACCAGCCGCTTCTCGTGGGTCTTCAACAGGGAGATCGCACGCTCCAGGCGGTCCCTGCGCACCTCCGCCGTCACCACCCCTTCGCGCAGGTAGTCTTCGCGCTGACGATCCAGCAGGTTCAGCATGGTCTCGCGTGGTGTCTCTTGCATGGCGATCCTCCCGACGGGTGTGAGTGAGATGCGGTCGGTCAAGCGCCGATGATACCGGAATGCCGCCCCGGCGACCGTGGGTCAGCCGTCCAGGCGGCAATCCAGCAACGTCGCACCGTTCACCGTCACGGCGAGCCGTTGACCGCTGGTCCAGTAGCGCGCTTCCACGTAGTGGTGCTCTTCCCACTCGAGCTCCACGTTGGTCCACACGTACTGAGGCTCCCGCGGTCCGCGCTCGCGGCGCTTGCGCAGGCAGTTCTCCAGGTACAGCTCGAGGGCCCCATCGTCGGCGATGCGGATCTCGAAGTTCTTGTGGCGATGCCGAAACGGGACGATGCGGGGCAAGGGCTACCTGCTACCGCCGGTGCTGGCGGTGACGCTGACACTGTCGCTATGCTTGCCCAAACTGCCAGCTCAGTCCAGCCATGTCCGAGCAATCGAGCCGATTCGTCCGCATCCTCAAGAGCCGCGATGTCGTGGTGCTGGCCCTGGGAGCCATGATCGGCTGGAGCTGGGTGCTGATGAGCGGGTACTGGGTGCACACCGCCGGCTCCCTGGGCACCCTGGCGGCCTTCGCCGCCGGCGGTCTGGCCATCTCCCTCATCGGCCTCACCTACGCGGAGCTGGCCGCCGCCATGCCCGAGGCGGGCGGCGAGCACGTCTACACCCATCGCGGCCTTGGCAGTAACTGGTCGTTCGTCTGCACCTGGGCGCTGCTGCTGGCGTACGTGAACATCTGCCTGTTCGAAGCGGTGGCGCTACCCACCGCCGTGGACTACCTGGTGCCGCAGATCCGGATCGGCACGCTGTGGAACGTGCTGGGCGCGGACGTGGACCTGGGCTTCGTGCTGGTGGGCGCCGGCAGCGCCATGGTGGTGACCCTGGTCAACGTGCTGGGCATCAAGACGGCAGCCCGGCTGCAGGCCGTGGCGGTGGCGCTCATCCTCGGTTCGGGCCTGCTGCTGCTCATCGGAGCCCTGTCCTTCGGCTCCGCCGACCACGCGCAGCCCCTCATCGCCTCCCCCGCCACGGGGGTTCTCAGCGTGCTGATCATGGTGCCCACCCTGCTGGTGGGCTTCGACGTCATCCCCCAGTCCGCCGAGGAGATCGACCTGCCACCCGCCCGCATCGGCATGCTGCTGGTCGTCTCGGTCTTTCTGGCCGTGGCCTGGTACGGCGTGGTGTCGTTCTCTGTGGCCATGGCCCTGGACCGGGACACGCTCGCCGCCAGCGCCATGGCCACCGGCGACGCGGCGACCGCGGTATGGGGGCATCCGGCGGCCGGGGCGCTGCTCGTGCTCGGCGGCGCCGCCGGCATTCTCACGAGCTGGAACGCCTTCGTCATCGGTGCCAGCCGGCTCTTGTACGCCATGGCTCGATCGGGCCAGGTGCCCCGCGCGTTCGCCCGTCTGCATCCGCGCTTCAAAACGCCGTGGGTGGGCGTGCTGGTGATCGGCGCACTCTCCTGCCTGGCGCCGCTGTTCGGGCGCACGGTGCTGGTGTGGATGATCAACGCGGGCAGCTTCGCCACCGTGGTGGCTTACCTGTTCGTTCCCCTG
>JAWLGU010000004.1:0-98840 GCA_041690675.1 Pseudomonadales bacterium | reverse complement strand
AAACGCAGGTACAATCCCGCTCCTCCGGAGAGGTGGCCGAGCGGCTGAAGGCGCTCCCCTGCTAAGGGAGTATGGGTTAAAAGCCCATCGAGGGTTCGAATCCCTCCCTCTCCGCCAATGAGAAAAGGGGCCCAGCGGGCCCCTTTTTCATTGGCGAAGGGGGCTGGCGAGTCAGGGGCCCCTCTGGGTTCGACTCGGAGGCGGCGCAGTCGCCGGAGAGAACGTCGCCGCGCAGCGGCGGCGGTAATCCCTCCCTCTCCGCCAATGAGAAAAGGGGCCCAGCGGGCCCCTTTTTCATTGGCGAAGGGGGCTGGCGAGTCAGGGGCCCCTCTGGGTTTGAACCCCCGCGTACGAACAGGAAACGGCAACCGCGCGCATCGAGGCGCATCGTCGCCCATCATTGACCCGCTCCAATGCAGCGCACGTAGCATAGAGGACCATTGTGGACACAGGGGCGATTCATCAGGATCCGACCATCGAGGCGTCGTGACAGCGGAACGGGACACCCAAAAGCCCGCGGTCTTCGAGCTCCTTCGGACGGCGGCCCGCCATGGCCTGCGGCGCCTCGACCGGCCCTCGTACCGCACGTTGCCGTAGTGTGGCCATCGGGCGGCTCGCTGTCGTTCTGCTCGTGGCCGGCGTCTGCTCCGGCGGGCGACTGATGGCATCGGAGCGGGAACGGGCCGTGTGCGGCGGGTTCCTGGAGCCGCTGGCGTTCGCCCTGTGGTCCGGCATGGCACCCGAGCCGGATCCTCGCCTCATCGAGCGGATCGATGGCGTCGAACCTTACGGATTCGTCGCCGGGGACGGTAAGTCCCTCCGCGGGTACCGGATTCAGGCCCGCACGGACCGCGAGATGCTCGCCGATGCGCAGGGCTACGTCCTCATTGCGCCCGGAAACGCGATGACCGCCACGCACATGGTCAATGAGTTCGTGTTCCTGAGCGCTCTGGGATACGACGTCTACATTCTCGATTACCGCGGCTACGGGCACTCCGAGGGCAAACGCCGGCTGCTTGCCATGACCGTGGACTACCGGGAGCTCATCGGGCACCTGTCCATGCGGTACCGGGATGGCTACCTGCTCGGGTTGTCGCTGGGGGGTATCGTGATTCTGACGGCCATTCATGAGGGGGCGCCGTTCACCAGAGCCATCGTCGACTCATCACCCAGCACGGTCGGTCGGTTCTTCTGCCCTAAGTCGTTCGATCCGGTGGAGAACTTGCCGGCTGATGCGTCCCGTCTGCTCATCATTACAGGTGGCAGGGACCGGGTGATAAGTCCTTCGGCCAGCAGGGACCTGGTCTCCAGAGCGCGCGCTGCGGGTGCGCGGATCTACTTCTGCGCCGAGTGCGGTCACCCGCTGATGGACGTGGATCCGGAGCTGCGGGCACGGCGGTTTCGAGCCATGGCTCGATTCTTCGCCCGCGATGATTGGGATCCTGGCACGGACGATGACGGGCCCGTCTCGCCAGCTCGGCCCTGAACCTGCATCCGACCGCAGATCAGTAGAAGATAGGAGGCATCGTGCCCGCGACGCGACCGGCGCGCACACTGGTCTGGTTTCGCAACGACCTGCGGGTGGCGGACAACCCGGCGCTGTTCCACGCCATGGAGCGCGGCGAGGCCGTGGCCGTGTTCTGCATCTGCCATCGCCAGTGGCGTGCTCACGACGTGGGCGACAACCGCCTGGCCTTCCTGCTGGACAGCCTTCATCGCCTCGCCGCCGATCTGGAATCGCTGGGCGTGCCGTTCCGCCTCATCGACGAGCCCTGGTTCGAAGGGGTGCCGCGCCGGCTGGTCAATCTGGCTCGGTCGATCGATGCCGGCGCGCTCGCGTTCAACGAAGAGTATCCACTGAACGAACGGATGCGGGACGACTGCGTGCGGCAGGCGTGCCGAGCTGCGCGAATCACCGTCACGACCCACCATGCCGGCACGCTGCTGCCGCCAGGTACCGTGCTCACCGCCCAGGGCAAACCCTACACGGTGTTCACGCCGTTCAAGCGCCGATGGCTGGCGCAGGTTTCGTCCGCGGCCTGCCAATGCCTACCGCCCCCGCGCCGGCAAGACCGCCCGGACGCGGGCGACTCACGTATTCCGAATCGGTCTGGCGGCGTTCCGCGGGATCGGGTGGCCGCAATGTGGCCCGGCGGCTCGAAGGAAGCCGAGCTGCGGCTGACGCGGTACTTGGCCGAGCGCGTACACCGCTATCACCTGGACCGTGACTTTCCCGCCGTCGACGGCACGAGCGCCTTGTCGCCCTATCTATCCACCGGCTGCATCTCCGCGCGGCAGTGCCTCGAGGCCGCGCTCCACGCCAACGACGGCCGGGTGACCGGCGGTAATCCCGGCATCGCGACCTGGATCAACGAGCTCATCTGGCGCGACTTCTACCGGCACGTCATTGCGCAGTTCCCCCGGCTCAGCCGGGGGCAGGCCTTCCGCCGGCGTCTGGACCGGCTGCCCTGGCGCCACACGCCGGCGGACGTCGAGGCCTGGAAGCAGGGGCGCACCGGATACCCTCTGGTGGATGCCGCCATGCGCCAGCTCATCGCCACGGGGTGGATGCACAACCGGCTGCGCATGCTCACCGCCATGTTCCTCACCAAGCACCTGCTCATCGACTGGCGAGCCGGTGAACGGCATTTCATGAATCTGCTGGTCGACGGCGACTTCGCAGCCAACAACGGCGGCTGGCAGTGGTCAGCGTCCACGGGCACGGACGCCGCTCCTTACTTCCGGATCTTCAGCCCGCTGGCCCAGGCGCGGCGGTTCGACCCGGAAGGCATCTTCATCCGCCGTTGGGTTCCAGAGCTTGCGGATGCTCCGCTCGAGGCGCTGATGGAACCGTTTCACCATCGCGTGAAGGGCTACGCGAGACCCGTCGTCGAGGACCGGGCCGCCCGGGAGCGGGCGCTGGGAGTGTACCGAGCCGCCGCACGAGCCTGATAGCGCGCGCCCGTTCATGCCAGGTTGCGGCGCTCAGCGCTCTTCCAGGCCGCGTTGGCGCCGCAGCTCGTTCATGCGTTCACGATCGGCCTCCAGCCGCTCGCCGAGCTCCTCTTCGCTGATGGTGCCCGCCATGTGCCGGCCCGCCGTCCCCGAGTTGTACATGATCTTCTTCACGGGAGTGACGGCGATGATCGTCCGTAGCGGTGAGTCGAGCAGGTCGTTGAAGTACGCCTCGAAGTTCTCGTCCGTCGGGCTCACCTTCTTCGACAGCGCTGGGTAGAACCAGGCCTTCGTGGCGTCGTCGTTGAAGAACTCGACCGTCCCCTTGAAGGTGATGGCACCGGTGGGCAACCCCTCCGGCGCATCGGCACCGTAGCTGGTGCTGCTCACGTTGACCGAAACCCGTGGGTCGCGGCGGATGGCGGCGGCGCGGTGCCGATGCTCGGCGAAGGTCAGCCAGATCTTGCCGTTCTTCCAGTAGAACGCGTGAGTGACACCAACCGGCCAGCCGTCCTTGGTCGCCCACATCAGCACGGCCTCGTGAGCATGGGTCATAAGGGCGTCCACTTCATCATCGGTGAACGGGTAGATCGAAACGATCTCGTGGTCGTGGGTCTGGGTCTGGGTCTGGACCATCGGCTATCCCCTCTGTTGTGTGCGGAGGGTCAGATTAGAACCGCATCCGGAGAAAACGGTCAACTGCGACGGTTTCCTGCGGTTCATCTGCGCTCTCCCCGGCCCTGACGACACCGTCCCCGTTCGTCAGCCGAGACGCAGATTGCGGCCAGCCGATGGGTGCGGACGCATCCGCGAGTCCGCTCGCCGGCAGAAGCCGGCGAGCGCTATGGAAGTATGTCGGCGGCGGTAATCCCTTCCCGTCCGCCCCCCATAGTTCTAGGGGCTACATCCGTCGTTGCCGACAGCGCATCCGACGGGTGCGCCGCGCCAGCGCCAGGCACGCGGCACCGGCGCCGAAGAGCCCCAACGAGCCGGGCTCAGGCACGGAGGCAGCGAGTCTGCCCTGCAGCAGGACGTCCGATGCGGCATCGAACGAGAGCTCCCCGAACGACAGCGGAATGAAATGGAACAGGTCGGTGACGCGGATGGAACCGATCGCCACGACCGGCCCGAACTCGCTCGTCAGATCCAGCGGCGCGCTCACGTCGATGTGGAGCAGGTCCAGTCCGCCCAGCTCGTCGCTGAGGGAAAAGAACACCCTGCTGTCATCGGTCGTGCTGACGTCGTTGTTTATCCCGATTCTCATGGGGACCGGGAAGTTCGCGGTGCCGAACCCGGCAACCGTGATGCTGGCGCTCTCCAGCGGGTCTATCGTTTCGACGAAGGTGCTGTGGAAATTGGCGGTGTCACCGATCAGGTCGATCGAGAACGCCTGGTTGTTGAAGGCCTCGCCGTCTATCGCTCCGCTTGCGGTGCCGCTGATCTGATACTCCATGAGCACCGCCTGAGCGCTCAACGCGGAGCCGAGCAGCAGGGCGGCGAGCAGGCTCGCTAGGACTTTCATGTGTGTCTCCTCTTCTGATTGATCGCTGACCTGGCCATGGGCCGGTAAAGCTACTTTCCAGGAGGAGCGTGTGAGCGAGCGTTTGATACTTCGTGGTTTTGACCGATCACGGGGCCCACAAGGCCTGGCCCAGGACCCTTAAGGGCCCCGGGCCGGGTTCGCGATCCGGTAACGCTAGGGAATCTCCACCAGCATCAGCATGCCGACCTCGATGGGTTCGGCACCCGTATCCGCATACCGGGTGTGGAAGACGCCGAGGCTGCCGTCCTGGTTCATGTAGCCCTCCACCAGGAACGTTCCCCAATCGTCCGTCAGGGTGATGGTCATGGCGCCGTCTGCGGCCAGATCGATCTCCACGGGCAACGCCGTGTCGGAGTCGACCTCGACGGCGACCTGAGCAGACATGTCATCCTTGCGGAGATAGGACGAGGTGACGTCCAACTCGCCGGTGGTGACCCCGGTCACCCGAAGCACGGAATCGAAGCGGGTGTTGCTGACCGCGAAGGCCGAACCGTCCATCTCCATGCCCAGGAACACGACCCGGTACGTCCGGCCCTCCAGGTTCAACATGCTGATGGGCAGCTTCACCGCCAGGGTCGTTTCGAAGGCGGCATCCAGGTACAGCTCGTCGTTGGGGTTGCCATCGTCGGTGGCGGACGCACCATTGAGCACCACCAGACCGTAGTCGGCGGCAACGAAGCCGTCCACCGCGCCCCCGTTCAAGGTCAGCAGGTCGCCGTCCACGTCCATGGTGAAGCTCATGCCATTCTCCGCCAGGAAATCGACGCTCGAATAGCCGCTGGAGCTGAGCTCGTGGGAGGTCCCGGCCCCGGCATCGAAGCCGCCGGCGCCATCAAAGGTGAGCTTGTTGCGCTCGACGGCGAGCTCAACGAAGCCCGCGTTCGACATGGCGGTGCTGAAGCCGACGCGGCCGTAATCACCGGTGAGGCCGGAGACGCTGGCATCGGTGATCTCTTGCGCCAGCAGCAGCAGCGAGCGACTCACCTCGTCGCCGTCCCGCTGGTCCGGGTCCACGGCGTCGGGAATACCGTCCTCGTCGGTGTCCGTGGTGCGGTACCGGACCTCGACCTGCTCCGCGATTCCGGCCAGAACGTTGGCGCTGGTGGCTTTCTGCAGACGCAGCACGCTCGGCGGCTGACGCCAGCCGTAGTCGCCATCGATATCCTCCTCGAAGGGAGATTCGACCATCAGCACGCCCTGTTCGCTCAAAGGCGCAGTGAACGTCTCCTCGAAAACCTCGACGCCGGCCTCGTAGCGCAGAGAGTAGGCCCCGAAGTGAGACAGCAGCGCTCCTGCCGAGTCCTCGCCGCCCAAGGCGACGTCCACCGAACCGCTGCCGCCGTCCGACAGGGTCATGTCGTGCATGCGGTAGATCTCGATCTCCACGTCGCCGCCGGTACCATTGTCCGCATCGTGGAGGCGGAAGCCGAGTTCGGTAGCGTGGTAACCACCCGCCACGTTAGCGGCATTTCCTGGCGCGGACTGCGCGGCGTAGATCTGTGCATCCACGAAGTCCCCGGTCTCCGCTTCCAGGGTGGCGAGCATCTGGGTCAGGTCCGCCCCGGCCGTGAGATCGAACTCTTCCACCCGGCCTTTCAGCTCAACCACGGTGCTGGTGGTGAGGTTCTCCAGGTCCGCACCGTTGTCGATGAACTTCTGCAGCACGAACTCCGACACCGGGGAGATGTCCACCTCCTGGGTGACCGCCTGCGCCCGCATCTGCACGCCGCCGAGACCCTGGATGCGCACCACCAGGTTGCCCGCCAGATTCACGCCTGCCGGCACATTGAGGGTGTAGTTGCCGGTCGTGGACGTGGTGGTCGTGGCCAGCACATCGCCCACCTGGTCACCGTTGTCGTCGATGCGGACGAGCTCCACGGTGGCGCCGCCCACCGGCTCGAGCCCGGTGATGGCCGCAGCAGCGGGAGGAACGAAGAATTCGAGCGCAACCTGGAACGGGCTACTGGGCTCGAACAGCGCAACGCCCGAGGCCGGGGCCGACGCGACTCCCTCGATGGTGGTCGCCTCGGAGCCGCCACCGCCGGGCGGCGGGGTGCCACCGCCTCCAATGGCGCTGCCGCCGCCATTGCCGCCGCTGCACGCCGCCAGCACGATGGCGGCTCCCAATATCACAAGGCTCCGTCTCCAGCGCGTACCGCGCCATTTCGACTCATGTCTCTCCATCAGGCTCGTCTCCTCCAAATGATTCGGGGCGGCCATCGTGGCGCCCGCTTCGTTGCGGGGAGGAGACTAGTAATGCGGTAAGAGCCACGCATACCTCAGTTTGGGTACGCGTCGTGAGTGCCATGCGAGACTGCGAAATGGTTCTCGCTCAGAGCGTGCCGGCGTTCACCGCGCGCAGCTCGTCGAGCACGTGCCGCGCATGGGCGTAGAAGAAGAGCTGACCGGCACCCTCGACCAACGCCACACTGAGGTCGGCGCCGGCGTCGATGCATCGCTGGGCGCGCCGGGCACGGTCGTGAGGGTCCCTGGCGCCGATGAGGCAGCGGATGTGCACGGGACAGCTCACGGTCCGGCGCCAGGCCCGAACCGGATCGTGCGCGACGTCGTGGATGTAGCCGAGGTAGCCGTTGACGGACGAGAACTCCATGCCTCGGCGGATGAGCGCCCACTGCCGGGGATCTTCCAGCACCGCCAGATCCTCTGCGCACCCCCTGTTGAGGAGCTGAGCCAGCTTCTTCGGACCCATCTGCCGGAAGTAGCGGATGCCCGCCTTGCAGACCAGCTCCAGCAGCGCCGGATTCTTGAACACCGCCAGAGAGATGAACCGGGCCAGGCGGGTCATGTGCCGGTAGTCCTCGGCGGATTGCGCCGGCAGTCCGGGCGAAAGAGCAACGGCCCCGGTCACCCGATCACCCATCCGGTGCCCAACCTCCACGGCAAAGCGGAAGCCCGTGCGCCGCGCCAGCAGCGTGAAGCGACTGATGCCGATATGGTGGAGCAGTACCTCGAGATCGCTCGCGAACTGCTCGGTTGTCTCCACGCCGAGCGGGTAGCCGTCACTCCGCCCGTAGTGCGCCCGGGCCGGCGTGATGATGCGCAGCCCCCGGGCCGTGGCCGAAGCGACGGTTTCCCTGGCCCAGCAATCCCCGTAATACTCGTCGTGGAGAAACACCACCGGGTGTCCCCGGGGATCTCCCAGATCCGAGTAATCCAGCCGCCGGCCGTCCGGGAGCATGAGCAGGTGGCGTTCCGCCGCCGTCGGGTGATGACTCGGCTCCAGGCCGTCATCGCCATCCGCGCCCGTCGGCCCCGAACGATGAAACAGACTGGCAAAGCTGATGGCCAGCCGCAACAGCTCGGGCTGGCTGCGCACGCCGGTCTTGTCGTAGATGGACCGCACCTGAACCCTCACGGTCGCCACGGAGCTGCCGCGCTGCTCCGCCACCTTGGCGACGCTCGCGCCCTCCGCCATGAGCTGCATCACCGCGCACTCGGCCGTGGAGAGACCGAACGTGCTCTGAAGGATTCGATTCAGCTCGTTCGGCCAATGCAGCTCGTTGCTCGTCAGGCGCACCCGCTCGCCGGAGCCGCCGGCCGCGGTCCGGTTCGCGTGATACTGCAACGACAACACCGTCCGCTGGTCGAGTGAACGATTGCGGGCGACGATCACGGCAGGGGTTCCCGGACCGTTCGCCAGCCTGGACGCTTGACGCAGGATTGCTTCGATGGCGTCGGCATCGAATGGCAGCTCAGCCACGTGCTGCACACTGTAGCGGCTGCGCGCGGCGGGGTTGGCGCCGTGAATGCGTCCCTGCCCGTCACACAGGAGAACGGCATACGGGCTGCTCGTCCAGCGGTCGTCGTCCCCCCCGTCCGCGGACCCGGTTTCCGAATCCATACCATCCAGTACGAAGAGCGCCTGACGGATGTGCGCGACGATTTCCGGGCGATCCAGCGCCGCCGGCTCTCCCAGCACGTGGTTGGCGACGATCTTGTCGGCCCAGACGTTCAGCAGGTCCTCGAACCGCGCGGGATCGACACCCGCCGTGTAGATCTGGGCAATGAGCTGGTGATCCACCGCTGGCCTCGCGGACCTACGCCTCGGCGGTGACGTGCTCCTCGCCCAGCCCGAACTCGTCGTGAATCGCGCGCACGGCCAGCTCGAGGTAGCGCTCCGCCACCACCACCGAGATCTTGATCTCCGAGGTGGAGATCATCTGGATGTTGATGTTCTCCGCGGCCAGGGCGTCGAAGACGCGAGTGGCCACTCCGGCGTGGGAACGCATGCCCACACCCACCACCGACACCTTGACGATGCGATTGTCGCCGGAAAGCGACCGCGCGCCGAGCTCCTCGCGCACCGGGCCGAGCAGCTCCAGGGCGCGCTCGTAGTCGTCGCGCTTCACCGTGAAGGTGAAATCGGTGAGTCCGTCGGCCCCGGTGTTCTGGACGATCATGTCCACCTCAATGGGCGCGCGGCCGATGGGTCCGAGGATGCGTGATGCGACCCCGGGGACATCCGGCACCCCGGACATGGTGATCTTCGCCTCGTCCCGGGAATGCGCGATGCCGGACACGATGGGCTGCTCCATCTCGTTCGTCTCCGTGGTAATCAGGGTGCCGGAACCCTCTTCGAATGACGACAGCACCCTGAGAGGAACCTTGTACTTGCCGGCGAACTCCACCGACCGCGGATGCAGCACCTTGGAGCCGAGGCTCGCCAGCTCGAGCATCTCCTCGAAGGTCACGTGGTCCATGCGCCGGGCGTCCTCGACGATGCGGGGGTCGGCGGTGTAGACGCCGTCCACGTCGGTGCAGATCTCGCACTCGTCGGCCTCGAGCGCAGCCGCCACGGCCACCGCAGTGGTGTCGGAACCGCCGCGACCGAGGGTCGTGAGGTTGCCATCGCCGTCCACACCCTGGAATCCGGCCACCACCGGAACGATGCCGCGCGCGAGATCCGCCTGCAGACGCTCGGTATCGATGCCATTGATCCGGGCCCGGCCGAAGCTGGAATCCGTGCGGATGGCCACCTGGTCCGCCAGGTAGGACTTGGCGGGATGACCACGGTCCGAGAGTGCCATGGCCAGCAGGGCCACGGTGACTTGCTCGCCAGCGGCCTGCAGCACGTCCATCTCCCGCGGCAGCGGCCGAGCGGAAACCGAGCGGCCGAGCTCTACGAGACGGTTGGTCTCGCCGCTCATGGCGGAAACCACCACCACCACTCGGTGCCCGCGCTCCAGGTAACCGAGGACCCGATCCGCCACGGCGTGGATGCGCTCCACGCTGCCGACGCTGGTACCGCCGTACTTCTGAACGATGAGCGCCATGGAAGTCAGCCCATGCGCTCGGCGACCCAGTCCTGGACCTTCTCCAGGGCCGGCGTCAACTCGTCGGGCTTGTCGCCTCCACCCGCCCGAGCCATGTCCGGACGGCCGCCGCCCTTGGCACCCACCGCCGGCCCCACCAGGGAGATGAGATCCGGCGCGGTGATCTGATCCGTCAGATCCTTGCTCACTCCGGCGATGAGGTTGACCTTGCCGCCACTGACGTTGCCCAGCACGATGACGGCGGAGCCCAGCTTCGATTTCAGGGAATCGAGGGTCTGCATGAGCGACTTCGGGTCGCCTTCCACCGTGGCGGCGAGCACCTTGACCCCATCCACCTCGACGGCCCGGCCGGCGAGATCGGCGCCTTGAGAGGAGGCCAGCTTCTGGCCCAGGCGCTCCAGCTCCTTGGTCAGGCGGCGGTTCTCCTCCACGAGCCCCGCTACCCGCTCGGCCACCTCGGGACGCCCCGCCCGCAGCAACTCGCCGACCTGGGCGACGATACGGTCGGTGCCTTCGATCCACTCCAGCGCGCCGGGGCCGGTCACCGCCTCGATCCGCCGCACACCGGCTGCCACACCGCCTTCGCTGATGATGCGGAACACGCCGATGTCGCCGGTGCGGGAGACGTGAGTGCCACCGCAGAGCTCCACGGAGAAGCCGTCCCCCATGGAAAGTACCCGAACCCGATCGCCGTACTTCTCGCCGAACAGGGCCATGGCGCCCCGGCCGATGGCTTCGTCGTAGCCGAGGTGCTCGATGCCCACGGGCGTGTTGGCCTGAATCTCCCGATTCACTTCGTGCTCCACCGCCGCAATCTGCTCCGCCGTCATGGGCTCGGGGTGGGAGAAGTCGAAGCGCAGGCGGTCCGGTGCCACCAGAGACCCCTTCTGCTGCACGTGCGGGCCTAGAACCTTGCGCAGGGCGGCGTGCATCAGGTGCGTCGCCGAATGGTTGAGCATGGTGCGCCGCCGGCGCTCCCCGTCCACCTGCGCATGCAGGCGCTGCCCCACCTCCAACGTGCCGGTTTCCATCCGGCCCACGTGCAGGTGCTGATCACCGCTGGCCTGAGTGTCGTCGACGCGGAAGCTGAAACCATCGCCGGTGAGGACGCCCGCGTCCCCTACCTGACCGCCGGATTCGGCGTAGAACGGCGTTCTGTCGAGCACCACCACGCCCCGCTCGCCGGAGCTCAGGCGCTGGATCTCCCCACCCTGTTCGTCGAACAGCGCGGTCACCGTGGCGTCGCCTTCGAATGCTTCGTAACCCAGGAACTCCACGCGTCCCGAGGTGTGGACCCGCTGGCCGAGGCTAGCGGAGAACTGCGCCGCCGCGCGGCCGCGCGCCCGCTGGGCCTCCATGGCCGCCTCGAAGCCCGCCATGTCGATGGCCAGCCCCCGCTCCCGGGCCACGTCCGCGGTGAGGTCGGTGGGGAATCCGTACGTGTCGTAGAGCTGGAAGACCACGTCGCCTGGAATCACCGTGCCGTCGAGGGCGTCGATGGTGCGATTCAACAGCTCCATACCCTGGCTCAGGGTCTCGGCGAAGCGCTGCTCCTCCCGCAGCAGGGCCGCCTCCACCTCTGCCGCGCGCTCACGGATGATCGGGTAGGCGGCGCCCATCTCGTCCGCCAACGGCCCGACCAACTTGTGGAAGAACGGCTCGCGAATGTCGAGCATGTAGCCGTGGCGCAGCGCCCGGCGGATGATCCGCCGCAGCACGTAGCTGCGATCCTCGTTGCCCGGCAGCACGCCGTCGGCGATGAGGAACGCGCTGGAGCGAATGTGATCGGCAATGACTCGCACGGACGCGTTGTCGAGCTGCGCCCGGGGATCGTCGATACCCGCCAGACGGCCCACCGCCGCCATCAGGTTGCGGAACAGGTCGATCTCGTAATTGCTGTGCACGCCCTGCATGATGGCCGAGATGCGCTCCAGGCCCATGCCTGTGTCGACCCCGGGCTGGGGCAACGGCTTCAGCTCGCCGTCGTCCTGGCGGTCGAACTGGGGGAACACCAGGTTCCAGAACTCGATGTAGCGGTCGCCGTCCTCGTCCGGCGATCCAGGCGGCCCGCCAGCCACCTCGGGTCCGTGGTCGTAGAAGATCTCCGTGCACGGCCCGCAGGGGCCGGTGTCGCCCATGGCCCAGAAGTTCTCATCCAGGCTGACGACCCGGTCTTCGGGCACGCCGATACGCTCTACCCACAAGCGCCGGGACTCGTCGTCGGTGGGATGCACGGTCACCCAGAGCTTCTCCGGCGGCAGTCCCAGCACCTCGGTAACGAACTCCCACGCCCAGGCGATGGTCTCCTCCTTGAAGTAATCGCCGAAGCTGAAGTTGCCGAGCATCTCGAAGAACGTATGGTGACGCGCGGTGTACCCCACGTTCTCCAGGTCGTTGTGCTTGCCGCCGGCGCGGACGCACCGCTGGGCGCTCGCCGCCCGCTTGAAGCCGAGATCCTCGCGGCCGAGGAGCGCGTCCTTGAACTGGTTCATCCCGGCATTGGTGAACAGCAACGTGGGATCGTTGTGGGGCACCAGCGGGCTCGAGGGCACCACGCGGTGCCCCCGCTGTTCGAAGAACTTCAGGTAAGCCGAGCGGACGTCAGCGGTTTTCATCGAGCACGGGTCGGTCGAATGGGGCGCAAAGTATAAAGAAACGGTAGGCGAATGCCATGGCGCCGGGGCGCGGACCAGGTGAGCCGCGCTACGCCTCGGTCCCCTCGAGCACCCGGTAGATCAGGTCCGACGGAAACCCGCGACTGGAGAGAAACCGCGCCTGCCGGTTCCAGGCGTCCCGGTCGGCGGGGAGCTCGGCGCCGAACTTCTTGGCCCGTGCCCGGTCCGCCAGATCCAGCCAGTAGCCTGCGGGCCGGGTGAGCACCTCGTCCGCGACGTGGTCGTCGATCCCCCGCTGGGCCAGCTCCTGGCGGATGCGCACGGGACCATGACCGCGTGCCGTGCGGCTGTGGACGAAGGCCTCGGCGAACCGCGCATCGGACTGAAGCCCGCGCCCCCGAAGATCGTCCACGACCAGGCTCGCCGTTGCGGCATCCACCCCTCGCGCCGAGAGCTTGTCGCAGAGCTCGCGCACCGAATGCTCGCGCTGGGCGAGCAGCCGAACGGCACGCTCCATGGCTGCCCGGTACTTGCCGTCGTCCTCGGCCAGGGCACACGCCCGCTCATCGGCATCGCTCCCGGGGTCAGACAGCCCGTTCGGCGTCGCCCGGTACGAACGATCGACCATGGCCGCTTACAGGGAATCCTGAGCCGGCTCGGGAATCACCACGTCGTCGGCGGCCTGAGCGTTGGGCAGAAGCTTCCGCCGAATCTCGGCCTCGATGGCCTCGCTGATCTCCGGATTGGCGCCCAGGAAGTCGGCGGCGTTCTTGCGCCCCTGGCCGATGCGATCGCCCTTGCAGGAGTACCAGGCCCCGGATTTCTCCACCAGTCCCTGCTGCACGCCGAGATCGAGGATCTCGCCCATCCGGTTGATTCCCTGGCCGTAGAGGATCTGGAACTCCGTCTGCCGGAACGGCGGCGCCACCTTGTTCTTCACCACCTTCACACGGGTCTCGTTGCCCACCACCTCGTCGCCCTCCTTCACCGAGCCGATGCGACGGATGTCGAGACGCACGGAGGAGTAGAACTTGAGGGCATTGCCGCCGGTGGTGGTCTCCGGCGACCCGAACATGACCCCGATCTTCATGCGGATCTGGTTGATGAAGATCACCAGGGTGTTGGAGTTCTTGATGTTGCCCGTCATTTTGCGCAACGCCTGGCTCATCAGGCGCGCCTGCAGGCCGACGTGGGAATCGCCCATCTCGCCCTCGATCTCCGCCTTGGGGGTGAGGGCCGCCACCGAGTCCACCACGACCACGTCCACGGCGCCGGAGCGCACGATCATGTCGCAGATCTCCAGCGCCTGTTCACCGGTGTCGGGCTGGGACACCAGCAGATCGTCGGTGTTGACCCCGAGCGATTCCGCGTAGATGGGATCCAGGGCATGCTCCGCGTCGATGAAGGCACAGGTGCCGCCGATGCGCTGGGCCTCGGCGATGACCTGGAGCGTGAGGGTGGTCTTGCCGGACGATTCCGGGCCGTAGATCTCCACCACCCGTCCCCGGGGCAGTCCGCCCACGCCGAGGGCGATGTCCAGGCCCAGCGAGCCGGTGGATATGGCGGGCACCGAAACCTGTTCGCGGTCGCCCAGCCGCATCATGGAGCCCTTGCCGAACTGGCGCTCGATCTGCGCCAGAGCCGCGGACAGGGCACGCTCCCGGTTGGCGTCGCTGTTGGCGTCTCTGCTGTCTCTGCTCATCGCGCTCTCCCTGATTCGGTGGGTGCACTGTATATTTAGTCAGTACTTTTGGCAACCGTGACGGCGGAATAATCCGCCGTGGCTTACGTCCGCAACCGGCGCTGGATCACGGCGGCGCCGTTCACGCCGCCGCCCTGGCGGCAGCGGGGTCCTGACGGTAGAACCGCGCGAGTTGCCGGTACACGTCCGGCAACGCCTCGAGCAGAATCCGCGGGCTCAGGAAGAACGTCTCGGTGGCCACGGCGAAGAACTCCGCGGGATCCGTCGACGCATAGTCGTCGAACGGTGGCTCCACCCCCGCCTCCACCCAGCCGACGAAGGTCTCGTAGGCGGCCAGAAATGCCTCCGACCACTCGCGAACCGGCATGTCGCCGTGCAGCGGCGGCATGCCATTGGCGTCGCCGCTCAGTTCGTCGAGCTTGTGGGCGAGCTCGTGCAGCACCACGTCGAGACCCTCACTCTCCCGGTCCGCCCCCGGCGCGGTCGGGGCCGCCTCCTCCCAGTTGAGCGCCACCGCGCCGCGGTACATGGATTCACCGTCCAGGGCCTCCACCCCGGTGTGCACCACGCCGAACTCGTCCTCCACCTCACGCTCGGCGACGAAGCCGCCGGGATAGAGGATCACGGTGCGCCAGCCGCGGTAGAACTCCAGCCCGATCCCGAGCACCAGCAGGCACGCCCGGGCCGCCACGCTGACCCGCATGAAATCCTCCACCTGCAGACCGTGCGTACCGAAGAAGCGCTTCTCGGCGAGGAACAGCACGGTCAGCTCGTAGAGCCGTGCCCGCTCCGCCGGGGAGAGCCGCGCGAACATGGGGAAGGCCTCCAGCACCCGCCGCCACAGCGTGGCGTCCACGGCGTACCGGGCCAGCCGCCGGCTGCGCCGCCATTGCCGCCAGCGCTCGAGCATGGGCCTCAGAGCTCGCCGCGGGCGCCGGAGAGGTTCAGGCCGATCACGCCCGCGATGATGGCGGCCAGGGAGACGGCCTTGACCACGTCCATGCCCTCGCTGAAGAACATGACCCCGATGGCGGCGATGAGCGCCGTGCCCACCGCCGCCCAGATGGCGTAGGCGATGCCGATGTCGATGGTTTTCAGGGCGATGGCCAGCATGTAGAACGAGAAACCGTAGAAGACGTACACCAGAATCGAATAGACCAGATGCTCGAAGCCGTTGGACAGCTTCATGCACACGGTTCCGCACACCTCCAGCAGGATGGCGCCGGCGAGAAAGATCCAGTGGCTCATGGGCCGAGGATCATACCCGGTGCAGCGCTCACACGCCCTCTTTCACCAGGAGCCCCTCGATCCTCGAGATGGCGTTGCGGGGATTCAAGCCCTTGGGACACACGGCCGTGCAGTTGAGGATGCCGCGGCAGCGGAACACGCTGTACGGATCCGCGAGCCCGGCGAGCCGCTCACGGGTCGCGGTGTCGCGGGTGTCCGCCAGGAACCGCCAGGCCCACAGCAGCCCGGCCGGGCCCACGTACCGGTCGGGATTCCACCACCACGAAGGGCACGCCGACGAGCAGCAGCCGCAGAGGATGCATTCGTAGAAGCCGTCGAGCCGCCGCCGCTCCTCGGGAGATTGCAGCCGCTCCTGGGCCGGCGGCGGCTCGTCGTTCATGAGGTACGGCTGCACCGCCTCGTACTGACGGAAGAACTGGCTCATGTCCACCACCAGATCGCGGATCACCGGCATCCCCGGCATCGGCCTGAGCTCGAGCAGGCCGCGGGACGCCACGTCCGAGACGTGGGTGGTGCAGGCCAGCGCATTGGCGCCGTTGATGTTCATGCCGTCGGATCCGCAGACCCCTTCCCGGCAACTGCGGCGGTACGTGAGGGTAGGGTCCCGCTCCTTGAGCCGCTCGAGCACGTCGAGCACCATGAGATCCTGCCCGGCCGGCAGGTCGAAGTCGAAATCCTGCATGTGCGGGACGTCGTCGAGCTCGGGCCGGTAGCGGTAGACGCGCACCTTCATCACCGACGCTCCGTCGTGGCTTGCGACCGCCCCATGGTAGCTCAGGGTCAGCGCAGGCCCAACCGCTTGCACAGCCGGTAGAAGTTGCCCCGATCCAGCCCCAGGGAGCGGGCCGCGGCGGCGGCGTTGCCCTGGTGGCGCGCCAGCCGGCTGCGGACGAGCTCCCGCTTGAACCGGTCCACCGCCTCGGCGAAGGTGAGATCCGGAAGCTCGGCGGCAACCGCGCCCGCGGCCGCGGTCCCGTCGCCCACCGGGTCCGCCCCGAGGTGCCTCGGCCCGAGCTCGATGACGCGACTTCGCGAATGCCCTTCGCTCAACGCCCGCACCACCGCCCGGGTTATGGCGTGCTCGAGCTCCCGGACGTTGCCGGGCCACTCATAACGGGTGAGCCACTGGCGGGCGGCGGCGCTGAGGCGCAGCCCGCGCAGCCCGAGCTTGCGCTCGCATGCCTGCATGAACGCCCCGGCCAGCAGGCTGACGTCGCCGCCCCGCTCCCTTAGCGGCGGCACCACCAGGGGATAGACGTTCAGGCGATGAAACAGATCGGCCCGGAAGCGCCGGGCCCGCACCTCCTCGTCCAGATCGCGGTTGGTGGCGGCGATGACCCGCACGTCACAGTGATGGGCGCGGTCGCTGCCCACCCGCTGCAGCTCGCCGCTCTGCAGGGTCCTGAGCAGCTTGGCCTGAATGCCGAGGGGCAACTCGCCCACCTCGTCGAGCAGCAGGGTCCCCTGGTCCGCCAGCTCGAACTTTCCGGCCCTGTCCTGGGTGGCGCCGGAGAACGCGCCTTTCACGTGACCGAACAGCTCGCTCTCGGCGATGGCTTCCGGCAATGCTGCACAGTTCACGTGAATCATGGGCTGGCTCGCCCGGGGCGAATGGCGGTGGATGTGCCGGGCCACCAGCTCCTTGCCCACCCCGGTCTCGCCCTGGATCAGCACCGGCACATCCGCCTGGGCCACCACGTCCGCCTCGCGCATGAGGCGCCGCATCACCGGGCTCTCGCCGATCGACGGACGCTCCGGCTCCGCGGCCAGCCAGGACTCCTGGACGAGCTGGCGATGCTCGAGCTCCACCTCCAGCGAATCGATCACGTCCGCCGCTCGAATCGACGCGGCAGCCACCGAGACATACGCCTCGAACAGCTCCAGGTCGAGCTCCGCGAAGCGTCCCGGCGCCAGCGCATCCAGGGTCAGCACCCCCCACGCCCGGCCGTCCACGTGCAGCGGCGCGCCCAGGCAGTCGTGCACGTAGATGTGGCCGTCCGGCGCGTCCACCAGCCCGTCGTAGGGATCGGGCAACCGCGAGTCGGCGGGAAACCGCACCGGCCCGCGGCTGTGGAGGATCTCCTTGAGCCGCGGCTGCTCGGCGAGCCGGAAGCGCCGCCCCAGGGCCTCCCGGGACAACCCTTTCACCGCCCGCGGCATCAGGCAGTCGTCCTCGAGCTGCAGCAGGGCGGCGGCATCGCACGGGAAGCCCGCCATAAGCGCCTCCAGCAGGCGCTGAAAGCGCGCTTCCGGCGGCAGCTCGCGCGACAGGTCGGCGACGATGTCGGACAGGGACGCGAGCACGGGAGATGTAGTCATTCTGAATCCATTGCTGTGATTTCGACATCCGTCGAGCGATGTTACTAAAACATCACTTGCAAGCGAACAGCAAGCGTTTCAATAAGTTACGAAATGGCCCGATCCTTGTAACAGAGACGAGCGCATAGCCCTCGAATCAGAACAAGGAGAGACCATGTCGAGCCGCATTCTCGGCGCCGTGCTGGCTGGCGCTGCGACCCTGCTGACCACCCCGGCTCCGGCCGCGACGGTGGAAGTGGAGATGACCGTGAAGGAGCTGGAGATCGCCGTCGACAACGCCGGCACCAAGCAGAAGATGTGGACCTACGGCGGCACCATCCCCGGGCCGCTGGTGCGGGTGACCCAGGGCGACGTGGTGGACTTCAAGCTCCACAACCACCCGGACAACGGCAACAGCCACTCGATGGACTTTCACGCTGCCCGGGTGGACGTCCTCGACGAGTTCGCCGAGGTGCGCCCCGGCGACACCAAGCACTTCCAGTTCAGCGCCGATTATCCCGGGGTGTTCATCTACCACTGCGGTGCCGAGTCGATGTCGGAGCACATCGGCCGCGGCATGTACGGCGTGATCATCGTCGATCCCAAGGACGGCTACAGCGACGCCTACCCGAGGCCCGACCGCGAGTACGTGCTGGTCCAGGGCGACCTGTTCGAGGAGGGCACCCCCGCGGACCGGATGACCATGGGCGAAGGCTGGAAGGCCAAGCTCATCAACGGCAAGGTGTTCCACTACGACCCGGTGCACGACGCCAACGCCAGCCTGGCGCTGGAAGCCAAGCCCGGCGAGCGCGTGCGCATCTACTACGTCAACGCCTCCATCAACGACGCAGCCGCCGTCCACCCCATCGCCGGCATCTGGGACCGAGTGTGGGACAACGGCCACCCGCTGAACGTGAGCTACGGCCTGCAGACGGTGGACGTGGCTCCGGCCCACGCCATGGTGCTGGACATCGTGCCCCCCGGCGACCGGGCCACCAACAACGCCATCGTCGATCACCGCATGAAGCACGCCCTGAACGGTGCCATCACCGTGCTCATGACCCACAAGGACGCCGACCCCAAGAAGGGCCGCGGCGATCAGCTCATCCTGCGCTGACCGGAGCACGATATGCGAAGAGCGACCCATCTGCTGATCGGGCTGCTGGGCCTGTGCCTGCCCTGGACCGCCGCGGCGGACGGCGCGGCCGTCGCCGAAGGCCAGTGCGCCGCCTGCCATGCGCTGACGGCCACGGAGCAGGGCGAAGCGGCCACGCTGGTGCGGGCGGAGCGCCAGGCGCCGCCCCTGCACTACGCCGGGGACAAGTACCGGGCGGAGTGGCTCGAGGCCTGGCTGCAGGCGCCAGCGCGCATCCGTCCGGCCGGGTACTTCCCGCCCGCCCACGCCCAGCACCACGCCGACGGCGACCGCGTGGACCCGGCCAGCCTGCCGGAACACCCGGCCCTGGCCTCCGGCGAGGCTCGCGCGGTGACCGGGTTCCTCATGACCCTGCGCGCCGCGGACGGCCTGGTGGACCCCGAGGCCTACGAGCCTGGCTCCGTGGCCCTGCGCATGGGCATGCTGGACTTCCGCAAGTTCAAGGGCTGCAACGCCTGCCACCAGGACGCCCCCGACGAAGGCGGCGTCTCCGGCCCCGAGGTGTACACGGCGTGGCAGCGGCTGCAGCCCGCCTTCATCTTCAGCTACGTGAAGAATCCCACCGCCTGGGACCCCGGCAGCATGATGCCGGTCCCCGACATGAACGATGCAGCGGTGGCGAAGCTGGTGAACTACCTAAAGGTGATCGGGGAGCCACAGCCATGAGCAACAGGATCATCATCCTCTTCCTGCTGGCTGTGGCCGGCACCTGCGCGGCGGACGAGGGTTCCCTCCTCTACCGGGTGTACTGCACCCAGTGCCACGGCATCGAGGGGGACGGCAACGGCATCAACGCGCCCCACATGGCCGTTCAGCCCCGGGACCACACGGACCCCTCGGAGATGGCCACGCGGACCGACGAGGACCTGTTCAAGGTCATCAAGCACGGCGGCAAGGCCATCAACAAGTCCGTGCTCATGCCCGCCTGGGGCGGCAACCTGAGTGACGAGCAGATCCACGCATTGGTGGCCCATCTGCGCGACCTGTGCTGCCAGGACGCCGCTCAGGCCGCACGCTGACATCAAGGAGTAGAAGACATGCCCATCGCGAAACAGGTCTGCCTCACCCTCGTCCTGCTCGCCGTGGCCGCACCGGGCTACGCGGAGCTGCGCAAGTTCGAGATGACCATCGAGGAGGTGGAAATCGACGTGGCCCCCGGGTTCAAGGCCAAGGTGTGGGCCTACAACGGTCAGGTACCCGGCCCGTTGTTCCACGTGAAGGAAGGCGACGAGCTGGAGGTGACGGTTCACAACATGACCACCCTCAACCATACGGTTCACTGGCACGGGGTCTACCAGACCGGAACCTGGCGCTCCGACGGCGTGCCCGACGTGACCCAGCCGGCCATTCAGCCGGGTGACAGCTTCACCTACCGCTTCGTGGCCGACAAGATCGGCACCCTGTGGTATCACTGCCACGTCAACGTCTCGGAGCACGTGGGGCTGAGGGGTATGTGGGGACCATTCATCGTCGACCCGAAGAAGCCGACGCGGCTGGAGAAGCGAGTGACCAAGGACGCGATCCTCATGTTCTCGGGATGGAACTCCGAGGTGGCCGGCAGCTACGGCGAGGGCGGCCATCCCGGAGAGGTGATCAACTACTTCTCGATCAACGGCAAGAGCTTCCCCACCAATCAGCCGCTGCGGGTGGAGAAAGGCGACGTGCTGCGGCTGCGGCTCATCGCGGCGACGATTCCGGTGGCCTTCCATCTGCACGGCCACGACATGCTGGTGACCCACAAGGACGGCCTGCCGCTGGAGCAGCCCTACCCCGCCGACGTGGTCAGTCTCGCCCCCGGCGAGCGCTACGACGTCATCGTCGAGATGAACAACCCAGGACTCTGGATGACCCACGACCACATCGAGCACCACACCACCAACAACGGCAAGGAGCACGGCGGCTCCATGCTGGTGGTGGAGTACGAGGGCGTGGAGCCCGACGACTACTACCACTGGAAGAAGGTGGACTACCAGCCCGACTTCTACATGATGGACGCGATGGCCAAGCCCCACGGGCTCCACGACACCCCGGTGCATCGCGGCCGGCTGCTCATGGAGTAGCCGCCCCCTCGCTCCGGCTCCGGCCCCGGCCCCGGCCCCGGCCGGGGCGGTGCGCGGATCGGGGTGATTGGCGGGAGCGCCGGCATTCCCTACCATCCCTCGAATCGCACCCGATCGCGCACCTTCTGGAGATTCGTGAACTCGCCGAACAACAACCAGAAATCCGACCACACCCCCATGATGCAGCAGTACCTGCGCATCAAGGCAGAGCACCCGGACGAGCTGCTGTTCTACCGCATGGGGGACTTCTACGAGCTGTTCTACGACGACGCCCGCCGCGCCGCCGAGCTGCTCGACATCACCCTCACCACCCGGGGCCAGTCGGCAGGGGCGCCCATCCCCATGGCCGGGGTGCCGTACCACGCGGCGGACGGTTACCTGGCGCGGCTGGTCAAGCTCGGCGTGTCCGTGGCCATCTGCGAGCAGATCGGCGACCCGGCCGCCAGCAAGGGGCCGGTGGAGCGCCGGGTTCAGCGAATCGTGACCCCGGGCACCCTCACCGAGGAGGCGCTGCAGGACGCCGCCCGGGACAGCCTGCTCATGGGCGTCAACCCGCGCGGCGACGTCTTCGGCGTGGCGGTGCTGAACCTGGGCAGCGGGGAGCTGGCGGTGGCGGAGCTCCATGATGCGGCCGCCCTGGCGGACGAACTGGCCCGGCTCGGGCCCAGCGAGATCCTCACGCCCGCGCCCCTGCCAGGCCTGGAGGGCCTGCGGGTAGCGGTGCGCGAGCGGGATCCTCTGGAGTTCGACACGGAGCTCGGCCTGGCGCGCCTGACCCGACATTTCGGCACGAGAGATCTGGCCGGCTTCGGCGTCGACGCCGACTCCGCCACGGTGGGCGCTGCCAGCGCGGTGCTCGAGTACGCCAAGCTCACCCAGTGCCGGGACCTCCAGCACATCGACCGGCTGGTGCCCCTGGGCGAAGACTCGGTGATCACCCTGGACGCCCACTCCAGGCGCAATCTGGAGATCGACCGGCGCCTCGACGGCAGCGAGGACGGCACCCTGTTCGCCCTGCTCAATACCTGCCGCACGCCCATGGGCGCGCGCCTGCTGCGGCGCTGGCTGAACGCTCCGCTGCGCGACCCGGCTCGGGTATCCGCCCGCCACGAAGCGGTGACCCGGCTGCAGGAGAACGTCGATTTGGAAACGCTGCGCCGGGAGCTCAGGGAGGTGGGCGACCTGGAACGGGTCGTGTCACGGCTGGCGCTCGGCCGCGCCAGCCCCCGGGATCTGGCGCGGCTGCGCACGGCTATCGGTCAGTTCCCGCTGCTCACCCGGCTGCTCCGCAGCGAGCCGTCAGGGGAACGCCTGAGCGCCATCGCCGAGGCCTTGCCACCCTTCGATGACGAGCTCGGCCTGTTGTGTCGCGCTCTGGTGGAGGCGCCGCCGGCCACCGTGCGCGACGGCGGCGTCATCGCCCCGGGGTACGACACCCGGCTCGACGAGCTGCGCAATCTCACCGAGAACGCCGGCCAGTGGCTGGCAGAGCTCGAGCAGCGCGAGCGGGCGCGCACCGGAATCGCGACCCTGAAGGTCGGGTACAACCGGGTCCACGGCTATTACATCGAGACCAGCCGGGCGGCCGGCAACGAAGTGCCCGCCGACTACGTGCGCCGCCAGACCCTGAAGAACGCGGAGCGCTACATCATCCCCGAGCTGAAGGCGTTCGAGGACGAGGCGCTCACCGCCCAGGCGCGCTCCCTGAAGCTGGAGCGGCAACTGTTCGACGAGCTGGTGGCACAGCTCGCGGCATCGGTGGCCGGCCTTTCCACGGCCGCCGCCGCGGTGGCGGAGCTGGACGTGCTGACCACCTTCGCCGAGCGGGCGCGGACGCTGGGCTGGACCCGACCCGAGCTGGACGTCGCGCCCAGGCTCGACATCCGCGGCGGCTGGCATCCGGTGGTGAAGGCGTCGAGCCCGGACCCCTTCGTCCCCAACGATCTGTGCCTCGACGACGGGCGCCGCATGCTCATCGTCACCGGCCCGAACATGGGTGGCAAATCCACCTACATGCGTCAGGCCGCGCTCATGGTGCTGCTGGCCTACAGCGGCAGCTTCGTCCCGGCGGAGGACGCGCGCCTCGGGCCCGTGGACCGCATCTTCACCCGCATCGGCGCGTCGGACGATCTGGCCGGCGGCCGCTCCACCTTCATGGTCGAGATGACCGAGACGGCCAACATTCTGCACAACGCCACGGCCTCCAGCCTGGTGCTGCTGGACGAGATCGGCCGTGGCACCAGCACCTACGACGGGCTGGCGCTGGCGTGGGCCACGGCGACTTTCCTGGCACGCCAGCGGCGCGCGTTCACCCTGTTCGCCACGCACTATTTCGAGCTCACCAGCCTCGCCGACGAGCTGCCCGCCACCGCCAACGTGCACCTCGCCGCCACCGAGCATCGGGGTCGGATCGTGTTCCTGCACAGCGTGGAGCCGGGCGCGGCGAGCCAGAGCTACGGTATTCAGGTCGCCCGGCTGGCCGGGGTTCCCGTCGCGGTGCTGGAGGCGGCCCAGCAGAAGCTCGCCGCCCTGGAACAACAGAGTCATCCGAACCCGGTTCAAGCCGACCTGTTCCACCCGCGAATCGACGATACCCCTGGATCGGCGAACGGCGCCAGCGCCGACGACGCCGCTTCCGGCAGCATCCCCGGCGGCGCCGTCACGGCCACGGGGGATCAGGCGGCAGCCGCGCTCCTCGCGCGCCTCGATGCCGTGAACCCGGACGAGCTGACCCCGCGCGAGGCGCTGAGTCTGGTCTACGAGCTCCGGGAGCTGCGCCATGAGCCATGAGCGCCGGCCATCGCACGGTGGAGCACAGGCCGCGGCCCATCTGCTAAAATGTCCGTTTCTCCAAGTCAGGATTGCGTAAATGACCTTCGTCGTCGGCGAAAACTGCATCAAGTGCAAGCACACCGATTGTGTGGAAGTCTGCCCCGTCGACTGCTTCTACGAAGGGCCGAACATGCTGGTGATTCACCCGGACGAGTGCATCGACTGCGCGCTGTGCGAGCCCGAGTGTCCGGTGGATGCCATCTTCTCCGAGGACGAGCTTCCCGAGGACCAGCACGTGTTCCTGGAGATCAACCAGGAAATGGCCGAGATCTGGCCCAACATCACCGAGAAGAAGGACCCGCTCCCCGACGCCGAGGAGTGGGACGGCAAGCCCGACAAGCGCGAGCTGCTCGAACGCTGAGAGCGCGCCGTCAGTCGAGCAGCTGGCGCGGATCCAGGCCCTCGGCTTCCAGAGCCCGGCGCAACCGTTTCAGCGCCTCGATCTGCACCTGGCGTACCCGCTCGCGGGTGAGGCCCAGGGCGGCCCCCACCTCTTCCAGGGTGGCGGGCTCGTGTCCGCCGAGACCGAAGCGGCGCAGCAGCACACTCTGCTGACGTTCCGGTAGTCCCGCCACCAGGCCCTCCAGCTTGCTCATGAGGTCGGCGTCCTGGACGGTGGTGGCCGGATCGGGCGACGCGCCGTCAGCCACCACCTCCAGCACATGGCGGTCGCCGTGCTCGCGCACCGCGTCCACCGACTCCACCCGCTCGGCAAGCTTGAGCAGCCGCCGAACGTCATCCACGGGCTTGCCGAGCAGCTCGGCGATGTCCTCCGGGACGGGCTCGTGATCGAGCTTCTGCGAGAGCTCGCGGGCGGCCCGCAGGCACAGGTTGAGCTCCTTCATCACGTGAACGGGAAGGCGGATGGTGCGGGTCTGATTCATGAGCGCCCGTTCCACCGCCTGACGGATCCACCACGTGGCGTAGGTGGAGAAGCGGAAGCCGCGCTCCGGGTCGAACTTCTCCACCGCGTGGATCAGCCCCAGGTTGCCCTCCTCGATCAGGTCGAGCAGCGGCAAGCCACGGTTGATGTAGCGGCGGGCGATCTTCACCACCAAACGCAGATTGCTCTCGATCATGCGCCTCCGGCCCGCCGCATCGCCGGCCCGGGCCAGCCGGCCGAAACGGCGCTCCTCCTCCGCGCTCAACAGCGGAGCCCCGCCGATCTCCTTGAGATAGAGCCGCGTAGCATCCGGGGAGTCCGGCTCGTCCAGGACGGCCCGCTCGGTCGCCCAGGAGGCCGCCGCAGGCCGGGGCGTGATCTCTACAGCGTCTTGCATTCTCATGGGAGCATCCTTTCTCCGCGACACGTTCGGGCGCCGATCACCGGCTGCGGCCCACAGAGCCAGCCGGCTCATGGAGCCGGGCCGAGCTTCGATCCCGGGTCCACGGGTTCGCCGTTCCGGCGAATCTCGAAGTGCAGCGTCTCGTCTCTGCGCCCGCCGTCTGATATGTCGGCAAGTTTGGCGCCAGCTTTAATACGCTGGCCTTCCCGCACGAGGATCGGCCGATGCAGACTGTAGGCACTGAGATACGCGGGGTCGTGCTTGATGATCACCAGGTGGCGGTAGCCGCCCAGGCCGCTGCCGGCGTAGACGACCTCGCCGGCAGCCGCGGCGCGAACCACGTGGTCAGGCTGCAACCGGTAGTCGATGCCCTTGCTGCCATGACCGAAGCCCCGCTGCGCCGGGCCCTGGGTGGGCCGGAGCCAGGCGGGAGGGGCGCGATCGACCTCCGGAGCGGGCCGGTCGGGGCGCGGCCGGGGACCGGCCGGCGCCTTGCGCGCCGCCTGCGACCGCGGCGTGCTGCGCAGCTCCAGCCGCTGCCCGGCGAAGATGGTGTACGGCGCCGCGATTCCGTTGGCTCGCGCCAGCGCGCGGTAATCCAGACCGAAGCGCCAGGCGATGGAGTACAGGGTATCGCCCGCCCGGACCACGTAGCTGGAGGGCAGGCTGCCGAATACCGGGGAACGGTCCGCCACCACCGGCCGACCCGGGGCGGCGCAGCTCGCAGCAAGCGCCAGCATCAGGATCAGCAGCGCGCCGGGCACGCGGGCCTGCGCGGACGCCGGAGTCACTCCAGGCGCGACAGCAGCCAAAGGGTGACGACCCCCAGCGCCGCCGCCAGGATCACCGGCAGCCACAGCGCCGGCTGGCCCGTGGCAGCCTGATAGCCGAGCGGCGACAGCAGCGCGTGCTCCGCCTGCCAGGGCCAGAGACGCAGCAGCGACCCCGCCATGAATCCGGTGAGGCTGGCGAGCACCGGCTCCCGCGCCCGCCTCATGAGCCAGTAGAGCAGCCGCGAGAACAGCAGCAGGCCCACCGCGCAGCCTGCCGCCAGCACCGCCGGCACGAGCCAGTGACCCGCGTTGAACGCCCGCAGCACCGGCTCGTAGAGCCCCAGAACCAGCAGCAGGAAGCTGCCGGACACCGCCGGCAGAAGCCAGGCCGACACCGCCAGCATGCCGCCCACGAAGAACATCCACAGAGGCGCCTCGCCTTCCCGGAAGCCCACCTGCATGAGCGCCGCCCCCAGCAGCAGGCCGACCACCCCGTACACCGCCAGCGCCGCCGGCGGGCGGAAGCGGCCGATCTGCACCACCGAAGCGGCGATGAGACCGAAGAAAAAGCCCCACACCATCACCGCCACCTGATCCAGCAGGTATTCCAGCAGACGCGCGAACACCACCACCGCCATCACCATGCCGCTGGCCAGCACCAGCAGGAACGTCAGGTTGTGGGCCCTCCAGAAGGTGCGCCAGCCGTCGCGCCACAGCAACCTCGGCGAGCCGACCAGGCTGAAGCTGGCCAGGGTGCGGATCAGCTCGTCGTAGATTCCGGTGACGAAGGCGATGGTGCCGCCGGAAACGCCGGGCACCAGCTCGGCCACGCCCATGGCCATGCCGCGCACGCCGATCCCCAGCCACCCTGACAGGCCTCTGGCCGGGACGGGGTCGGACAGTCCTGCCGGTGTGGCTTCATCGGTCATCGCCGCCCCTTCAGCAGTGGCACGAACCGCACGTACTCCACCGTCTCGACCCGGTGCCCGCTCTCCGTCCGGTCGTAGACCCGCAGCTCCTGCACGTCGCCGCCACCCACCGGCACCACCATACGGCCCCCCGGCGCCAGCTGCTCCAGCAGCGCCTCGGGCACCTCGGGGGGCGCCGCCGTCACCAGGATGCCGTCGAAGGGAGCTTCCTCCCGCCAGCCTTCGTAGCCGTCGCCGTGACGAAAGCGCACGCTCAAAATCCGCAGGGCGTTCAGGCGCTGTTCGGCCCGCTCGCTCAGGTCCCGGAAGCGCTCGACGGTGAAGACCCGCCGTACCAAGGGACGCAGCCGCGCCAGCACCGCGGTCTGATAGCCCGACCCGGTGCCCACCTCCAGCACCCGGGAACGGGGCGCCGACAGCAGAATCTGAGTCATGAGGGCGACGATGAACGGCTGCGAGATGGTCTGCCCAAAGCCGATGGGCAGCGCCGTGTCCTCGTAGGCCCGGTGTGCCAGGGCTTCGTCCACGAAGACGTGGCGCGGTACCCAGCCGATGGCGGTAAGCACGGCGTCGTCATGGATGCCCTTCTGCCGCAGCCGCGCCACCAGGCGATCCCGGGTGCGCTGGGACGTCATGCCGCTGCCGGCCACGTCGATCCGGCTCATCCGCGTCCCGCCCGGTCTTGCAGGTCGAAGGCTTCGGCAAGGAACGTAGTGGCGTAGCCGCCGGCCGGCAGGGCAAAGGTGAGCTCCAGTTGGTCGCCGTCCCGCTCCCAACCGAGATCCGCCGCTTCCAGCACCAGAACCCGCCGCGCCTGCCGCAGTCCGGCGTGCTCGAGGCCCTCGCAGAGCTCGGCGTGAGGCGCCAGCGCCCCCTGCTCCACCGCCAGAGCTTCCGCTGCAGCGGCAGAACGCCCCCGCCCCCACAGCGGTCCCGTGGGCCGCGGCGTGCCGGCCGGGTCGTCCTGCGTCACTTCCCCCGGAAGCACCCGATTCCACGTTCCTGCCCGCACCCGGGCCGCCAGCACCTCGTTGAACAGCAAGCTGCGCAGCACCGACAGGTACAGTCCCGAGCGGAATGCGCCCAGCCGGCGCCGGCGCCGCTCGCCCAGCCAGGCGCGCGCGGCGGCGAGGTTGTCGCCACCGAAGCGCTGGGGCCCGAAGTAATTGGGTGCGCCGCCGCTTCGCAGCGCCTCGAGCCGGCCCGGCCAGGTCTCGCCGGTGACCCGCCGCAAACGGATGCGGAACCGGTTGCCCGCCAGCTCGCCGCGCCGCAACTTGCGCCGGTGCCGGCAGGCCTCGAGAACCCGCACGCCCGTGAAGTCTGGCAGCGCGAGCGCGCCGCCGGGAGGGTGATCCAAAGGGGTCTGGATGCTGAACCACTGGGTGGTCACGGCATGGCGGTCCTTCATGCCGGCGTAGCCTACCGATGCATCCGGCACGGCGAAGGCACGGGCCAGCGCCCGCGCCAGCTCCGAGGTGGCGGCACCGGTCTTCTCGATGCGCAGGTACAGGTGCTCGCCCTCCCCGGTGGGGGTGAAGCCGGCAACCTCGTCCACCCGAAAGTCCTCGGGGTGCAGCTTCATCACCGCCCGAGACTCGATGCCGGCGCGGGCCCGCGGCCAGCAGCCCGGTCCGGAGGAATCGGCGGCGCCCGCCGAGGCGGCAGCGCCCGCCGAAGGGAGGGCGGCACTCATTCGACGTCGCTGACGAGATAGAAGGTCTCGCCCTCTCGCACCATCCCCAGGTCGCTGCGGGCGCGGGCCTCCACCGCGGCCAGGCCTTCCTTCAGGGCCAGCACCTCCGCAGTGAGCAGCCGGTTACGCTGCGCCAGCAGCTCTGCCCGGCCACGCTGTTCCGCCACCTGCTCGCGCAGCCGTACCGCCTCCATCAGACCGACGTCGCCGAACCAGGCTTTGTACTGGAGCAACATCGTCAAGGCCAGCATGATGCCCAGAATCACCCGCATACGGTCACCTACAATCCCAGCGCGCGCCGTCCCGGATAAACCGCGCCGGCGCCCAGGGATTCCTCGATCCGGAGCAGACGATTGTACTTCGCCACCCGGTCCGAGCGGCACAGGGAGCCGGTCTTGATTTGTCCGGCCCCGGTCCCCACGGCGAGATCCGCGATGGTGGTGTCCTCGGTTTCGCCGGAGCGGTGCGAGATGACGGCGCGATAGCCGGCGTCGTGGGCCATGCGGATGGCATCCAGGGTCTCGCTCAGGGTGCCGATCTGGTTGAACTTGATGAGGATGGCGTTGGCCACGCCCCGACGGATGCCTTCCGCCAGGATGCGGGTGTTGGTGACGAACAGGTCGTCCCCGACGAGCTGGACCCGATCCCCAAGGCGCTCCGTGAGCTGCTTCCAGCCGGCCCAGTCCCCCTCGTCCATGCCGTCCTCGATGGAAACGATGGGGTAGCCGTCCACCAGCGAGGCCAGGTACTCCGTGAAGCCCGCGCTGTCGTAGCTCTGACCTTCTCCTGCGAGCTCGTAACGGCCGTCCCGGTGAAACTCGGTGGCCGCGCAGTCCAGCGCCAGGGTGACGTCGCGCCCCAGCTCGTAGCCGGCGTCCGCCACCGCCCGGGCGATGACCTCCAGGGCCTCCGCATTGGAGCGCAGGTTCGGCGCGAACCCGCCTTCGTCGCCCACCGCGGTGGAGAGCCCCTGGCCCTTGAGCACGCCCTTCAACGCCTGGAACACCTCGGCGCCGCAGCGCAACGCTTCGGCGAAGGACCCCATGGACACCGGCTGCACCATGAACTCCTGAATGTCCACGTTGTTGTCGGCGTGGGCGCCGCCGTTCAAGATATTCATCATGGGCACGGGCAGGGACATGGGCACCCCCCCGGCCAGGCCGTTGATGTGCTGATACAGGGGCACACCGCCGTCCAGCGCCGCGGCCTTGGCGGCCGCCAGCGACACGGCCAGGATGGCGTTGGCGCCAAGCCGGGCCTTGTTGTCCGTGCCGTCCAGCTCACACATGCGCTGATCCAGAGCCGTCTGGTCCGCCGGGTTCATGCCCACCACCGCCTCCGCCAGCGGCCCGTTCACCGCTGCCACCGCCTTGGTGACGCCCTTGCCCCCGTAGCGGGACGGGTCGCCGTCCCGGAGCTCCAGGGCTTCCCGGGACCCCGTGGAGGCGCCCGACGGGGCGCACGCGGTCCCGACCGCGCCGGTTTCGGTCATCACGTCGGCTTCCACGGTGGGATTGCCTCGGGAGTCCAGCACCTCGCGGGCGCGCACGGCGGTTATCTTGCTCATGTTCTGGTCCTGCTGCTACGGCTGCGATGAAATACCATGCTCCAGGAACGGCCGCGACTTGGCCACCTGGTCCAGGTCCCGGAGTTGCTCAAGGAGCGGCGCCATCATATCCAGCGGCCAGGAGTTCGGGCCATCCGAGAGCGCTTCCTCCGGCTGCGGGTGGGTCTCCATGAAGAGCCCGGAGATTCCCGCAGCCACCGCCGCCCGGGCCAGCACCGGAACCATCTCCCGTTGACCGCCGGAGGCGCTGCCGAGCCCCCCGGGCATCTGCACCGAGTGGGTGGCGTCGAACACCACAGGCGCCCCCGTGGCGCGCATGATGGCGAGGCCGCGCATGTCCGAGACCAGATTGTTGTACCCGAAGCTCACCCCACGCTCGCAGACCATGATCTGCTCGTTACCCGTGGAACGGGCCTTGGCCACCACGTGAGTCATGTCCGCCGGCGCAAGGAACTGGCCCTTCTTGATGTTCACCGGGCGACCCTGGCTGCAGACGTTGACGATGAAGTTGGTCTGCCGGCAGAGAAACGCCGGAGTCTGCAGCACGTCCACCACCTCCGCCACCGCGGCGAGGTCGGTATCCTCGTGCACGTCGGTGAGCACCGGCACCCCGATCTGGGCCTTGACCTTGGCGAGCACCTGGAGTCCCGCGTCCAGACCCGGGCCGCGGAAGCTGCCCAATGACGAACGGTTGGCTTTGTCGAAGGAGCTCTTGAAGATGAAAGGCATGCCCAAGCCGCCGGCGATCTCCTTCAGCCGGCCGGCGATCTCCAGGGTGAGCGACTCGCTCTCGATGACGCAGGGCCCGGCGATGAGGAACAGCGGCTGATCCAGGCCGACGCGATAGCCGCACAGCTCCATGGCTCAGCGCGCCGCGGCGTCGGCGCAGTCCGACACTGCTCGGGCTCGCACCAGGGCCGCCTCCACGAAGCCGGTGAACAGCGGATGGCCGTCGCGGGGCGAGGAGGTGAACTCCGGGTGAAACTGACAGGCGAGAAACCACGGGTGATCCGGCAGCTCGATCATCTCGACCAGCTCGCCGTCGGCGGAGCGCCCGGAGATCACCAGCCCGTGCTCCACCAGCTTCGGCACGTAGCGGTTGTTCACCTCGAAACGGTGGCGATGGCGCTCACGAATCTCAGTGGTGCCGTAAACCCGGTGGGCCAGGGTGCCGGGGGTGATCACGCAGAGCTGCTCGCCCAGCCGCATGGTGCCGCCGAGATCCTCGTCGCCACTGCGCCGCTCCAGATTTCCGGCCTCGTCCAGCCATTCGGTGACGAGGCCGATGACCGGGTGCGGGGTGCCCGGGTCGATCTCCGTGGAGTGTGCCTGGTCGAGCCCCGCCACGTGGCGCGCGAACTCGATGACGGCGGCATGCAGGCCGTAGCAGATACCGAGATACGGCACGCCCCGCTCCCGGGCGTACTGCACCGCCATGATCTTGCCGTCGAAGCCGCGCCGGCCGAAGCCGCCCGGCACCAGGATGGCGGATACATCGTCCAGCGCCGCGGTGCCGTGCCGCTCCACATCCTCGGCGTCCAGGTACTTGACCTGCACCCGGGTGCGCGTGTGGATGCCGGCGTGGGTGATGGCTTCCACCAGCGATTTGTACGCGTCCAGCAGGTCGAGGTACTTGCCGACGAAGGCGATCTTCACCTCCCGGTCCGGATGGAGCTGGGCCTCCACCAGCGCCTGCCACTGGGCGAGGTCGGCGGGCGGGCATTCCAGCGCCAGGCGTTCCGCCACGAACCCGTCCACGCCCTGCTCGTGCAGCTTCTGCGGCACCTGGTAGATGGTCTCCACGTCCTCGAGGGACACCACGGCCCGCTCCTCCACGTTGGTGAACAACGCGATCTTGCTGCGCGCGGAGCGCGGCAGGGGCCGATCGGAACGGCAGACCAGCACGTCCGGCTGCAGGCCGATGGAGCGCAGCTCCTTGACCGAGTGCTGGGTGGGCTTGGTCTTGATCTCGCCGGCGGCTGGGATGTACGGCACGTAGGTCAGGTGGATGAACATGGCGCGCTGCGCCCCCACCTCCAGGCGAAGCTGGCGGATGGCCTCGAGGAACGGCTGGCTCTCGATGTCCCCTACGGTGCCGCCGGTTTCCACCAGCAGCACGTCGCACCCCTCCGCCGCATCCTTGATGCGACGCTTGATCTCGTCGGTGACGTGGGGGATCACCTGCACCGTGGCGCCCAGGTAGTCGCCCCGGCGCTCCCGGCGCAGCACCTCGGCGTAGATGCTGCCGGTGGTGAAGTTGTTCTTCCGGCTCATGCGCGCCCGGGAGAAACGCTCGTAGTTGCCGAGGTCCAGGTCCGTCTCGGCGCCGTCCGCGGTGACGAACACCTCGCCGTGCTGAAACGGGCTCATGGTGCCAGGATCCACGTTGATGTAGGGATCCATCTTCAGCACGTTGACCTTGAGGTTCCGCGCCTCGAGGACGGCGGCCAGAGACGAGGTGAGGATACCCTTGCCCAGGGATGAAACCACACCGCCAGTCACGAATATGAATCGGCTCATTAGAGGGATCGTTCACCTCGGGGCGCGCTGACGCCCACGCCATCTGTGGAAGGTCGCACGCGAGGGGCGTGCGCAAGATGGGATTGCACGATAACAAAAGGCCCTGACAACCTCAAAGAAAATCTCCCTCAGCGCGGGTGCCACTCGACCCGGAAACGCGGCGCCGCCACCTGCCCCGCCGCCGTGTCGGCGGCATCGCGCAGGGCGATGCCCGGCACCGCCAGCAGCCCCAGGCGGTCGTATAGCAACGGATGCACCGGCCGCCGCCACGGCGGCACGCCGGCATCCTGCAACAGCTGCTTGAGCGCACGGTGATGGCCGCCGGTGCGCAACCGCTCGCCGCCGCAGCGGAACCGCACCTCCACCGGCCCCACCGGCGCGAAGCCCTGCTCGTCCGGCTGCACCTGCAGCTCGCCGTGGGGCAGGCGCAGCGTGCCCGGAAGCGGCACCGGATAGCTCGCCGCCAGGGCAGGAACGGGTCGAACCAGATGGATGCGGCCGCGATGGCGGCGCAGCGCCGCACCCGCCACCTCCAGCTGCGGGTCGCGGTCGGCGGCACCCTGCAGCTGGCGGTCGAACTCCGCCAGTGCGGTGCGCGGCGGCGCGGTGATGCCGCGAGCGGCGAGCCAGACGCGTAGCAGCTCCGGGCGCTCCCGGGGCGGAAGGGCCGCCAGCTCGGCCACCGGCAGCCAATCCCGTCCCAGGGCCGTGCTCTGCACGAGCAATCGATCGGCCAGCCGGTGCCGTTCCATGGCGTCGACCAGAGCCTGATCCACGTCCGGCCAGCGGCGGCGGATGTCCGGCAGCAGGTAGTGACGCAGGAAATTGCGATCGAGCGCCGGATCCGCATTGGCGGGATCGTCCACCCAGGCGAGGCCGTGCCGTGCGGCGTACTCCGCGAGCTGACCCCTCGGCAGCTCCAGCAGCGGGCGCACCAGGGTGCCGCCGCTCAAGGGGCGCGACCGGGGCATGCCGTAGAGGCCGCGCCCCTGCAGCAGCCGCAGCAGCACCGTCTCCGCCTGGTCGTTCCGGTGATGCGCGAGGAACAGCAATCCGCCATGGGCCAGAAGCTCCGCGAACACGGCGTAGCGCGCCGCCCGGGCCTGGGCTTCGACGTTGCCGCGGCTCGGCACTCGAACCCGCCGCGCCACCAGCGCCACCCCCAGGCCCGCACAAACCGACTCACAGTGACGATGCCAGCGGGCCGACTCTGGATGCAGGGCGTGGTCCACGTGAACGGCGGTGAGTGGCCGTCCCCGGCGCTCACGCTCTGCGGCGTGCAGCAGCACGGTGGAGTCCAGCCCGCCACTGAAGCCTACGAACAGCGGCCCGGAATCCCAGGCCGCCGCCACGGCTTCGCGAACGGCGCTCACGTCACCCCGCAGCGTAGGCGAGCTTCACCCGCTCGTCGCCGAACTCGGAGCGCAGCCGTGCCAGCAGGTCGTCGCTGGGCCGGACCCGCCACTCCGGCCCGAGGACGATGCGCCCCCGGGCGCCGACGCCACCATCGCCGGTCTGATACAGCACGGTCACCGGACAGCCGACGCCGTTGTGCCGGTGGGGCTCCAGGCAGCGCTTGAGGCGGGCCGGCAGGTCCCGTGGGGCGCTGTGAGCGCAGAGATCCAGAAGCAGCGCGCGGCCGTAGCGGGCGCGCGCCTCCTCCATGGTGTAGACGTTCTCCACCTTGAGCTTCAGCGCCCCGGTGTAGTCGTCGGGTTGCACCTCCCCCTCGAACAAAAGAATCGCGTCCTTGGCGATCTTGCCGCGGTTCGCCTCGAAGGCGTCGGTGAACACCGACGCCTCGATACGCGCGCTGCGATCGTCGAGCACCAGAAAGCACAGGTCGCCCCCGCGCCGGCTGCGCATCACCCGCATGGAAACCACCAGGCCGGCGATGAGTTGGTTGCCCTTCTCCGCGCGCAGCCGGGCGATGTCGTTCGGGCAGATCTGGCGCAGGTCCGGCAGATACTCCTCGATGGGGTGTCCGGTCAGGTAGAGCCCGAGGGTCTCCTTCTCGCCCTCGAGCCGCTCCCGCTGAGTCAGCGGCGTCACCTGGAGCCGGGCCGCGGGCGCCGCCACCGGCTCGTGCATGCCGCCGAACATGTCGGTCATTCCCAGGGCATCGTTGCGCGCCGCCTGCTCCGCACCCTGGAGCGCATCGCCCAGCTCCGCCGCCAGCCGGGCCCGTACCTGGTCGCGGCTCTCGTCCTCGGCGGCGAAGTCGTCCATGGCGCCCGAACGGATCAGCGCCTCCAACACCCGCTTGTTGGCCTTCTTCGCATCCACCCGGCGGCAGAAATCGCTGAGGCTGCGGAACGGGCCCCCCGTTTCCCGCGCCTCCGCCAGCGCCGCCACCGGTCCCTCGCCCACCCCGCGCACCGCGCCGAGGCCGTAGATGACCCGTCCGTCCCGGCCGGTGAAGCGGTACTGGCTGCGGTTGACGCTGGGCGGCTCCAGGACGAGCTTCATGCTGCGCACCTCGTCCACCAGGGTTACCACCTTGTCGATATTCTGCATGTCCGCAGACAGGGTGGCGGCCATGAACTCGGCGGGATGGTGAGCCTTGAGCCACGCGGTCTGGAACGACACCAGGGCATAGGTGGCGCTGTGCGACTTGTTGAAGGCGTAGCCGGAAAACTTCTCCATGAGGTCGAAGATCTCGCCGGCGATCTTGGCGTCGATGCCGCGTTCCCCGGTGCCGTGCAGGAACTGCTCCCGCACCTTGGCCATCTCCTCGGGCTTCTTCTTGCCCATGGCGCGGCGCAGCAGGTCCGCCTGACCCAGGGTGAAGCCAGCCAGCACCTGGGCGCTCTGCATCACCTGCTCCTGATAGAGCATGACCCCGTAGGTGCTGGAGAGCACGGGCTCCATGTCCGGGTGCGGGTACACCACCGGCTTGCGCCCGTGCTTGCGGTCGATGTAGTCGTCCACGGCCCCGGACTGCAGCGGTCCGGGCCGGAACAGGGCCACCAGGGCGATGATGTCGTCGAACCGGTCCGGTTTCAGTCGCCGGATCAGATCCTTCATGCCCCGGGATTCGAGCTGGAACACGCCCGTGGTCTCGGCCTCCTTCAACAGCTCGAACGTGGCCGGGTCGTCCAGGGGAATCCGGTCGATACGCACCGGCTCGGCCCCCTCGGGCAGATGGGCGTTGATGGCCTGCACCGCCCACTGAATGATGGTGAGGGTCTTCAGGCCCAGGAAGTCGAACTTCACCAGGCCCGCCTTTTCCACGTCGTCCTTGTCGAACTGGGAGACCAGACCCCCCGCCTGCTCGTCCACGTAGAGCGGCACGAAATCGGTGAGCGCCGAGGGCGCGATGACCACCCCGCCGGCGTGCCGCCCCACCCCGCGGACCACACCCTCGAGCTTGTAGGCCATCTCCATGATCTCCGCCACCTCCTCGTTCTCCTCGATGAAGGTGGCGAGCTCCTTGCTCTGCTCGACGGCCTTGGCCAGGGTCATCCCCACTTCGAAGGGGATGAGCTTCGACAGCTTGTCGGCGAGGCCGTAAGGCTTGCCCTGCACCCGGGCCACGTCGCGCACCACCGCCTTGGCGGCCATGGTGCCGAAGGTGATGATCTGACTCACCGCGTCCTGGCCGTAGCGCTCGGACACGTGGGCGATGACCCGGTCGCGCCCCTCCATGCAGAAGTCGATGTCGAAGTCGGGCATGGACACCCGCTCCGGGTTGAGGAAGCGCTCGAACAGCAGGTCGTAGCGCAGCGGATCCATGTCGGTGATGCCGAGGGCGTAGGCGACCAGGGAGCCGCCGCCGGAGCCGCGACCCGGCCCCACCGGTATGTCGTTCGCCTTGGCCCAGCCGATGAACTCCATGACGATGAGGAAATAGCCGGGGAAGCCCATCTGGTTGATGATGCCCAGCTCGTACTCCAGCCGTTCCCGGTAGCGCTCCTCGGGCAACTGCAGCTCACCGAGCTCGGCGAGCCGGCGCAGGCGCCGGTCCAGCCCCTCCCGCGCCTGGGCCCCCAGGAAAGCCTCCAGGGTCACGCCTTCCGGGACCGGATAGTTCGGCAGGTAATACTGCCCCAGGGGCACCTCAACGGTGCAGCGCCGGGCGATCTCGACGCTGTTGGCCAGGGCCTCCGGCAGGTCGCTGAACAGCTCCGCCATCTCCGCCGGGGTCTTGAGGTATTGCGCCGGGCTGTAGCGGCGCTCCCGGCGCGGATCGTCCAGGGTCCGTCCTTCGTGGATACACACTCGAGTCTCGTGGGCCTCGAAGTCGGCCTCGTCGAGGAAGCAGACGTCGTTGGTGGCGACCACGGGCAGCCCCAGACGGGCCGCCAGCGGCACCGCCAGTGCGATGTAGGGTTCCTCACCGGTGCGGCCGGTGCGGGTGACCTCCACGTAGAACCGATCCGGAAACGCCGCCCGCCATGCCTGCGCCACCTCCTCGGCTCGAGCTTCGTCGCCTTTCAGGAGCGCCTGGCCCAGCTCGCCGTCGCGGCCCCCGGACAGCACCAGCAGGCCCTCCGCGCAGGCGAACAGCTGTTCCCGGCTCAGGGTCCCGCGCACGGCCGCGCCGGTGTACGCGGCGGACACCAGGGCGATGAGGTTGCGAAAGCCGGCCTGATTCATGGCCAGGATACCCAGGCGGTAGCGCTCGCCGGCCTCGGCATGGAGCTCCAGGTCGGCGCCGACGAGCGGCTTCACCCCGGCGGTGAGCGCGGCCTGATAGAACTTCACCAGGGCGAACAGGTTGGCCCGGTCGGTGAGGGCCAGGGCGGGCATGGCCAGCTCGGCGGCGCGCCGCGTCAGGGGCTTCACCTTGATGATGCTGTCGGCCAGCGAGTACTCGCTGTGCACCCGCAGGTGCACGAACTGCGGGGGCCGGGAGGGCTCCACCGCCGCGCTGAGGGTCTCGGCCATTTAGAACAGCGCTCCGGTTTCGGCGGGCGTATCGTCCGGTGTCCCCTGGGCGGTCCGCACCGGCGTGAACGACTGGCGGTGCAGGGGGGTGGGGCCGAGCTCGCCGAGCGCCTTCAGGTGCTCGGGCGTGGCATAGCCCTTGTGCCGCTCCAGGCCGTAGCCGGGGTAGGCCTCAGCCAGCGCCACCATCTCCGCGTCCCGCACCACCTTGGCGAGGATGCCCGCCGCGCTGATGGCCGGCATGAGGGCATCGCCGCCCACCAGCGCCACCGCCGGAGCCGGGAACGACGGTGTGAGGTGGCCATCCACGAAGATCAGCTCCGGGGCCAGGGACAGCGATGCCACCGCACGCTGCATGGCCAGATGACTGGCGCGAAGGATGTTGATCTCATCGATCTCGGCCACCTCGGCCCGGCCCAGCGCCCAGGCCAGGGCCCGCTCGCGAATCTGCCCGGCCAGGGTCTCGCGCTGCTCCGCGGTGAGCACCTTGGAGTCCTTCAGCCCGTCGATGGGCCGCAGAGGGTCGAGAATCACGGCTGCGGCGAGCACCGGCCCCGCCAGCGGCCCCCTGCCCGCCTCGTCTACACCCGCCGTGAGCACTGGCAGTGCCTGATCTTCGAACAATCTCATGAATGCGTGATCTACCGCCCCGCTTCTCTCAGTCGGCCCGCAGCCAGGCGGCCACGGCATCCGCCGCTCTGGCATCGGCGTCACAACGCAGCTGCCGATGCAGGCGGGCGAACTCCGCCAAGTATTCGGGGTCGCCCCCGGCCTTGTCCAGTTCCCGGAGCAGCGCGGCGGCCAGAGCCGTCGGCGTGGCTCCGTCCTGGAGCAGCTCGGGGACCAGCTGGCGGCCGGCGAGAATGTTCGGCAGCGCCACGTAGGGCGTGCGCAGCAGGCGCCGCACCAGCGCGTAGCTGACGCGCCCGAGGCGGTAGCTCACCACCATGGGGCGCCGCAGCAGCATGGCTTCCAGCGTGCTGGTACCCGATTTCACCAGCGCCACGTCGCAGGCACACAGCGCGCGCCGGGCATTGCCGTGATCCTCGACGATGCGCAGCGCCGGCTGGCGGCGCTTCGCCTCGGCCAGCCACTGGGCGATGGCCGGGCGCACGCAGGGCACCACGAAGCACGCCTGCGGCCGGCGCACGGCGAGCTGCGTCGCGGCTTCGAGGAACACCGGCCCCAGCAGGCGGATCTCGGACATGCGGCTGCCCGGCAGCAGGGCGACCACCAGACCCGTCTCGGGCAGCCCCAGCTCGGCCCGGGCCGCCCGCCGGTGGGCCTCGTTGCCGGCGTCCAGGTCGATGGCGTCCGCCAGCGGGTGCCCCACGTAGACGGCGCGCACCGGAGTGTCCCGGTACAGGGCCGGCTCGAACGGATACAGGGTGAGGAGCATGTCCGCGGACCGGGCGATGCGTCGGATGCGGCCGCGGCGCCACGCGTACACGGAGGGGCTCACGTAGTGCACGGTCGGGATGCCCCGCCGCCGCAGACGGCCTTCGAGCAGCAGGTTGAAGACATTGAAGTCGACGCCGACGAAAACGTCCGGACGCCGCGCCTCGAAGGCTCGCAGCAGCAGACGCAGGATCCCGAGCAGCTCGGGCAGGCGGCGCAGGGGATCGACGAAGCCGTTCACCGCCAGCCTATCCATGGGAACCAGGGACTCCAGGCCCTCCGCCAGCATGCTCGGGCCGCCGATGCCTAGGAAGCGGGCGTCCGGGTAACGGCGCTTGAGCTCCGCCATCACTCCCCGGCCCAGGTTGTCGCCCGACGCCTCGCCGGCGACGATGCCGATGGTCAGCGGCGCCACGGCCTCAGCCGGGCAGCGAGATCATGATTCCGCTCCGCCAGCGGCGCCGCCGGGCTCGCCGCGCGGACGGACGATGCCCCAACGGGAGTCGCGCACGCAGGCCACGAAGGACGCCACCTCCGGAACCTCGGCCGCCAGCGGCGCCAGGCGTTCGCAGGCCTCCCGGGCGGTGAGGCCGGAGCGGTAGACGGTCTTGTAGGCGTCGCGGAGCTGCCGGATCAACGTCCGGGAGTAGCCGCGCCGGCGCATGCCCTCGATATTGGGTCCCACCGCGGCGGCCGGGTTGCCCATGACGGTGACGTAATCGGGCACGTCCTTGATCACCAGACTCATGGCCGCCAGATGGGTGTGCGCGCCGACGTGCCGGTGCTGGGCCACCCCGGCGTAGCCGCCGAAGTTGGCGTACTCGCCCACCCGCACGTGGCCGGAGACCGCCGCGTAGTTCGCCAGGATCACGTGATCCCCGATCACGCAATCGTGGGCGATGTGCACGTACGGCATGAACAGGCAATGACTGCCGATGACGGTGCGCCCCTGGTCCTTCACCGTACCCCGGTGCACGTTCACCCCTTCCCGGAACACGTTGTCGTCCCCCACCTCCAGGGTGGTGGGCTCGCCCCGGTAGCTCGTGTCGGAGGTATCTTCGCCGATGCAGGAGAACTGGTAGATGCGGTTGCGCCGCCCCAGGCGGGTAGGTCCCTTGAGCACCACGTGGGAGGAGATCTGGCAGTCGTCGCCGATCTCCACGTCCGGACCGACGATGGTCCAGGGCCCGATGGAGACGTTGGCGCCGATCCGCGCAGACGGATCGATGATGGCTCGGGGATCGATCACGCCACGGACATCCCGCTCAGAGCGCTCGCTCGACGCAGGTGATCTCCGAGGTGCAGGTCAACTCGTCGTCCACGAAGGCCCTGCAGTCGAACTTCATGACCCCACGCTTCTCTGCCAGCATGCGGCTCTCCATCATCAGCCGGTCGCCGGGAATCACCGGACGCTTGAATCGGGTGCGATCGGTACCACCCAGGTAGTAGGTGAAACCGTCCGACGGGCGCCGATTCTTGCTCTCGAAGGCCAGCACGCCGGACAGCTGGGCCATGGCCTCCACGATCAGCACGCCAGGCATGATGGGATGGCCCGGAAAGTGGCCGTTGAAGAAGGGCTCGTTCACGGTCACGTTCTTGTAGCCGCGGATGTGCTCACCGGGGGTCAGCTCCACCACGCGATCCACCAGCAGAAAGGGATACCGGTGGGGCAGGTACTCGAACAGCTCGTTGATGTTTTTCATTTCGGATCCTGCTCCGCTGACTCGGAAAGTTCGGCCTCCTGCAACGCCCGCTCCAGGCGCGTCACCCGGCGACTCAGGTCGTCGAGACGCTGGAATCGCAGCGCGTTTCGCTTCCACTGGCGGCCCGGCGCATGCAGCACGCCGCCGGAGTACACTCCGGGCTCGGTGATGGAGGCCGATACGTGGGTCATGCCGCTCACCACCACTCGGTCACACAGCTCGATGGGCCCGTCGCCGCCCACCCCCACGCCGCCGGCCAGGACGCAGTGGCGGCCGACCCGGGTGCTGCCGACGATCCCCACGCAGCCGCAGATCACTGTGTGGGCGCCGATGTGACAGTTGTGCCCGATCTGCACCTGATTGTCGATCTTAACGCCGTCTTCGATCACGGTATCGTCGATGGCGCCGCGGTCGATGGTGGAGCAGGCGCCAACGCTCACGTCGTCGCCGAGCACCACGCCGCCGAGCTGAGCGATGGGGTGCAGCCGCCCCGACCCGTCCGGGGCGAAACCGAAACCGTCGGCGCCGATCACCGCGCTGCTGTGCACGGTGCAGCGCGCCCCCATGCGGACGTCGGCGTAGAGCACCGCGTTCGCCATCAGCACGCTGTCCTCCCCCACCACGCAGCCTTCGCCCACCACGGCGTTGGCGTACAGCCGTACCCGCGGGCCGATGCGAGCCCCGGCCGCCACCACTGCGCCCGGACCGATGCAGGCGCTGTCGCTCACCGTCGCGGCGGGATCGACCCGGGCAATCGGGTCGACCCCCACGGGCAGCTCCGGCAAGCGGGCGAACAGCTGAGAGACCCGGGCGAAGGCCAGATACGGATCGTCCACCACCAGCGCCGGACCCTGCCAGAGGGCGAGGTCCTTCTCCGCGAGGATCACCGCGCCGGCCCGGGTTGTCCCCAGCTGCCGGCGGTACGCGGGGCTGGACAGATGGGAGATGTCATCCGGACCCGCGCTGGCGAGACTGCCCAGGCCCGTGATGCGAATGGCCGGATCGCCCACCAGCCGCGCCGACAGGCGATCCGCAAGCTCCGCCAGAGTGAAGGTGAGGTCACTCACGGGAGGCGGCGGCCGATCAACGGGACGCTTGCCGCCGCTCGTTGAGCTTCTCGGTCACCTTGCGGGTGATGTCGTGCTTGGAGTTGGCATACAGCAGGCCGTTGCGCTGCATGATCAGATCGTAGCCCTCGAGCTCGATCAGATCTTTCAGCACGGCGTCGATCTTGGGCGCCATCTGCTGCAGCAACTCCTGACGGCGATCCTGCACCTCTTTCTGCAGCTTGTTCACCAGGAACTGGTAGTCGAGCCGCTTGTCTTCGATTTCCTTCTGCCGACGGCGCTGCTCGCTGGGACTCATCACCTCGGCATCCTTCTGCAGTTGCTCCTGCAACGCCATGATCTCCTCGCCCAGCGCATTCACCTCATCCTGGTCGTCCTTGAGCGCCGTCTGGGTATCCTCCATCAACCGCTGGGCTTCCTCGCTTTCCAGCAGCGCCCGCTGGGTGTCCAGCACGGCGATCTTCAGCTCGGCGGCCACTCCCCCGGCGGCGAACAGCGCGAGCGACAGCAACGACCAACTCACAAACTTCCTAATCACGATTCACTCCTTGGCAAAGCGTTTCCCGGCGCCCCAACGACGCCTGTGCGTCACTGTGACGGCCTCCGCGGCCGGCGTACCAACTTCGTCTTGCCGGTAGCGCGCGGCCCCCCCGCCCGTCCGGCCCTCGCCAGGCGGGCGCATTCTATCATCAGAACGTCCGGCCAAGCTCGAACTGGAAGGTCTCCTTTTCGTCGAACTCGCCGGCGTTGAACGGCTTGGCGAGGCCGAACGTCATCGGTCCCATTCCCGTCAGCCAGGTCACCGCGAAGCCCGCCGAATAGCGCATCTCCCCGGCGTCGAAATCGCTGCAGATCGTGCTCACGCTCGGGCAGTTGGTGTTGAACACGTTGCCCGCGTCGAAGAACAGCACCGGCCGGAACTGACGGCTGTCCTCCATGAACGGCAGCGGGAAGATGAGCTCGGCGCTCGCCTCCACCAGCAGATTGCCCCCGAACGGCGGCGGCTCGCGCCTGAAGATGGGGTCCGGCACGCCGTCGCCGTCCAGATCCACCAGGGGGTCCGTGCTGCGCGGCCCCAGGGTGTTCTGCTCGAAGCCCCGAACCGAGCCGAACCCGCCGGCGAAGAAGTGCTCGTAGAACGGCAGGGCGTCGCTGCTGCCGTATCCGTCGCCGAAGCCCAGCCGTGTGCGGAACCGGGTGGTCCATCTGTCGTTGATGGGGAAGTACTGCTGTCCCGTGTAGACGAGCTTGTAGAACTGCAGATCGCTGCCGGGCACCGCCGCCTCCAGCGCCAGCGACTGGGAGCGGCCCCGGGTGGGGAACAGGCCGCGATTCAGGGTCGAGCTGCTCCAGGAGAGATTCAGCTTGTAGTTCAGCGAATCGCTGCCGTTCTCTTCGATGAACTCGCTGATCTCCTGGGCCGGGAACCGCCCTTCCGTGATGTCCGTGTACTCCACGGTGCCACCGAAATTGATGCGCCGGGTCTCGCCGATGGGGAAGCCGAAGTTGATCCCCGCCCCGTAGGAGTTGGTGGTGAATCGGGCGATGTTGGCCTCGTCGTAGTTCGACTCCCGGAAGAAGACGTTGAAGCCGCGGCTGATGCCGTCCAGGGTGAAGTACGGGTCGAAGTAGTTGAAGCTGGCGGAGCGCTGGAACTTGGAATACGAGATGCCCACCCCCAGGCTGTTGCCCGTGCCGAGCACGTTGCTCTCCTGGTAGTTGCCGCCGAGGATCAGCCCGTACCCCTGGGAGTACCCCACGGTGGCGGAGATGCTGCCCGATGGCTGCTCCTCGACGCTGAAGTTCACGTCGATCTGATCGTCCGTACCGGGCACCTCGGGGGTCTCCACGTTCACTTCCTTGAAGAAGCCCAGTCGCTCGAGACGCACTTTCGACAGATCGATCTGGGCCGTGGAGGCCCAGCCCCCTTCCATTTGCCGCATCTCCCGGCGCAGCACTTCGTCCTGGGTGACGGTGTTGCCGGAGAAGGCGATGCGCCGCACGTACGCCCGGTTGCCGGCATCGACGAAGAACTCCACGTCCACGGTGCCGTCGTCGTTGATCTTGGGGACGCCGCTGGCGGTGGCGAAGGTGTAGCCGGAGTTGCCGAGAGCCTGGGTGAGACGCTCCTCGGTGGCGGTGACCCGGGCCTGGGAGAACACCTGCCCCGGCGCCACGACGAACAGGCGCCGCAGGTCGTCCGGGCGAACGTCGTGGAGCTCGCCCACCAGGTTCACGTCCCGCACCGTGTATTTCTGGCCCTCCTCCACGTTCATGGTGATGTACACCTGGCGGCGATCCGGCGTGATGCTGACCTGGGTGGACTCGATGTCGAACTCCACGTAGCCGCGGTCCCGATAGTAGGATTCCAGCTTCTCCAGGTCTCCGGCGAGTTTCTCCCGCGAATACTTGTCGTCGTTGCGGTAGAACGAGAACAGGCTCGGGTGCTGGAGCTCGAGCTCCTCGAGCAGATCCTCCTGGTCGAACACTTCGGCGCCGACGATGTTGATGTGGCGGATCCCCGAGGTCTTGCCCTCCTCGATGTCGATCCTGATGGCCACCCGGTTGCGCGGCAACTCCTCCACCTTGGTCTCGATGCTGGCGCCGTAACGGCCCTGGGCGACGTACTGCCGCTCCAGCTCCAGGCCCACCCGCTCCAGGGTGGCCTGTTTGAAGATCTCGCCTTCCCGAAGCCCCTGCTGCGACAGACCTTCCAGCAGCGCCTCGGTCTGAATGGCCTTGTTGCCCTCGATCTCGATGCTCTCGATGGCGGGGCGCTCCGTCACGGAAATCACCAGGACATCGTCGTCACGCGCCATGCGGATGTCGTCGAAGTAACCGGAATCGAACAGGATGCGGATGAGCTGGCGGATCGCGAGCTCGTCCACCGTGTCCCCCACGTTCACCGGGAGAATGTTGAACACGGTGCCCGCGCTCACCCGCTGCAGACCCTGAAGGCGGATGTCGGAAATGGTGAACGTGTCTGCCCAGGCGGCACACGACCACCACAACAGCAAGCAGCACAGCCAGCGTAACGAACGCCTCATGTCCCCCCCAGGGCCGATTCGATCAGAACAAACGGGATATGTCGTTATACAGGGCCAGGATCATCAGCCCGGCCACCAGGAACAGCCCGATCTGGGTGCCCAGCGCCTGCACCCGCTCCGAGACCGGCTTGCCCCGCACCACCTCGGCCGCGCAGAAGACGATGTGCCCGCCGTCGAGGATGGGAATCGGCAGCAGATTCAGAACCCCCAGCGAGATGCTGAGCAGCGCCAGAACTCCCAGGAAGAAGCGCCAGCCGGAACGGGCCGAATCCCCCGCCACCTTGGCGATGGTGATCGGCCCGCTCAGATTCTTCATGGAAACGTCGCCGGTGATCATCTTCTTCAGCAGACCCAAGGTCAGCACGGTCTTGTCCCAGGTTTCGCCGACGCTCGGCGCCACCGCCTCCAGCGGCCCGTAGCGGATCTCGTTGGTGCGGGCGGCGACCCCCACGTAACCGCCGGTGCCGCCGTTCGGAAGCTCGCGCATCTCCGGGCGCACCACCAGGGCGAGGCGCTGGCCCTCCCGCTCCACCACCACGTCCAGCGGCCGTTCCGCGGACGCCTGAACCGCCTCCACCCACTCCGACCAGGTCTCCACCGGCTCCCCCGCCACCGAGACGACCCGGTCGTACGGGCGCAGACCGGCGCGGGCCGCCGGGCTTTCCGGCAGCACCTCGCCCATCACCGCCGGCAGCGCCGGCTGAATGCCGAGGGAGCCCAGCAGATCTGGCTCGTCCACCCCGCGGTGCCAGTCGGTCACCGACAGATTCACGTCCGTGGACTGCGCGCTTCCGGGAGTCCGGGCGGTGAGGGTGATGGATCCGGTCTCGCCCAGACGCCCGGCCAGCGCCATGGTCACTTCCTGCCAGGAACGCGTGGGCTCGCCATCGACGGCGACGATCTCCGCTCCCTGTACGAGCCCGGCCCGCTCCGCCGGCGATTCATCCGGCACCGGCCCCAGCATGGGGGCAACGGCCGTGGTGCCCACCACGAACAGCAGCCAGTACACGAGCGCCGCCAGCACGAAGTTCGCCAACGGTCCCGCCGATGCGATGGCCATGCGCCACCAGGGACTGAGGTCGGGATACGCCACGTCGCCGGGCCGCCGCTCGGCCTCCACCGTGCCGGGCTCCCGCTCGTCGAGCATGCGCACGTAGCCTCCCAGCGGGATCGCGGCCACGGCGAATTCCGTGCCGTGCTTATCGAACCTGGACCAGATCGGCCTGCCGAAACCCACGGAGAACCGCACCACGCGGACGCCCGAGAGCCGGGCGACCAGGAAATGGCCCAGCTCGTGAAAGGTCACCAGCAACCCCAGGGTGACGATCAGCGCCAGCGGATATTGGAGAAAGTCCATCACGTAGGTGAGACCCTGGTTACTTCGGTTGGTTCTGGCCGCGCCTGCGGGCGCCCCGGACCCCGTGAAGGCGCGGATGATATACGAACATCCCGGCCTGGATCGAACCCAATCAGCCGATCCCTCCGGAGGAGATGCCGGTGGAGAGCATCAGCGCGAACACCGGCAGCACCGCCACCACGGAGTCGATCCGGTCGAGCATGCCGCCGTGCCCGGGCAGAAGCGAACCCGAGTCCTTCACGCCGCGGGAACGCTTGAGGACGCTCTCGAACAGGTCGCCGAACACCGAGACGGTGACCAGCAGCAGGATCAACGGCGGCCACCACGGGGTCAACGCCCCCATGGGCACCAGCATGACCAGCGCCACCAGCAGGCTCGCCAGGACACCGCCGATGAGCCCTTCCCAGGTCTTCCCCGGGCTCACCCGGGGTGCGAGCAGCCGCCTGCCGTAGCGATGGCCGGCGAAGTAGGCGCCGATGTCGGCGCCCCACACGAGGAACAGCAGCCACAGCACCCAGGTTGCGCCGCCGGGCTGGTCGCGGATCACCACCAGGCCGAGCCAAGCCGTGAGCGCCACCAGCAGCCCCGCCGGCACCGCCACCAGGGGGTGGGTCACCACCTTGCCCCCGCGGGGATAGAACACCACCGCCACGGCCGCCAGAAGCCAGAATCCGGCGCCCAGCCACAGCACGGCCCCCCAATGCTCCGGCAGCTGCCAGGCGAGCAACGCCAGAACCGCCAGCACCGCAAGGTACGCGACCCGGGACCACACCTCCTTCAACCCTGCGAGCCCCGCCCATTCGTAGGCCCCGGCGGCGGCGATGAGCCAGAAGAAGGCGGCGTAGGCGGAGATGGGCAGCAGGTAGATGGCCGAAACGACCAGAGGGGCGAGGATGAGCGCGGTGATGACCCGGGAACGCAGCAAGCGGAGGCTACTGGCGACGCCCGAAACGGCGCTGCCGCTCCTGAAACCACGACAGGGCCTCCGCCAGATCCCGGTCCGAGAACTCCGGCCAGTACGCGTCCGTGAAGTACAGCTCCGTATACGCGAAGTCCCACAGCAGAAAATTGCTGATGCGGGCCTCCCCGCCGGTGCGGATGCAGATGTCCGGGGCGGGCAGGTCGCCGAGGGACAGGTAGCGGTTGAATACCGTCTCGTCCACGTCGTCGGCCTGCAGGCGTCCCGCCGCCACGTCCCGGGCGAGATCCCGGGCCGCCCGGGCGATGTCCCAGCGGCCGCCGAAGTTCGCCGCGATGTTCAGGGTCATGCGGTCGTTGTCCCGGGTCAGCGCCTCCGCCCGATTCATCCGCATCTGCAGATCCGGGGCGAAGCGCTCGCGGTCGCCGATGATGCGCAGCCGCACACCGCGCTCGTTCAGCTCGTCCACGTCCCGCTCGAGCACGTTGCGCATGAGGTCCATGAGCAGGTTGACCTCACGACTGGGGCGCTGCCAGTTCTCCGTGCTGAACGCGAACAGGGTGAGGATGCGGACTCCGGCGTCGGCGCAGGCCTCCGCCACCGGCCGGACGTTCTTCGCACCGGCACGATGCCCCGCCGCCCCCGGGAGACGACGCTGCTTCGCCCAACGGTGGTTGCCGTCCATGATGATGGCCACGTGCCGGGGCAACTTGCTCGAAGGGTCCGCCGCGAAGGGGTCGCTCTGCGACTCTGCCGATGCTTTGTCTACCGTTGCCCTGACTTCGGCCATATGACTCTTCGCGTTGCGGAAAACGTCGGCTACCAGCGGTAACCGGTGAGCGGTTCGTAGTGTAGCGTCAAACCGCCATCAGATCGGCTTCTTTCGACTCCAAGGCCTTGTCGACCTCGCCGATCCACTTGTCGGTGAGCTTCTGAATCGCGTCTTCCGCGCGATGGGCGTCGTCTTCGGCGATTTCCTTCTCTTTCACCAACTCGCGGATGTCGCCGATGGCATCCCGGCGGATGTTGCGGATGGCGATCCGCGCGTTCTCCGCCTCGTGCCGGGCGTGCTTGGCCAGATCCCGCCGGTTCTCCTCCGTCAGGGCGGGCAACGGCACCCGGATCACGTCGGACGTGGAGTTGGGGGTAATGCCGAGATCGCTCTTCAGAATGGCCTTCTCGATCTCCGGGATCAGCTTCTTCTCCCACGGTGAGATCACCAGCGTCCGCGCGTCCTCGACGGTGACGGAAGCGAGCTGGTTCAGCGGCGTGTCGGTGCCGTAGTAGGGGACTTCGATGCCGTGAAGGAGGGACGGATGGGCCCGGCCGGTGCGAATGCGGGCGAAGGCCGCATGCAGAGACTCCAGCGATTTGCCCATGCGTTCGTCGGCATCGGCGCGAATGTCGTCGATCATAGCTCCCTCTCGCCCGCGGGACCTACCCGCGTTCCAACCTTGTCACCCTTGATCACACGGGTCAACGCGCCCTCTTCCGCCAGGTCGAACACGACCACGGGCAGATCATGGTCGCGGCACAGGCAGATGGCGGTGAGGTCCATCACCTTGAGGTCGCGCTCGAGCACCTCATCATAACTGAGGGCGTCGAAGCGCGTGGCGCTGGGATCGAGCATCGGGTCCGCGGAGTAGACGCCGTCCACCTTGGTGGCCTTCAGCACCGCGTCGGCGCCGATCTCGATGCCCCGCAGGCAGGCCGCCGTATCGGTGGTGAAGAACGGATTGCCGGTGCCCGCGACGAACACCGCCACCTCGCCCCGGTGCAGGGCCGCCACCGCGGCGTCGCGGTCGAAGCGCGCCGCGACCCCCGGCAGCTCCAGTGCCGAGAACAGAGCGGAGGGCACCCCCACCTGCCGCAACAGATCCCGGAATGCCAGGCCGTTCATCACGGTGGCCAGCATTCCCATCTGATCGCCGGTGACCCGGTCGAGACCGGACCGCTGCAGCGCGGCGCCGCGGAACAGGTTGCCACCGCCGAGCACCAGGGCCACCTCCACCCCCTGCTCCCGGGCGGCGGCGATGTCCCTGCACAGACGCTTCACTACCTCGGGATCGATGCCCATGCCGGCGTCGCCGGCCAGGGCCTCGCCGCTCAGCTTGAGCAGAACCCGGCGCACGGCGTCAGCGGTACCCGACCAGGGTCAGCGGAGGAGCCATCAGCTCGCCCCTTTCACCTGGGCAGCCACCTCGGCGGCGAAGTCGCTCTGCTCCACCTCGATGCCCTCGCCCACCTCGAAGCGGACGAAGCGCCGACACTCCACCCCGGCGTCGGCGAGGAGCTTGCCCACCTTCATGTTCGGATCCTTCACGAAGGGCTGGTCCACCAGGCTCACCTCGGCCAGGAACTTGCGCACGCGGCCTTCCACCATCTTCTCGACGATGTCGGCGGGCTTGCCGCTCTCCGCCGCCTGAGACGTGTAGATCTCACGCTCCTTGGCCAGCACCTCCGCGGGCACCTGATCGGCAGTCACCACCAGGGGATTGATGGCGGTGACGTGCATGGCGATCTCCCGGCCCGTCTCGCCGGCGTCACCGGAGAGCTCCACCAGGGCGCCCTTGCGGTTGTCGCCGTGAAGGTAGCTGCTGATGCGACCGTCCGAGGTCTGCAGGAACGCGGCCCGGCGCACGCTGATGTTCTCGCCGATTTCCTGAACCAGGGTCTCGCGGCGACTGCCGAGGCCTCCGGCCAGCAGCTTCTCGACGTCGGTCTCGCCGGTGTCGAACACGGTGGCGAGCACCTCGTCGACGAAGGCGACGAACTTCTCGTTCTTGGCCGCGAAGTCGGTTTCGATGTTCACTTCCACCAGGGCCGCCTTGCTGCCGTCCTCGGCAACCTTCAGCCCCAACAGACCGTCCGCCGTGGTGCGGCCGGCTTTCTTCGCCGCCTTCAGGGCGCTTTTCTTGCGCAGCTCCTCGATGGCGAGCTCCATGTCGCCCGACGCTTCCTCCAGCGCCTTCTTGCAGTCCATCATGCCGAGCCCGGTGCGCTCCCGAAGCTCCTTCACCATTGCTGCCGTAATGGCCATGTGTCTATTCCTCCGTGTTCTCGGCGTCGCTCGCCGTGGCGGCCGCGACCGGGGCGGGATCCGCCGTCTCCGCCGCGGCAGGCTCATCCGTCACCTCCACGAACTCGTCGGCGCTCACGTGCCCGGAGGCCTTCTCCCGGCCTTCCTGGATCGCATCGGCCACCGCCGTCACGTAGAGGCGAATGGCCCGGATGGCGTCGTCGTTGCCGGGGATGACGAAGTCCACCCCGTCCGGGTCACTGTTGGTGTCGACGATGCCGAACACGGGAATGCCGAGCTTGTTGGCTTCCTCCACCGCGATGTGCTCGTGCATGACGTCCACCACGAACAGCGCATCCGGCAGCCCTCCCATGTCCTTGATACCGCCGATGCTGCGCTCGAGCTTCTCGAGCATGCGCTGCTTGGACAGCGCCTCACGCTTGGTGAGCAGATCGAAGGTCCCGTCCGCGGCCTGGGTCTCCAGATCGTGCAGACGCTTGATGGACTGGCGGATGGTCTTGTAGTTGGTCAGCATGCCGCCCAGCCAGCGCTGGTCTACGTACGGCATGCCCACCCGGGAGGCCTGCTCGCGGATGGTGTCGGCGGCCGCACGCTTGGTGCCGACGAAGAGGAGCTTCTTGCCGCCCGAGGCCATGTTCCTGAGCTCGCCCAGCGCGCCGTTGAAGGCGGGCACCGTCTTCTCGAGGTTGATGATGTGGATCTTGTTCCGGGCGCCGAAGATGTAGGGTCGCATCTTCGGGTTCCAGAACCGGGTCTGATGTCCGAAATGCACGCCGGCAGCGAGCATGTCGCGCATGGTGATGTTCATGTTTTCCTCCGGGTTGCGCCTCCGCCACCCCCATGCTTCAACCAGCTCACCCCGCCCCTCCGGGCGAAGCGCGATGTCTGGCACCCGGAAGCATGTGCCGGATGACGTGAGAAGTTTCAGTTTGCGAATTGAACGAATATCGCCCCGGCAGCAAGCCGCGTTGCTCCGGAGCGGCGCGCTTTATACCATAAACCACTCAGCGCTGGAACAATCCCCGTCCCAGCCGTAAAGATGGTTGTCTAATCCCCCCATGGTTGCACGCGTCCAATCCGAAGACGAGATCGCTCGAATGCGCACTGCCGGCCGCCTGGCCGCCCAAGTGCTGGAGATGATCGGGGAACACGTGAGGGCCGGCACCACCACCGACCACCTGAACACCCTGTGCCACGAGTACATCGTCGACGAGCTCGGCTGCGTCCCGGCGCCGCTGAACTACACCAACGGGGTGGCTCCACCCTTTCCCAAGTCCATCTGCACCTCGGTGAACCACGTGGTCTGCCACGGCATACCGTCCGACAAGAAGGTGCTGAAGAACGGCGACATCCTCAACATCGACGTCACCGTGATCAAGGACGGCTACCACGGGGACACCAGCAAGATGTTCCTCGTCGGCAAGCCCAGCGTGCTGGCCGAGCGGCTGGTTCGAGTGACCCAGGAGTGTCTGTACAAGGGTATCGAGGCGGTGCGCGCCGGAGCTCGGCTCGGCGACATCGGGCATGCCATCCAGAGTCACGCCGAAGCCAACCACTTCTCCGTGGTGCGCGAGTTCTGCGGCCACGGCATCGGCCGCACCTTCCACGACGATCCCCAGGTGCTGCACTACGGCCGTGCCGGCACCGGCATGGCCCTCGAGGAAGGCATGACCTTCACCATCGAGCCCATGATCAACGCCGGCAAGCGCCACGTGAGGATTCTGCCCGACCAGTGGACGGTGGTGACCAAGGACCACAAGCTCTCCGCCCAGTGGGAGCACACCATTCTGGTCACCGCCAGCGGCGCCGAGGTGCTCACCCGGCGGAACGACGAGACGCTGCCGTGACCGAGCCCGGCGCGGCGCCCGCCGGAGCGTCCCCGCGCGGCGCCCCCTCCCCGGCCGGTCGGCGTTTCGGCGACGGCCCCGGAGCCATGGTGGATCGCCTGCGGGCGCGTATCGCCGAGAAAGACGAGGCGCTGGCGCAGCGCTACTGGAACGACGAGGACGTGGAGACGCTGCTGGCCGAGCGCAGCAGCTTCTTCGACGGCATCATCGCGGAGATCTGGAACGAGAAGGTTCCCGAGCAGGTCCGGGACGACATCGCCGTGTTCGCAGTGGGCGGCTACGGGCGCGGAGAGCTGTTCCCCCACTCGGATATCGACCTGCTGATCCTGGCCCGCCGCCCCGACCGGCAGCGCAAGGCCATCACCGATTTCCTGCACTGCCTGTTCGACCTCAATCAGGAGCTCGGCCACAGCGTCCGCTCGCTGCGGGACTGCAAACGGGAAGCGGCCCGGGACATCACCGTGGCCACCGCCATGTTCGAGCGCCGGCTGCTCGTGGGCTCGGAGGATCTGGCCGCCCGCCTCACCCGCATCCTGTCTTCGAAACGACTGTGGCCGCCGGAGACTTTCTTCAAAGCGAAGCGCGACGAGCAGGTGCGCCGGCACCGCGTGTACGACAACGTGGAGTACGGCCTCGAGCCCAACATCAAGACCTCGCCGGGCGGGCTCCGGGATCTGCAGACGGCCATGTGGGTGATGGCGAGAAAATTCGGGACCACCGACGCGGCCGCGCTGGAACAGCTCGGCATGCTCACCGCCGAGGAGCGGGTCTGGCTGGAGGCGGGCCGGCGCTTTCTCTGGTGGGTGCGCTTCGGCCTGCACCTCCTCGCCGGCCGCAAGGAAGACCATCTGCAGTTCGAGCACCAGCGGACGCTGGCGCAGCGTCTCGGCTTCGCCGACACGCGGGCCAAGCTCGGGGTCGAGCGTTTCATGCACCACTACTACCGCCACATCATCGAGCTCAGGGAGGTCAACGACCTTCTACTTCAGCACTTCCACGAGTCGATCCTGCGGGCCCGGGAGAAACCCCGGATTGTGCCCATCAATCCGAGGTTCCAGATTCGCAACGACTACATCGAGGTGACCGCGCCCGACGTGTTCCAGCGCCAGCCCAGCGCGCTGCTGGAAATATTCGTGATCATGGCCAACCGCCGAGACGTTTCCGGGGTGAGGGCCGGCACCATCCGGCTCATCCGCGAGCATCTGCACCTCATCGACACCCACTTCCGGCACGACCCGGTCAACACCCGCCTGTTCATCGATCTGCTGAAGGCGCCCTACACCCTGGTGTCGCAGCTCACGCGCATGCGTCGCTACGGAGTGCTCGGGCGCTATCTGCCGGAATTCGGCGAGATCGTCGGGCAGATGCAGCACGACCTGTTCCACATCTACACCGTGGACGCCCACACCATGATGGTGATCCGCAACATGCGGCGCCTGCATTACCGCTCCGCCGAGCAGGACTACCCGGTGGCCGCCCACTGCGTGCGAAATCTGCCGAAGATCGAGCTGCTCTACATCGCCGGGCTGTACCACGACATCGGCAAGGGCCGAGGGGGCGACCATTCCCAGATCGGCGCCAGCTATGTGGAAGCGTTCTGCCGGCGTCATCGGATCAGCGATGCCGACACCGAGCTGGTGAGCTGGCTGGTGCGCCAGCACCTGCTGATGTCGAGCACGGCTCAGCGCAAGGACATCTACGACCCCGACGTCATCCACGCCTTCGCCTCGGAAGTGAAGTCGGAGATGCGGCTGAACTACCTGTACGCTCTGACCGTGGCGGACATCACCGCCACCAACCCCACCCTGTGGAACAGCTGGCGGGCCACCCTGCTGCGCATCCTCTACGGCGAAACCCGCAAGGCCCTGCGTCGCGGTCTCGAGTCGCCCCTGGACCGGCAGAGCACGGTCCGCGCCTGCCGGGAGAGCGCCCTGGAGAAGCTGCTCGAACGCGGTCTCAGCGCCGAGGAGGTGTCGACGCTCTGGGAAGTGCCGGGGGACGAGTTCTTCCTGCGCCACACGCCGCGGCAGGTGGCCGACATCACCGAGCGCATGCACCGTCACGACGTCGCAAAGGGACCCATGGTGATGCTGGTGGATCTGCGCGGGCAGCGCCCCAGCGAAGGGGCGACGGAGATCGTCCTGTACACCCACGATCAGCCGAACCTGTTCGCGGCCAGCGTGGCGGCGCTGAACCAGCTCGAGCTCTCCGTCCACGACGCCAACATCCACACTGCGGAGAACGGCCTGTGCCTGAACACCTACGTGGTGCTGGACGACGAAGGCAATCCGCTGTCCCGGGAAGGCGGCCGGCGCGGGCACGTGCAGCGGGAGCTGGAGCACGAGCTCCACGATCCGGCGGAATACCCGAGCATCGTCAGGCGCCGGACGTCGCGGCGGCTGCGCCAGCTCACCCGCGCCACCCAGGTGAAGATCCGCAACCCGCGCGGCACCCGCCACACCGAGCTCACCATCATCGCCAGCGACCGGCCCGGGCTCCTGGCCACCATCGGCCTGCTTTTTCACGAGCTGGGCTTGTCGGTGCAGTCCGCCCGCATCGCCACGCTCGGGGAGCGCATCGAGGACGTTTTCCTCATCGTCGACGAGCACGGCGATCCCATCCGCGACCGGGAGCGCATCTACCTGCTCGAGAACACGCTCCGGCAACGTCTCGACACCCAGATCGCCCAGGTTCTGTGACCATGAATCCCCGTCTCAGCCGGCTCGAGCCGTACCCCTTCGAGCGCCTGAACGCCTTGAAAGCCGGGATCCGGCCGCCCGCGGACCGGCCCGGCGTCATGCTCTCCATCGGCGAGCCGAAGCACGCCCCGCCGGACTTCGTGCTGGAGCTGCTGACGGACACGCCGCGCCTGAGTCACGACCTGGCGGCCTACCCCGCCACCCGTGGCAGCCTGGAGCTGCGGGAGGCCATCTGCGCCTGGCTCACCCGGCGATTCGGCGTCGCAGCGGATCCCGAGCGTCACGTCCTGCCGGTGGCGGGCACCCGCGAGGCCCTGTTCTCGTTCGCCCAGGCCGTGCTGTCCGGCGCCAGCGGCGCCGTGGCGGTGCTGCCCAACCCGTTCTACCAGATCTACGAAGGGGCCGTGCTGCTGGGCGGAGCCGAGCCGTACTTCGTCAACTGCACCGCCGCCACCGGCTACGTCCCGGATTACGCCAGCGTTCCGGATGCGGTGTGGGATCGATGCGAGCTCTTGTATCTGTGCTCCCCCGGCAATCCCACGGGGACGACCCTGGATCAGCCGACCCTCGTCGCGCTGCTGGAACGCGCGCACCGCCACGACTTCGTCATCGCCGCCGACGAATGCTACTCGGAGATCTACCCCGACGAAGCGCGCCCGCCGGCCGGCCTGCTGCAGGCCGCGGCAGCGGCCGGGTCGGAGAACTTCCAGCGCTGCGTCGTGTTCCACAGCCTGAGCAAGCGCTCCAACCTGCCGGGGCTGCGTTCGGGCTTCGTCGCCGGCGATCCGGACATTCTGACCGGATACTTCAAGTACCGTACCTACGAGGGCTGCGCTCTGCCCAATCACGTTCAGCGCGCCAGCGCCGCGGCCTGGCGGGACGAAGCCCACGTGGTGGCGAACCGTGCCGCGTACCGGCGCAAGTTCGCGGCGGTGACGCCCATTCTCGAGCAGGTGATGGAGCTCCACCGTCCCGACGGCGGCTTCTATCATTGGATCCGCACTCCGAGGGACGACGAGGCGTTCACCCAGGCGCTCTACGCCGAACGCAACATCACCGTCCTTCCCGGCACCTACCTGGCTCGGGAGGCCCACGGCATCAATCCCGGAAAGGGATACGTGCGGGTCGCCTGGGTGGCGCCGCTCGCGGACTGCGTGGCCGCAGCCCACGCCATCGCCGACTGGGTCGGGTAGGAGCTGATGGGGACGCCACCCGCGGCCGCGGTTTCACCCAACCGCTCCCACGAAAGCCCCGCGTGTGGTAGGGTGCGTCGCCGTTTTCAGGAGCTGACCATGGCCGACCAGGATCACGCCGTGTTCGCGTTCGCCATCGGCATCACTCGCGCGAACTCCCGCGGCGCCACCATCGACTGTTACTTTCCCGCGCCCCTCCAGCGCCCGGACGTCGCCGTGGCCGAGGTCGTCGTGAGTCATTTCGCCAGCGGTTCCAGCGTCGTGGATCCGGAAGCCGTCGAGCGATTCGTCGTGGCTCTCGGCGACGCCGCCGGCGGCGCCGAGCTGTCGGCCCGTTACCGATCCCTGCTGAACACGGATCAGCGGCTCTGCGCGGTGCGCCTGGATCAGGACGTGGCCATCGACAGCACCGAAGCCGCGTACCTGAAGCTGCACCTCATGTCCCACCGACTGGCGCTGCCCAACACCCTGAACCTGGACGGCATCTTCGCTCACCTGCCCAACGTGGCCTGGACCTCCGCGGGTGCCATCGACCCGGCCGAGCTGGACCAGGCGTTGCTCGAAGCGCGGCTGCGGGGCGAGCACCTGGAGGTGGTCAGCGTGGACAAATTCCCCCGCATGACCAACTACGTCGTTCCCTCAGGCGTGCGCATCGCCGACGCGTCGCGCATCCGTCTGGGCGCCTATCTGGGCGAAGGCACGACGGTCATGCACGAGGGGTTCGTCAACTTCAATGCCGGCGCCCTGGGGCCCAACATGGTGGAGGGCCGCATATCCCAGGGTGTGGTGGTGGGTGCCCACAGCGACCTGGGAGGCAGCTCCAGCACCATGGGAACGTTGTCGGGTGGTGGGGACATCCGCATCACCATCGGCAGCAACTGCCTCATCGGCGCCAACGCCGGCACCGGCATTCCCCTGGGCGATCGATGCACCATCGAAGCCGGCCTCTACGTCACCGCCGGAACCCGGGTGACGGTGCTGGACGAGCGCGGCGAGGTGGTGAAGACCGTGAAGGCGCGGGAGCTCGCGGGGGGCTCCGACATGCTGTTCATTCGCAACAGCAGCAACGGACGCATCGAGTGCCGCACCAACCGCCGCGCCATCGAGCTGAACGAATCTCTCCACGCCCACAACTGACCGTGACCGATCGTTCCGACAACTCAGTGCTGGCGCTCACCTGCGAGCTGATGCGCCGGCCCAGCGTGACGCCGGACGATCACGGCTGTCAGGTGCTGCTCAGGCAGCGCCTGGAGCGGGCCGGGTTCATCTGCCGGGACATGCCCTTCGCAGCGGTCAGCAACCTGTGGGCCAGCCGCGGCTCCCATGGCCCGCTGTTCGTCTTCGCGGGGCACACCGACGTGGTGCCCCCCGGGCCCGAGGACGACTGGTCGTCACCGCCCTTCGAGCCCACCGTGAGAGACGGCTACCTCTACGGTCGCGGCGCCGCGGACATGAAGTCGAGCCTGGCCGCCATGGTGGTGGCCACGGAGCGGTTTCTGGACGAGCATCCCGACCACCCGGCGCGCATCGCCTTCCTGATCACCAGCGACGAGGAAGGCCCGGCCACCGACGGCACCCGGGCGGTGATCGCCGCGCTGCAGGCCGAGGGGGTTCGGGCGGATTACTGCTTGGTGGGGGAGCCCTCCTCGGGACGGGAGCTGGGGGACACCGTTCGCATCGGCCGGCGCGGCTCCCTCAACGGCACCCTGCAGGTACTGGGCGTGCAGGGGCACGTGGCGTATCCGGAGCTGGCCGACAACCCCATCCATCGGCTGGCGCCGGCGCTGGCCGAGCTCGCGGAAATCCGCTGGGACGAGGGCAACGAGCGGTTCCCTCCCACGAGCTGGCAGGCGTCGTCCATCGCCGCGGGCAGCGGCGCCAACAACGTCATTCCCGGCACCCTCACCCTCGCCTTCAACTTCCGCTTCTGCACGGAACAGACGACCGAGGGCCTCCAGCAGCGGGTGAAGGAGATCCTGGACCGCCACGGTCTGCGTTACCGCATCGAGTGGTCGTTGTCCGGGGAGCCGTTCCTCACCCCCGACGGTCCGCTGATCGACGCGGTCGCCGCCAGCGTGCGGGACGTTCTGCGCCGGGACCCGGAACTGTCCACGTCCGGCGGCACCTCCGACGGCCGCTTCATCGCCCCCACCGGCTGTCACGTGGTGGAACTGGGCCCCTGCAACGAGACGATCCACAAGGTGGACGAGCGGGTGGCCCTCGACGACCTGGAGCCGCTGGCGCGGGTGTATCAGCGCGTGCTCGAGCGCCTGCTCAGCCGCGAACGCTCATGATCAGGACCCTGCTGATCGGTGCTCTGCTGTTCGTCGCGTTCGCCGTGGCGTTTGCGCCGGCGAGTCTGCTGCGCCCGCCTCTCACGGGGACCGGCATGGATCTGCTGGAGCCCGCCGGGACGGTGTGGAAAGGCAGCGCCGACCTCTACCTGGCGAAGCAGCGGGCCGGCCGGATCAGCTGGCGGTTTCGACCCCTCACTCTTCTGCAGGGAGCCCTGGGATATCATGTCAGCCTCACCGGGGCGGAGCACGACCTCAGCGGGACCGTTCAACTCGGTCCGGGCACCGCCGAGGCGGTGCTGGACGGGCACGCGGCGTCCTCGTTCGCCAATCGCTGGCTGGCGCCCTACGACATCGCCATCGCCGGCGATCTGACCCTGCAGAGCCTGCAGCTGCAGGTGCCCTACGATCTGCAGCAGAGTCGTGCGGGAACCGCAGCCGGCAGCGTGAGCTGGGCCGGCGGACCGGTGCGCTACCGGCTCTCCGGGCGCGACCACTCGGCCCGGCTGCCGCCGCTGGTGGCCTACCTGGGCGATGGGCTCGAAGCCGTGGTGTTTCCCGAGGGCGGCCAGACGCCGCTGTTGCGGGCCCGGCTGCAGGAGAACGGCTTCCTGTGGATCGGCGTCACGAAGATGATGACCCGGCTGGCAGGGAACTCTTGGCCCGGTTCTCACCCCGACCATGAAGTGGTGCTAGAGGTTGAGGAACAACTCTTTTAGGATCAGCGTGTTAGCAAGACGCACCGGCCATCCGCGGAGCCAACAAGTGCATGACCTCGCAGCGAAGCTCGCCGTGCCGGCGCGCTGGCTCATGGTGGCGGCCATCGCCTACACCCTGGCCACCAGCGTGCTCTACTTCCTGTCGCCTCCGCCCACGGGACCGGTGACGGACGCGCGGTCGGCGACCGCGCAGTCTTCCACTCCCCCGGTGGACGTGAACGCCATTCTCGCCAGCAACCTGTTCGGCGCCGCGGAGTCCGGCGGCGCTCAGGTGGCGGAGGCCCCGGCGGTGGCCACCCAGCTGCCGCTGGAGCTGCTGGGGGTGTTCGTGGCCGACCGGCCGGAGAATTCCGCCGCCATCATCGCCCAGCGGGGCAAGCCGGGTCAGCTCTACACCGTGGGCGAGGACGTTCCCGGTAACGCGGCCCTGCTCGAAGTGCATCCCACCCACGTGGTGCTGCGCCGGGCGGGTATCCGAGAAACCCTGCATTTCCCCACCGGCAGCGCGGCCATCGCCGCGCGAGCCACATTGCCCGAGCCGGAGGCGGGCTTCGACGAGCCGGTCATGGAACCCCTGCCTGACGAATTCGAGGATGCGGCCATGGAACCGCCCCCGGACGAGGCCACGCCGGACGAGCAGTCGGTGCGGGCGCTCGTCGACGAGTACCGGGAACGGCTGGAACAGGATCCGGCCGGGACCCTGCAGTCGCTGGGAGTGAGCGCCGTCGCCGATGGCGCGGCAGAAGGCTACCGGCTCGGCAACCTTGCCCAGTCACCGTACCTCAGTCAAACTGGCCTGCAGCCGGGGGACGTGATTCTTTCCGTCAACGGCCGACCCGTCGGCGATCTCGAGCAGGACCGACTGGAAATGGACAACGTGCTGGCCCAAGGGTCGGCCCGTCTCGAAGTACAGCGGGGGACGCGGCGGTTCTTCGTGACCGCCTCGCTTCAACAATGATGACAACGAAAGCGCGAAGCCTGGCTGCGATGCTGATGGGTCTGCTGCTCCTGGTGCCGGCCGCCACCGGCAGTTGGGCGGCGGAAGAACCGGCCGCTTCCCAGACCTGGAAGATCAACATCAAGAACGCCGATCTGAGCGAGTTCGTCGCTCAGGTGGCGGAGATCACCGGCAAGACATTCGTGGTGGATCCGCGCATCAAGGGCAGCGTCACGGTGATCTCCAGCACGCCCATGACCGCCGACGCCGTCTATGAGCTGTTCCTGTCGGTGCTGCGGGTTCACAACTGGACCGCCGTGCCCTCCGGCAGCGTCATCCGCATCCAGCAGATGGCCACAGCCAAGCAGAGCCCGGGAGCGGAGGGCGGACTGAGCCGGCTGCCCCCGGAAGAGCTGGTCACCCGGGTCGTGCCCGCTCAGAACGTCGAATCCGCCGAGCTGGTGAAGATTCTGCGTCCCCTGATTCCCCAGTACGGACACATCGCCGCCGTCGCCAACCCCAATGTCGTCATCATCAGCGATCACGCCGACAACATTCTGCGAATGATGCGCATCATCGAGCAGATCGACGTGGCGGACGAGGACGAAATCGTCGTGGTGCCGCTGAAGGAGGCCTTCGTTGGCAGCGTCGTGGCGATGCTGGAAATGATGGCCCCGGATCAGCTCGGCCGCGGCGCCACCGGCCCCCAGCGCATCCAGGTGATCGCCAACGAGCGCAACAACTCCCTGGTGCTGCGGGGCAAACCCCGGCCCGTCGCCGAAATCCTCAAGCTGGTGGAGAAGCTCGACCAGCCCGCCACGGTCACCGGCGGCACCCAGGTCATCTACCTCAAGTACGCGGACGCCACCAAGGTGGCGGAGCTGCTGGAGGGCATGGTGGATGCGGAGCGCGGGGGCAACGGCGAGGAGGCCGCACGGCCGGAGACCATGATCCGGGCCGACGACAGCCTGAACGCCATCGTGGTCCGGGCCGATCCGGGGGTGATGAACGAGATTCAGGACATCCTCGACCGCCTGGACATCCGCCGCACCCAGGTGCTGATCGAGGCCGCCATCGTCGAGGTCTCCATCACCGACACGTCCCAGATCGGCGTGGAGATGGCGGCCGCGGACGAGAGCGGCAACACCGTTCCCCTGGTCTCCACCACCCTGGACGGGGTGATCTCGAGCCTCCTGGACAACATCGTCGGGGAGGCCGGACAGGTGGACGTGCTTTCCGGCCTGGCATCCCTCGACAGCCCCACTCTGGCCGCTGCCAGGATCGATGCCGGCGATCTGTCCTTCGGCGCGGTGGTGCGGGCACTGGCCACGAACTCCGATGCCAACCTGCTTTCCACCCCGAGCATTCTGACCCTGGACAACCAGGAGGCGAAGATCGTCGTGGGCAACGAGGTACCGTTCCGCACCGGCACCTTCACCACCACGGGCGAAGGCGCCACCAACCCCTTCACCACCATTCAGCGCGAGGACGTGGGCCTTCAACTCACCGTCACCCCTCATATCCACGAGGACACTGCGGTGAGCCTGGAAGTGGGCCTGGAGATCACGAACGTGGTGGAGAGCGCCATCGGCGCCGATGCGTTCTCCGACGTGGTGACCTCCAAGCGCACGGTGGAGAACACCATCCTGGCCGACGACCGCCAGACCATCGTGCTGGGCGGGCTCATTCAGGACGACATCAACGACAGCGTCAGAAAGGTGCCGCTGCTCGGCGACATTCCGGTGCTCGGCCACCTGTTCCGCTCCACCACCAAGAACCACACCAAACGCAACTTGCTCGTCTTCCTGCGCCCCACGGTGATCCGCAACAAGGCGGAGGCGGATCAGGTCACCAACCGGAAGTACGACGATGTCTGGGAAGTGGAGATCCGCTCCCGCAGCGGCGACGTGCCACCGGAGGAGCTGTTCCGGGGCCGCCCCTGATCTCCGGACGCCGCGGATCTCATGCTGCAACGGCTGAAGCGGGTACTGTACCGGGTCGACCGGTGGCTCATCGGCGCCCTCATCGAACCGCGCAAGGCGGGCCTCGATCCGGATCAGCTCGTCGCCTGCGCCTGCGGCGCCCGCGCCGCCTGCGGCGGCGGTGAAGCCGGCGGCGACCGCGCCGCCGCGCCCCTCCTGTACGTTCTGGAAAACCGCTCGCTGTCCGACCTCATCGTCCTGGATCTGGTCACCGAGGAACTGGGCCTCCCGGGGCCCCTGCAGCCACTGGAGGTGGGTAACGTTCACGAGGAGCGACGCTTCTTCTTCCTGCGTCGCGCCTCCCACGGCTGGTTCCGGCGCAATACGATGGCCAGCTACTCGAGCCGCATGGTGGATCTGCTCGAGCAGGTGGGCCAGGCGGAACAGCCGCTGCCCGGCGCCATCGTGCCCGTAGGCATCTACTGGGGCCGGTCGCCCAACCGGGAAGGATCCGTGTTCCGGCTGATCCTTTCGGAAAACTGGGCCGTTACCTCGCGGCTGAAGCGCCTGGTGAACCTGCTCCTGTCGCGCAAGGACATCGTGGTCCACTTCGGTCAGCCGCTGCCACTCCAGGAACTCGCCGGAGGCGCCGACGGTCAGCGCATGCTTCGCCGCGCCGCGCGCCTGCTGCGCGTCCGCCTGCGTAACCAGCGGGTGGCCACCATGGGGCCGGACATCTCCCACCAGCGCACCCTCACCCGGCAGATTCTGCTGAGCCGCAGCGTGCGGGCGGAGATCGAGCTGGAGAGCGATCCGGCGGCACGCGCGCGCCTGGAGAAGCGGGCTCGCCGCTATGCCAGGGAGATCCCGTCGAACCTGTCCTACCCGACCATCCGCGTTCTCGAACGGCTGCTCCGCTGGTTCTGGAACCGCATCTACCAGGGCGTCGCCTTTCACGGCCGCGAGCGTCTCATGGAGATCGCCGACACCCACACCCTGATCTACGTGCCCTCGCACCGCAGCCACCTGGATTATCTGTTGCTGTCGTATCTGCTGTTTCAGCACGGATTGATGATTCCCCACATCGCCGCGGGCGATAACCTCAACCAGCCGATCCTCGGCAGCATCCTGCGTCGCGGTGGCGCGTTCTTCATGCGCCGCAGCTTCCGCGACGACCCGCTCTACGCCGCGGTGTTCGCGGAGTATCTCTACCAGGTCTACCGCCGCGGACACAGCGTGGAGTTCTTCCCCGAAGGTGGACGGACGCGCACCGGCCGCCTGCTGCCGGCCCGGGTGGGGCTGCTGAAGATGACCCTCGAGCATCATCGGCGCGGCGTGCCCCGGCCCCTGGCGCTGCTGCCCGTGTACGTGGGCTACGAGAAGCTGGTGGAGGCCGGCAGCTATCTGGACGAGCTGAAGGGAGCGGAGAAGAAGCGGGAATCCCTGACGGACGTGTTCCGCAGCCTGCGCCTGATTCGCCAGAACTTCGGCGCGGTGGACGTGAAGATCGGCCGGCCGCTGCGCCTCGGTCCGTGGCTCGAGAGCGCCGGCCTGGACCGCTCCGACCCGGGCGACGCAGCGGTGACGCTGGGGCGGGAGATCATGAGCCGGATCAACGCCAGCGCCGCCGTCAACGCCGTCAACCTGGTGGCGCTGGTCACCCTGAGCACGCCGCGCATCGCCGTCGAGGAGACCTCGCTGCTCGCTCAGCTCGAGTGCTATCTCACTCTGCTGCGGCGGGATGCTCCCCATCACGACTACACGCTGCCCGAGGCCACGCCCCAGGAGCTGGTTCGCCGGGTAGAGTCCCTGGGCATGCTCACCCGAGAGACCCATGCGTACGGCGACGTGCTGAGCCATACACCCTTCGCGGCGGTGTTGATGACCTGGTACCGCAACAACGTGGTCCACGTGCTGGCGCTGCCGTCTCTCCTCGCCTGCCTGACTCGCAATCGCCGACGGCCCGCCAGCCTGGCGGCGCTCAATCGCATGTCCGCCACCGTCTTCCCGTACATCGCCGACGAGCTGCAGTCTCCGGAAACCGCCGACGCCGTGCCGCGCTGGCTCGACCACATGGTGCAGTGCGGGCTGCTGGTGCAGGCCGCTGGAGGGGGCTATGCGGCGCCGCCCGCGAACGCCCGGGAGCATGGCCAGCTGCGGCTGCTGGCCGAGCTGATCATGCCCACGCTGGAACGCCTGTACATCGTCGTCGGCCTGCTGTTTCACGCCGGCCAGGCCACCCACACGCGATCGTCCCTGCAGCAGCGCAGTCACGACGTGGCGCAGAAGATCTCCCGCCTCTACGGCTTGAACGCGCCGGAGTTCTTCGACGCCCGGCTGTTCAATCGCTTCGTCGACGATCTGATTCAGAACCGGGTGGTCTCCGAGCAGGAGGACGGTTCACTGGTGTGGGACCCCCTGGTGGAGGATGTGCTGAAGGCTTCCGAGCACGTCGTGGATCCGGATTTCCGCAACGCGGTGCGTCAGGAAGAGCGGGAGGGCGATTCCGCCAGCCCCCGATAGACGTCGTAGCGAACCGTTCGACCCGTTATCTGCCAGTCAGGCGTCCGGCACTGCGGATCCTTCAACCTGCGCTTCAGCACCACCCGCCGCCGCGCCGCCGCTATGGCCGCGTCCAGCCAGGTTTCCAGCGGTCGTGAATCCGGCGTCGTCAGCGCCGCCAGCAACTGCATGCGCTTTCCCGGCAGCGCGCCCTTGCGTCGCTCGGGGAACAAGGGGTCGAGGTAGACCACGTCGTAGCACCGGCCCTCCCCGATCACCTCGAAGCCGTCGCCGTATCGGCTGACCGCGGCCAGGCCGCTGCGACGCGCCAGGTCCTGCTCCAGCGCGCTGAGCATGGGATGCCGCTCGACGAGGGTCACCCGGCACCCGCGGCTGGCGAGCACGAGGCCATCGACGCCCCATCCGGCGAGTGCGTCCAGCACCACGGGCGCCGCTCCGGCGTCACAGGCTCGCGCCAGCTCGCCCGCCTGATCGGCCCGGCGCTGTAACTCGGAGCAGGGCACCCAGGCGCCGTCGCGCCTCCCCACGCGTCCCGGCCCCCGACGCAGCTCGAGATGATCGTCCACCGCCCAGAGGTAGAAACCGGCGTGATCCGCAGGCGGCGCGTCCCGCTCCACCAGGCGGAACAGATGGGCCCAGCGCCCGGCCAGATCCCGCGCCTCGCGATGGTGATACAGGACCCCGGCGCTGTGGTCGCCCGTCACGATCGCGCCGGACGCCAGGGCGAATCCCCGGCCACGTAGCGGGGCAGCCCCGCCGCCGGTGCCACGCTCTCTCCGGCGGCCAGGGCTACCAGAGCCAGCTCACCCACCACCCGCGCGGTAACCGCGACGTCCGCCAGGAACCCGCCGGACTCGGGCCACCACGAGGGACGCTCCCCCGCCCCGGTCCAGCGCTCCGCGGAAAGATCCTCGGGCGGATCGGCTCCCTGATGCAGGCGATCTGCCAGACACTGCAGGGGAATCCGCCCAGCGCCCGCCTCGTAACCAGCCAGGTAGTAGGCATCCCGCCGGGACCGGGTGACGGTGAGGATCCGGATCACGTCGTGCGGATGCGCGCACGCGCGCCATGCCGCAGCGGCCAGCGCCTGGGAAGACGACACCGGCACCACCCGCGCGCCGCTGGCGAACGCCACGCCCTGGCACAATGCCGCGGCGATGCGCACGCCGGTGAACGAGCCGGGTCCCGCGCCGAAGGCGACCACGTCGAAGCCGTTTCTGGGCACGCCGACGGCGCGGGTCAGCGCGTCCAGGCGGCCGAGGACCACCTGATTGTGCAGCCGCTGCACGTTCTGTGTATCCTCGAACCAGCGCCCGGAGGCGAACACAGCCAGCGAGCACAGCGCCCCGGAAGTCTCTACGGCAAGTAGCGTCGTCATCGAGTCATGTTATCCGACCGGAGTGGTTGCAGGCGAACAGCGGAGTGCTCGCGTGACTGAGCAGAGGACCGATCTGGACGAGGCGCGACGCCTGATCCTGGCCGACACTCGGCCGACCCGAGACCGCGAGCAGGTGGCGCTGCGTGACGCCCTTGGGAGGGTGCTCGCAGAGCGCGTCGTCGCCCCCGTGGACCTGCCGCCGTTCCCCGCTTCCGCCATGGACGGCTACGCCTTGCGCAGCCGCGATGCCATCGAGGCACCGCCTCATCGCTTCACCCTCGCCGGCACGAGCTACGCCGGCCGTCCCGCGAACGGCCCCCTTCCCAAGGGCGCGTGCGTGCGGATCTTCACCGGCGCAGCGGTCCCGGAAGGGCTCGACGCGGTGGCGATCCAGGAGGACTGCAGCCGCGACCAGGACACCATCGTCGTCCACACACCGGTGAGCCCCGGGGATCATGTGCGCCACCCGGGGCACGACGTGGCCGCCGGGACACCGATGTTCGACCCGGGCAGGCGCCTGACGGAGTACGACCTGGGCTGGCTGGCCGCCTGCGGCATCACCCAGGTGGCGGTGCACGGCCGCCCCAGGGTCGCCGTGTTTTCCACCGGTGACGAGCTGGTGGAACCCGGTGGCGCCCTGGGGCCGGGTCAGATCTTCGACGCCAATCGAACGACCCTGAGCGCCCTGCTCGCCCATCTGCCGGTGCACGTGGTCGACATGGGAATCGTTCCCGACAACCCCGGGTCAATTCGCGCAACGCTGGAGCTGGCGGACGACGACTGCGAGGCGGTCATCACCAGCGGCGGAGTTTCGGTGGGTGAGGCCGATCATGTCCGGAACGTGGTGGCCGAGGTGGGCCGGCTGCAGCTCTGGAAGCTCAACCTGAAGCCGGGGAAGCCGCTGGCCTACGGCCGCCTGCGCAACGCCGCCTTCTTCGGTCTTCCGGGGAATCCGGTCTCCACCATCGTCACCGCGCTGATCCTGGTGAAGCCGTCGCTGGAGCGGCTATGCGGCATGGAGCCCGAGGCGCCGCTGACGGTTCCCGCCGTGCTGCGCGGGGAGATTCGTCACCAGCCGGGACGGGAAGAATTTCAGCGCGGCAGCGTGCGCAGCCGCGACGGGCGACTGGAAGTCTCGGTGACCGGGGATCAGAGCTCGAATCGACTCGCCAGTTTCAGTCGCGCCAACTGCCTGGTACGAATTCCGAAGGACGCAGGCAACCTGCAGGACGGCGCTGAGGTTCAGGTGCTGCCCCTCGGGCGCGGGCTGTGATCGGGTGAGCCCCCCGAATTTGCGCCGCGCTGGCGGTGCAGCCGCCGCGGACCGGAGCGCCGGGCCCAGCGGAGCTGAACCCGGCCTACGACCGGAGCGTACTGGCCTCCCGCCCCACTAGGAGCTCTTTTTTGCGGGAGCCTTCTTCTTGGCTGGCGCTTTCTTCTTGGCTGGCGCTTTCTTCTTGGCTGGCGCTTTCTTCTTCGCCGGCGCTTTCTTCTTCGCCGGCGCTTTCTTCACCGGAGCCTTCTTGGCGGGCGCCTTCTTCTTGGCGGGAGCCTTCTTCGCCGGCGCCTTCTTCTTCGCCGGAGCTTTCTTCTTGGCGGGAGCCTTCTTCGCCGGCGCCTTCTTCTTCGCCGGAGCTTTCTTCTTGGCGGGAGCTTTCTTCGCCGGCGCCTTCTTCTTCGCCGGAGCTTTCTTCGCCGCCGCGCTCCGCTTCACCGCCGGACGCTTGGCTGCAGCTTTCGCCGTCGCCGTCGCCGCGCTCCGCTTCCTCGCTGCAGGCTTCTTCTTAGTGGTGGTCTTCGAAGCCGTTTTCACGGCTGCCGTTTTCTTCGCCGCAGTTTTGCCGACCGCTGCTTTCTTGGCCGGCGCCTTCTTCGCAGCCGCTTTCTTGGCCGGCGCTTTTTTGGCAACCGTCTTCGTCGCGGCGCGTTTGGTCGTCGCTTTCGCAACAGGTCGTTTCGCGGCCGTCTTCTTCACAGAGGCTTTTTTGGCAGCAGTTTTTTTGACCGCCGTCTTCCTGGCGGGAGTTTTCGCTGCAGTCTTAGCTCTCGGCATAAAGAATCTCCTTGGATTTCTCTGCTCTTTCGCTTTGGCCGCTTCGACTTCTCACTCACAGCCAGCGCTGACTACTTCTCGAACGAACACCGGTTTCGAAACTGCTCCAGGTGCCTCGTTGCCCTGCGTGAGCCGCTGTTCCTGCGGCTTGTCCGCAAGTCGACTCACGCTCTGCAACGATAGACCAACAATACGAAACTGCAACGGAAATTTTCACGCATCATACTGACGAGCAAAGGAAATATCACGCAGATCACTGGAGCGCGCGAAGTATGCGACTCTGTATTTCACTCACCTCGCCTTCGCCGTCTATCTCGATGAACTCGAGCTTCGAGCGCTCGGCTTTTCGCCGGTAGAAATCCACCAGCGGGTGGGTCTGCCGGTGATACACCTCGAGGCGCTCACGCACGGTTTCTTCCTTGTCGTCGTCGCGTTGAACCAACGGCTCGCCGGTTTCGTCGTCTTTTCCCGGCTCTCGCGGCGGATTGAACTCCACGTGATACACGCGCCCCGACGCAGGATGAACGCGCCGGCCGCTCAGACGTCTGACGATCTGCTCGTCCGGAACCTTGATCTCCACCACGTGATCGATCTCCACGCCCGCCTCGTCCATGGCCTCCGCCTGGGGAATGGTGCGGGGAAACCCGTCGAAGAGAAATCCGTTGGCGCAGTCCGGGGCCGCGATACGTTCCTTGACCAGCTCGATGATGATGTCGTCGGATACCAGCGCGCCCGATTCCATGACCGCTTTCACCTTCCGGCCCAGCGGTGTGCCTGCGCTGACCGCCGCGCGTAGCATGTCCCCCGTGGATATCTGCGGTATCTCGAAGTGCTCGCAGATGAACTGGGCCTGCGTTCCCTTCCCCGCACCGGGTGGCCCGAGCAAAATGATTCTCATGAGTGATCTCCTTCCGATCGTTTGATTTTAGCGGTGAAGTCTGGGGCTAGCGGCGCTCGACGCGAACGTCGAGCACGTCGTGAAGGCGTCCGAGCCGGTCGACGATGGTGGCCAGATCCCGGATGTGGCCGACGACCACGTCCAAGGTGAGAGTGGCGCGGCCGCTCAGCGGATCCACGCGTCCGGCGTTTCCGACCAGGGACAAATTCAGCTCGTTGAGCAACTCGCTGACATCCCGCAGCAGGCCCGGACGGTCATGGGCCTTGAGCTCGATTCTCGCGGAACGCCGCGCCCGAACCGGGATGCGCGGCAGCAGATCGAGTTGACCCTCGAACTCGTGCTGATCGTGCAGCGCCTCGATGGCGTCCAGCGTCTGACAGTCGCCTGCACCCACGGCGCGGCAGAAGGCCGAAGCCTGCTCGTATCCCAGCGCATGAGCGGCGCGGACCCATCCGTCCGGCGCGGGCTCCGGAAGCTGCAGTCGCCGAAGCAACGCGAGCAGACGGCTGCGCCCCTCCTGCTCGTTGACCTCCGGCTCGCGTGCGCGGAACCAGTCGTGAATCTTCTCCCGTGCCCGTGCGCTCCTGGCGAAGGCCAGATGAGCATCCAGCCAGTCCCGCTGGGGCGCGGGCTCGTTGCCGGTGAGAATCTCCACGCGCTGTCCCGTCCTGAGCACGGCGTTCAACGGCACCGGGCGGCCTTCCACCAGCGCCCCGCGGCACCGGTGCCCGACCTCGGTGTGCACCCGGTAGGCGAAGTCCACCGGCGTCGCCCCCGCGGTCAGGTCGAGCACGTGGCCTTTCGGGGTGGTGACGAAGATGCGCTCGTCCTGAAACAGCGCGCGCAGCTCCTCACCGAGATCCTGCCCGGCCGCCGCGGTGCCCTGCTCCACGTCGTCACGCCACTCCACAACCTGACGCAACCAGTTCATCTTTTCCGCGTACGGACGATCCTCGGCGTCACCCTGCTTGTAGGACCAGTGGGCGCAGACGCCCAGCTCCGCCTCGTCGTGCATCTTCTGGGTTCGGATCTGCACCTCCAGAGTGCGGCCGTCAGGACCAAGCACGGCGGTATGAATGGAGCGGTAGCCGTTCTCCTTCGGCGATGCGATGTAGTCGTCGAACTCGCTGGGCACGTGACGCCATTCCGTATGGATCACGCCCAGCGCTGCGTAGCACTGGGCCACGTCGGGTACCAGAACCCGAACCGCGCGCACGTCGTACACTTCGTTCAGGCCCACCTGCTTGGCCTGCATCTTTCGCCAGATGCTGTATATGTGCTTGGCACGCCCCGTCACCTTGGCGCGGATTCCGCGGGCGTTGAGATCCCGCTCCAGGGCGCTGGCCAGCTCCTCGATCTCCCGTTCCCGCTCTTCGCGGCGCCCGTCGAGCTGGCGGGCGATGGCCATGTAGATGTCCGGGGCCAGGTAGCGCAGGGCCAGATCTTCCAGCTCCCACTTGATCTGCCAGATGCCCAGTCGGTTGGCGAGAGGTGCGAACACGCGATGGGCCTCGTGGGCGATTCGCTGTTTGCGCGCCTCGTCGTCGTGCTTCGCGGAGCGCAACGCGACCACCCGTTCGGCCAGTTTGAGCACCGCCACCCGGGCATCGTCGATCATGGCGATGAGCATGTGGCGCACGTTCTCCGCCTGATTGCGCCGTTCGCTGGTCTGCAGGCGGGTGTTGCTCATCTCCAGCAGGCTGGTCGTCGCCATGCGCAACACCTCCTCCAGGAGATGCGCCACGTCGGCCCCCAGCGCCTCCTGCGCCTCTTCCAGAGTGACCGCACCGATGCGAACCGGACGGTAGGAAAGGGCTGCGGCGACGGAAGCGGTGTCCAGGCGAAGCTGACTCACCAGCTCCGCCATCTCCACGCCGCTCTCCAGATAGTCCTCGCCCCGCGACCCCAGACCGCGTACGAACCTGCAAGCCCGGAGCACCGCGTCCTCGTCCAGGGCGCCGTGTCGCGCCGCCAGGTCGAGAACCCAGGCTTCCACATCGAGCCGTCCGTCCGGCGCGCGCGCGACGTCCTCGCGCACCTTAACCATCCGGGCCCGCTCCCTCGTCCCGGACGAACAGGCCCAGCGTCTCGACGTGGCTGGTGTGTGGAAACATGTCGAAGATACCTACCTGCTGCAACGTGAACCCCCTGGCCTGCAAGCGTGCGGCGTCGCCGGCAAACGTGCGCGGATTGCACGACACGTAGGCGATCCGCTCGAGCTTCTTCCAGCCCGCCCAACGTTCGAGATTCGCGCCCGCCCCGGACCGCGGCGGATCCAGCAGCAGAAATTCCGACTCCGGCAGATCCGGGCACGCGGAATCATACAGATCCACGGCGGCAAACTCAGCCCGCGCGGCAAGGCCGTTCCGGTCCGCATTGTGTCTCGCCCGTTCCACCGCTTCGGGTGCCAGCTCGTAGCCGCGAACGGCCACCCCCAGCCGCGCAAGGGCCAGGGAGAAGTTGCCGATGCCGCAGAACAGATCCGTGGCGGTGGCGCCCGGACGCGGCCGCAGGGCCAGGAGCGCCGAGCCAACCAGCGCCCGATTCACGAACGGGTTCACCTGGGTGAAGTCCGTGGGCAGAAAGTCGTAGCACAGGCCGTAGTCGGGATTCACGTAGGAAAGGTAAGGCGACGCCGCGTCGTCGCCGAGGAGGCCGACGGTCTCGTAGCCGCCGGGCTGAAGATAAACCCGGGTGCCATTGCGCCGGGCGAACGCGAGAAGCCGCGCCCGGTCATCCTGGTCCAGCTCGCTCAGATGGCGAACGATGACGGCCGATTCATGATCGCCGGCCGCGAGCTCCACCTGGGGAACGCGGTCCGGGCGGCGGAGCGCGCCGAGGGTGGCGGACAGCTCGGGAAGCATGCGGGAGAACGGCACCACCAGCGTCCTGCATTCGCTCATGCGCGCCACCCGGTTACTGAACCCCTCGCGAAAACCCAGCAGTAGCTCGCCGCCCACGACCCGAGCGCCGAGCCGGGCCTTGGCCCGGTAATGCAACCGGGGACCGTACACCGGCGAAATCAGCCGCCGCGCATCGACGCCGTGCTCCGCCAGCAGCCGCAGCAGCACCCGCTCCTTGTGCTCCAGCTGCCGCGGGTAGTCCAGGTGCTGCAGGGTGCAGCCGCCACAGCGGGGAAACACGGAACACGGCGGCAGCCGGCGATCCGCGGCCGCCGCCTCCGGAACGTCCGCTTCGCCGTACCACACGCCGCCCCGCCGTTTCAGCACGCGCACGCTCACGGTTTCGCCGGGTAACGCGTTGCGCGCTTTCACCAGCCGGGATTCGAAGCAGCCCTCGCCCAGGCCCTCGTCACCCAGCTCGTCGACCACGAGCTCGATCTGCCGCGGCCCACGTCGACTCATCCGACATCCCGTCGGGTCAGGAGCCGCCGGCTGGCCAGCGGTTTCGGGCCGAGCAGTGGCCTCAGAGCCTGCCGGAAGATCTTCTTTGCCGCGATGCGGGCTCCGCGGGAATCGTATCGGCCAGCGCCGATCTCCAGAAGCAGCGCACCAGGGTAGCCGCGGCCGCTCCCGCTGGCCACGAAGCCGGCGTCCATGTGCAGGCGGTATTCGGAATCGGCGCGAATGGGCTCACCGGTATCAGCGTCACGGGAAAAATCCAGCCCGTACCCCAGCTCGTCCAGCAGCAGCCGCTCGAATCCCCGCAGCACCACGTCCGGCGGCGAATCCGTGGCCTCCAGACGCTCCAGCACCCAGCACGCGCCCGCAAACAGCCGTGGCGAGCTCTCGTGCTCGTGGAGCAGACGCGTCAGCAGCTCCAGAACGTAGAACCCCGACGCCAGCGCGTTGCCGCTGAGCCAAGCGTGGCGCACCAGCTCGCAGCCGGTGAGGGTGTAAAGCGTGCCCCGGCCGCTCCAGCTCACCCGAACCCGGTTGAACGGCTGGAGCACGTTGCCGCGCTTGCTGCCTCGGATGCCGCGCGCAACCACCGGCACACGGCCGTGACCGGCAGTGAAAAGGCTGACGATGGCGCTGCTTTCACGGTACGGCCGGGCGTGCAGCACCAGGGCCGCCTCACCGGTGACCCGGGTCATAACCCACCCTTTTCAGTCCCGCCGCCGTGGTGCTCCAGCCCGGCCGCACCTTCACCCACAGCCGCAGCATCACCCGCTTCTCCAGCAGCTTCTCGATGTCCTCGCGGGCTTCGCGGCCGATGAGCTTGAGCTTCTCGCCGCCCTTGCCGATGACGATGCGTTTCTGTCCGGTCCGCTCGACGAAGATCTCGGCGGCCACGTCCACGAGATTCGGCGACTCGTCGTAGCCCTCGATGACCACCGTCAGGTGATGCGGCACCTCGTCGCCGAGACGGCGCATGAGCTTCTCGCGAATGATCTCGGATACCAGAAACCGCTCGCTCTGATCCGTCACCTGATCGGCAGGAAACAGGTGAGCCTGTTCCGGCAGCCGGGCGAAGACCGCCCGCCGCAGCGCTTCCAGCCCCGAGCCTTTCAGCGCCGATACCGGAAAGATCTCGTCGAAGCGGCCACGCTCGTGGAGCGCGGCCATGGCCGGCAGCAGCGCCTGCTTGCGTCGCACCAGGTCGGCCTTGTTCAGGACTGCGAAGGCGGGCACCGGGTGGTGCTGGAGCAGCTTCAGCACCCGCTCGTCGCCCTCGGTCCAGACGTCCCGGTCAACGACCATCAACACCAGGTCGACGTCGGCCAGCACTGCGGTGGCCGCCCGCACCATCTGCCGATTGATCTCGCGGCGGGCGTCGTCGTGAATACCCGGCGTGTCCACGTAGATGGCCTGATGATCACCTTCAGTGTCCACCCCCAGAAGCACGTGCCGCGTGGTCTGCGGCTTGCGCGAGGTGATGGCCAGTTTCTGCCGCAGCAGGTGATTGAGCAGGGTGGACTTGCCCACGTTCGGACGGCCGATCAGAGCCACGTAACCGCAGCGTTGGATGGTCTCAGGCACCTGCCTTCCGTCCCAGACGTTCAGCCACCTGCGTCAGCATGGATTCCGCCGCGTGCTTTTCCGCAGCGCGGCGGCTGCGTCCCTGCGCCGCCACCGTGAGCTCCAGCGCCGGCACCCGGCAACTCACCGTGAACACCCGCGAGTGGGCCGAGCCGGTGGCGGACTCGATGGCGTACTCCGGCAGGTCCAGATTCGCGCCCTGCAGCATCTCCTGCAATCGCGTCTTCGGGTCCTTCAACGCCTCCGGGTCCAGCGTCCGCATTCGCGGTTCCAGCAATCGCAGGGTGAGGTCCCGGGCCGCTTCGATGCCGCCGTCCAAGTGCACTGCGCCGATCACCGCCTCCAGGGAATCCGCGAGGATCGACGCGCGCTTGTGGCCACCGCTGCGCCGCTCCCCGGCACCGAGCCTGAGGTAGCGGCCGAGATCCAGCTCGGCGGCAACCTCCGCCAGCGTCTCCCTGCGCACCAGATTCGCGCGCAGCAGCGACAGCGTGTCCTCGTGAGCCGCCGGCTGCTCCTCGAACAGCCGCAGCGCGATCACGTAGCCGAGCACCGCGTCGCCGAGAAATTCCAGACGTTCGTTGTGATCCCTCGCAAAGCTCTTGTGGGTCAGCGCCTGCCGCAACAACGCCAGGTCGCCGAACCGATAGCCCAGCGCCGCTTGCAGCCGCGTCTCGGGCGGCGCCACGTCAGTATTCGAATCGCTCGTGGAAGGTGATGACGACATCGACATTGAAGAACAGGTGCTCGCGGCGTTCGTAGCGGACCTCCAGCACGGTGCTGTCCCGGCTGCGCTGAAGGTCGATGATATCGCGGATGTCGAAGTCGCGCAGGTTGTTGATCTTGAATCGCTTCTTGAGCGCCTCCAGCAGACTGCTGCGGGACATGGTACGCACCTCCTGAGCCGGCAGTCCCTGAATCACCGATTTCACCGTGTAGAAGTCGATGTAATGAGGCGCCAGCCGCAGGGTGAGCGTGATGGCAGAGGCCACCACGATGAGCATCAGCAGCCAGCCCATGCCGGTGAGGCCGCGCTGGCGGGAGTACGAAGCGAGTTGCGGCATCACGAGTTCTCCGAGGATGACGACGGACGGTCGTCCTACTGTCTCTCAGTCTAGCCAGCGATTGCGTGAAAAGGTTGGCAGTGAGAATCCCGGGTCTTTGTGCACCCAAATGGCAACTGCCTTGCCTACAATCCGATCCTCGTGAACGAAGCCCCACACCCGGCTGTCTTCGCTGCGGCCACGGTTGTCGCCCATCATGAAGTAGGAGTCTTCCGGTACGACCCATTCCCGGGAGGGCTCGGGGAACGGATAGCGGTAGATCGAGTGGTTGCTGTCGTCGAAGCGCTCGCGGTATTCGCGGATCGGCACCGGGCCGTTGGCGAACGGCAGGTAGCTCTCGAACTGCCGCTCGAGCTCGTAATCCGCGCGCTCGCCGTTGATGTACAGCACCTTGTTCTCGTAGCGGATGTGGTCACCCGGCAGGCCGACCACCCGCTTGATGAAGTATCGCGGGTCATGAGGCGGGATGAACACCATGATGTCGCCTCGCTCCGGCTCGCCCACCTCGACGATCCGGGTGTTCAGCACCGGCAGGCGCAATCCGTAGGCGTACTTGTTGACCAGGATGAAGTCCCCCACCTCCAGAGTGGGCAGCATGGATTCGGAGGGAATCTGATACGGCTCGGCGAGGAAGCTGCGCAGCAGCAGAACCACCAGCAGCACCGGGAAGAACGAGCGGGCGTATTCCACCAGCTTGGGCTCCGCCAGCACCCGATCCAACTCTTCCCGGCGGGTGCCACTGGCTTCCAGCGATCGGGCTGCACGCTGGCGGCGCGGCTTCAGCACCAGCACGTCGAACAGCCAGATGGCGCCGGAGATCAGCACCGCCCAGGTGAGCACCAGCGGAAAGTCGATGTCCATCAGCGCTCCACCTTGAGCGCCGCGAGGAACGCTTCCTGAGGTATTTCCACCTTGCCCAGTTGCTTCATCCGCTTCTTGCCCGCCTTCTGTTTTTCCAGGAGCTTCTTCTTACGGGTAACGTCGCCACCGTAGCATTTGGCGGTGACGTTCTTGCGTAGCGCCTTGACCGTGGAGCGGGCGATGATCTGGCCGCCAATGGCCGCTTGAATCGCCACATCGAACATCTGCCGCGGGATCAGCTCCTTCATCTTCTCCACGAGTTGCCGCCCGCGCACCTGCGCCTGGTCGCGGTGAACGATGTTGGCCAGGGCATCCACGCGCTCGCCGTTGATCAGGATATCGAGCCTCACCAGGTTGGCGGGCTGGAACCGCGCGAAGCTGTAGTCCATGGAGGCAAAGCCGCGGCTCACGGACTTCAGCCGGTCGAAGAAGTCCATGACCACCTCGTTCATGGGCATTTCCCAGAGCATGGACACCTGCCCGCCGGTGTAGGTCATGTTCTTCTGCACTCCGCGCCGTTCGACGCACAGTGTCATGACGTTGCCCACGTAGTCCTGCGGCACGAGGATGCTCACCTCCACGATGGGCTCGCGCATCTCCTTGTAATTCACCGGCAGGCGCGACGGGTTGTCCACGTGGGTCACGGTGCCGTCCGGCAACTCCACCTCGTAGACCACCGTCGGGGCCGAGGTGATGAGGTCGAGATCGTACTCGCGCTCGAGGCGTTCCTGCACGATCTCCATGTGCAGCATGCCGAGAAAGCCGCAGCGAAAGCCGAAGCCCAGGGCGTCCGACGTCTCCGGCTCGAAGAACAGCGACGCGTCGTTCAGGGTCAGCTTCTCGAGCGCTTCACGGAAACTCTCGAAATCCTCGGAGTTGACCGGGAACAGGCCCGCGAACACCTGGGGCTTGACGCGGGCGAAACCGGGAAGTTGCGGCACTTCCTGATGAGAGGCCAGAACCAGGGTATCGCCCACCGGGGCACCGCGGATGTCCTTGATGCCGGCGATCACGTAACCCACCTCGCCGGCGGCCAGCCGTGGCCGGGCCGTGGGCTTGGGGGTGAAGCAGCCCACGTCGTCCACCACATGAGCGCGCCCGAGGGATTTCACCACCACCTTGTCTCCCTTGGCGATCTCACCCTGAACCACCCGCACGAGGGAGACGATGCCCAGGTAGTTGTCGAACCAGGAATCGATGATGAGCGCCTGCAGTGGCGCCTCCCGGTCACCCTCGGGCGGCGGAATCTGCGCCACCAGCCGCTCCAGAAGCTCCGGCACCCCTTCGCCGGTCTTGGCGCTGACGCGAATGGCGTCGTGAGCCGGCAGGCCGATGATCTCCTCGATCTCCCGGGCGACCCGCTCCGGCTCGGCCTGGGGCAGATCGATCTTGTTCAGCACCGGCAGCACCTCGAGCCCCTGCTCGATGGCGGTGTAGCAGTTGGCCACGGACTGGGCTTCCACCCCCTGCGCGGCGTCCACCACCAGCAATGCACCCTCGCAGGCTGCCAGCGAACGGGACACCTCGTAGCTGAAGTCCACGTGGCCCGGCGTGTCGATGAAGTTGAGCTGGTAACGCTGCCCGTCGCGGGCCGGGTACTCCAAGGTCACGCTGTGGGCCTTGATGGTGATGCCGCGCTCGCGCTCCAGATCCATGGAATCCAGAACCTGCTCCGCCATCTCCCGATCCGACAGCCCGCCACAGAGCTGAATCAGCCGGTCGGCCAGGGTCGACTTGCCGTGATCGATGTGGGCGATGATGGAAAAGTTGCGAATCTGGTCGATTGCAGGCACTGCTCTAGGTCCCCGGCCCGAGGCCGCTCGGCCCTCAGCCATTCAAAGGCGCGCGAGTGTAGCGTATCCCGGAGCCTGCGGCGACTCACTCCGGGACGCGCAGGGCGAGGAAGGTGGGCACCCCGCCGCGGATGATCAGCACCGGCACGGAGCGCCCCGGTGGCAGGGCATCGGTGATGTCCATGAAGCCGTCCACGTCCCGCACTTCCTCGTTGTTCAGCCGCGTGACGACGTCGCCGGGACGGACGCCCGCCTCCGCCGCTGCGCCGCGGGCTTCCAGCACCCGAACCCCGCCGTCGATGCCCATCTCCCTGGCCGCGTCGTCCGGCAGAGCCTCCACGGCCAGCCCAATGCGGGACGGCGCCTGCTGCGACGGCCCGGCGTATCCCTGGGCAGCCTCGTCGCGCTCGGCCAGCTCGCCCACCCGCACGTCGAGGGTCATCGCCTCACCGTCACGGACGATGTTCAGCTTCGCCATGGCGCCCGGTCGCATGCGCCCCACCACGTGGGGTAGCTCGGTAGAGAACTCGATCACCGTGTCGGCGAATCGGGTGATGATGTCACCTGCCTCGATTCCTGCCTCATCTGCCGGCGAGCCCTCGAGCACCCGGTTCACCAGGGCGCCATGGGGACGGTCGAGCCCGAAGCTCTCTGCCAGGCCCCGGTCCACCTCCTGAATCACCACCCCGAGCCAACCCCGCGACACCCGCCCGGTCGCCTTCAGCTGGCGCACCACCTCCATGGCCACATCGATGGGAATGGCGAAAGAGACGCCCATGAAGCCGCCCGAGTTGCTGTAGATCTGGGAGTTGATGCCGATCACCTCACCGTCGAGGTTGAACAGCGGCCCCCCGGAGTTGCCGGGATTGATGGCCACGTCGGTCTGTATGAACGGCACGTAGTTGTCGTTCTGCTCGGTGGGCAGGCTGCGGCCCTTGGCGCTGACGATGCCGGCGGTCACCGAGTAGTCGAAGCCGAAGGGCGAGCCGATGGCCAGCACCCACTCGCCCACCTTCAGCTGCGCCGATCGCCCCAGCTTCACCGTGGGCAGATCGTTCGCCTCCACCTTCAACAGCGCCAGATCGGACCTCGGATCGGCTCCCACCAGCTCGGCCGCCAACTCCCGGCGGTCGTTGAACCGCACCATGATCTCGTCCGCCCCCTCCACCACGTGATTGTTGGTGAGGATGAAGCCATCACGCTCGAGGACGAAGCCGGAGCCCAGCGAGCGCGGTCGCAGAAACGGAATGGAATCGCTCTGGCCCGGCGGAAAGAACCGCCGGAAGAACTCCTCGAGCTCGTCGCTCGGCGTCCCGGGCTCGGATCGCGTCTGGCGGTGCTGAACCGTGCTGATGTTGACCACTGCCCCCGCGTTGTCTTCCACCAGCCGGGTGAAGTCGGGGAGTTCCCGGGCCCAGGCGCTGGCGCACGTCATGAGCGTTGCAACCAGCAACAGCCGTGAACTGAAGGAATGTGCCGTCATGGTGATGTTCCCTGGAACCTGGCGCCAGCCGGCGCGCTCAGCGCTTCTCAGCGCGTACGATGCCGTCACCGGCGGTGCTTGCGACCCGTGCCTGGACCTCCAGCGATCGGGCCAGCTCGGGGCCCCGCCTGGCGGCCATCAGCAGCGCCACGGCCAACCCCGCAAAGCCGAGCAGCGCGCCCGCCGCGTCGCCGCCGGAGCCCGTGGACGCGGCGATGGCGTCGCCGAGCAGCGCCCCCGCGAGCAACGCCGCCAGCGGCACCGCGAAGCAGACCACGGCCACCCGGGTGAGCGCCCGGCCGGACAGGCCCAGCTCCACCGCATCGCCCTCCTGCAGTCTGCCGGGCAGACCCAGCCGCTCCGCGGCGATTTCGCGTGCGGGTCCGCACCCGAGTGCGGGCCCGCACCCGACACACGGAGCGCCGCTACCGCAACAGCCGGAGAAGCGCACCAGCATGGACTTTCCGGCAGCCACCGCCTGCCCCTGCCGCACGACTCGCCGGCTCATTCCCGTTCGCGTCCCGATGGGATGACCCGCGGTGCCACCGAGCGAGCGATGCGCTGTGCCGTCGGCGTGGGCAATTCGCCAACCAGGGTCACCAGGTACGGCTCGCCGCGGAGCCCCTTCACCACGTGGGTGACCGCCACGGTCGCGCCGTTGCGGGATACCATGGCGGCCGCGCCACGGTTCGGCATGTCTTCGATGAACAGCGAGAACGCGGCGAGTCCGTCGGAGTACATCATGGTGTCGATGGACTTCAGCGAGCTGGGCGCGCGGCGGATGTCGGCGGCCGCCATGCGAAAGCCCTCGGGAAGCCAGCGGGCCTCCCAGGCGGTGTTCTCACGATCCACGGGTCGCGGCTCCTTGGTGGCCAAGGTCAGGTGGCTCACCAGCGACCCCTGCTTGCCCTCGGGCTCCAGCATGGCCGGATCGACCGAGTCACCGAAGTGGATGTGGTTGAACTGGAAGATCTCCAACCGCTCGCCGTCGTGACCCACCAGCTCGGAACGCAGCAACAGCCGGGTCTCCTTGTCGAGCCAGAGTCGATATCCGTAACGGTCCTCGTCCCGAGGAGTCACCGCCACTCGAACCGCGGCGCGATCGGCCACGCGATCCTCGCCGAAGAACGACAGCCCGTAGTTCTCGGAGATGCGATCATATCGGCGCACGAACGCGCGCGCGAAGGGGCCCGAGGGAATGCTCTGCTCGAGCTCGAGCAACGCGTCTCCGGGCATGACGAAGCACGCCACCTGATCGCCACGACGGACGATCTCCCGCGGGGCGCCGTTGAGGTGTATCAGGCGTTCGCGCTGCTGGCCGTCCACCACCATGTGCACCAGCCTGAGGCTCGCCAGGTCGTGACCACTGAAGTAGCTGAAAATGCCGTCGTACGCAAGCTCGCTGAAGGCTCGATTCATGTCGTCGAGCCAGTCCCTCGGATCCTCCTGTGCGAGACCCACTTGAGACCACAGCAGGAGAACGCACGCGGCGAGCAGAAGGTTGGCGCGGCCGGGGCCGGCGGTCTCGCGGTGCCGCCCTATTCCGCCGCGGATGGCCCCGGTCCGACTCATGGTGCTTCGTAGGTGGCCATCTTGACCATGGACATGACGCCCGCCTGATTCAGCGCCTGCTGCTGCGCGTGGTGCAGCATGTACGCCCGGGCGCGCTGCAGATCGGAAGGCGAGATTTCGGTGTTGGTGGTGTCGGTGATGTCGGTGCCGGAAATGTCGGGCAGCGCCGGGGTCGAGCGGCCGAGCTCGGAGCTCGCGCCGGCTTTGGCCACCTCGGTGACGGCTGCATCTTCGCCGCCGCCCATGCCGTTGAAACCGATCACCACGGCGAAAGCGACGGTGGCAGCCACCGCCAGCGCGGTGAACCGTCCCAGGGAGCGCGACGCCCTTGCACCGGTCCCGGCCGCCGCCGGCATGTCCTGGGCCTCGGCTTCGAGGGCCTGCCACACCTGTTCGCGCAGATCGGGCACCACGGAGGTGTCGGCGCCCCCCCGCCGTCGCACCGCGCTGCCGATCAGGTGATAGCGATCCCACAGCGCACGCATCTCGGCGTTGCGGTCGAGCTCATCGAGCACCCGCCGCAGCTCGAACGTATCGGCTTCGTCGTCGATGACGGCGGATAGCGACTCTTTGAGTTTTTCCGTCATGTTACGTTCACCTCTCTCCACCAGGCATCCCGCTTCCCCGGACAACGATCACCGGCCGGTTTCTCCGGCCTTCCACGTCCTAGTAGGGCTCGCATTCCCACCGGAAGTTCCCGGTGCCAGGAAGCTTCGCTACCAGATAGGATGGTCCCCCGATGGCTGGTGTCCGACTGCCCCACAACGCCCCTCAACGTTGTCGGTCGAGCAGCGGCGCGATGCGCTTGTCGATGGCTTCGCGAGCACGGAAGATCCGCGAACGCACCGTGCCCACGGGGCAATCCATGATCTCCGCGATCTGCTCGTAGGTTAGACCATCGAATTCTCGCAGAGTTACTGCGCTGCGCAAATCGTCGGGGAGATCCGATATGGCGGCGTCGATTTCCGCCGACAGCTCGTCTTTGGCCAGCTGCGAATCCGGGCTCTCGAGATCCCGCAGCGCGTCGGCGCCGTCGAAGTGCTCGGCATCCTCTACTTCGATGTCCACCCCGGGTGGCCGCCGACTCTTGGCTACGATGTGGTTTTTCGCCGTGTTGATGGCGATCCGGTACAGCCAGGTGTAGAACGCGCTCTCGCCGCGGAACCTGGGCAACGCCCGGAACGCCTTGATGAACGCCTCCTGGACCACGTCCTGAACGTCCTCGGGATCGCGCAGATAGCGGCTGACCAGATTGACGATCTTGTGCTGATAGCGGCTGAACAGCAGATCGAAAGCCCGCCGGTCGCCGTCCTGTACCCTGCGCACCAGCTCTTTGTCGGTTTCCTTGGCCACCCCTTCGCCGTTGCCGAAGATTGACCCGATATTCTGCCGACAACCACATGTTTATACTAGAAACCGTTTGATGGATTCCCGGGGCATGAACCAGCGCTTTTCCACGGACATACTCGTCATCGGCGGTGGAGCCGCCGGCCTCACGGCAGCACTGCATCTGGCCTCGCGCGCGCGGGTGACGGTTCTCTGCAAGGGTGACATCGACTCCGCTTCGTCCACCTGGGCCCAGGGCGGCATCGCCGCCGTGACCGACCCGGAGGACAGCATCGATGCCCACATCGAGGACACCCTGAATGCCGGCGCCGGCTTGTGCGATCCCGAGGTGGTCCGCTATACGGTGGAGCACGCGCCTGCGGCCATCGATCAGCTGCTGCGCTGGGGCGTCCGCTTCGATACCGAGCACGACCGTTTCCACTTGACCCGCGAAGGTGGGCATTCGTTCCGCCGGGTGCTGCACGTGGCCGACGCCACCGGCCGGGCCATCATCGATACCCTCACCCGCCGGGTCCTGGATCACCCCCGCATCGAGCTGCTCCGTGACCGGGTCGCCATCGACCTCATCAATCTGAGCAAGTACGGCCGCCATCCCAACCGCTGCGCCGGTGCCTACGTGCTCAATCGGACCACGGGGCACGTGGAGGTGTTCCAATCCCGCTTCGTCATTCTGGCCACCGGTGGTGCGAGCAAGGTCTACCTCTATACCAGTAATCCCGACAGCTCCACCGGCGACGGCATCGCCATGGCCTGGCGCGCCGGATGCCGCATCGCCAACATGGAGTTCAACCAGTTCCACCCCACGTGCCTGTACCACCCTCACGCCAAGTCGTTCCTCATCTCGGAGGCGGTACGCGGCGAAGGCGGCATCCTACTGCTGCCCGACGGCGACCGTTTCATGCGCCGCTTCGACAGCCGCCTGGAGCTCGCGCCCCGGGACGTGGTGGCCCGGGCCATCGACCACGAAATGAAGCGCACCGGCGCGGACTGCGTGTTTCTCGACATCAGCCACCGCCCCAGGAGCTTCATCGAGACCCATTTCCCCACCATCCACCGCCGCTGTCTGGAGTTCGGCATCGACATGACCCGGGAGCCCATCCCCGTGGTCCCCGCGGCCCATTACACCTGCGGTGGGGTGCTCGTGGATCTCAAGGGTGCTACCGATGTGCCGGGGCTCTACGCCATCGGCGAGGTTAGCTGCACCGGCCTCCACGGGGCCAACCGGCTCGCCAGCAACTCATTGCTCGAGTGCCTGGTGTTCGCCAGAACCGCCAGCGACGACGTGATGGAACACCTGGACGAGTCGGTTCCCGACGTGACCGTCCCCCACTGGGACGAGAGTCAGGTAACGGATTCGGACGAGGACGTGGTGATCTCCCACAACTGGGAGGAGCTTCGGCGCTTCATGTGGGACTACGTGGGCATCGTGCGCACCGACAAGCGCCTGCAGCGGGCGCAGCGCCGTCTGGATCTGCTCAAGCAGGAGATTCACGACTACTACAGCCACTACCGGGTGAGCAACGATCTCATCGAGCTGAGGAATCTGGTTCACGTCGCCGAGCTCATAGTCCGCTCGGCTCTGGCGAGACGGGAGAGCCGTGGTCTCCATTACAATCTGGACCACCCGGACACTGTCTCGCGTGCAGAAGACACCATCCTCTTTCCGGGCTTTTCCGACCGGCTCGACGTGCTGAAGCCGGCGGCCAGCTGAAGGGACATCCAGCCCTCCACCTCCCGCGGTCATCGCGCGCTGGCAAGCCGCGACCGCAGCTCCCGGCGCAGCCGCGCCAGATCCGCCGGGTGCAGCTCGTCGATGAAGATCTCCAGGCGGCGGCCGGCGTTGAAGCCGATGCAGGTGCGGACGGCGCCCAGCCGCGCCCAGCGCACCTCGGCAAGATCGATGAGCGCGTCGTCCATCGACGCGACGGGACGCCGGCACCACCACCAGACGACCAACGGAACAGTGCCCGCCACACCGAACCAGCTCCAGCCGCCGAGCACCACCGGCACCAGCAACGCCCGGTGCCGCAGGGAGCGCCAGCGGCTCGGCCGCCGGGCGAGGGTCAGAACCGCCTCAGCGGGCTCCGGCGCCCTCCCGGGCGGCGGCCCGGATCTGTGCGACAAGGCTCGCCAACTCGGCATCGGGAGCCTCCCGCCTGCCCTGGACCCAATCGAAGATGTCCCAGTCGTCGTGCTCGAGCAGCCTCCCATAGATGGCCTTGTCGGCGGCGCTGAGACTCGCCAGCCGGCGCTGGACGAACGGGCGGAGCGCCAGCTCGAGCTCCAGCATGCCGCGGCGGCTGCGCCAGTAGAGCCGCTGGTGGTCGACGGCATCGGTTGCCCGCTCTGATCCGCTCATACACTCGACATCTGCGCGTCTGAATCGCACCATTGTGCCGTCAACGGAAGCATCATCGCCAGCGCCATGATCCATCAGCAATGGCAGACGTATCTGCAGCGCGCGCCCGAGCCGGCGGCGTCCGCCGACGGACCCGCGGACACGGGCATCGCCTACCTGCCGGACCTGGCCGTGGTGCGGTTTCACGGCCGCGACGCCCGGAGCTTCCTCCAGGGCTACCTCACCTGCGACGTGGAGGCGCTGTCGTCCGGAGCGCTCACCCCCGCCGCTCTGTGCAATCTCAGGGGCCGGGTAGTGATGAACGGCTGGTGCACGGCGGAAGACGACCAGGACGTGCTGCTCGTGCTGCACGTGAGCCTGGTGGAGCGCCTGCAGGAGTTCCTTCGGCCCTACCTGGCGTTCTCCAGAACCCGTCTGGAGAACCGCCACCCTGAAACGCTGGTGCTGGCGGGCCTGGCGCTGCCGGAGAACGCCGGCGGACTGGTCTTGGACGCGCGCCGCCGGCTGTTTCCGGTGAGCGACCTGGAGCGTGCCCGGGATATCTGGGCGCAGCATCCTCACATCTCGGACCAGGCCTGGTTCGCGGCGCTGACCCGCGATGCCATTCCCCTGGTATCGGACGCGGTGAGCGAAGCGTTCCTGCCGCAGATGCTGAACCTGGACACCCTGGGCGCCGTCAGCTTCGACAAGGGCTGCTATCTGGGTCAGGAAGTGGTGGCGCGGGCCCAGCACCGCGGCCAGGTCAAGCGCCGCCTGGTCACCCTCACCTGGCATGGCCGCAATCCCCCGCTGCCGGGCGCGGAAGTCACCGCCGACGACGGCCGCTCCGTGGGCGTGGTGCTGCAGAGCGCAGTGGCCGGCACTGACACGGGCCCGTTGCTGGCGGTGCTGGCGGCGGGCGCTCCGGAGACGCTCCGCCATCAAGACGTGGATCTCAAACGCACCGTTTGATGGGTTCTATACTGCGGGTATCGTTTTTCATCTGAGTACCCGCTTCTCCATGTCCAATCTCGCCGAGAAAATCAAGAACGAGGTGACCACCGCGGTCGACAACGACGAGCTCGAGCTTCCGACGCTGCCCGAGGTGGCGCTGCGCATTCGCGACGCCGCCGAGGATGCCGACGTCTCGGCGCAGGGGCTGGCCCGGGTGATCTCCGAGGACGCCGGTCTGGCTGGACGCATGATCAAGGTGGCCAACTCACCCCTGTATCGAGGTGCCAACAGCATCGACGACCTGAACACGGCTGTGAGCCGGCTCGGGGTGGAGCTGGCGGCCAACCTGGCTATCGGCATGGCCATGGAGCAGATGTTCCAGGCGACGTCCGACCTGGTGGATCGCAAGCTGCGTCAGGTTTGGAGCCACGCCACCGAGGTGGCCGGCATCAGCGGTCTGCTGGCCAAGAAGCTCACCCGGCTGCGTCCCGACCAGGCGGCCCTGGCCGGCCTCACCCACAGCATCGGCGTGCTGCCCATTCTCGCCTGGGCGGAGGAGCACACCAACCTGCTGGGCGACAGCATGACCCTGGATCGGGTGATCGAGGGCATTCACGGCGCCCTGGGAACCATGATCCTGCAGAGCTGGGACTTCCCCGAGGAGATCGCCCTGGTGCCGAGCCACTACGCGGCCTTCGACCGGACGGCGCCCGCCGCGGACTACGTCGACGTGGTGATGGTGGCGAACCTGCAGACCCTGGCCGGCACCAATCATCCCTACACCCAGCTGGACTGGAGCGAGATCCGCGCTTTCGCCAACCTGGAGCTCGACCCCGACCCGGAATGCGAGCAGCTCGCGGAGCTGGCGGAGGAGATGGCTGCGGCGCGAGAGGCGTTCGGCGGCTAGCCGCCGCTCACTGCTTGAGCTGCGGCTGATAGAGCCACTGGATGCTGGAGAAGTCCAGGCCACCCGACGCGTTCAGTTGCTGATGGATCCGGTAGAGGTTCTTGGCCAGAGCCCCCAGGGGCACCGAGCTGCCTGAGGCCTCCGCCGTCTCCATGGCGAGGCCCAGATCCTTGCTCATGAGGTCCACCAGAAAGCCGCCCTGGTAGCCCCGCGATGCCGGCACTCCCTCCATGACTCCCGGGTACGGGTTGTACACGTTCAGCGACCAGTTGCCCCCGGACGACTGCTTCATGATCTCCGAGAGCACCGCCGGATCCAGGCCGTTGTTCACCCCCAGTGCCAGCGCTTCCGCGGTCCCCGCCATGTGCACGGCCAGCAGCATGTTGTTGCAGATCTTGGCGATCTGACCCGCGCCACTGTCACCGGCGTGGAACAGGTTGCGACCCATCACCTCCAGCAGTGGCCGGGCCCGTTCCAGCGCCTCGGCCGCGCCGCCGACGATGAACGTGAGGGTACCCGCCTCGGCACCCGCCGTGCCCCCGGAGACCGGAGCGTCCAGCATGGCCAACCCACGCTCCGCCGCGGCGGCCGCCACCTGCCGGGAGGTGCCCGGGTCGATGGTGCTGCAGTCGATCAGCAGAGTGCCCTCGCTCGCATGGGCGAGGATGCCGTGGTCGTCCAGGTAGAGAGCCTGAACGTGTCGGCCCGCCGGCAGCATGCTGACGAACACCTCCACGTCCTGCGCGCAGGCGGCGGCGCTCGCCTGGGGCTCACCGCCGGAGACGGCAGCCATCCGCGCCTCCACCAGGTCGAACACCTTCACCGAATGGCCCGCCGCCGCCAGGTTGCTTGCCATGGGCCCACCCATGTTGCCGAGCCCCACGAATCCAATCCGGGTCATGACGTCGTCTCCTCCAAGTCGTGCAGCGGGTTGACGGGCCACGGAGGCTGGAAATGCTCGGCGACGTAGGCCTGCGGCAAGTCTTCGAGCCTCCCGTGCTGCCAGCGTGGCTGGTTGTCCTTGTCGATAATGAGGGCACGCACGCCCTCGGCAAAGTCCGGATGATGGGCGCAATGGGTAGCGATGACCATCTCGAGGCGAAAGCAGTCGGCCAGGTCGAGGGCCGGCGCCCGCTGAAGCTGCTCCACCACGATGCCCACCGACGTGGGACACCCCCGGTTCATCGCGGCGATGCCGGCGTCGATCCAGGCGCTGCGACCGGCCAGATCGCGGATCCGCTGGACCACGTCGAGCAGCGCCCCATCCGGCGACAGGTGCTCGGGAACATCACCCACCTGGGTCGCCGGCATTTCGCCGACGGGCAGCTCGCCCAGGCAGGCGCCAAGGCGCCTGTGGTCGCCCTCCGGCTCGCCCTTCCAGGGCAGGTCGATGAGCGCATCCAGCACCGCGCCCCGATGGGCCGCGGCCACGGCATGAGTGGCCACGCCGATGGCCAGGGCATCCGCACCGTTCATCTGTGCGCCCGTGCAGCCGAGGAACACGGCCAAGTGCCTCGGCATGTTCTTCAGCAGACAGGTGGCGCCGGCGTCGGGAAACAGCCCGATGGTGACTTCCGGCATGGCGATCCGTGACTTCTCCGTCACCAGCCGGTAGCGGGCTCCGGAGAAGACGCCCAGACCACCGCCCATCACCACGCCGTGACCCACACTCACCACCGGCTTGGGGAACGTGTGGATGCGATGATCCAGCCGGTACTCCTGCTCGAAGAAGCGGAACGGATAATCGTCCACCACCGTGCCCGCGTCGTGGTTCTTCGCCATGGCGCGGTAGAGGGCCTGAATGTCGCCGCCAGCGCTGAAGGCTCGGTCCCCCGCACCCGTGAGCAGCACCCCGACCACCCGGGGATCGGCGGCCCAGCGGTCCAGGGCCGGATGCAGGATGTCGATCATGGGCAGGCTCAGAGCGTTCAGGGTCGCCTCGGAGTTGAGCCGCGCTTCGGCCAGCACGTGGCCGGACGCGGTGGCGTGCTCGAACAGCAGCAGCGGCTGGTCCTCGGCGTTGACGAGCCGGGTCATCCGTTCACCCATTGAGCCGGTCGCTTCTCGAGAAACGCGTTCACGCCCTCGCGCTGGTCCTGCGTGTCGAACAGCCGCACGAACTGTTCCCGCTCGGTGGCGTAGGCCGCGGCGATGTTGCCGCTGCGGGCGGCCTGGATCAGCCCCTTGCACGCGGCCACCGCCGGCGGGCTCTGCTTGCCCGCCTTCTCCGCCAGAGCCAGCGCAGCCCCCAGCCCCTGCCCCTGATCCACCACCTCCTCCACCAGGGAGATCCGGGCGGCGGTCTCCGCATCCACCCGCTCACCGCACAGAATCATGCGCTTGGCCCAGCCTTCCCCCACCAGCCAGGAGAGATTCTGAGTCCCGCCGCCGCACGGCAGCAGCCCCACGGTGGATTCCGGCAGCGCGAGCTGGGCGTGCCGCTCGGCGATGCGGATGTCGCAGGCCAGGGCGCACTCCAGTCCACCTCCCATCGCATAGCCGTTGATCGCCGCGATGGACACGCCCCGGAAATTGGCCAAGGTCTCGAACGCGGAGCCGAACGCCATGGCCATGGTTGCGGCCACCCCCTTGTCCCCGGAGGCGAACAACTTCAGGTCGGCGCCCGCCGAGAAGAACTTTTCCCCCGAGCCGGTGATCACCAGCGCGTACACGCCGCGGTCGGCGTTGCACTGGCGCACCAGGTCCTCGAGCCCGCGCAGATTCTCCTGATCCCAGGTGTTCGCCGGCGGCGTGTTCAGGGTGACGACGACGGTGTGATCGCGCTGCTCCACCAGCAGCTTTTCCGTGGCTGATTCGATCATGACCCGGGTTCTCCTGCATGCAATGAAGCGAGAGATACTGACACAGAGGTTCGCTATCCGCTATCCGCTATCGGCCAGAGAGGTCTGCTTCAGGCGCTGGCGAGTCGGCTCCTGCGGAAAGCGGACAGCGGAATGCGGAAAGCGAGACTCACAACCCTTCGAACCAATCAATCGGCGGGAGGCCGTGGGCCTCCAGATACGCGTTCGCCTCGGAGAAGTGACGGCAGCCGAAGAATCCCCGGTGAGCCGACAGGGGGGACGGATGCGGCGCCTCGAGCACCAGATGGCGGCTGCGGTCCACCTTGGCGCCTTTCTTCTGGGCGTAGCTGCCCCACAACATGAACACCAGATGCTCCCGCTGATCGCAGAGCACCTCCACCACGCGGTCCGTGAACCTCTCCCAGCCCCGCCCCTGATGCGATCCCGCCCGTCCGCGCTCCACGGTCAGCACCGCGTTCAGCAACAGCACGCCTTGATGGGCCCAGGGCTCCAGGCAGCCCGCACCGTCGCCGATGCGCCGCTCCAGCGTGCCCAGGTCGTCGTTGATCTCCTTGAAGATGTTCACCAGCGACGGCGGCTGGGGAACCCCAGGCTGCACCGAGAAGCAGAGCCCGTGGGCCTGGTTGGGGCCGTGATACGGGTCCTGGCCGATGATGACCACCCGGACGTCCGGAAGCGGGCACAGATCCAGCGCGGCGAAGATCTGCCGACCCGGCGGGTAGACCACCCGCCGGGCCTGTTTCTGCTCCGCCAGGAAATTGCGCAGCGAACGCATGTACGGCGCTTCGAACTCCGGAGCAAGCGCCGCCTTCCAGGACTCCTCCAGGCGCAGCCGCCCGTCAGCCATCCTTCGGCCGCATCAGCGGGAACAGCAGCACGTCGCGGATGGACGGCGAGTCGGTGAGGAGCATGATCAGGCGGTCGATGCCGATGCCCTCCCCGGCGGTGGGCGGCAGCCCGTACTCCAGAGCCCGGATGTAGTCCTCGTCGTAATGCATGGCTTCCAGGTCGCCGACGCTCTTCATCTGTGCCTGCTGACGAAACCGCTCCGCCTGGTCTTCCGGATCGTTCAGCTCCGAGAAGCCGTTGGCGATCTCCCGCCCGGCGATGAACAGCTCGAAGCGGTCCGCGAGAAACGGATCGTCGTCGTTGCGCCGCGACAGGGGCGACACTTCGGCGGGATAGTGAGTAATGAACGTGGGCTGCTGCAGCTTGTCCTCCACGCAGGCCTCGAACACCTCCGTCTGCAGCCGGCCCAGTCCCCAATTCTGCTCCACCGCAACGCCCAGCCGCGTCAGCTTCTCCGCCAGCGTCTCCGCGTTGGCAAGGTCGCCGGCCTCGAGCTCGGTGTGGTGGACGATGGCTTCCGCCATGGTCATGCGCGCTGCGGGCTCGCCGAAGTGCAGCGTCTGCCCCTGATAGCTCACCTCGTCGGACTCGACCACGTCGCGCGCCAGACCGCGCAGCAGCTCCTGGGTGAGGGCGATGAGATCCTCGAAGCCCGCGTAGGCCCAGTAGAACTCCAGCATGGTGAACTCTGGGTTGTGGCGGGTGGAGAGACCCTCGTTGCGGAAATTGCGGTTGATCTCGAACACCCGCTCGAGACCCCCTACGGTGAGCCGTTTGAGGTACAGCTCCGGGGCCACGCGGAGGTACAGGTCCAGGTCAAGGGCGTTGTGGTGAGTGACGAACGGACGCGCAGCCGCCCCGCCGGGGATGAGCTGCATCATGGGAGTCTCCACCTCCATGAAGGCGCGCTCGGTGAAGAACCGGCGGAGGTAGCTCACGGCCCGGGAGCGGATCTCGAACACCCGGCGGGACTCCGGGTTCATGATCAGATCGAGATAGCGCTGACGATAGCGGATCTCGTGGTCCGTCAATCCGTGGAACTTCTCGGGCAGCGGCCGCAGATCCTTGGCGAGCAGCTCGATGTGCTGCGCCTGAACGGACAACTCGCCCTTGTTGGTGCGCATGAGGGTGCCGCGCACGCCGACGATGTCGCCGATGTCCCAGAGCTCCTTGAACTGCTCGTAGGCGGCCTCCCCCAGATCTTCGCTGCGCAGATAGCACTGGATGCGGCCGCTGGCGTCCTGCAGGGTGATGAAGCTCGCTTTGCCCATCACGCGCCGCAGCATGACCCGCCCGGCCACCGCCGCGGCGATCCCCGCCTGCTCCAGCGCCGGCTTGTCGAGATCCCGGCAGCGTTCGTGGAGCTCCGCGGCCAAAGCGTCGCGGCGAAAGGTACTCGGATACGCGCCGCCGCCTTCCCGCCAGCGGGCCAGCTTGTCGCGGCGTACCTGGATGATGTCGTTTTCTTCCGTCATTGCGCGTCCGTCAGCGAGCCGCAGGGGCTCCTGGGAGTGAGTGGAATCATAACCCGGCCTTGAGGCTCGCCTCGATGAAGTCGTCGATGTCGCCGTCGAGGACGTTGCCGGGGTCCGAGCGCTCCACGCTGGTGCGCAGATCCTTGATCCGGGACTGGTCGAGCACGTAGGAACGGATCTGGCTGCCCCAGCCGATGTCCGCCTTGGCGTCCTCGATGGCCTGCGCCTCGCTGCGACGCCTCTGCATTTCCAGCTCGTAGAGCTTGGCGCGAAGCTGATTCCACGCCCTCTCCCGGTTCTGGTGCTGAGAACGCTCGCTCTGGCACTGCACCACCACGTTGGTGGGCAGGTGGGTGAGGCGGACCGCCGAGTCCGTGCGGTTGACGTGCTGACCGCCGGCGCCGCTGGCACGGTAGGTGTCGGTGCGCACGTCCGACGGATTGATGTCGATCTCGATGTCTTCGTCGATCTCCGGCGAGACGAATACCGAGGCGAACGACGTGTGTCGCCGATTGCCGGAATCGAACGGCGACTTCCTCACCAGCCGGTGCACGCCCGTCTCGGTGCGCAGCCAGCCGAACGCGTGGTCGCCCCTGACTTCCACCGTGGCGCTCTTGATGCCGGCTACTTCTCCGGGCGACAGCTCGACGATCTCCGCCTGGAAGCCCCGCTTCTCGCACCAGCGCAGGTACATGCGCAGCAGCATCTCCGCCCAGTCCTGGGCTTCGGTGCCGCCGGAACCCGCCTGAATCTCCAGGTAGGCATTGGCCGCATCGGTTTCGCCCTGGAACATGCGGCGGAACTCCAGCGCGGCGAGCTCCGCTTCCGCCACGTCGAGCTCCGCCTCCACGTCGTCGAGCGCAGCCCGGTCGCCTTCCGCCGCCGCGAGCTCCGCCAGCTCCTCGAGATCGCCGAGCGAGCTGCCCAGCTTCGACAAGCCGCTCACCACCTGCTCCAGGCCCGCCCGCTCCTGGTTCAGCGCCTTGGCGCGATCCGGATCGTCCCAGACCTTGGGACCGGAGAGCTCGAGCTCTACCTCCTCGAGCCGCTCAGCCTTGCCTTCGTAGTCAAAGATACCCCCTGAGCGCCGACTCGCGCTCCACGAGGTCGCGTAACCGTTCGCGAATGGATGTGATCTCCGCCATGACTCGAGACTGCCCGTTGCCCGGAAAAGCGCGGCAGTTTATGCCAACGGGATGAGATGCTCCACTACGAGCTGCAGGGTGGGCAGGTCGCCGTAGTCGTTCTCGGCGAGGCGGTAGGCCAGTAACAGCCGCTCCACGTCCGTCAGGGGCGCCTGCCGGAAGGCGATGCAATCCACAAGCCGCCGGCCCCGACGGACCACCAGCTTCAGGTGATCCTCGCCCACCACCCGCTGGCTCACCAGCTCGAACTCGCCGTGAAACAGCGGCTCCGGAAAGCCCTGGCCCCAGGGCCCGGCGTCGGCGAGGCAGCGAGCGCTCTCCAGGCACAGCTCCGCCTCGCCGAGCTCGCCGTCGGTGAGCACGGTGCGGGTGAGCGCCTCCTCCGGCAAGGCCTGGCGGACCTGGGTGTCGAAGGCCCGGGCGAAGCGCTCGTAATGCACCCGCTTGATAGACAGCCCCGCCGCCATGGCGTGGCCGCCGAACCTCATGAGCAGTCCGGGATAGCGGCTGGCCACCGCGTCCAGGGCGTCGCGCACGTGCAGGGCCGGCAGCGAGCGGGCGGAGCCCTTGAGCTCGTCCGGCGCGGCGGGGCCGGCATCGGCGAAGGCGATCACCGGCCGGTTGACCTTCTCGCGCAGCCGCCCGGCGACGATGCCGATGATGCCCTGGTGCCAACCGGGATCGTAGACACATACTCCGACCCGGTCGTCGCAGCCTGTCCCCTGCCCCGCCACGATCAGCTCCGCATCCCGCACCATCTCCTGCTCGAGCTCGCGGCGGGTACGGTTCAGCTCGTCCAGGGCGCGGGCCAGCCCCCGGGCCTCATCCATGTCCGGCGCCAGCAGGCAGCGGATGCCCAGGGTCATGTCGTCCAGCCTTCCTGCGGCGTTGAGCCGCGGGCCCAGAGCGAATCCCAGATCCTGGGCACGGAGCTTGGCCAGGGAACGCCCCGCCACCTCGGCCAGCGCGCGGATCCCGGGCCGGCAGCGGCCCGCGCGCATGCGTGCGAGCCCCTGGTGGACGAGGATCCGGTTGTTGCGGTCCAGAGGTACCACGTCCGCCACCGTGCCCAGCGCCACCAGATCGAGCCAGTCGGCCAGGTTGGGCTCGGGACGCTCGGCGAACCAGCCGGCCGCCCGGAGTCGTGACCGCACCAGACCCATGACGTAGTAGATGACACCCACTCCCGCCATGGCCGTGCTGGGGAAGCCGCAACCGGGCAGGTTGGGATTCACCAGCGCGTAGGCCTCGGGCAGCTGCCGCCCGGGCAGGTGGTGGTCGGTGACGATGACGTCCATGCCGGCGGCGGTGGCCGCTGCCACGCCTTCGACGCTGGAGATGCCGTTGTCCACCGTGATCAGCAGGCGCGGCCCGCGGCGGGCCGCCAGCGCCACGATCTCCGGTGACAGGCCGTAGCCGAACTCGAAGCGGTTCGGCACCAGGTAGTCCACCTGACGGGCACCGAAGGCGCGGAGCGCCGAGACGGCCAGCGCCACCGACGTGGCGCCGTCGGCGTCGAAGTCGCCAACCAGCAGGATGGGCTCGTCGTGAGTGACCGCGGCCGCGATGCGGCTGGCGGCGCGGACGTCGGGATCGAGCGCGGCCGGCGGCAGCAGCGCCGCCAGCGAGCGGTCGATCTCCTCGGCCGCCGTCACCCCGCGCAGGGCGTAGATGCGGCGCAGCAGGGGCGGCAACGAAGCGAGCGCGTCCGCGGCGGGCGGTGCGGGCCGCGCCACGATGCGCGGCTCAGTCATCGGCCAGATCTTCCACCCGGATGCGGGTGATCTCTCCCACTACCTCCGAGAGCGCCTGTACCTCCATCAGCGCGTGGCTCATCACCCGTTCGGGCACCCGCTGGGTGACGATGACGATGGGCACCCACGCCTGCTGATTATCCGCGTGGATCGCCTCCGCCCGCTGCACCGCCGACTCGATGCTGATGTCGTGCTCGCTCAGGATGGTGGCCACCCGGGCGAACACCCCGGGACGATCGAGGGACGGAATGCGCAGGTAGAAGGCGCTCTCGCTCTCGATGATGGGCACGACCTCGAGGCCGTCCGCCTCCCCCGGCTCGGGCAGCAGCGCCTTGCCGCGGGCGATCTCGATGAGATCCGCCACCACCGCCGAGGCCGTGGGCATGGCGCCGGCGCCCGCTCCATAGTACAGCGTGTCTCCCGCGGCGTGGCCGTGAACCACGATGGCGTTCATCACGCCGTCCACGTTGGCGAGCAGCCGGTGCTCGGGAATCAAGGTCGGATGCACCCGCACCTCCACGCCCGCCGCCGTTTTGCGGGCTATACCCAGATGCTTGATTCGGTAGCCGAGTTGCCGGGCGTACTCCACGTCCTCCTGGCTGACACGGCTGATGCCTTCCGTGTAGACGTCGGAGAACCTGAAGTCCATGCCGAAGGCCAGGGCCGCCAGGATCGTCAGCTTGTGGGCGGCATCGATGCCCTCGATGTCGAAGGTGGGGTCGGCCTCGGCGTAGCCCAGCCGCTGCGCCTCCGCCAGCGCCTGCTGGAAATTCTCGCCTTCCTGGGTCATGGCGGTGAGGATGTAGTTGGAGGTGCCGTTGATGATGCCGGCCAGCCAATGCACGTCGTTGGCGGCTAGCCCGCGGGTGAGCGCGGTGATAATGGGGATGGCCCCCGCCACCGCCGCCTCGAAGCACAGCGGCACACGATTCCGGCGCGCCAGCTCGAACAGCTCGTCGCCGTGCAGGGCCACCACCGCCTTGTTGGCGGTGACCACCGGCTTGCCCGCAGCCAGTGCGGTCTTCAGCAGATCCAGGGCCACCTGCTCGCCGCCGATGAGCTCCACCACCACGTCCACGTCGGCCGCGGCCGCCAGGCCGTGCAGGTCGGTGGAGAACTCGGCGTCCCCCAGGCGGGCCTCGGGGCGCAGCCGCCGGCTCGCGACCCGGGTCACCACCACCGGACGGCCCGCCCGGCGGGCGATGTGCTCGGCATTCTCCTGGAGAATCGTCAGAACGCCCTGAGCCACGGTGCCCAGACCGCAAATACCTACCCGTAATGGATCCAACACGCCCCCTCGGCCGGTAAACGAGCGGCAATGGTACGGGGCTTGGGCGGAGTGCTCAAACGTCGCTGTCCGCTATCCGCTATCCGCTATCCGCTAAAACCGGCTCGCCAGCCCTCAGCGAAGACCCTCTTGCGGATAGCGGAAAGCGGATAGCGAATCACTAAATTCCCAGCTTCTGCGCCAGCTCAGCCGCCGGCATGTAGCCGGGCAGCATGCGGCCGTCCTCCAGGATGATGGCCGGGGTGCCCGCCACCCCCATCTCGCGGCCGAGCTGGTACTGCTCCGCCACGGGATTCGGACAGGTGGCGTCCGGAATTTTCTGACGTGCCTTCAGCTTGGTGATGGCCGCGTTGGGGTCGTCGGCGCACCAGGCGGATACGATCTTGTGATACGACGGCGAGCCGATGCCGGCCCGCGGATACGCCAGGTAGCGTACCTCCACGCCCATCTCGTTCAGCTGGGGCACCTCCTGATGGAGTTTCTGGCAGAAGCCGCAGTCCACGTCCGTGAACACGTTGATCACGGCCTTGGTGGTGCCGCGCGGGCTGAAGATCACCATATCCTCCTCGGCCACTGTGGCCATCAGCGCCTTGCGCTTGTCCATGCGCCCGGACTCGGCCAGGTTCACCAGATCTCGATCGCCGAGCTCGTAGAGATCCCCGGCGAACAGGTAGCGCCCGTCGGCGGTGCCGTAGAACACGGTGCCGCCAGCGAGCTCCAGGGCGTAGATGTCCGGCAGCGGCGTTCTGGAGACGCGCTCGATGGGAATGTCGGGGCGCAGCGCCGTGAGCCGCTCCACTAGCGCACGGGCTTCGTCGGCCGCGCTCGCCGCCTTCGACGGCGCGTTTCCTGCCGCCTCCGTATCCACCGCGGCCACGGCCGCGCCGGCAGCGAAAGCCCAGGCCGCGGCCGCCACAATCGCCGCAGCTCCAACGTTTGCCATGGTCGTCTTCACCAGTCCGCTCCTCGGTCGATACACGTACGTTCGGGCCCTCGAGCTTCGATCCGGCCATCGCCGGTTGATTCCCCGCTCATCCCCGCGGGTGATGGGTGCGGTGCAGATCCTTCAGCCGCGCCTGAGCCACGTGAGTATAGATCTGGGTGGTCGACAAATCCGCATGCCCCAGCATCATCTGCACCGCGCGCAGATCGGCGCCGTGGTTGAGAAGATGGGTCGCAAAGGCGTGGCGCAGGGTGTGGGGCGAGATCTCCCGGGCGATGCCGGCGGCTCGCGCATAGCGCTTCACCGCGTGCCAGAACGTCTGCCGGGTCATGGGCCGGCCGCGCCGGCTGGGAAACAGCGCCGCCGAAGCGCTGCCCCGGACCAGCGCCGGACGCCCGTCTTCCAGGTAGCGCTCGATCCAGCGCAGCGCCTCCTGTCCCACCGGCACCAGGCGTTCCTTGCTGCCCTTGCCCACCACGCGGACTACGCCCTGACGCAGGTTCAGGGCGGCCATGGTGAGCCCCACCAGCTCGGAAATGCGCAATCCCGAGGCGTACACCAGCTCGAGCATGGCGCGGTCCCTCAGTCCCACGGGATCCTCCACGTCAGGCGCCGCCAGCAGTGCCGTGACCTCGCGCTCGGAAAGAGCCCCCGGCAGGCTGCGGCCGAGCTTGGGCAGGTCCAGATCGGCGCTGGGATCTATCGCCAGCCGCCCCTTGTGTACCTGATGGCGGTAGAAGCCCTTCACGCATGAGAGCCAACGGGCGGAGGAGCGGGCCTGGTAGCCGGCCTCGAAGCGCCGGGCCACGCAGGCCAGAAGGTCGTGTGCGGTCGCCTGCAGCAGCGGTCGAGCCACCGCCCGCGCCAGTTGCTGGAGATCGCGGCGGTAGGCGGCCAGAGTGTTGTCGGCGAGGCCGCGTTCCAGCCAGACCTCGTCCAGATAGGTTTCGATCGCAGCGCGGGACTCCGGGTGGATGTCGGGACCCGCGGACGTGCTCGCGCCACGTGCAGATCCCGCTTCCACCACGGGCGGCGCGTTACACCTTTTCCTTGATTCGTGCCGAACGGCCCGAGCGTTCCCGCAGGTAGTAGAGCTTGGCCTGACGCACGTCGCCGCGGCGCTTCACCTCGATGCTGGCGATCAGCGGGCTGTGAAGCTGGAACGTCCGCTCCACTCCGACGCCGTGGGAGATCTTGCGCACCGTGAAGGAGGAGTTGAGCCCGCGGTTGCGCCGGCCGATCACCACCCCTTCGTACGCCTGCAGACGCTCGCGGTTGCCTTCCCGGACCTTGACCTGCACCACCACAGTGTCGCCGGGGCTGAACTCCGGCACCTCCGCCTTGAGCTGCTCGTTCTCGAGCACTTCGATCACCTTGTTCCTGCGCACCTTTCTCGCTCCTCGCCTAATCGTCGTTCGTTCTGTCCAGCATGGCGGCCAGCAACGACCGATCCTCGTCGGACCAGTCACGCCCCACCAGCATGTCGGGACGGCGCTGCCACGTCCGCCACAACGCCTGCTGGCGGCGCCACCTCGCTACTGCGGCGTGGTCGCCAGTGAGCAGCTCACCCGGCACGGCCCGCCCGGCCGCTCGTTCCGGGCGCGTATAGTGCGGGTAATCGAGCAATCCATCAAGGTGAGACTCCGCCACCGACGACGCCGAATTACCCAGGGTGCCCGGCAGGTACCGGGACACCGCGTCCATCAGCACCATGGCCGGCAACTCACCGCCGGTGAGCACGTAGTCGCCGATGGAGATCTCCTCGTCCACAGCCGCCTCGACGACCCGTTCGTCAATGCCTTCGTAACGGCCAGCCACCAGGATCAACCCCGGCTCATCCGCCAGGCGCCGCACCCGTGCCTGATCCAGGCGCCGCCCCTGGGGCGACATGTAGATCACCCGGGGCGCCTCGGCGCTCGCCCGCTGCGCCCAGGCAGACCGCGCCGCGCCGATGGCCGCCAGCAGCGGCTCCACCATCATGACCATTCCCGGCCCGCCGCCGTAAGGACGGTCGTCCACCGTCCGGTGGCGGTCGGTGGTGTACGTCCGGGGATTGAACACCTCCAGGTCGAGCACGCCGCTGCTCACCGCCCGGCCCAGCACCCCCGTCTCCACGGCGGTGCGAAACATCTCCGGAAACAGGGTCACCACGCCGAACCACATCAGCCGGTCTCCGGCCAGTCGACCCGGATCCGCCGGGCCGCCAGATCCACCTCCAGCACGACCTGCTCGACGAACGGAACCAGAACCTCGCGCTCACCCCCGGTGACCACCAGCACGTCGTTGGCACCGGTCTCCAGCAGGTGATCGACGTGTCCGAGGCTGCGTCCACCGGTGTCCACCACCTCCACGCCAATCAGATCACGCCAGTAATACTCGCGCCCCACCTCCAAGGGCGGCAGCGCGTCCCGGGGCACGGCCAGCAACCGGCCCGCCAGCGCCTGAGCCTGATCCCGGTCGGCGACGCCGGCGAATCGGGCGATGAAGCCGGACCCGTGCGGCCGCACGCACTCCACCTCCACCTCGACGAATCGATCCCCGGCGCCGATCAGCCAAGGCCGATAGCGCCGGATGTTGTCCGGGGGAACGGTGGACGAGGTGATGCGAACCATGCCGCCGACTCCGTAAGCACCGCCCACGCGGCCGACGACAACGAGTTCCGGGCCTTGCTCCGGCACAACGCCGGCTCCCGGCGGCTGATTACTCCGCGGCGGTCGCGGAGGCGCCAGCTTCGGCCTGCTTGCGGGCAGCCTTGAGCAGCGCGGCCACTTTCTCCGAGGGCTTGGCCCCTACGGAGATCCAGTAGTCGGCCCGCTCCACGTCCACGCGCAGCTTTTCCTCGCGCCCCCGCGCTACCGGGTTGTAGAACCCGAGCCGCTCCACGAAGCGCCCGTCTCGCCCCGCGGCGCGCTCCGCCACGGTGATGTGATAGAACGGATTCTTC
>JAWLGU010000003.1:95275-121442 GCA_041690675.1 Pseudomonadales bacterium | reverse complement strand
CGCTATCCGCTATCCGCTTTCCGCCGTCCGCTGGAAACGGATAGCGAGCTGATTCGCGGTCAGCGATCGGCGATCGGCGATCAACGATCTGCAAGAAGCATTACGCCAGAATCTGGCGATGCACCTCTTGCCGATAGCCGACAGCCGATAGCCGACAGCCCTCCAGCGGACAGCGAAAAGCGACCCGCCGCACACTTTGTTACCTCCGGTAACGAATCTCTCGACTTCCGCCCATCCCTGGCTATAATGCCCAGACCAAATTGGTCAGACCATAATGGTCCGACAGCAGCCATGACGATACCGACCAGCACCCGAAAGCACGAAGAGATCGCCGACAGCCTCACCCGCGACATCCTGGCGGGACAGTATCGGTGCGGCGAGCGGCTGCCGTCGGAGCGGGACCTGGCAGCCCGGTTCGACGCCAACCGTGGCGCGGTCCGCGAGGCCATGAAAAAGCTCGAGCAGCTGGGCATCGCCAGCGTGCAGCCCGGCGGCGCCCGGGTCGCGCCGGTGCATGAGGCCAGCCTGGACGTCATCGGCCACCTGCTCGAGCTCGGCGATCTGCCGGACGCGGATCTGGTGGATCAGATTCTCCAGGTGATGCGCTGTCTCATGACCCTGGCGGCAGAGTCCGCGGTGGAGCGCGCCAGCGACGACGAGCTCCTCGCCATTCGCCGGCGGGTGCACTCGCTGATCCAGGAGCCCCACGACCGCACCACGCACGTGGAGGCCCGGTTCGAGCTCATGCGCGCCATCATGGAAGCCAGCGGCAACCTGGTGTGCCGGCTCATCGCCCGCAGTCTGCTGGTGCAGTTCGCCCCCCGGATGGCGTCTCTGGACCAGTTCGTCGACCTTACTGTCGACGCCCACCGCGCGCTGGCGCGGCGCCTCGACGCGGCGCTGGCCGCCCGCGACGTGAACGCGGTACGGGAAATCTTCGAAGCCCTCTCCAATCACAGCCGAGACGCCGCCCGGCAGGCGTTCGCCGCGATTCGCGCGAACGCCGGGCCAGGCGATCCCGGCGAGGAAGTCGCCTCATGATGCGCAAGTTCGTCGTGCCCGGGCTCATCGTTCTCACCTCGCTGTTCGGCGCCGTCACCCTGCTGGCCACCAGCCCCAAGCTGGAGCCCAGCGTGCCGGAGCCGGTCCCCGCCACCGTGCGGGTGCTCGAGGTGCAGCCGCAGTCGGTGCAGCTCACCGTGCGGTCCCAGGGCACCGTGGTTCCCAACACCGAGTCACAGCTCATCCCCGAGGTGTCCGGCCGGGTGAGCTGGATCTCGCCGTCTCTGGTGAACGGTGGCACGTTCGGCAAGGATGAAGTGCTGCTGCGGCTGGAGGACCAGGACTACCGCTCCGCCGTGCAGCGCGCCGAGGCGGCGCTGGCCCGGGCGGAGGCCGAGCACCAGCACGCCCGGTTCGAGTATCAGCGGCTGCAAAGCCTCGAGCAGCGGCAGCTCGTCAGCCGCTCGGTGCTCGAGAATGCTCTGCGGGCCGAGCGGGTGGCCGAGGCCGCGCTGCGTGAAGCCGAGGCTTCCCGCGCCCAGGCGCGGCGGGACTTGCAGCGCACGGAGATCCGCGCGCCGTTCGCCGGGCTGGTGCGGCAGGAGTCGGTGGACATCGGCCAGTTCGTCAGCCGCGGCAATGCCATCGCCACGCTGTACGCCAGCGCCGACGCCGAGGTGAGGCTTCCCATCGCCGACCGGCAGCTCGCCTTTTTGAACCTGCCGGTGGGCATCCGCGGCGAGCTGCCGCCGGAGCTGCAGCCGGCGGTGACGCTGACCGCAGAATTCGCCGGCCAGCAGCTCACCTGGCGCGGCCGGATCGTGCGCACCGAGGCCCAGATCGACACCATGAGCCGCATGGTGCACGTGGTGGCCCGGGTGGCGAACGACGAGCAGGCGGCGCCGCTGTCCGTCGGCCTGTTCGTCAGCGCCGAGATCGAAGGCCTGGTGGCCGAAGACGTCATGGTGCTGCCCCGCTCCGCCCTGCGCGAGGGGAATCGGGTGCTGGTGGTGGACGCCGAGGACCGGCTGCGCTACCGCGAGATCGAGCCTCTGCGCCTTTATCAGGACGAGGTGCTGGTGCGCTCCGGCCTCGAGCCCGGCGAGCGCATCTGCGTGTCGCCGCTGCAGACGGCGGTGGAAGGCATGCCGGTGAAGCCTCTGCTGGAAACCACCCTCGCCGGATAGCGCGAGCCCATCGTCATGCACAGCGCCATCACCTGGTTCACCCGAAACCCGGTCGCCGCCAACCTGCTCATGGCCGTGCTGCTGGTGGCCGGCGCCATGGCCGCCGCCACGCTGCAGCAGGAAGAGTTCCCCAACATCAACACCCAGATGGTGAGCATCACCGTGCCGTACCTCGGGGCGGCACCCGAGGAGTCAGAGCAGGGCGCTTGCCTTCGGGTGGAGGAAGCCATCGAGGGCGTCGAGGGCATCGACAAGATCCACGCCACCGCCGCCGAGGGTGCCTGCAACGTGCGGGCGGAGCTTGATCTGGAATCCGACGCCACCGAGGCGCTGAACGAGATCAAGAGCCGGGTGGACGGCATCAGCAGCTTCCCGGCAGAGACAGAGAAGCCCATCGTCTCGAAGATGGTGATCACCCGCGGCGCGGTGCAGATCGCCATCTCCGGCGACACCGACGAGCGCACCCTGAAGGAGGTCGGCAAGGACCTGCGCGACGACATCGCCGCGCTGGACGGCGTCTCCCAGGTGAGCCTGGCCTACGTGCGCCCCTACGAGATCTCCGTCGAGGTCTCGGAGTACGTGTTGCGCCGCTACGGCCTCACCCTGGACGAGGTGGCCCTGGCGGTGCGCAACGCCTCACTGGACATGCCCGGCGGCACCATCCGCACCGAGGGCGGCGAGATCCTCATCCGCACCAAGGGCCAGGCGTACTGGGGCCGGGAGTTCGAAGACATCGTGGTGCTGACCCGTACGGACGGCACCAAGGTGACCCTCCGCGAGATCGCCACCATTCGCGACGGCTTCGAGGAAGGCGATCTCAAGGCGCGCTTCAACGGCAAACCGGCGGTGGTGGTGAAGGTTCTCCAGGTGGGCAAGGAGGACACCATCGACATCGCCCGGCAGGTGCGGGCCTACGTCAACGAATACCGGGCCATGCTGCCTCCCGGTATCGACCTCACCATCTGGACCGACGAATCCAAGCAGCTCAAGGAGCGGCTCGACACGCTCACCAACACCGCCCTCTCGGGGCTGGCGCTGGTGGTGGTCATCCTCGCCCTGTTCCTCCGCTTTCGCCTGGCCATGTGGGTGGCGGCGGGCATCCCCATCGCCCTGGCCGGCACCCTGGCGGTGTTCCCCTACGCCGGCATCACCATCAGCACGGTGACGGTGATGGCGTTCATTCTGGTGCTCGGCATCCTGGTGGACGACGCCATCGTGGTGGGCGAGCGGGTCTACGGCCACGAGCAGATGGGCAAGCCGCCCGTTCAGGCGGCCATCGATGGCACCTGGGAAGTCTCGGTGCCCGTGATCTTCGGCGTGCTCACCACCATGGCCGCCTTCCTGCCGCTCATCATCGTCCCCGGCCGCATGGCGGACTTCTTCAGCGTCATCGGCTACGCCGTCATCATCGCCCTGGCATTCAGCATCATCGAGTCCCAGCTCATCCTCCCCGCCCACCTGGCCCATCGCAAACGCGACGAGGCGAGCCATGGGTTCTCCCGTCGCTGGAACCGGCTGCAGTCCCGGCTCTCGGCGGGACTCGAGACCGTGGCCAGCCGCTACTATCAGCCGCTGCTCCGGCGCGCCGTGGAATGGCGATACGCCACCGCCGCCACCGGTCTCGGTGTGCTGATCCTCGCGCTGGCGCTCATTGCCAGCGGCCGGGTGGTCTTCGGCTTCTTTCCCGCGGTGGAGGGCGACCGCGTGTACGCTCAGCTCGAGATGCCCGAGGGCGTGTCGGTGGAGGTGACGGCCCGGGCGGCCGAGCGCCTCGAGCAGGCGGCGCGCCGGCTGCAGCAGGAGCTGGACCGCGACCGTTCCCCGGATCAGGGCTCCGTGGTGGTCAACCTGCTCTCCAGCATCGGCGCCGTGGTGGAGCGTGACGGTCCGAACCGGGGCAGCTCCACCGGGCGCAGTCACTTCGCCGAGGTGGTGATGGAGCTGGTGCCCCTGGAAGAGCGCGATCAGCTTTCGGCCAAGGTGGTGGCGAAGCGCTGGCGCGAGCTCGCCGGCAGCATTCCGGACGCGGTGAAGCTCACCTTCAACGCCGACGCCTTCTCGGCCGGTGAGCCGGTGAACTACGAGCTCTCCGGCAAAGACGTGGCGCGCATGCGGGAAGCCGCAGCGGAGCTCCGGGCCGAGCTGGCGCGCTACGACGGTGTGTTCGACATCGCCGATTCCTTCCGCGCCGGCAAGCAGGAGATCAAGCTCACACTGCTGCCGGAAGCGCGAACCCTGGGACTCACCCTCAACGATCTGGCGCGGCAGGTGCGCAACGCCTTCTACGGGGTCGAAGCTCAGCGCGTCCAGCGGGGCCAGGACGAGGTGCGGGTGATGGTGCGGTTCCCGGAGCAGGAGCGAACTTCCATCGGCAATCTCGAGGACATGTACATCCGCACCCCGGACGGCTCCGAGGTACCCTTCTACAGCGTGGCCAAGTTCGACATCGGCCGCGGCTTCTCCAGCATCCGCCGGCTGGACGGCCGCCGGGTGGTGAATGTCACTGCCGACGTGGACCGCAGCCGGGTGAGCCCCGAGGAGATCAACGCCAGCATTCAGCGGGAGGTCCTGCCGGCCATCAAGGGGAAATACCGCGGCATCGACATCGGCCTGGCCGGGGAGCAGGAAGAACGCACCAAGGCCATGACCGGCCTCGCCTACGCCGCCCTGCTGTCGCTGGTCATCATCTATGCGCTGCTGGCCGTGCCTCTGCGATCCTACGTGCAGCCGCTGGTGATCATGAGCGTGATCCCATTCGGTGCCGTAGGGGCGATCGTCGGCCACTGGATCATGGGCCAGCTACTGGTGTTCTTCTCCATGCTCGGCATCGTCGCCCTGTCGGGCGTAGTGGTGAACTCGAGTCTCGTGCTCGTGGACTACGTCAACCGGCGGCGCCGGGACGGCGTGCCCCTCATGGACGCCGTCCTGGAAGCCGGTGCCGTTCGCTTTCGACCCATCCTGCTCACCTCGGTCACCACCTTCGTAGGCCTGGTGCCGCTCATGTCGTCAGCCACCCCGGCCACCGCCTTCGTGATCCCCATGGCGGTCTCGCTGGCGTTCGGCGTGCTGTTCGCGACCGTCATCACCCTCTTCCTGGTCCCCGCCCTGTACAACATCGCCGAAGACCTGTTCGGCTGGGACCCCGTCGCTCAAGGCATGAGCCAGCCGGAGCCGGCCGCGTAGCCAAGAGCGTCCGCTCTCGCGGCCTACTTCGGCTGCGGGACCAGCCGCAAATACGGCTTCAGGGCCTTCCAGCCATCCGGGAACCGCGCCTTGGCCTCCTCGTCGGAAACCGACGGCGGAATGATCACCTCGTCGCCGGGCTTCCAGTTCACCGGGGTCGCCACCTGGTGCCTGGCGGTCAGCTGACAGGAATCCAACAGCCGCAGCACCTCGTCGAAGTTACGCCCGCTGGACATGGGATAGGTCAGCATGGCCTTGATCTTCTTGTCCGGGCCGATGATGAACACCGAGCGCACGGTGGCGTTGTCCGCCGCGGTTCGCCCCTCGGCGGTGTCGCCGGCGCCTTCCGGCAGCATGTCGTAGAGCTTGGCCACCTTCAGCTCCGGGTCGCCGATCATGGGATAGTTCACGGCATGACCCTGGGTCTCCTCGATGTCCTTGGCCCAGGCGGCGTGGTTGTCCACCGGATCCACGGAGAGGCCGATGATCTTGCAGTTGCGCTTGTCGAACTCCGGCTTCAGCGCCGCCATGTAGCCGAGTTCGGTGGTGCACACCGGGGTGAAGTCCTTGGGATGAGAGAACAGAATCGCCCAGCCGTCACCGATCCACTCGTGAAACGAGATCTCGCCCTCGGTGGTCTGCGCCGTGAAGTCCGGCGCTTCCGATTCGATGCGCAGTGCCATGACGTTGCCTCCTTTTCCTCCTTCGGAAAGTGCCCCCCATTTTTGTGAAGGCGGCGGAGCCCGTCCAGATCAACGGTTGGATCTGCTTGGAATTTCGAGATCTAAGCTTGCTGCCGCGAGGCATAACGCCGGTCGGGCCGCTTGCTCCAGCCCGGCCGCTTGCCGTAGCGCGGACGATGCCCGACCATCGGGAATCAGATCGCACGGGAGGGGTCATGGCGAGAGACAGCGTTCCGCCGCTCGGCTTCGGCACCAAGCTCGCGTATGGGGTCGGGCAGGTGGCCGAAGGGCTGAAGAACACCGCCATGGCCACCTTCGTGCTGTTCTACTACAACCAGGTGCTGGGCCTGCCGGGCACCTTGGCGGGACTGGCGCTCGGGCTCGCCCTGCTGTTCGACGCCGTGACCGATCCGCTCGCGGGTTCGTTGTCGGACAATCTGGTTTCACGCCACGGTCGACGGCACCCGTTCATGTACGCCTCCGCGCTGCCGTTGGCCATCACCTTCTTCCTGCTGTTCTGCCCCCCCGTCTCGCAGCTGGGGCCGTGGGGTCTGTTCGCCTGGCTCCTGGTCACCGTGGTGCTCACCCGGGCGGCCATGACGCTCTACCACGTGCCCCACATTGCCCTGGGTGCGGAGCTCAGCGACGACTACGCGGAACGCACCACCATCGTCGGCTTCCGCACCTTCTTCGGCACCTTGGGCGGCCTGCTCGCCTACGTTCTCGGCTTCGGCTGGTTCTTCAGCGAGCCCCGGGGCGGCCAGATCGAGATCGCCAACTATGCGCCGTTCGCCCTCACCCTGGCCGTGCTCATGGCGGTGACCATCTTCTGGTCCGGTTGGGGCACACGGCACCGGATTCCGTACCTGCCCAGAGCCACCCCGGGCGAACGGCTGAGCGCCGGCGGCATGCTGCCGCGCGTGCTGCGTGAGCTGCGGGTAGCCCTCGGCAACCGGTCGTTCCGCTGGTTGTTCGGCGGGGTGCTGATCATTTTCCTCATGGTGGGAGTCGACAGCGCCCTCAATCTCTACATGTTCAAGTTCTTCTGGGAGCTGCCGGCATCGCAGACGCTGTGGCTGTTCCTCGTCCTGCCGGTAGGGGCGATGATCGGCACCACCCTCACCGCCATGCTGCACCGCCACGTCGACAAGCACACCTGCGTGGTTCTCGGCACCAGCTTCTTCGCGGCCTGCGAGCTGATTCCGGTGCTGCTGCGCCTGGCCGGGTGGTTTCCGGAGAACGGCACGACGGCCTTGTTCGTGATCCTGCTGCTGGTGCGGCTGCTCATGGGCATCGCCGCCGTGCAGTCCACGGTCAGTTTCAACTCCATGATGGCGGACATCGCCGACCAGCACGAGCTCGAGACCGGGCGGCGCCAGGAAGGCATCTTCTTCGGCGCCGTGTCCTTTTCCGCCAAGGGCACCGCCGGGCTCGGCAACCTGGTGGCCGGCATCGGTCTCGACATAATCGCCTGGCCGCGGGGTACCGAGATCACCACCGCGGCGGACGTACCCGCCGAGACGCTGGTGCACCTGGGCATCCTCTACGGCCCGATCACCACCACCTTCGCCGTGGCGGCCATCTGGTGCCTCAGTCACTACGAGCTCGACCGGGAACGGCACGCCGAGATCAAGGCGACCCTGGCCGAGCGGCGGGCGCGGGCCCGCTCCCAGGCCGCCGCCGCGGCCGCGGACGGCCACGCCGTGGGGGATTACGGCTGACGGCTGGCCCGCTCGGCCTGCAGGCCGGGCAACTGCTCGTTCGACCAGATCTTGCGGATGAAGCGGGGATTCTTCGAGGACATGTCGATCTGATAGAGGCTGCCGCCGGCCCGGGCGGGGATGTCGAGCAGCGCACTCAGCTGGCGGGCGAGCCAGCCTTCGATCTTCAGCACCACCATCTTCCGGCGCAGGCGCCCCTGCTCGTCGCGGTTGAGAATGGTGGGCAGCGTGTTCAGGGTCAGAATCTCGTCCAGCGCGGTATCCGCCATCTTCTGCCGTCCTTCTTCGCTGGCGTAGAAGTGGGTCACGGCGAAGACCAGCCGGCCCGGCTGGATCTGCTTGAGGAACTGGCAGGTCTTCACCACGGTGGAGCCGGTACGCACCATGTCGTCCAGCAGCACCACGTCGTGGCCGCGGATCTCTTCGAAGGTGGCTTCGCTCTCGGGATGCAGGGTGATCTCCACCTCCCGCTCCCCGGAGCGCTCCTTGTCGAGGAGGATGAACTTCGCCTTGGGCAGCCCCAGCCGGTTGTACATCTCCTTCACGAAGTCCCGGGCGCCCTTGTCCGGCGCGCAGAGCGCCAGCCCCTCACCCTCGGGACCGTAGTGGACGATGTCTGAATTGCGCAGGTAATCCACGTAGATGTCGTAAGGGACGAGGTTGTGGAAGCCGCCGTCGAAGGTCTCCCGGAACATGGTCTGCACGGAGTGCGAGTGATTGTGCACCGTGAGCACCCGGTCGACGCCGGCGAGCTTGAGCATCTCGGCGTAGAGCTTGGCGGTGAACGGCTGACCGTCGAACTTCTTCAGATCCCGCTCGTCCCGCTCGAACGCCGTCTTCCCCAGATCGGCGCGCGGCCCCCGGTCCTGGGCGCTGTAGTACAGGTCCGGCTCCACCAGCACCACCTCGGCCGCGCCGTTCTCCTTCGCCGCCCGGGCGATGATCATGGTACGCATCGCCAGGGTCTGCCGGCTCACTACGCGGCTCGACGTGCTGACGATCACCACCGTCTTGCCCTCGAGCTGACGGCCGATGCGGCTGAAGTCCCGCTCGTCGGAGATGAACCGCGGGCAGAACTCGGTGTTAGCGAAGGTCTTCATGCTGATGATGTCGGCGACGTCCACCGCTTGACCTACAGCGAAGGCGACATCGATGGCGAAGGGGTCGTCGGAGGAGTTGCCGACGACGATGACGTCGGACGGATCGATGGTTTTTCTGGCCACCTCGAGAAATTCCACGTGGGAGCTGACTGCGCGAGCGCACAATGAACTCTGAAGGCGCCCGGGTCAATACCGCGGCCCGGGTTACCCTCAGCGAGCGCCTGCAGTTCGCGAGTTGCCGGACGTCAACCCCGCAACAGCTGCCACAACGTCTTCTGATCCGGAAATCCGGTGCTCTGAAGCTCGCTGTCCGCCTGATAGCCCTTCAGCGCCACGGTGGTGCCCTCGTCCCACCGGCCCGTCACGGGCCCGTGGAAATACCCGAGATCGGCCAGCCGGCCCTGCACCCGCTCGATGACAGTGACGTACAGGTGCGCCTGGTAATCGCCCACCTCCACCTTCTCCATGGCCGACCGGCTGATCATCCGGCTGCCGTTCATTCTTCCCATGAGCGTGTTGATCACCGCGAACACCCCGTCCCCAGGATGGTCGGCGCAGTGCTGGTCGAGCAGCACCATGATCAGCTCCGTGGTCTCGAACGAGGTGGCGTCGTAGGTGGCCGTGGCGTACTGATTGATGCCGGTGATGTAGCCATCCACCCAGCCGGCAACCATCAGGTACGTAGGCGACTCGCTGGCACGCTCCATCGCGTAGGCCTTGCAGCTCAACAGTCCCGCGCCCCGAACGGAGAAGTGTCCGGCCTCGTCCGCCGCCCGCAGAGCGGGTGCGGCGGCGAGGCAGGCCACGGCGGCGGCAGCGGGAACGAGGCGCCGGAGACTCATCGCCGTTCCCCGGCGGCGCGGCGCGTGCGCAGGGCCGCCAGTCCCAGCAGACCCAAGGCGAGCAGCGTGAGGGTTCCAGGCTCCGGCACCCCCACCACCGCATCGGAGAGCCCGAGGACGAAGCTCTCGCCCACCAGACGATTGAAGCCGCCCAGGGCATAGCTGCTGCTGAACAGCGGCGGCAGGTTGAACAGGTTGCTCCGCTCCACCACCGAAAACAGCGGTCCGATGCCGCCGAGATCCCAGCTGATGCCGCTGATCGCAGCGCTCAGGCTGGCCTGCAGCACGCTGAGGTCGAACTCCCCGTCGATGCCGAGGCTCGTCTGATTGGTGAACAGCCCGTTGAGGAAAAACGTGGGCGTCACCCGAGTGAGATCGCTGAGCAGCCCAAAGCTCGGCAAGCTGGCCCAGGGACTGACGATGGACGTGGCGATGGTGGAGTCGGCGAGCTGAACGGCCTTGTCGAAGGCGAGCTCCACCCACAAGGTGGGTTCGAACTCGAAGTTCTGCACAACCTTCAGCACCGGCCCGAAGTTGACGTCCACGAGATCGCCGCTGAGGCTGAAGATGCCGGCGTCCACCGTCACCCCCAGCCCCGGCAGCCCGGCCGGTGCCAGCAGAAGACCATCCAGATCCGCCTTGACGCCGATGAAGTCGTCTTCTCCCGCGGCCACCAGACGATCGCCCACCCGGCTGCTCACCGTGTCGATGTCCGGCAGCTCCACGGTGATGTCCCCCAGGGATCCGCCCGGCACGGCGCTCGGAATGTTGATGGGGTCGCCGAAGTTGAACAGCTCCGGGCTGCCTCCCAGGATGCTGATGGCACCGTCGCCGTTCTCGTTGAAAGAGGCGAGCTCCAGCACCTGATCGGCGAAGCCGATGTTGACGTTGGGCTCCACGCATCCGCCCACCAGGCAGGCCGTGCCGCTCAGGCTCGCACGGACCCCCAGCACGGCCTCCATGCGGGCGGACGCCTCGGCCAGATTGGTGCTGAACTGGCCGTCCTGCAGCATGCTGGTCGGGTTCAGGTTGATCAGGTCCCCGAGCCCGTAGGTGCCTGCCTCGGGAATGATGGCCTCCGCAGCGAACTCCACCTGGGCATCCACCGAGCCGCTGTCCAGCCTGACGTTGAAGTTGAGCCCGGCCCGGCCCTCGGTGCTGATGTTGCCTTCGATGCCGGTGGTGGTGTCGATGGTGGGGCCATCGATGTTGTGAATGTGAATGCCGCCCGGGTCGTGGAAGTGCCCTTCGGAGCACAGGAATCCGTGACACTCCCACCCTGACGGAAGGTGCACGTGAGGCACCGGAATGCTGGTGGTGATCTCGCCGCCCGTGAAACCGCTGCCGAAGGTCGCGTTCTCACTCCACACCGCGCCCAGAAACACCGACTCGTCCAGAATGAGCGCATTGCCTTCGCCCCACATGCTCTGACCGCTGGTCTGGAAAGTCAGCGGACCGGTGTCGTAGACGATGGGCGCCGCGTGGCCGATGGCGGCGAGCAGCAGCCCGCCGGTCAGCCCAGCCACGTGGCGGGTCCAGGCCACCCCATACCCTCTGTGTGTTGCCATGCTCCTCCTCCCGTTGGCGATGACGTCCGATGCTGACCCACAACGCGCGCCACCGACATAGCCCGAACGGGTTATTACCTGCAGAATGTCGCGCTTCGCCAGGTCACCCGTAGATCCGCATGAGTTCGTTCCCTCGCCGCCACACCACCCGTCCATGAGCGAAGCTCTTCCCCGGTCTCCCGCCGACTGGCACCGGCGCGTCTGGTCCCTGGCCTGGCCCGTGGTGCTCGCCAACCTCACCATTCCCCTGGTGGGGGCCGTGGACACCGCCGTCATGGGGCGCTTGCCGGACCCGGCCTACATCGGCGCGGTGGCGGTGGGCGCAGCGGTGTTCAACGCCCTCTACTGGATCGTGGGGTTTCTGCGCATGGGCACCACGGGCCTCGCAGCCCAAGCCTTCGGCGCCAGGGATTTCGACGAGCTCTTGGCCGTGGTGCTGAGAGCCGCGGGCATGGCCCTGGCGGTCGGCGCCGCGCTGGTGACGCTCCAGGTTCCGCTCTTGTCCCTGGCCCTCTGGCTGTTCTCCGCCAGCGATCAGGTGGAACGGCTGGCCGGCGACTACTTCCGGCTGCGCATCTGGGGCGCCCCGGCGCTGCTCACCCATCTGGTGGTCCTGGGGGCCCTGTTCGGCCTCCAGCGCATGCGCGAAGCTCTGCTCGTCAGCGTCCTGCTCAATCTCTGCAACGCCACGCTGAGCTGGACCTTCGTCATGATTCTGGGATTCGGGGTGAAGGGCGTGGCTGCGGCCACCCTGATCAGCGAATGGCTCGCCGCCGGCGCCGGTGCCGTGCTGCTGACCCGTGTGCTGCTCGGGAGCGGGGCCCGGCTGCCCGGCCGGGCCGCGCTGCTCCATGGGGAGCGTCTCGCCGCGCTGTTCGGCATGAGCGCCAACCTCATCGTCCGCTCTTTCTTCGTTCAGCTTCCGTTCTTCGTCTTCACCCTGTTGGCGGCCGGGTTCGGCGATCGGATTCTGGCGGCCAACGCGGTGCTCATGCAGCTCTTCTTCTTCATGGCCTATGGCCTGGACAGTCTGGCCCACACGGCGGAGAGCCTCGCCGGCCACGCCTTCGGCGCCGGGGACCGCGCCCGTCTGCGGGCGGCCACCGGCTACACCCTGCTCTGGTCGGTGCTCGTCGCCCTGGCCATCGCCGTGCTGTACGCCGCCGTCGGGCCGCTGCTGATTGGCCTGCTCACCGATCTTCCGGAGGTCCGCCAGACAGCCCAGGCCTACCTGCCATGGTTGGTGGCAGCGCCCCTGGCCGCGGTGGGGGCGTTCCATCTGGACGGCATATTCATCGGCACTACGCGGACCGTGGAGCTGCGCAACAGCATGTTCCTCGCCTTGATCTGCTATCTCCTGGCCCTGTGGCTCGCCCTCGAGCCCTTGGGGAACCACGGCCTTTGGCTGGCCATGACAGTGTTCATGGTGGCGCGCACGGCGCTCCTGGCAGCCCGGTATCCGCAGGTCGAACGTCTGGCCGCCCGCGGTCCAGCGGCGGTACAGCCGCGTCGTGATTGAGTAAGATGCACGCAACCAGTCGCTCCCCGAGCCCCGCGATGCCGAGAATTCTCCACGTCAACCTGCTGATCCTGGGGGCGGGGCTCACGCGATCCCAATGTCTTCCCTGCCCAGGGCCAGAAAAGCCCGCCAGGCGGCATCCATGTTCGGCTCCCAGCGGTCGAGCACGACCGACCGTGAGGCGGCCTCATCGAGCCCGCGAACGTAACGAAGGTAGTGGTACAGAAACGCCGACACCCTGGCGTTCACGACGCAATGAACCCAGATCTTTCTGCCCTCCAGTGCCTTCATCACGGCGATGAAGGTCCGCAGATCGTCCGTGGTCGGGCTCTCGAACACCACGGGAATATGAACGTAGCGCATGCCCAGCCCGGTGACGACGCTGCCCTCGTCGGCGATGGCGTGATCGGACGTGGGCAAGGCCAGATTCACCACGGCCTCGTATCCTGCCGCTGCGATGAAGCTGAACTGCTCCCGGGTGGGCTGGCCCGACGTGCCGATGTCGTCGGTGAGCTGCACGTAGTTGGTGATCTCTCGAAGGTCCATCGGTGCAATCCCCCTGCGTGGTGGCGGGGATCAGAATAATTGATCGGCTGCACCATCAGGTTGAAAATCCGCCACGGGTGACGTGAGAGCCATGCACATGCTGACCGACAATCTGCGCATCACCCGGACGCACCCGCTGATCTCGCCGGCGGTCCTGGAGGAAGAGCTGCCGCTCCCCGCCGCGCTGTCCGCGCGGGTGGCCGCGGGCCGGGCCGCCGTAAAGGAGATTCTCTGGGGAAACGACCCCCGTCTGCTCGTGGTCGTCGGTCCCTGCTCCGTGCATGATCCCGTCGCCGCTCTCGACTACGCCGGCCGGCTGGCGGAGCTGGCCCGGCAGGTGGCGGAGCGCATCTTCTGCGTCATGCGGGTGTACTTCGAAAAGCCGCGCACGGTGACGGGCTGGAAAGGGCTCATCAACGACCCGGGGCTCGACCAGACGTATCAGATCAACCGCGGCCTGCGCCTGGCACGCAAGCTGCTCCTGGACGTGGCGGACCTGGGCCTGCCCGCGGCCACGGAGTTTCTCGACACCACCTTCGGCCAGTACTACACCGACCTGGTCAGTTGGGGAGCCATCGGCGCGCGCACCGTGGAGAGCCAGATCCACCGCGAGCTGGCATCGGGGCTGTCCATGCCCGTGGGAATCAAGAACCGCACCGACGGCGACGTGCAGGTGGCGGTGGATGCCATACGCGCTGCCTCGCAGCGGCACCTGTTTCCTTCACTCACGAAGGAAGGCGCCCCGGCCATTCTCGAGACCAGCGGCAATCCCGACTGCCATCTGGTGCTGCGCGGCGGCCGGACGCCGAACTACGACGAAGCGAGCGTCGCCTACGCGTCTTCCCTCCTCGCGCGGGCGAGTCTGCCGGACATCCTGATGGTGGACTGCAGCCACGCCAACAGCGCCAGGAACCCGGAGCGCCAGTGCGACGTGGCACGGGACCTGTGCCGGCAGCGCGCTGCCGGGAACGGCGCGCTCAAGGCGCTCATGATCGAGAGCCACCTGGTGGAGGGGCGTCAGGACATCGGGCCTACCCTGCGCTACGGCCAGTCCGTCACCGACCCGTGCCTCGGCTTCCAGGCGACCCGGGATCTACTGCTGGAGCTGGCCGAGTCTTCAGCTCGCCCGTAGCAGCTCCGGCCGGCGCGCCGGGTGGGCGACACCAGCGCCGTGAACCGAGCCGTACTCCTGCCGGCGCTGCTGCCGCGCGCCGCGAACCCGCCGGGCGGCGGCGTCGGTCTCGGAGCCGTCCAGGGTGAAGTAGCCGGTCACCATCTTGAGCTGCTGCGCCTGCTCTTCCATGGACTTGGCGTTGGCAGCGGCTTCCTCGACCAGGGCCGCGTTCTGCTGGGTCATCTGGTCCATCTGCACAACCGCCTTGTTCACCTGCTCGATGCCCGACGACTGCTCCTGGGAGGCCGCGGCAATCTCGGTGATGATCTCGGACACCTGCTTCACGCGCTCGACGATGGCGTTCAACGTCTCGCACGAGCGATCCACCACGTCGGAGCCGCTCCGCGCTTTCTCCACCGAATCGTTGATCAGATCCTTGATCTCGTTGGCGGCGCTCGAGGAACGCTGTGCGAGGTTGCGCACCTCGCTGGCCACCACCGCGAATCCGCGGCCGTGCTCGCCCGCCCGCGCCGACTCCACTGCTGCGTTCAGCGCCAGCAGGTTGGTCTGGAAGGCGATCTCGTCGATGACGCCGATGATGTCCGCGATGCGCTTGGACGACTCGTTGATGGCGGACATGGCGCCCACCGTCTCCCGCAGCACTTCACCGCCGCGTATCGCTTCGTCGCGGGCCGCGCACGCCAGCTCGTTGGCCTCCCGGGCGTTGTCCGCGTTGCGCTTCACCGTTCCCGTCAGCTCCTCCATGGACGATGCCGTTTCCTCCAGGGAGGCCGACTGCTCCTCGGTGCGCTGGGACAGGTCGTCGTTGCCGGCGGAAATCTCGCTCGCCGCCAGATTCACCGTGTTCGTCGCCGCATTCACCTTGGTAATGGTCTCCTTCAGGTTCCCCACCATGTTGCGCAGCGATCCCATGAGCTGGCCGATCTCGTCACGGGAGTCGTTGTCCACCCGCTGGTTGAAGTTTCCCGAGGAGACGCCCTGCATCACCTGAACGGCGACGGCCATGCGCCGGCCGAAATCCCGCATGACGCTCCAGGCGTAGGCGCCAGCCGCGGCGAGCCCGACGGTCAGGAGCCCGAGCAGCATCCACGTGTCGAACAGCTCCGTGGCCGCCGCCGCAGTGCCTCCCAGCCCCATGAAGGCGATGAACAGCATCGCCAGGCCCATCTTCACCTTGAGGGTCAGATCGCGCAGCCGGGCAACGACGCCCAGCGGGCCCCGCGCCACTGCCTTGCCCCGAGACAGGCGCAGGTGCCTGGCCCGTCCTTCCCGGATGTCGCGGTACAGCGCCTCGAGCCGGCTGACCACGTCCCGGGGCGCCTTCACCCGGTAGGAGGTGAAGCCGATCATCTTGCCGTGCTCGTAGTTGGGGGTGACGCTGGCGTCCACCCAATAGTAATCGCCGTTCTTGCAGCGGTTCTTCACGTGGCCGCGCCAGTTCTCGCCGGCGCGGATGGTATCCCAGAGGTCCTGGAACGCCTCCGGCGGCATGTCCGGATGACGGAAGATGTTGTGAGGCTGACCGATCAGTTCCTCCTCGCTGAATCCGGTAATGCGGATCAGCGTGTCGTTCACGTAGGTGATGTGCCCCGTCATGTTGGTCTTCGACAGGATCACGTCGTTGTCGTCGAGGACGTACTCGACGTTGGTTACCGGTTCATTGATCCGCATTGAGTTGCCCTCTGTCATCGAAATTGCTTGGCCGAGGAGCGAAAGCTCCAGGCCGGTCCAAATACAGTGTGGCCAGCACTTCCAACATCGCGGGCCCTAGCCTGCCTTCGCCCGGCTGACGTCCATGGCATCCGCCAGGCGCAGGATCTTGTCGCCGATCTTCCCCAGCGGCAGCACGTGGTCCGCCGCACCGAGCGATACCGCCTGCCCGGGCATCCCCCAGACCACGCTCGTCGCCTCGTCCTGCGCCACCGTGGGACTGCCGCTCTCATGCATTTCCTGCAGCCCGAGCGCGCCGTCCGTGCCCATGCCGGTGAGCAGAACACCGATGGCATTGCGTCCGGCCTGCTGCGCGACGGAGCGAAACAGCACGTCCACCGAGGGCTTGTGCCTGTTCACCGCCGGCCCGTCGTCCAGCTTGCACACGTACCTCGCGCCACTTCGCACCAGCAGCAGGTGCCTGTCACCCGGTGCGATGTAGACGTGACCGGGCAACACCTGCTGTCCATCCTCGGCCTCACACACCGTCATGGCGCTCATCCCGTTCATCCGCGCGGCAAACGGCGTGCTGAATGCCTTGGGGATGTGCTGGGTGATCACCATGCCGGGGGCATCCGGGGGCATGCGCTGCAGCAACGCCCGGATCGCTTCCGTGCCGCCGGTGGAGGCGCCGATGGCGACGATGCGCTCGGTGGTGCGGAAGTGCGCGCGCGGGGACTGCTTCGACAGCACCGCATCGGCGCTGTACCTGGCCTCCACCCGCCCCCCCCGAGAAGGTGATTCCACCCGATACGGTCTGACCCGGGCGCCTGCCGCCATCTTGATCTTGGCGATCAGCTCCTGGGCGTAGTCGCCGAGAGTGGCGGCCACGTCGACCTTCGGTTTGGGCAGGAAATCCACGGCGCCCACCGCCAGGGCGTCCAGGGTCACGTCCGCACCGTGGTCGGTGAGCGACGAAACCATGATCACCGGCATGGGGCGCAGCCGCATGAGGTTGCGCAGGAAGGTGACGCCGTCCATCTTCGGCATCTCCACGTCCAGGGTCAGCACGTCGGGGTTGAGCTGCTTGATCTTCTCGCGCGCCACGTAGGCGTCGCCGGCCGTCCCCACCACCTCGATGGTGCGGTCGCTGTTCAGCAGGTCCGAGAGGATCCGCCTGACCAGCGCCGAGTCGTCGACGATCAGCACCCGGACCCGATGAGACGACTGGCTACCCGGCATCGTTTTCACCGCTCCTCGGCGTATCGAACAGCTCCACGTCCTGTCTGGCCGGCCGCGCCACCAGCCGATCCAGGTAGCGGCGCTCGCGGCTGACGATCTCCTGGTCGTCCAACGTCCGAAGACGCTTCACCCGAACCCGGCCGGTGGCCGGAAAGTAGACGATCCTTCTGGCGCCTTCGCCGCCCAGATCCTCGGCCACCACCCGAAAGCCTTCGACGCCGATGAAATGCCGCACGAAGTCGATGTTTCGGGCGCCCACATCGGTCATGGAGGCCAGCATCCGGCCGCCTCCGAACAACTTGATCTCGAAGCGCTCGCGCCGCGCACCGAGCTTGAGAAGCTCGTTGATCAGAATCTCCATGGCGAAGGCCCCGTACCGGGTCGACAACCCCACGTCCGGATGCATCCACGAGCTCCGCCCGCTGCTGGTGTCATCGGGCAGCATGAAGTGGTTCATGCCGCCGACGCGGACGACCGGGTCGCGCAAACAGGCGGAGACGCACGAACCGAGTACAGTGGTGATGCCTTCGGCTTCCCGGGTGACGTAGTACTCGCCCGGCAGGATCTTCGCCATCCAGCAGGTGCTGCTGCGATCCCAGTAGCGCCGGATGTGCTCGAAGCCCCGCTGGATCGGCGGCATGGGATTCGGGACGTCGCTGAACTCCAACTCGCTCATGTCTCACACCCGCCGGTACATGGTTTTTCCCAACAGCGCGTAATCCCCGGAAACCCGGAACAGGCTCTCGGAGTGGCCGAGGAACAACAGCGCGTCGGGCGGTTGCAGCCGGGCGAAACGCGCGAACAGGTCCCGCTGGGTGTCCTTGTCGAAGTAGATCACTACGTTGCGGCAGAAGATGGCATCGAGTGGCCCGCGCATCGGAAACGGTTCCATCAGGTTCAGCTGCTTGAACACGATCATCCTGGCGAGCTCGGGCCGAACGGTGAACGTGCCGGCCCCTTTGCTGAAGAAGCTGCGCAAGCGCTGCTCGGACAGCCCCCGTACCCGGTCCGCGCCGTAGACGCCCTGCTGCGCGTGGGCCAGCACGTTGGAGTCCAGGTCGGTAGCGAGGATCTTGACGTCCCACCGTTCCGGCTCCGGCAACGCCTCCCGCGCGGTCATGGCGATGGAGTAGGCCTCCTCGCCGGTGGAGCAGCCGGCGGACCATATCCGCAGGCGCCGTGTCCCCGTCCGCGGCAGGCTCTCGAGGTGATTCGCCAGGAACTCGAAGTGGTGAGCTTCCCTGAAGAAGGCAGTCAGGTTGGTCGTGATAGCATTGCAGAACTGCACCATCTCCTGCTCGCCATCGCGCTCCAGCAGCGCGCGGTACTCGCGAAAGCTGCCCAGCCCCAGGGCGCGGAGCCGCCGCGACAGCCGTCCGTAGACCAGCTCCCGTTTGGCATCCGACAGGTTGATCCCGGTGACGCTGCGCACCAGCGTCCGCAACGCAGCGAAATCCTGATCGCTGAAGGCGAATTCCCGCTCGCGGCTGCTCGCGCATCCGTCCACGGACGCTGCCTTTCCTCCCGGGTGCGCGGCCACTCTAGCCCCTCTTGCCTTTCCACTCGAGCTGGGCGACGTACTTCCGGGTGTCCGAGGCGAACCCTCGCTCCCGGTAGTCGACCATCTTCAGGGTTGCCACCACCGGCCACCGCCGGGAGACCGGGAAGCTCACGCCGGCATCGATCTCGCGGCCGTAGCTGTCGCTGCCGCGGTCCGCTCGAAAGTCGTGCCAGGTGAGACTCCAGCCGAGGCGGCCGTGCTTGCCGTCCAGCCCGGAGTACCAGTCCACGAGCCCGTCCGCGGGCGTGGCGAGAAACTTGTCCGCCCAGCCGTTGAACCCGTACAGCGTGGCCAGCGGAGTGCTGTAGGCCGCGGCGCCGTCGCCGGACAGCTGCTCCCGGCCCACCTTCCATGCCAGATCACCCCAGACGGCCCGCGGCTCCACCAGCGTGTACCACAGGGAGAAATCCTCAGGGTGGTCCGCACGGTCCTGCTGCCGGGCGGCCTCCACGGACCAGTCGAGCCGCCAGCCGGCGAAGGGCCGGCGCCCGGTCCAGCGAATTCCGTAGGTGGCGGTGGAATCGGCGGGCCGGTCGCGGTCTTCGAGCAGATAGGCATAACCCGTCACCTGGTGTCCCGCAGCGGGAACGAACGCTACGTTGAGCAGATGGCTGTCATGGTCGCGCTCCCTGAGCAGCGGAGCGACGGCTCGGTCGCTGTGGATCCGATGAACCTGGTCGAGGTAGGCGTAGCGGAGCGTAAGGCCGGCCATCGGCAGCCAGCTCATCGACACGGCGTCGAAGGTCTGCTCGTTCTGACGCCAACCGACGCTGCCGATGTGACGCTGATTCTCGAAGGTGATCCGCTGCCGCCCAGCTCGGCCCTCGAAGGCTTCGCTGCGCCAGCCGAACCAGGCCTGATTGAGCTCGGTGAACTCCGGATCGGCGATGACGGGGTACGCCGCGGCGCCGTTGCCCGTGCTGTTGTAATGGTCACCGAATGCCTCCAGATGCTCGCCCTCGGCGTATACCTGCACCGGCCCGGCGGGCCGCCACAGGTACCCCAACCGCGCCCGCAGGGTGTGGGCGCGCGCGCGGCTGGCGTAGCTGTCGTCGTCCACCACCTCGGTACGGGCGCGCAAATTCCAGTGCAGCTCGTGCTGTGCCGTGACTTCCTGGGGAGGCTCGGCTGCCAGGCTCATTGCTCCGAGCGCCCACAGCGTTCCGACTCCGAGCCACGTTCTCTGCATCTCAGAACTCCTGCCATTCGGCGTCGTCGCCGGTTCCGGTTTTGGCCGGCTTCGCTTCGACGGCGGGTGTCGAGGCGCGGCCGGAATCGGCCCTGCTCGACCACGGCCGCCCGGGTCCGCGGCGGTCCGCCCCCTGGTAGCCGGCGGCCGCGGCGCCTGTTCCACGGCTGCGGGCCGTGCCCACGGCAGCGTCGCTGCCGGCCGCCGATGCCGCGCCGATTCGGCTGATGGCCTCCCTTCTCACGTTGAAGCGATCCATCAGCTTCTTCAGCTCCACGGCCTGCTCCGACATGGCCTCGCTCGCAGCGGAAGCTTCCTCGACCAGGGCCGCGTTCTGTTGGGTCATGTCGTCGAGCTGCATCACCGCCTTGTTTACCTGCTCGATGCCGGCCGATTGCTCTTCGCTGGCCGCCGCGATCTCGGCGACGATATCCGTCACCTTCTTCACCGCCCCGACGATCTCCTCCAGGGTCTGACCCGACTGGGTCACCAGCGCGCTGCCGTCTTCGACCTTCTCGACGCTGTCCTGGATCAGCTCCTTGATCTCCTTGGCCGCGGTGGCGCTGCGTCCGGCCAGATTCCGCACCTCGGTGGCCACCACCGCGAAGCCACGTCCCTGCTCGCCGGCCCGCGCTGCCTCCACTGCGGCGTTCAGCGCCAGCAGGTTGGTCTGAAACGCGATTTCATCGATGACGCCGATGATGTCGGCGATCCGTTTCGAAGCATCGTTGATCTCGTTCATGGCCTGCACAGCGGTGGCTACCACCGCGCCGCCCTTCTCGGCCTGCTGACGGGCCGCCATGGCGAGCTGGTTCGCCTGGCCGGCGCTGTCGGCGTTCTGCTTCACCGTGGAGGTGAACTCCTCCATCGAGGACGCCGTCTCCTCCAGGCTCGACGCCTGCTCCTCGGTGCGCTGAGACAGGTTGGCGTTGCCCGCTGCGATCTGTGCAGAGCCTGCAGCCACCGAGGCGCTTGCTCCCATCACCGTCACCACCAGATCGACCAGGCTTTCGCTCATGGCCTTCATGGCGGTGAGCATGCGCCCGATCTCGTCATTGGACGTGACCTCGATTTCGTTGGTCAGATCGCCCTTAGCGATTGCATTCGCAATGCGGATCGCCTCGTTGAGCTGCCTGCCGATGGCGGAGATCAGCATGAAGCCGATGATGCCGGCGATGGCGACGCCGAGCGCGATGGCCGTCCAGATGAGGACGTTCTGCAGCTCGTAGAGATCCACGGCCTCCTCGTACTCCTGCTGAGCCACGTCCATCTGCAGCTGCATCAGCTTGGCCGCGCCATCCCTCACCGGCTGGTACGCGGGCACCGTAACCTGGTCGATGACACGGGCGGCCTCATCGAAACGGCCGGCGCGCATCGCTTCCATGGCGACGATCAGACCGTCTTTCACAAAATGCGCGCGAATGGACGCCCACTCCTCTGCCAGCTTCTTCTCTTCCGGCGTGAGGTACGTGCCCATGTAGTCTTCCCAGGTGCGGGTGATGGCATCGATGTTCCGGCTCATCGCCGCCCAGTTCTCTTGTGCCGCCTCGCGGGTGCCGGCGAGCTGGGTGTCCCGGATGAGGAGCATGTTGGCCATGACCCGCTCCAGGATGTAGCTGATCTGCCCAGCGGCGACCGTACGGTCCTGGTACACGCTCCTCAGCCCCTCGTTGCTGGAGCTCATTCCGTTCAGTCCCAGGGTGCCGATTCCGATCATGAGAACCGACATGAACGACAGCATGAAAATCAGACGCGATCTGATGGTTAGGTTCTTGAGCATCTTATTCTTCTCTCCAATGAATTCACTGCCCGCTCGGCGATCACGCCTTCGGCTCGTCGTCACCTACCAGGTCCTGCATCACGAGGCGGTTGACGTCGAGCAGCATCACCATCTGGTCCTGGATCGTCGCGAGGCCCTGCAGAAAGTCCACGTCCTGGCGCCCGGCGACATTCGGCACCGGTTGCAGGTCTTGCGGCCGCACATCCACCACATCGGAGACGCCGTCCACCACCAGGCCGAACTCCCTGCGCCCCGATTCCGTCTCCATCGACAGCACGATGATGACGGTGAGCGAGGTGAACTCGGCGGGCTTCAGACCGAAGCGACGCCGCAGGTCGATGACGGGAACGATGGCCCCTCTGAGGTTCAGCACGCCCAGAACGTGGCTCGGGGCCTTGGGCATGCGCGTCACCGGGGACCAGCCGCGGATCTCCTGAACCCGGAGGATATCCACCCCGTACCTCTCCTCGCCGAGCCGGAACGTCAGCGTTTGACGTGCATCGGCCCCCGCTACATCGGCTGTGGTTGAGGGCGCATCGGCCGTCATGCTGCATCTCCATCGTTACATCGGTGTTCGATAGTTATAGCCGCGCACCCGGGCGCCGCCCGGGTGTACGGTCTGAAGATGTAGGAATATCGGAAAGGAACTGTGTGGGAAGATCGGACGATCCGCCCACAACGGGCATTTCGCGGTCAGATCGGGGTCAGACGTCGACGCTGCCGATGCGCTCGGCGATCTTCTCCGCCCAGATCCTGGGCCCTTTGCGATGCACGGATTCGCCGCCGGAATCCACGGCCACTGTCACCGGCATGTCCTTCACCTCGAACTCGTAGATGGCCTCCATGCCGAGCTCCGGGAAGGCCAGCAGGGTGGATCGGGTGATGGCTTTGGCCACCAGGTACGCTGCGCCACCCACGGCGATCATGTACACGGCCTCATTGTCGCGAATAGCTTCGATGGCTGCGGGTCCCCGCTCGGCCTTCCCGACCATGCCGATGAGACCGGTCTTCTCGAGCATGGCGCGGGTGAACTTGTCCATGCGGGTGGCGGTGGTGGGCCCCGCCGGACCCACCACCTCGTCGCCCACCGGATCCACCGGGCCAACGTAATAGATCACCCGATTGGTGAAGTCGACGGGCAGCGGCTGGCCGCGTTCCATGAGATCCACCAGCTTCTTGTGCGCGGCGTCCCGGCCGGTGAGCAGCTTCCCCGAGAGCAGCAGCGTCTCGCCCGCCTTCCACGTGCGCACGTCCTCGGGAGTCAGCGTATCGAGGTCGACCCGGCGCACGTCGTCGCCCGGCTCGAAGGCCAGGTCCGGCCACTCGGACAGATCGGGCGCCTCCAATCGAGCGGGTCCGGAGCCGTCCAGGGTGAAGTGCACGTGGCGGGTAGCGGAGCAGTTGGGAATCACCGCCACCGGCTTGTTGGCGGCGTGGGTGGGGTACTCCTTGACCTTCACATCCATCACCGTGGTGAGCCCGCCGAGCCCCTGGGCGCCGATCCCCAGGGCGTTGACCTTCTCGAACAGGTCGAGCCGCAGCTCCTCCGCGTGGGTCCTGGGGCCCCGGGCCTTCAGCTCGTGGATGTCGATGGGCTCCATCATGGACTCCTTGGCCAGCAGCATGGCCTTTTCCGGCGTGCCGCCGATGCCCACCCCCAGCAGGCCGGGCGGGCACCAGCCTGCGCCCATCTGCGGCACCACCGAGAGCACCCAGTCCACCACCGAGTCCGACGGGTTCAGCATGGCGAACTTGGCTTTGGCCTCGCTGCCGCCCCCCTTGGCGGCCAGCTCGATGCTGAGGGTGTTGCCCGGCACGACCTTGTAATGGATGACCGCCGGGGTGTTGTCCCGGGTATTGGCCCGGGCCCCGTCGGGGTCGTCGAGCACCGAGGCGCGCAGCACGTTCTCCGGATTCAGATAGGCGCGCCGCACCCCCTCGTTGATCATCTCGTCCAGGCTCATGTCCGCGTCCCAGCGAACGTCCATGCCCACCTCGACGAAGGCGATGACGATGCCGGTGTCCTGGCAGATGGGCCGCTTGCCGAGCGCGCACATGCGCGAGTTCACCAGCACCTGGGTCAGCGCCGCCTTCGCTGCCGGCGACTCCTCCCTCTCCCACGCTTCGCGCATGGCGCGGATGAAGTCCACCGGGTGGTAGTACGAAATGAACTGCAGCGCGTCGGCCACGCTCTCGATGACGTCGTCCTGGCGGATGATGGTGCTCATGAACCCTCGGCTGACTGCAAAACCAAGATTCTACCATCGCCCGCCCGAGCGGCTGACCGCGCCAGTCAGAGACAGGGAACAGCGTAAGCGGACGGGCCGGAACGCGAATCGTGCGCCAATGTCGCGCAGCGGAGCGCCGCAGATTGACGCCTCCCGCCGCCGCCCGCTGGCGGCGGAGGGAGGTGGCAACTCTGCAGAGCGACGGCACCCCCGGGAGGGGGCTGCGCGAGGCGCGCGATTCGCGTTCCGGCCCGGTCGCGTGCCGATGTTTCACCGCCCCATGCTCTCGCGGTCAGCCCCTCGGGCGGAGCGATGGAAGACGCCTTGTTTCGCCTCAGGCGCCATGTGAACATTGCGCCATGACCCACCGTTCCGTGCAGCGCTCACTCCAGTCCGCCGAACGATTGTGCAAGGAGAAGGGCCTCACCTTCACCGAGCTCCGCCGCCAGGTTTACGCGCTCATCGCCGCCGAGCACACGCCGCTGGGGGCCTACGAGCTGCTCGATCGGCTGAAGCAGGAGCGCGGCAACGCCGCGCCGGTGACCGTCTACCGGACGCTGGACTTCCTGCTCGACGCCGGGCTGATCCATCGCATCGACGCCCTGCACGCCTACACCGCCTGCGAAGCCGACAGCCCCGATCACGGCGGCATGCTGCTGGTCTGCAACCGCTGCAAGACCATCACCGAGTTCGAGAACCACAAGCTCGAGCGGGAGATCGCCCGCACCGCCCTGGATCACGAGTTCCACACGGCCCACGACCTGATCGAGATCCGCGGTCTGTGCGGCCAGTGCGTGACCCAGGCGGGCCCGGACGCCGACAACAACAGCAACAAATAGGAGACCTCGCCCATGAGCCGAGCCGTGGCCGTTATCGCCGTCCTCTGCCTGGCTGCCTGTGCCCAGACCGAGCCACGGCCGCAGGCCGATATGGCGGCCGAAGCCCAGCGCCTGGCCCACCGCTTCCTCATCGTGGACACCCACATCGACGTGCCCTATCGGCTCGTCGAGGATCCCGCGGACGTCAGCCAGGCCACCGCCACCGGCGACTTCGACTACCCCCGGGCGGTGGCCGGCGGGCTGGACGCGCTGTTCATGTCCATCTACATCCCCGCCGCCGTGGACGAGGCGGGCGGAGCGCGCGCCCTCGCCGACGAGCTGATCGACGGCGTGGAAACTCTGGCGCAGGAGCATCCGGACAAGTTCGCCCTGGCCACCTGCACCACCGACGTGCTGGACGCCAAGGCCCGGGGCCTCGTGGCCATGCCCATGGGCATGGAAAACGGCGGCCCCCTGGAAGGCAGCCTGGCCAACCTGGACCACTTCCGTGAGCGGGGCATCCGTTACATCACCCTGGCCCACTCCAAGTCCAACCACATCTCCGACTCCTCCTACGACGACAACGAGCGCTGGGGCGGTCTCTCTCCTTTCGGCAAGCGGCTGATCGGGGCCATGAACGAGCGCGGCGTGCTGGTGGACGTGTCCCACCTGAGCGACGCCGCCTTCTGGCAGGTGATCGAGCTCTCCGAAACCCCGGTCATCGCCAGCCACTCGTCGTTGCGCTACTTCACCCCGGGTTTTCAGCGCAACATGAGCGACGACATGGTCCGGGCCCTCGGCGAGAACGGCGGGGTCATCCAGATCAACTTCGGCTCCAGCTTTCTCACCGCCGAGGCCCGCGCCTACAGCGACGCCGAGCAGGATCGGGAGGAGCACCCCTACCCCTACGCGACCCTCGAGGACGTGCTCGATCACGTGGACCGGGCGGTGAAGCTGGCCGGCATCGACCACGTGGGCCTGGGCTCCGACTACGATGGCGTCGGCGACTCGCTGCCCGTGGGGCTGAAGGACGTGAGCAGCTACCCGAAGCTGGTGGCCGGCCTGCTGCGCCGCGGCTACGACGCCGCGGCCATCGAGAAGATTCTCGGCGGCAACATCATGCGGGTGTGGCACGCCGCGGAGCTGCATGCGGCCAGCGCCGGCTATCCGCCGCTGTGCGGCCGCTGAGCCGCTGGCTAGCCGCTGGCGAGCC
>JAWLGU010000003.1:83298-95175 GCA_041690675.1 Pseudomonadales bacterium | reverse complement strand
TGGCGAGCCGAATCAGCCGGAGAGCTGAGCCACCAGCCGGCGCAGGAAGGTCGTCCCCAGCTCGAACTGCTCCAGGGTGATGTATTCGTCGGGCTGGTGCGCCTGGTCGATGCTGCCGGGACCACAGACCACCACCGACAGCCCCGCCTGCTGGAACTGGCCGGCCTCGGCACCGTAGGCCACGCACTCGGTGGCGTTCTGACCCGTGAGCTGCTTGGCGAGCACCACGGCGGGATCGTCTTCGGTGGCGGTGAAGCCGGGCACGTTGGCGCGTATCTCGAAATGAATCCCCGCGCCGGGATGCACCCGCTGCATCTCCGGCTCGAGCTCGTCCCGGGCGAATCGCTCCAGGGCCCGGAAGAAATCCAGAGGATCTTCCTCCGGCAAGGTACGGATGTCGGTGACGAAGCGGCAATCGCGGGCGGTGATGTTCTGCGCCGTGCCGCCGTGGATCACCCCGCAGTGCAGGGTGGAGTACGCTGGGTCGAAGGGGCAGCCCGGCACTGCCCGGGCCCGGTTTCGCGCCTGCTGCTCGGCGAGCCAGTTGACCATCCGCCCGGCGAACATCACCGCCGGAACCCCTAGCTCCTGCTTGCTCGAATGGGCCTCGTGGCCCACCACGTGGGTGTCGAAGATGAACATGCTCTTGTGCGCGGTCACCACCCGCATTCCGGTGGGCTCGCCCACGATCACCGCCCGCGGCCGGGGCAGGTGGGTCGTCAGGGCTTCGATCAGCCGGGGCGCGCCCTGGCAGCCCACCTCCTCGTCGTAGGAGAGCGCCAGGTGAATGGGGTAGCGCAACGACTGCATCTCCGGCACCAGGGCCAGCGCGATGGCAATGAACGCCTTCATGTCGCAGGTGCCGCGGCCGTACAGCCGCCCGCCGCGCTCCACCACCCGGAAGGGGTCGCTGCTCCAGGCCTGATCGTCCACGGGCACCACGTCGGTGTGTCCGGAAAGCACCACCCCGCCCGGCACCATGGGCCCGACCGTGGCGTACAGGTTGGCCTTCGCCCCGCAGTCGCTTTCCACCAGGCGCGCCTCCACGCCGTGCCCGCGCAGGTACTCCGAGACGAACCGGACCAGGTCCAGATTCGAGTCTCGCGAGACCGTGGGGAATGACACCAGGGCATCGAGCATGCCCCGGGGGGTGTAGCACCGGGGGGACATGGAGCAAGCATAGAGTTCCCGGGACGAAAACGCGATAGGCCCCGGAATTGCCGCCTCAGTTGATTCGAGTCAAGTCGACCCTCCGCATCTTCCGGCGCTTCGGGATACCCCTATTACGAGCCCCGGGGGCGAATTCTATAAAGCAGCCGAACTATCGCGCTCGGCGCACAAACAGGAGAGAACGATGATGAGAACGAGAAGATCCACGTCCCCGCGAATCGCTGTGGCCTGCTGCCTCGGCGCCGCACTGCTGGCACCGGTGCCGACCTTGGCCCACGAGGCCGGTGACTGGATCGTTCGCGGCGGCTTCCATCTGGTGGATCCCAAGTCCGACAACGGCGACCTCGTCGAGGTGGACGACGACACCATGTTCACCTTCGAGATCGCCCGCATGCTCACCCGCAACTGGGAAGTTCAGCTTCTGGCCGCCCTGCCCTTCGAGCACGACATCGCTCTGGTGGACGGTCCCACGGTGGCTTCCACCAAGCACCTGCCGCCCACCGTGAGCGTGGCCTACCACTTCCTCCCCGACTCGCCGATACAGCCGTACCTGGGGGCGGGCCTGAACGTCACCGTGTTCTTCGACGAGGACACCAAAGGCCCCCTGTCGGGCGCGGACCTGGACCTCGACACCTCCGTGGGCGTGGCCGCCGTGCTGGGGGTGGACATCGATCTCGGCAGCAACTGGTTCCTCAACGCCGACGTGCGCTACCTGGACATCGACACCGACGCCGAGCTCGACGGCAACAAGCTGGAAACCGTGGAGATCGATCCCTGGGCCTTCGGGCTGAACGTGGGCTACCGCTTCTAGCGCCCCGAGCCCTCGCGGGCGGCCCGCCGCGCTAGCGGGCCGCCTTCGGCGGCCACGGATAATCCTCCGGCACGTTGAGCTCGCGGCGCACGAACGCGTTCCACGCCTGGGTCGCCTGGTTGGCGGCCCGGCTGTGCGCCTGCGCCGCGCGACGGTTCGCCGCGGCGAAGTCGCTGATGCACTGCCGATACCCGTCCACCGCGTCGAGAAATCCCTGCCAGAGCACGTCGTCCTGATCGTTCTCCGGGCGCTCGGGCGCCCGGCAGCCGTGATCGGGGACGGGGTCGTGGGCGTGGGTCCACGGCGCCAGCGCCGCCGTCAGGATCACCGCGAGAGCGCCTCGCTGAACGTTCCTTGGAAGACGCATGATCGGCTCCGGCAATGCGGAGCGGCATGATGACGGAGAGCGGTGCCGGGGGGGAGCCCGCCGCCGCAGACCGTTAACCAGTCGGCGCCCGTGACTTGATCCGCGGCACGATTCGCCGCACTCTCCCTCGACAGCCACTCCTGGGGAGAGAGCGTCCATGTTCATCGTTCGGTTCCTCGTCGGCGTCGCGATACTCGCCGTGGTCATCATCGGCGGCGTCGCGCTGCTCGGGCGATTCTCCGACGGCCCCATCGGCATTCTCGCCGGTGGGCCGTTCCAGTCCGGCGAGCTGCACTCGGGCGCCGAGCCGGACTGGAACCGGCTGCGGGATGCGGAGACGGTGGAGTTTCAGCTGCTGGAGCCGCCGCGGTCGCGCACCACGTGGATCCTCGTGCACGACCGCCGCATCTTCATTCCCTCCGGCTACATGAGCAGCACCTGGGGCCGGCTGTGGAAGCAGTGGCCGCCGGAGGCGGAGCGGGACGGCCGGGCTGTTCTGCGGGTGGAGGGCAGGCTGTACCCGCGCCAGCTCGTGCGCGTTCGGGACCTGGCTCTGGCCCAACCGCTGGTGGCGGAGCTGAATCGCAAGTACGGCACGGAGGCTACCGTGCAGGCGGTGCAATCCGGAGCGCTGTGGCTGTTCGAGATGCGGCCGCGAGCTGCACCCTGAGGAGGTCCCCTGGCGCGAGACAAGCTCAACGGGTTCGTCGAGGCGGCGTTGCGCGCCGGCGCCGGGCGTGCGGAGATCGAGCGTGTCCTGGCGGAAGCCGGCTGGTCCCGGGATCGCGTCGCCGATGCGCTGCGCGCGTTCGCGGCGGTGGATTTCCCCGTTCCGGTGCCGCGCCCCCGGACCCGGCTCAGCGCCCGCGACGCCTTCCTCTATCTCATCGTCTTCGGCTCGCTCTATCTCAGCGCCTTCTACCTGGGGAACCTGCTGTTTCAATTCGTCAACCTGGCGTTCCCGGACGAGCTCATCGAGTACCAGGAGGCGGTGTACGGCCGGATCCGCTTCGCCACCTCGGTCCTGGTGGTGGCCTACCCGGTCTTCCTGTACGCGAGCTTTCGCACGGTGCGTGACGTGGCCGCGGACCCGGGGCGGCGGGCCTCCCCGGTGCGCCGCTGGCTCACCTATCTGACGCTGGCGGGGGCGGCGTTCGTCATCATCGGCGATCTCATCTTCCTGGTGCACGGGCTGCTGTCGGGGGAGCTCACGGTGCGATTCCTGCTCAAGTCCGCCATCGTCGCTGGCCTGGCCGCGGCCGTGTTCGGGTACTACCTGTGGACGGTGCGCGCCGATGACGAGGCGTTGCCGCCGTGAGCGTCGATCGCCTGGCCGCGTGGACCGCCTCGTCCGTGGTGGGCGTGGCGCTGGTGGCGGGTCTGCTGCTGTCCGGATCCCCGGTCGAGCAACGGCACAAACGCCTGGACGAGCGGCGCGTGGGCGACCTGCAACGCCTCGCCGCGGCCATCGACGGGTACTGGCTGGCCAGGGACGCGCTGCCCGAGAGCCTCGCCGCGCTGGTGGATGGCCGGCGGCTTTCGCGAATGCCGTCGGACCCGGTAACGGGGCTCGCCTACGAGTACGACGAGACCGAACAGCCCGCGAGCTATCGGCTGTGCGCCACCTTCCAGGGCGCCGCCGGCGAGGCGTCCGCCGGCGGGTTCTGGGCCCACGGCGCCGGTCGCCATTGCTACACCTTCGAACCCCCCGTCGCAGCCGAGCCCGCCTTGCGCCGGCTTCGTTGACGGCCCTGCCGCCTCACCACAGCGCATCCAGCAGCGCCGCCGCCACCAGCGCCGCGCCGCTGGCCCGGGCGAAGCGGAAGCCGGCCACGGTATACCACAGCGGCCACAGGTGGTCCGGATAGCCCCGGGGCCGGCTGCCGGGCCGCCGCCGCAGGCAGGTCACGACACAGCGCCCCAAGGCCGGCAGCGCCGCCAGCAGCAACAGGTAGCTCCAGCGGCCGCTCTGCCATGCCCAGCCGAGCCCGCCCGCCAGCTGGGTTGCCGCCAGCCCCGCGGTGACCCGGGGCGCCCACACGGGGCCGAGCAACACCGGCAACGTGCGGATCCCGCGGGCGGCATCGTCGCGGCGCTTGTCGGCGTGCTTGCCGAACACCACCACTGTAGGGCCGAGGCCGAAGATGGCGGAGATGGCGGCGATGTCGAGCCCCCAGTCCCCCGAAAGCACCCAGTACACGCCACCCACCATCAGCGGCCCCCACACCAGGAACACCACCATCTCCCCCAGCCCCAGGCGTTTCAGGGGCCAGGTGTAGAACAGCATGAGCAGCGCGCCGGCGCCGGTGAGCCAGTAGGCGGGAGCGCCGGTTCTGCCGGCGATCACCGAGGCCAGCCACACCGCCAGGCCGCCGACCACCAGCAGCGCCAGGAGGTGGGCGCCCGGGCGCATCAGTCCCTGGGCCAGTGGGTGAGTGCCGTAGCGAACCCGGAAGTAACTGTCCCGGTCGAGTCCCAGGCGCCAATCCATGTGGTCGTTCAGCAGGTTGCTGGCAGCGTGGGCCAGCAGCAAGCCCGCGGTGCACAAAAGCAGCAGCATGGCCTCCCGCGGGGTCCAAGGCGCCGCCAGCAGACCGCCGAACAGCGCGGAGAGCAGGGTCAGCGGCAGCACCGCCGCGCGACTGGCGATCAGCCAGCGGCACAGCCAGCCCATCCGCCGCCAGGCGCCGCGGGATATTCGCGGCACGTCCGAGAGCGTCTCCGCCAGGGTAGGCGTGGAAGCCGACCGCGCCACCGCAGGCTCAGGCCGGGCCGGCGTTGGCGAGTGCCGTCTTGAACCCCGAGTAGCGGGGCTGATCGATGGCGATCTGGTTGACCACCGTGGCCCGCAGATGCTCGGCGAGCCCCGGAGTGTCCAGCGCCACCGAGCCGTCGCGCAGCCCGCGGGTCAATCGCCAGCGCAGATCCGCGAGTTCCCCCGTGGTGCCCAGCAGGGCCTGCAGCCGCTCGTGCTCGCGGGCACGGTGGGCATCCCCCAGGGCCAGCTCCCGCAGCACGATGTCCAGGCTGTTGCCCGCCACCCGGGCGAGAAACTGGGTGCGCCCCTGGGTGGCGGACATCACGTCGCCGCGCAGGTAGTCGCGCACGGAGACCACCAGCTCGTCCAACCTCGGCATGTCGTCGCTGGCGGTCAGATCGCGCTCCGGCACGAGCTCCACCGGCCCCGGGATCAGCAGGTTCACGCAGTCCACCTGGCACTCGGACGAGCGCCGGCCGATGGCCGGCCGCTCCACCGTCTGATCGGGGCCGCTGCGGTAGTGCTCCGCCATGCCGAGACAACCCACCGCCCACCAGAACGAGCCGAATACCACCCAGAACTTCACGTGGTCCGGGTCCACCGGCGTTCCGGACACTGACTCGTACCCGGCGAACAGATCGGCGTACCCGCCGAATCCGCCCACGGGCATCTCGGTCACCCCGAAGCGCCACGAGTTGGTGCAGATCCACCCCAGGTCGCGCATGGGGTCGCCGATGTGAGCGATCTCCCAGTCGAGCACCGCGTTGATGCCGTGCTCGTTCACCATGAAGTTGCCGTTGCGGAAGTCGTTGTGCACCAGGGTCATGCGCGGGTTTTCCGGCAGGTGCTCCAGCAGCCAGCGGGCGGTGTAGTCGATCATGGGCTGCGGCGTGCCGAGGAGCTGGTAACGCTCCCAGGTCTGGCGCACGAAGTCTTCCGGCGTGCTTCGGCTGAGCCGCCCCTCGAGCCCGGCAGCGGCCACGTCGATGCCGTGAATCCGCGCCAGAATCTGCCCGCACTCGAAGGCCAGCTTCTCGCGCACGCGCGCCAGCTCCGGCGCCCGGGCGATGCGTGCGCCCAGGGTCTCGCCCTCGAGCCACTCCATGATGAAGCCTTCGCCGAGCCCGTCGTCGGGCTCGAGCACGTAGTGCACCTGGGGCTCCGGCACTCCGGCGTCCCGGGCCACCTGCATGAGCCGGGCCTCGGTGGCGAGGCCGGGGCCCGTGCTCGCCGTCTCCGACTCCACGACCCCGCCGCCGGGGGCGCGGCGCATGCACACCAGGCGCTCAGCGTCCTCGGTGGCGATGGTGATGCGGTAGGTCTCCTGACTGGCACCGCCGGAGAGCCGTTCCGCCGCCACCAGTCCCCGGCAGCCCGGAACGACCCGGCGGAGCACGGCGTCCAGCGCCGCTTCGAACTCCGCGCGGTCCTGGGCCATGATCAGTCTTCCTTCACGCCCTTGGGCGCCCGCTGCTTCATGTAGCCGAACATGTAGCCGGCCACCCGCCGCATCTGGATCTCCTCCGCGCCTTCGGTGATCCGGTAGCGGCGGTGGTGGCGATAGATGTGCTCGAAGGGCTTGTGCCGCGAATAGCCGAGGCCGCCGTGCACTTGCATGGCCCGGTCCGCCGCCTCACAGCACAGCCGGTTCGCCCAGTAGTTGCACATGGAGACCTTGTCGGACACGGAGAAGGCACCGTTCTTGTCCATGAGCCAGGCGGTCTTGTGGATCAGCGCCCGCAGCATCTCGCACTGGGTCTGCAGTTCCACCAGCGGGAACTGGATGCCCTGGTTCGCCGACAGGGGCTTGCCGAACGGCTTGCGCTCCATGGCGTACCTCACCGATTCGTCGATGCAGTACTGGGCCGCGCCCAGGCTCGAGGCCGCCTGACGGATGCGGTTCTCGTTGAAGAAGTGCTGCACCACCTGCAGGCCCCGCCCTTCGCCGCCGAAGATGCTGACGTGGGGCACGCGCACGTTGGTGAACGAGACCCGGCCGTGGTCGGTGGGCATGTTGAAGGTCCAGAGGTACTCCTCGATCTTCACCCCCGGTGCGTCCATGGGCACCAGGAAGGCGGTGATGCCGTCCCCGTCCCCGGGCTTGCCGGAGGTGCGGGCCATGACCATGTCGTACTTGGCCTTGTGGATGCCGGTGTTCCAGGTCTTCTCGCCGTTGATCACCCACTCGTCGCCGTCGCGCACCGCATGGGTTTCCATGTGAGTGGCGTCGGAACCGTGGTTGGGCTCGGTGATGCCGAAGGCGAAGCCGGCACGGCCTTCCGCCAGATCGTCGACCCACTCCTTCTTCTGCTCCTCGGTGCCGTAGTTCAGCATGAGCAGCAGCCCCACGTTGTTGCCGACGATGGAGTGCTCGTTCTGCAGATCGTTATGCAGCCCCAGGCCCTTCGCCGCCAGATGCTCGCGGATGATGGCCATCCCCAGGTTGCTGCCTTCCATGCCACCGTATTCCTTGGGGAAGGGGTAGCGGTAGAAGCCCGCCTCGTCCGCCAGCCGCTTGACCTTGTGCAGCAACTGCTCCCATTCCTCGTTGGGCAGTCCGCCCCGTTCCCAGTCGGTGCGGGCGTCCTCGCGGCGGTGGTCGAAGAATCGGATGTTGTCGTTCTCCTGCTCCAGCGGCTTGATCACCTCGTCGATGAACGTGTCCAGCCGGCCAAGCAGCTCCTGAATGTCCTGCGGAATCTCGAAATCCATCCTTACTTCCCCCTCAGTCAGATCGTCGCCACGTGGCGCACGGGTTGTAACGCGTTCTAGCTTGAGTAAATCTACCACGACCTCGGCCAGCCGTCCCGGCGATTACACTCCCCGATACGGCTGTATTAGCATGGCGGCCCTGTGCCCGCGGGCCCGGCTCGCCGTCAACCGTCACACCAGGAGAGAATTGTTCATGACGATGTACGATCAGCTTAGGGAAGTCTGGAACGAGCTGACCGCGCCGGGCGCGCCGTTCGAGGTGGTCGAGGTGGAGATCCGCGGCAACATGACCCGCACCTTCGTCAACGCCCCGAACAGTCTGCGCGACGTCTGGCTGGCCTCCGCGGCCCACGGCGATCGAGACTACCTGGTCTACCACGACGAGCGCACCAGCTACGCCGAGGCGCACCGACAGGTGGCTTCCATCGCCTCCTGGCTCGCCGATCACGGCGTCGGCCCCGGGGATCGGGTGGCCATCGCCATGCGCAACTACCCCGAGTGGATGCTGACCTACTGGGCCACCGTCTCCCTGGGCGCCGTGGTGGTGGGGGTCAACGCCTGGTGGGTGGGCCCCGAGCTGGTCTTCGGCCTGAACGACTCCACGCCCAAGGTGCTGGTGGCGGACCAGGAGCGGCTCGAGCGGGCGCTGGAGCACCGCGCGGAGATTCCGCAGATGGAGATCGTCGGGGTGCGCATCCCGAACGGCCTGCCCGACGGGGTGATTCCCTGGGACGCGCTGATCCGCCACGGCGGCGACCTGCCCGCGGCCGACATCGACCCGGACAGCGACGCCTGCATCTTCTACACCTCCGGGACCACGGGCCATCCCAAGGGCGCCCAGCTCACCCACCGCGGCTGCGTGTCCAACGTGATGAACATCGTCTTCTGGGCCACGTGCCTCACCACCATCGGCCAGCGCAACGGCACCATCCCCATCCCGGAGCCGGACGCCGAGCCGCCCGCCTCCGCGGCGCTGGTGACCACGCCGCTGTTCCACGTCACCGCCAACAACTGCGTCGCCCAGGGCACTACGGTGAGCGGCGGCAAGCTGGTGTTCATGTACAAGTGGGACGTCGGCGAGGCCCTGAAGCTCATCGAGCGCGAGCGCATCACGGCGCTGTCCGGGGTGCCGGTGATGGCGCGGGAGCTGATCTCCCACCCCGACTTCGACAGCTACGATACCTCGTCGCTCATGAGTCTGGGCGGCGGCGGCGCGCAGCTGCAGCCGGACCTGGTGGGCAAGATCGACCGCCGGGTGAAGACGGCGCGCCCCAATACCGGCTACGGCATGACCGAAACCTGCGGGATCATCACCTCCATCTCCGCGGACTTCTTCATCGACAAGCCGGCGAGCTGTGGTCCGGCCATGCCCACCTTCGAGGCCAGGATCGTCGACGCCGAGGGCAATGCCCTGCCCACGGGCGAGGTGGGCGAGCTGTGGGTGAAGGGCGCGCCGGTGATCAAGGGCTATCTGAACCGGCCGGACGCCACCGCAGAGACCATCACCGACGGCTGGCTGCACACCGGCGACATCGCCCGCATGGACGAGGACGGCTTCATCTACATCGTCGACCGGGCCAAGGACATGGTGCTGCGGGGCGGCGAGAACGTTTACTGCGCCGAGGTGGAGAGCGCCGTCTTCGACCATCCCGCGGTCGCGGAGGCCACGGTGTTCGGCGTGCCGGACGACCGGCTGGGCGAAGAGGTGGGCGCGGCCGTGTACCTGCGTCCGGGAGAGCGGGCCACCGCCGACGAGCTGCGGGCCCACTGCCGGTCGAAGATCTCGGCTCACAAGGTGCCGCGCTACATCTGGTTCATGCAGGAGCCGCTGCCCAAGAACGCCAACGGCAAGTTCCTGAAGCGCGAGCTGAAGGCCCGGCTCAGCGTCATGGACGCCGCCTGACCCGGCCGGCATAGCAGGCGGGAGCCGGCGTCAGGAGCTGCAGGAGAGCATGGAGCAGCCCACCCGCTCGCGGGCCCAGTCCGGGCGCCTGGCGGCCCAGCTCTCGTGTTCCGGATGCTCGTCGTACGGCCTTCGCAGCACCGTCTGGAGCTGCTGGATCATCGTGAAATCGCCGGCCTCGGCGGCGTCGATGGCGAGCTGAGCCAGGTAGTTGCGCAGCACGAACTTGGGGTTCACGGCGTTCATGCGCGCCCGCCGCTCCGCCGGATCCAGGCCCTCCTCGGCCACCCGGCGCAGGTACCCGTCGAGCCAGGCCGCCACACGCCCACCCGCCTCGCCGCGGAGGTCCTCGGGCCGATAGTACGCGTGCTCCATACTCCCAAGCGGGTCGGCCTGCCCGGGGGTGAGGTTCGCCAGCAGGCGAAAGAACAGGGTCATATCCGTCTGCGTGGCCTGAAGCACGTCGCTCAGCTCGTCGACGAGGGCCGCATCGGTACCGGGATCCAGCTCGCCGAGCCCCAGCTTGCCGAGCATCATCCGCCGCCAGCCGGTCAGGTACCGTGTCTCGAACGCCTCCAGCCCCGCGTCCAGCGGCGCCGCGTCGCCCACCAGCGGATACACCGCCCTGGCGAGCTGCAGCAGGTTCCATTGCGCGATGCGCGGCTGGAAGCCGTACCGGTAACGGCGGCCGGCGGCGTCGGTGATGTTGGGGGTCCAGTCGGGCTGGTAGTCGTCCAGCCAGCCGTAAGGGCCGTAGTCGATGGTCAGCCCCAGCACAGACATGTTGTCGGTGTTCATGACACCGTGGACGAAGCCCACCCGCATCCACTCGACGATCATGACGGCCGTGCGCGCGCACACCTCGCGAAACCATGCAGCACACCGCTCCGCCGGCTCCCCGACGCCAGCGGCGAGACCGGCAAAATGGTTCTTGATGGTGACGTCGAGAAGCCGCGCGAGCAGCGCCGTCTCCCCCCGGGCGGCCAGCATCTCGAAATGACCGAAGCGGGTGAACGACGGCGCGACCCGGCACACGACCGCCCCGGGCTCCGGGGCGGGATGGCCGTCGTAGAGCATGTCGCGCATCACCGACTCGCCGGTGAGCACCAGCGACAGAGCCCGGGTGGTGGGCACACCCAGGTGGTGCATGGCTTCGCTGCAGAGGAACTCGCGGACGGACGAACGCAGCACCGCCAGGCCGTCGGCCGTGCGCGAGTACGGCGTAGGCCCGGCACCCTTGAGCTGCAGCATCCAATGCTCCCCCCGGGGATTCACCACCTCGCCCAGGTTGATGGCCCGGCCGTCGCCGAGCTGGCCGGCCCAGGCGCCGAACTGGTGCCCGCCGTAGCAGGTGGCGTGGGGATCCATGCCCTCGAGCAAACGGTTGCCGGCGAACACCTCGGCGAAGACGGGGGAATCGCAATCCGCAGGGTCTATGCCGAGGAGCTCCGCCACCTCCCGCGCATACGCCACGAGCTGCGGCGCCCGCACCGGTGTTGGCGCCACTCGCGAGTAGCACGCCTCGCGCACCTGGCGACGCCGCGGGCCCGTCTCCGGGTCCGCCGGCAGCTCACCGGTGAAGCGGTTGTCGAACTCGAGCGCCGCCAGCGAGGGCGGCAGGGCAGCGGTGGTCATGCGCGGTTGGACCGATGGAAACCGGGAGGTTCCCATCGGTCCATGGGTCGTCACATCTTCATGTCGTAGAAGCAGAGTTTGTTGCCGTCCAGGTCGCGCACGTAGGCGCCGTAGAACACGGGCATCCGCTCACCGGGCTCCCCTTCGTCCGACGCGCCCAGCTCCCGGGCCTTGGCGTACAGCTTGTCGACCATCTCGCGCGACCCGGCGGGAATCGCAACCATGTTGCCGTTGCCGGGGTGCTGTTCCTTTTCGTCGTAGGGAATACACACCGCCAGCATGGCGGCCTCCGGGCCGGTGCCGTAGAACTTGATCCGGTCCATGCCCATGAGCTGCTTGGCGCCGATCTCGGCGAGGAGCGCGTCGTAGAACGCGACGGCCCGATCCATGTCCCTGGTGCCGATGGTGACGTATCCGATCATGTGAGGAATCTCCTTCGTCTCTGGTTGGTCCCGAAGCGCCCGGCCGGGGACGCGGGCGCCACAGTAGACTCCGACCGCGGATGGTCTGGCAAGCCTTCG
>JAWLGU010000003.1:0-83198 GCA_041690675.1 Pseudomonadales bacterium | reverse complement strand
CTGGATGATCTACGGGTTCCTGGTGGCCGGCGCCCTCCAGGGCTTCGCCTCCCCCGCCATGCAGGGGCTCATGTCCAACCAGGTGCCCGGCAACGAGCACGGCGAGCTGCAGGGCGGGCTGGCCAGCATGTCCAGCCTGACAGCGATCCTGAGCCCGCCGTTCATGACCCAGATCTTCGGCTACTTCACCGGGATGGACGCGCCCGTGTACTTTCCCGGCGCCCCGTTCGTGGCCGCCGCGGCCCTGACCGCCATGGCGCTGGCCGTGTTCCTCCGGGCCACGGGGCTCGTTTCGGTTACCGCGGCAGGCCGCGTCCTGACGCTGGCTCGAATCAGTCGACCCGGGTCCGGGGCGCCTCCGCTTCCAGACGTTCCACCTCCTCGAAGAAGCTGCGTCGCCCACTGGTGAGCCCCAGGGCGCGCCAGGTGGGCGCCAGTCGCCGTACCCGCTCCTGGAAGGCGTCTTCGTAGTACTCCCGGTCCAGGAAGCCCTGCTGGTACTGGAAGTACATGTTGTCCCAGTGGGTCTGCTGGGCGATGTGCCATTGCCGGAAGCGCCCCCGCTCCTCCGCGCTGAGCGCGTCCAGGGCGGCCACGTCCTCCGGATACCCGAGCTGCGTGAGCTTGATGATGATGGGCCCGATGTACGCGGAGTCGGACGCGCGCACCAGCATCTCCTGCAGTGCGTCGGAGCGCATCTGGTACGTCTGCGCCAGGGCGAGCTTGCGGCTCTCCTCCATGGTCCGGGTGTGGAGCCGAATTTGCTTGGCCAGGTAGATGAGGGTCAGCACCACGGCGATGGCGCCGAGCAGCTCGCCCACGGCCCCCCAGTCTTGCAGAGTCATGACGGCTCTCCCGCTGCGGCTTCGAGCGCGTATGCTGCCACCTTCCCGGCCCGGTGGGCACTATGTAAGAATACCGGCATGAATTGGTTTGCTCCCACTCGGCCCGCAGCGGCCATTGCAGACACCCGGGCCACGCGCCGGCGCACGGCCGTGCTTTCCCTGGGCGGCTGAGGCATCGAAGTCCGCCTCGGCCGCCACGGCACCGTAACCCCTGTCCATACCCGAGGAGCAACTGCCGTGAGTGAACGACGTTCCGTGCTGATAGGCGAAAGCGATCAGGCCCGCCTGCGCACGCTCATGAAGAAATCCGATCCCGAGACCGTGGAGCTGTTGTTCGAGGAGCTCGATGCGGCCACCATCGTTCCGGACGCGGAGCTTCCCGAGGACGTGGTCACCATGGGCTCCGTGGTCACCTTCCTCGACACCGATTCCGGCGAGCAGTCCACGGTGAGCCTGGTGTATCCCCACGAGGCGGATGCGGCCCGGCGCTGCATCTCCATACTCGCCCCCGTGGGGGCGGCGCTCATCGGCCTGCGGGTGGGCGAGACCATCGAGTGGCCCGTCCCCAAGGGCGGCCACAGAAGACTCCAGGTGGTGAGCGTCGAGCAGCCGTCGTCGGCGGAGTGAGCCCGTGCCCGCGCTGTCGATCCTCGATCTGGCCAACGTACCCGACGGATCCACCCCGGCGGACGCGCTCCGCAACACCCTGGATCTGGCGCAACACGCCGAGCGTTGGGGCTACCACCGCTTCTGGCTGGCCGAGCACCACAACATGGAGGGCATCGCCAGCGCGGCCACCTCGGTGGTCATCGGCTACGTAGCCGGCGGGACCCGCACCATCCGCGTCGGCGCCGGCGGCATCATGCTGCCGAACCACGCGCCGTTGGTGATCGCCGAGCAATTCGGCACGCTGGAGACCCTCTACCCAGGCCGCATCGATCTCGGCCTCGGCCGCGCCCCGGGCACCGATCAGCTCACCCTGCGCGCCTTGCGCCGCAGTCCCGCCAGTGCCGAGTCCTTCCCCCAGGACGTGCTCGAGCTCCAGGCCCTGCTGGGGCCGCTGCAGCCGAACCAGCGGGTCCAGGCGGTGCCGGGCACCGGCTCGCGGGTACCCATCTGGATTCTCGGCTCCAGCCTGTTCGGCGCCCAGCTCGCCGCCGCGCTGGGCCTCCCGTACGCCTTCGCCTCGCACTTCGCCCCGGACGCGCTGATGCAGGCGCTGGCCGTCTACCGCGACAATTTCCGGCCGTCGGAGCAACTCGAGCGCCCCTACGTGATGGTGGGTGCCAACGTCATCGCGGCGGATACGGACGCTGAGGCGCGGCGGCTGTTCACCTCCATCCAGCAGGCCTTCACCAATCTGGTGCGCGGCCAGCCTGGCAAGCTGCCGTCCCCGGTGGCCGACATGGATGGCCACTGGACGCCCGCGGAGCAGGCCCACGCGTCCCGCATGCTGTCATGCGCCTTCGTCGGCTCCGCAGCCACCGTCCGCCGCGAGCTCGGCGCGTTCATGGAACGCACCGGCTCGGACGAGGTGATCGTCGCCGGCGCCGTCCACGACCACGCCGCGCGGCTGCGCTCCTTCGAGATTCTCGCCGGGATCGACTTCAGTTAGCGCCCCGCTCCGCGGCCCGCGCCTCGGTGATGAGCCGATAGGCCGCGGTGATCTCCCGCGTCCGCTCCTCGGCGATCTCCCGCATGCTCTCCGGCAGCCCCCGGCCCGCCAGCTTGTCGGGATGGTTCTCACTCATGAGCCGGCGGTAGGCGCGCTTGATCTGAGCGTCCGTGGCGCTGGGGCTCACCCCCAGCGCCTGGTAGGCGTCATCCAGCTTCGAGGCCGACGGCGGCCCGCCGGAGGACGCCCGAAGCATGGCCTCGAGCCGCGCTACGTCGATCTCCGCGAGCCCGAGGCGGCGCGCCATCCGCACCAGCATCTCGTGCTCCGCCGGGTGCACGCGGCCATCCGCGGCCACCGCCATCAGCTGCACCTGCAGGAACATGCCGAGCATGACCGGGCGGCCGCGGGAAACTTGGGCCAGCTTCGCCATCTCGCCGTCCAGATCGAAGTCGGGGGCCTTGCCACGGTTGAACGCGGCCTTCGCCGCCTGCCGCTGCTCCGCCGACAGGTGCATGCGGTCGAACAGGATCTCGGCGGCCTGAATCTCGTCCCGCGTGACCTGGCTGTCGGCCTTGCACAGGGCGCCCATGGCGGCGAACGTGGACTCGATGAGCTGGGCCTGGACCAAGCCGAGGCTACTGCGGATCAACCGCGGCAACGCCCAGTCGATGAGGTAGCCGACGGCCGCGCCGACGACCAGGCCGCGAAAACCGCCGAACAGTAACCCCAGCAGGGCGCAGACGATGACCACCGTAGGCATCAGCGGCCCCCCGGAGCCTCCGCTTGGAAGCCGTAGTCCCGCTCCACCCGGGCTACCCGTACCTGATACCGGCTGTACCAGGCACGCTTGCCCTCCGCCTGGGCCGCCCGGTGCTCCAGGTCGCGCCGCCAGGCCAGGATGGCCTCCTCGCTGGACCAGTAGGACACGGTGATTCCCAGCGCGCCCTCGCGCACCGACTCGATGCCGAGGAAGCCCGGTTGGCCCGACGCCAGCGCCTCCATGCGGGCGGCGGTCTCGGCGTAACCCGCGTCCACGTCGGTTCGAAGGGACGTGAAGATCACCGCGTAGTACGGCGGCCGCAGGGTGTCTGCGATGGAGGATGCGGTCATGACGGTTCTGCCCGTGTCGTGGGGGATGCATTGTGCCAGTCCCGGCGCAGCAGTCCGTAGAGCCCGCTGTCGGAGACCTCGCCGGCCACGATCCACCGCTCCCGCAGCAGGCCCTCCTGCTGAAACCCCATGCGCTCGAGGATCCTCGCCGACGCCTGATTCCTCGGATCGATGTCGGCCTCGATGCGGTTCAGTCCGAGCTCACCGAAAGCGAGCTCCAGCAGGGCCGTCAGCGCCTCGCTCATGTAGCCCTGCCCCCAGGCGTCGCGAGCCAGGGCGTACCCCACCTCGGCGCGCCTGGACGCCTCGGCGAGACTGAACAGGGAGATCTCGCCGATGAGCGCGCCGTCGTCCAGCCGCTCGAGACCGAGCCTGAGGTACTGGCCCGTAGCCAGGGCCTGCCTGTCCTGGGCGATCAGGGCGAGGGCCTCGTCGACGGAGTACCACTGCCGGCGGGTCAGAAACCGCCGCACCGCGGGGTCCTGGAACAGCTGGAACAGCGCCGGCGCGTCCGCGTCGCAGAGGGGACGCAGCAGCAGACGCGAAGTGCGCAGGGTGATTCCTTCGAAGGGAGGCATGAGGCTCCTGTGTTTCCGATCCGGTCTCGCTAAGGTACCGCCCCGCCCACCGGGCGGCGCAAGCGAAGTCTCATGGCGCAGCGCCGGTCCCCCGGCAGCCCCTGCGCGACTTCCCGCGCCAGAATCGACTCGAGCCTCGGGCCCGACTCGGCTACCGGCAGCGTGTCGAAGCCCAGCTTGGCGTAGAACGGTTCGTTCCAGGGCACGTGCCGAAACGTGGTCAGGGTGACGGACGACAGCTCGAGGTCGCGCGCCTGGTCGATGGCCCGCGCGATCAGCCGCCGGCCGATGCCCCGGCCCTGACGATCCTGACGTACGGCAAGCTCCCAGACGTGCAGAGACGCCGCGTCCACCAGCCACTCCAGCCCCGCCACGGAACGGAACGCCTGGGCGGCAGATCGCTCCACGTCGGGCAGGTGAGCCGCGTCGGCTCGTCTGGTAGACCGGACGAGGACGTCCGCATGGCTGGGCATCGCGCTCGGGGCTTCAACTAAAGACGCCGGTATTCTACGGTTTGCCGCCAGCGGCGGCGAGGCTCTCCGCGGCGGCGTCAACCGGCGCGCAAACGCCGCGCGAGCTGGTCCAGCAGGCCCTGCTGGCCCTTGTGAATCTTCTCCCGGGCTTCCTCCAGTGAAAACCAGGCCGCCCGGTCCACTTCCGGGAAGCGCTGAAGGCGACCCGACCTCGGCGGCCAGGGCATCTCGAAGGTGTTGCTGCGGAGGTTCGACGGGTCCGGAGCATCGGATTCCACGGCGAACGCGTGGATCTCCTTGCCGCTCGCCCGCAGCGGCTCGAGGGCGATGAAATCCCCGTCGATGATCTGCCCGGTCTCTTCCCGATACTCCCGGCGCGCGGCTACCAGGGGCGCTTCATCGTGAAACTCGCCCTTCGGAATCGACCAGGCGCGAGCGTCCTTCTTCGCCCAGAACGGCCCGCCCGGATGCACGAGAAACACCTCCGTCCCGCGCGCGCCCCGCCTGAAGGCCAGGATGCCTGCGCTCCTGCGGCTCATGCCACCCGTTGCAGGAAGTCCCGCGCCCGCGGCGCGATGCGGTCCGCCTGGGTCAGCCAGGGCGCGTGACCGGCATCGACGATCTCGAGCTCGGCGCGGGGCAGAATCTCGGCCATCTGGCGTCCGATCTCGGGCGAGCCGAACGGATCGTTCCGCCCCCAGATCAGCAGGGTGGGCTGCCGGGTGCAGGCGAGTTGCTCCGCCGTGAGTCGCGTGGCCGGGCAGCTCCCGCGCAAGCGGATCACGGCGTGCAGCGTGGCCAGGAACGTCGGGCGGAAGCCCGGCAGCCGCTCGGTGGCCACCAGCAGATCCACCAGCTCGGGCTCCAGCGGGTGCTCCTGCACCATCCGGCCGAGCTGTTCCACCTGTCGCGGCGACGGCGGCTGAAGTCGGGTGAGCAGCCGTCCCAGAGGCCGCAGCGACATCAGGCGCATGGGCAGCGGCGCCGAGGTGCCGAGTGCCGTGGCCGGACATCCCACGTGCACCATCCCGGCCACCCGCGCCGGCCGGTCCAGGGCGAGCCAGTGGGCCCAGAGGGAGCCCAGGGAATTCGCCACGATGGGCGGCCGATCCAGCTCGAGGGCGTTCAGCACGTCCTCCAGAAACGCCACGGCGTTACGCCGCAAGTCCCGAGTGAGTCCGGGTGCGGGGTCGGTGAGGCCGTAGCCGGGGAGGTCCACGACATGCAGGCGGAAGCCTTCGAGCTTGCACATCAGCGGCGCCCACATCGCGCCCGGCGTGCCGATGCCGTTGATCATCACCACCGCCGGACCCTCGCCGCACACCAGCACATGGGCGTGCCCCGGCAGCGAGGGCGCGTAGACGAACCGCGACTGCGCGGCCACCCCGTAGCGATCGAGCATCCGCCGCTGGGCTTCGGTGAAATGTTCCCGCGGTGGTTTCATGGAACCCTCCGGGTCGGAACCCGCTCGAGGCCAGCGCCGCCGATGTCCCGATGCTACCCGACGGGCAATGCCGTGGAAATCCCGCGGCGCGAGTCCCGGTTCAGCCGTTGCCGAGGCTGACGATCCGGCAGTAGTCGCCGCCTTCGCGCTCGGCGCACACCTCGAACTCCTCCCCCAGGGACAGCATCGCGTAAGCGATCTGCGCCGGATCCACCAGGGGCTGGCCGTTCCATCGGGTGAGGCGGTCACCCCTTCGGAACCCCGCCTTGGCCAGCGGATTCGCGCCGCTGAGCTCGGCGATACGCATGCCGTTGACGTAACCCTCGGTGGCCTGACCCAGATCGAAGTGGGGCTCCAGGGTCATGGTCTGAAACAGATTGCGCACGGAGGGCGACACCGCGTCGGCGTGCAGCCCGTCCAGCTCCACCGTCTCGGCGAACCGCTCGTCCGCCGCCTGCTCGAGCTCCAGAAGCCGCTGCCGGCGGCGCGCTTCCTCGGGATCCAGATCCGGAAGTGGCGGTTGCTCGCCGGCGGCATTCGCCGGCGCGGCGCCGGCCGGCTCGGAGCCCGGTATCACCGCCCGCTCCGCCGCGGGCCGGGATGTCGGGGCCGGCTCCGCCGAAGGGGACGGGCCGGCGGCGGGAGCCGCCGGGTTCGACTGCCACCAGTAGACCGCGAGGCCCACACCGGCCAGCAGCGCCACCACCGTCAGCGTCTTCCCCATGACAGGCTCCTCGATTGCTGGAACGGCGACCCGCGGGGCGGGCGGGTTGCCCCGCGGGTCGCGCCGTCAGGACCTCAGAAGCACCAGAAGTTGGTGATGCAGAAGTCCTCGTCCAGGAAGCCGACCATAATGCCCATGTCGTGGTCGGTAGAGTCCGGCCGGTAGATCTGGGTGTGCGCCTTCATCTGATCGCCCTTGTCCACCTCGGCGCCGATGTTCTGGCAGATGGTCATGTCCGAGATGGTGCCCATGAAGCCGCCGAGCCCCAGCGGGTCGGAAGCGACCGTGTTGGCCGACACCGGATGGGCGTCATCCGTGCCGAGCCCCGGGCCCACCGGCGCGAAGGACGACCCCTCGGCATAGCCGGCCACCGACGTGCATGCGGTCTCGCCGCTGCTCTCGTTGCGCCAGGCGATGCTGATGCCGTAATCGTGAACATGGCCACCCATGTCGGTGACGGTGTGGGAGCGGTCCGCCTGCCAGGCCCACGTCACGTCGGAGTACCCTGCCGGAATCGTGACCTCGGAGTCGTTGCACTGGTCGATGTCCACCCAGATCGGCCGCACCCGATCCCGGTTCTCCGCGTTCGCGTCCACCCAGGTGAACTCGTACTCGAAGTAGACGCTGCGCGGCTCGGGCCGCATGTTCATCACGTGGTACACCAGGCCCCAGTCGTCGCCGGGGGCGACGTAGTAGCCGTAGCCGTCGGTGATGTCGGCCCAGGTGCGCTCGTTGCCGGACGCGAAGAAGCGCTCGTTGCCGCCCACCACGCCGCCGAGGCGCTTGATGGACTGGCCGCTGAAGATGTTGGGCCGGCAGGTGATGTCGGGCCGGGAGAAGTTGAAGTTCACCACGTGGTGCAGCATCAGCCCGTTCATCATGTTGCCCGTGGTGCCGTCCTCCAGCACCAGGTTGGGCTTGATGTGGGTGATGTAGCAGTCCTCGCAGGGCTTGGTCACCGGATAGTCGGCGATGCTGGCGTACAAGCTCAGCAGGAACGACGAGAAGCCCGATACCCCGGCGATCTCGTTGTGGGCCTCACCGGGCCCGTCGGCGGTGGCCGCCGGCAGGTGGATCGGCCCCCAGCGCACCGTCGTGTGCTGCTCCTGGGCCTGGGCCGTGGATAGGGTCAGAAACGCCACCGCGGCCGCCGCGAGGCAGCCGCGAACTGTTGCAGTCTTCATACGTGTCTCTCTCCCGCTTCCTGATCGAAAGCTCTAGAACCGTGCGTTTGGGTCCCGGGGGGCGGACGACTGCATCTCCCAAAAACTGACACGCCCCCGTGTCGAAATCCTACGTCTGACATGAGAACATGTCAAACTGCCATTCGCCGGAGGATGCACTAAGATGCCGGACCGCCACTCACGTCCCAGCCGACCCTCATGAAGGACACCCACAAGGAACCCTCTGCGCCGGGCAAGGGGCGCCCGTATCGGGGCGAGGACTCCGAGAGCCGGGTGACCCGGCGGCGTGCCGCGCTGATCGAAGCAGGGCTCGAGCTGTTCGGCACCAAGGGCTACCGCACCACGTCTGTGAAAGAGATCTGTGGGGAGGTCGGCCTCACCGAGCGCTACTTCTACGAGTCGTTCGCCAATCGGGATGCGCTGCTGGCCGAAGTGTTCGACAGCCTGGTGAACGCGCTCGACGCCCGTCTGCGCGAAGCTCTGCAGGGGGCCAGGAACGGTCCCGAAGAGCGGGTGCGGGTGGTGCTGGCGGCCTTCTTCCACTTCGTCCGCGACGACGAGCGGCATGCGCGGGTGCTGCTCTTCGAGATCCTCGGGGTCAACGCCGACATCGACCGCCGCTATCAGACGGCGGTGCTCAACCTGGCACGACTGATGGAGCATCCCAGCCTGGGCCTGTTCCCGCCTGGCCGCCCGGGCTCCAGTCGCGCCAGGCACATGACCAGCATCGGCCTGGTCGGGGCGATCACCCAGATCGCCACCCAATGGATGTTGGAAGGTTTTCGAACGTCCTACCGCGACGTGGAGCGAAGCGCCCTGACCATCTTCCGGGCACTGGCCGACTCGGCGAACCGCTGAGACGCCACCCCAAGACCGCAGCCGTCCCCGCTCATGGGTCGGCGCCACCCCGCCGCCAGCGAGAACCGTCGAAGCGCCAGACGGACCCGAGCGGCAGCTCGCGGGACGAGAAGCCCACCCGCAGCCGGTAGCCGCAAGGCTCCAGCTGCCAATCGCCCGCTTCCTCGTCGAAGTAACACAGCTCGTCGTCCGCCAGCGCGAGCACCAGATCGGCGGTCTCGCCGGGAGGCAGCGTGACCCGGCCAAAGCCCTTGAGCTCCTTGACCGGGCGGAACACCGACGAATCCTCCGCGCTCACGTAGAGCTGCACCACGGCAGCGCCGGCCCGCGCGCCCGTGTTGCTCACCGCCACCGTGGCGGCGAAGCCGTCGCCCCGGCGCTCGACGCGGAGATCCGCCAGCTGGAACGACGTGTAGCTGAGGCCGAAGCCGAAGGGAAACTCCGGTTCGAGCTGGTGATGATCCAGATAGCGGTAGCCGTGCAACAGGTCGTGCGGCACCTCCAGGGCCGTCACGTCCCAGGGCATGAGCTGGTCCAGGTGCTTCGGAAACGACACCGGCAACTTCCCCGACGGATTCACCTCGCCGAACAACGCCCGGGCGATGGCGTGCCCGCCTTCGCGGCCCGGGTACCAGGCCATCAGCAGGGCCTCCACCGAGTCGAGCCAGCCGTCCACCTCGATGGCGCTGCCGCCCTGGAGCACCACCACGGTGGTGCGCGAGGCCGCGGCGGCGCGCTCGATGAGCCGCCGCTGGGTCTCCGGGAGCGCCAGCGATGCCCGGTCGCCGCCTCGGGCCAGCCCCTCACCTTCGGCCTCCTGCTGCGCCGTGGGGATGAACTCGCCTTCCTCTCGGTAGGTCAGGCCCGCCACCACTACCGTGGCGTCGAACTCCTTCAGCGATTCCAGGGGATGATCCGAGGCGAAGTGGGTAACCGAGGCGTGGCGCAGCAGCGCCCGAAGCCCCGCCAGCGGCGAGGTCACCCGCGACGAGGTGACGTGACTGCTGCCGCGGTCTCCCAGGTTCACCGCGTCGGCCAGATCGCCCACCAACGCGACTCGAAAGCCCTCGCGATCCTCGAGCGGCAGCACGCTGCCCTCGTTCTTCAGCAGCACCAGCGACTTTTCCGCCGCCTCCCGAGCCAGCGCCACGTGGGCCTCGCACTCCACCATGCTGGCATCCGGAACCGCCAGGCTGTCGAGGTCCCAGGCCAGCTTCTGGCGAAGAATCCGGCGCACGCTGCGATCGATGACCTGCTCGGTCAACTCTCCCCGGGCGACAGCGTCTTCGAGCGCCGCATCTGTGAACCGATACGGCGCGGGCATTTCGATGTCGAGACCGGCGTTCAGCGCCGCCGCCGTGGAACGGGTGCCGAGGATCCAGTCCGACTCCACGAATCCCTCGAACCCCCAGTGGTTCCGCAGGATCTCCGTCAGCAGCAACGGATGCTCCCCGCAGTAGACGCCGTTGACCTTGTTGTAGGCACTCATGATGGAGGCCGCGGCGGCTTCCTGAACGCAGCGCTTGAAATGCGGCAGATACACCTCGTGGAGCGCCCGCAAGCCGATCTCGGCAGAGAGCTCGAAGCGGGTGTTCTCCAGGTTGTTCAGCGCGAAGTGCTTCGGACTGGTCAGCACGTAGTTCTGCGCGCCGCTGACGAAGGCTACCGCCATGGCGCCGGTGTGATGGGGATCTTCCGAGTAGGTCTCCTGGGCACGGCCCCAGCCCGGATGCCGGAGCAGATTCACCGTGGGCGCCAGCAGCACGTTGCCGCCCTTGGCCGCCGTCTCGCAGCCGATGGCCAGACCCACCCGCCGCTCCAGGTCGACGTCGAAGCTGGCGGCCCGTGCGATGGCCACGGGAAACGCGGTGGCGTGACCGGCGCGTACACCCCGCGGCCCGTCCACCATCTTGAACGGCGGAATGCCCAGCGACTCGTCGCCACCGGCGTAATACAGCCCCTGGATGGGGCTGCGCTGGCGACCGCGAATCTCGTTGAACTTCTGCTCGCGGCTCATGGCCCCGAGCAGTTTCTCCACTGCTTCCGCCACTGCGCCGTAGTCGAGCTCGAGTCCCTTGTTACCGCGGTGAACGGCGTCGGCATCGAAGGCGAGAACGGTCCTCACAGCCATCGCCGCACCTGCTCCACGTAGGCTTCGAAACGCGCCCCGAATTTCTTCCGCAGCATGCGCTCCTCCGGCTCGATCTGAAAACGATTCATGTAGGCGACGAACAGAGGTACCCACACCAGGCCCACCAGCGCGCCGAGCCACACGGCCCAGGCGAGCAGCAGCGCCGCCATGCCGAGGTACATGGGATTCCGGGTGTAGCGGTACACGCCCCCGATCACCACGTCGCTCGCACCTTCGGGACGGGTGGGATCCACGGTGGTGCCGGCGCGGCGAAACTCCACCACGCCGAGAACCATCACGGCGGCCCCCGCCAGGGCGATCACCACGGCCAGGGCGCCAACCCACGGCCCGCCCGCCGTGGCGCCGGACGCTACCCATCGAGATGCGTACATGGCCGCGCCGAAGAGCGCGGTGAGCGCCAGCGGAGGAATCCGCAGCTCCAGTGCGCTCGCTCCCATCACCGCGTTCGCCGGCTCATACGATCAACAGCCACGGGGGTAGAACCACACGGCGGGAAGCCCGGCCTCCCCGTAGAACCGCAGCCATGCCGCGCCGGCACCCGGCAAGGACGCCTCGCCCGTGCACGGATCCGCCTCCAGGAACCGTACCTGAACCCAGCGCTCGCCCGCCGCCTCGCGCATGCCGAGAACGGCTACGGGCCACTCATGGCGTGGTCCGGCGGCCGGCAGCTTTCCCTGCTCCGCGCCGCCCGGCGCGTCGAACAGCTCCACGGGGCCGGGTCCGCGGAGGTAGGTCAGGCGGCCTTCCACCAGCCTCTCGACGGGCAGGAATCGACCGTCGTCCACTTGCACCCACGCCGATCCCGTGGCCAGCGCAATCTCGTGCCACCGCCCGAGTCGATTCAGAACGATGGCCCCGTTCTGCTCGTAGTCGAACTCGACCGTGGGCAACCGTTCGTCCTGGTCCGCGCCGCCCCCAGGAACCACGGCCACCTCCAGCCCCAGGCAGCCGCCGTCGGGCGGAAAGGTCCAGCCCTGCCGGACGACGATCCGTCCCATGGGTCGCGGAGCCTCCGCTGTCGGGTAAAGCGCTATCTCTCCTGGATCGAAGCGCTGGCACGGATACTCGCCGAAGACTTCCACCAGCGGCAGGACGCCGATGAGGCCACGGGCTCTGTCGAAGTCGGAGCCCGCCGCGGTCGCCGCCAGCGCCACGAGAACGGCGGCGCCGCTGGCGGCGACCGGGTGCAGCGACGTCCTCGTTCCCGTCACTCTTCGACCAGCCTTTTCACGTACACCACATCGGCAGCCGTGTATCCGGCCGACTGGTACAGGCCGCGCGCACCCCGGTTGTCGTGCAGCACGCTGAGCCGGACATTGGCCAGCCCCTGCCTGCGGAAGTGCGCCTCCATGGCGGCCAGCAATGCCCGCGCCACGCCCCGGTGCCGGTATACCGGCTCGACATACAGATCGGTGATCTCGCCGTAGCGTTTCAGGCGCGGATCTATGTGGAGGTCGCCGTCGTCGTACGCGCCCGTGAACCCTACCGCGAAGCCGCACGGCGTGCCGCCGAGCAAAGCCATCAGCACCCGACCGTCGGCGGTCCGGCACTGATCCTCCAGATACGCCAGATGTCCGTCGGCCATCACACGACCCGGCACACGGTCGGGCGAGAGGCGGCGCTCGTGCTCCTGCAACGCCGCCATGAAGCCCACCGCAGCGGGCCGCAGCCGCTGGTCCATCTCCACGATCTCGATCACTCGCCGCCCCGTGCAGAGCGACGCCGCCCGAGCCAGGCCGCGGATCGCAGTACCACCGCCGCGAGCCCCAGCGCCACGGTGATCACGAAGATGACGCGCGGCTCCGGTGGCGCGTCGCCCAGCGCACGGCCGAGGTAGGAGTTCATGAACACCAGCCACACGTAGTACGCGCCGACCAGATGCAGGGCCCGCCATGCCCGCGGCCCCAGGAGCCGCACAGATTGATCGTTGGAGGTCAGCGCCATCAGCGCGATCAGCAGGAACGCGAGGCCGCCGAGGACGATGGTCGCGGTTCCCGGCACCTCCCCGGCGGCGACGGAAAGAGCTGAGCCAGGGCGCCCGTGGCGAACACGGTAACGAATATGAGAAACGACAGCCTGGCGGTGTAGCGTGCTGCGTGAAGGCGTCCGTCAGCGCCCGTGCCCCAGATCTCGGCGCTCACCACCGCGATCAGCCCCGCGCCCGCCAGCACGGCCGCGAACATCCACCAGGGTATCCGCCGCCCGCTCGCTCGCGAGGCCACGGGCTGTACGAGTGTCGGTGAGGTCATCGGTGAACCATCCCTCTGTGACGGTCTACGGGCAGCAGCCGCGCGCATGTTATCGCCTTCCGATGGCACGCGCGACCTCCGCTCGGCACGCTCGCTCAATCACACGGCGGCACCATCAGCACCGGCAACCCTACCGCCAGCATCCCCGCCAGACCCACCGCCGTGACCAGACACGTCAGGGCGGCCAGGAACGCAGGATACCCACCGGTTCCGCGTTCACGTCGCCAGAGCGTCAGCGCATGCCACTGCAAGCCGGCGAGTACCGCCAGGTGCACGATCAGCACCACGAACAGCAGCGCGGTGAGCAGGTTGGCCCCCAGCACGCCCGTCTGGTGCACGCCCGCTTTGCAGCCGATGGACAAACCGGCGTACAACATGACGAATCCACTGGACCAGACGATCAGTCCGCTCACGGCCAGCAACAGCCGCGCCGCACTCACTGGGCGAACGCTCCCGGCGCCAGATAGAGGGACGCCAGAATCACGAGGCCCGTTGTACCCGTATAGCCCCACCAGAGCGTGAGCAACTGCAGGTCGAGGCTGCGCAACGCCGAGACGAAACGGAAGCGCCAACGCAACAGCACGAAGCCGCACCAGAGAGCGGCCATGGCGGCGTGGACGGCGGCATAACCCGAAAGCGCAGCGACGGATGCGGCGTAACCGTGTGACGAGGGTGAGACGCCCCCGGCTACCGGCGTTGCGAAGAACCCGGCGCTGGCAATGACCGCGGCAACCAACGCCAGCCACAGCCAGCCGCTGGTGGCGTGCCCGGAGCCGGCGCCCAGCCGTGCCCGACGCGACGCCAGCACCCCCGTCAGGAGAGCCCCGGCGACCGCTATCGCCAGCCAGGACGGCGCGTCGAGAAACCGCTCCGGAGGCCACGCCGGAGCCACCGTCCAGAGAAAGAAGTAACCGAACAGTAACGACGCCAGCAGCGCGGCGTCGGCGACCAGCGCGAAGGCGAGGCCCCACCAGCCAGGCGGCGCGACCGCGTGGTCGTGCCGCGGCAGCACCACGCCGTCGCCGGCAGGGAAGTTGGGCGCATCGTCGCGCAGGCCGTTGTCCCATCCCCAGCGCAGCGCCACCGCCAGCGCGGCCAGGGCTCCGGCAGCGGCCCAGACGTATGCGCTGAACAGGAACGCAACGAAGAACGCGGCGAGCGCCAGGGCACAGGCAATCGGCCACCAGCTCGGCCCCGGCAGCACGACGATGGAGTGCGGCTCGCCGCTCATGGGATCGACCCCCAGCGTTTCCTGCCAGCCGTTGCGGGGCAGGCCCAGCCAGTGCCGGCCTCCGGCCATGGAACCCGGCAGCTCCGGCCGATGCCACAACGGCTCGCGGGATTCGACCCGCGGCAGGCTGGCGAAGTTGTAGAGCGGGGGCGGCGACAGCATGGCCCATTCCAGGGTACCCGCGCCCCAGGGATTGCGCCGCGTCGGCTCGCCGTAGCGGTAGTGCAGCAGCAGATCGATGGCGAACGCCGCGAAGCCCATGGCCATGACGAACCCGCCGAACGAGGACAGCAGATTGAAGCCCTCCAGTCCCAGCTCCGCCGGATAGGTGTACACGCGCCGCGTCATGCCTGCGAGCCCGGTGAAGTGCATCACGAAGAACGTGAGGTTGAAGCCGATGAATATCAGCCAGAACGCCCACTGGCCGAGGCGGTCCGAAGGCCGGTGTCCGGTCATCTGCGGCAACCAGTAATAGGCGGCGGCCAGCAGCGGAAACACGAAGCCCCCCACGAGCACGTAATGCATGTGCGCCACCACGAAGTGCGTGTCGTGGGCCTGCAGGTCGAAGGGCACCAGGGCCACCATCACCCCCGTGAGCCCCCCGAAGACGAAGACGACGAGGAACCCGGCCAGGTACAGCATGGGCAGACGCAGCACCGGCCGGCCCATCCACAGGGTCGCGAGCCAGGCGAAGAACTGCACCGCAGTGGGCACAGCCACCACCATGCTGGCGGCGGAAAAGAACGCCTGTGCCATCTGCGGAATCCCCACCGCGAACATGTGATGGACCCATAAGCCGAAGCTGATGAATCCGGTGGCGATGACGCTCGCCACCACGGCCGTGTAGCCCACCATGGGGCGGCGCGCCATTACCGGAAGAATGGTGGAGACGATGGCAGCACCCGGAAGGAAGATGATGTAGACCTCCGGGTGCCCGAACAGCCAGAACAGGTGCTGCCACAGCAACGGGTCGCCACCGCGGCCGGGGTCGAAGAACGGCCAGCCGAACGCGCGTTCCAGCTCGAGCAGCATGCTGCCGAGAATCAGCGGCGGAAAACCGACGACGATCATCGCTCCGGTGACCAGCATGTACCAGGCGAACAACGGCATCCGCGCCAGGGACATGCCTGCGGTCCGCAGCTTCAGCACCGTGACGCACAGCTCCACGCCCACCGCCACCGCGGAAATCTCCACGAAGGTGATGCCCAGCAGCCACACGTCCGCCTGCATCCCGGGGCTGTAGACACGGCTGGAAAGCGGCGTGTACATGAACCAGCCGCTGGCCGGCGCCGCGCCCATCAGCAGCGACACCACCAGCATGCCGCCGCCGAACAGGTAGCAGAAGTAGCCGAAGGCGCTCAGCCGCGGGAATGCCAGATCCCGCGCCCCCAGCAGCTTGGGCAGCAGATAAAGGGAAAGGCCTTCGATGACGGGAATCGCGAACAGGAACATCATCACGGTCCCGTGCATCGTGAAGACCTGGTTGTAGGCAGCGTGGGAGAGGAAGGCGCTCTCCGGCGTGGCGAGCTGCGCCCGCATCAGCATGGCCAGCACGCCCCCGAAGAAGAAGAACAGCATCCCCGTGATCAGAAACCGGCGCCCCACCACCGAGTGGTTGACCACCTGGAGACGGCCGAGCCCTCCGGGGTTGCGCCAGATACGCTCCAGCGCCCGGTGCCGCGCGAGCGGTCCCAGCCCCGTGACGCCCGTCCTCATAGCCGTCCCTCCAGGAATCGAGCAATAGCATCCAGATCGTCGTCGCCGAGATGGGTGACGTCCGGCATCCGGTTGCCCGGCTTCAGCGCCTGATGCTCGCTCAGCCAGCGCCTACGGTTCGTCGCGTCGTTGGCGAGCCAGCCGCCACCGAGCCGATGCCGGTCGACGAGGCCTGCCAGGTTCGGGCCGGGCGACGCCGACGAGACGGTGGGGTCCAGGCTGTGACAGGCACGGCAATGGCGGTCGTACGCCGCGGCCCCCGCCGGTTCTTTCACCGCGCCGGAGGGCCGGCTCGCCAGCCGTTCCAACCGTGCCTCCAGCGCCGGCCCATCGTGGGCCTCCAGAAGAAAACCCATTCGCGCGTGCTGGGCACCGCAGAACTCGGAGCATTGCCCCCGGTAAACCCCCGGCTCGTCCGCCTGGAGCGTCAACACGTTGTTGTGACCGGGTATGGCGTCCATCTTGCCGCCGAGCCGCGGCACCCAGAAGCTGTGAACCACGTCGGCGCTGCTGAGCTCGATGCGCACCGGCCGGCCCACCGGCACATGAAGCTCGTTGGCGTCGATCAGGTCGCCGCCATCCGCCCGCGGATACCGGACCTCCCACCACCACTGGTGGGCCATGACTTCCACGCGATAGGCGTCCTCCGCCGGGGCCTGGGGCAGCGCCGCCCGGCCCGGCCCGAAGCCGTAGAGCATTAGCGCGATCAGCGCGACGCAGGGAAACACCAATCCGCCGCCCAGCAGCCACCGGCGCACGCTGCTCGCCGTGGCCCGGCCGCGCGCCCGATAGCTGACGATCAGCCCGAGGATCACCATGAATGCGGTGACCACGACACTCCCCCAGAACATGGTCCACCACACCGCGGCCACGGAACTCGCGCCCGGTCCTCTGGGGTCCAACGTGGACAGGGGGAGCCCCAAGCTGCATCCGCTGGCGGTCACGGTCAGCGGCAGCGCGCAGAGGAGCACCGGAATGAAGCGCTCGCCCGACCTCATCACCGAAGGCGCCGAGTCGCGGGTGGCCGTGGCCGGGCACCCCGTCCACCCCATGATGGTGACCTTTCCCATCGCCTTCCTGATCGCCGTGCTGGGCAGTGACCTCGGGTACCTGGCCAGCGCCGATCCCTTCTGGGCACGTGCGTCCCTGTGGCTGGCCGGTGCCGGCACCTTGGGCGGCCTTGCAGCCGGCGTCGCCGGGGCCGTGGAGCTGCTCGCGGTTCGCGGCATCCGCCGCCGCGCCGCCGCCTGGAGCCACTTCGTCGCCGCCGTCATGCCCATCTCCGTGGGCTTCGCCAACTGGCTGTATCGGCTTCCCGACGCCGAGGCCGCGGTGCTGCCCTGGGGCCTGTATCTGTCGGCTCTGGGCGTGGCGCAGGTAGGGCTCGCCGGCTGGCTCGGCGGCAAGCTGGTGTTCCATCACCAGATCGGCATCGTCGACGAGGACGGCGACTGAGGCTCACACCGGCTTCGCCAGCACCAGCCACAGCACCACCGCGATGAGCACCAGGGGAACCAGCGTCAGCGACAGCAGTGCCGACGCGCCGAAGCCGTGCTCCCCGCGCAATCGCGCGAGCACGTAGCCGCAGAACGCGTGATAGGCCACCAGGCCGGTCACGGCGGTCAGCTTCAGCGGCAGCCAGCCCCCGCTGACGTCGCGCAGCCATACCAGCAGCGAGCCCGACAGAATGGCCACCACGGCGGCCGGCGAGGCGACGCCGATGTAGGTGAAGCGGGTGATGGCGCGCAGGCGGTGGTAGGCGCGTACGTCCGCGCGTTCGGGGTCGTGATGGGTGGCGAACAAGCCCGGCAGGTAGAGCAATCCGGCGCTCCACAGCACCAGGGCGGCGACGTGAATGCTCTTCAACCACGCGACGGTCAGATCCACGCTCCTGCTCGACCCGCCAGGCGATGCCCGGCCCGATGCAAGATTGGTGCAAGGAGCGGCCTCGGCTTCGCCTCGGCCCGTCTCGAGACCCGTCACTGGCATGGAGATTGCCCTACTGGGGAGATGGAGAGCACACCCCCGGAACAGCGCAGCATCGTGGTGGTGACGGGTGCCGCCGGCGCTATCGGCACGTCCCTGTGCCGAGCACTCAAACCCCACTACACCGTCGTCGGTCTCGACCGCGTCGAGAGCGACGAGGCCGACGACTCAATCGTCTTCGATCTCACCTCCGACGACTCGGTGCGCGAGGCCGTCGGCCGGCTGGAGGCCCACCACGGGCGGCGCGTCGAGTCCTGCATCCATCTCGCCGCCTACTTCGACTTCACCGGCGAAGACAACCCGCTCTACGACGAGATCAACGTGCGCGGTACACGGAGGCTGCTCCGGGCTTTGCGCGAGCTCGACGTTCGGCAATTCGTCTACTCGAGCACCATGCTGGTACACGCGCCGTGCAGCCCCGACCAGCGCATCGACGAGTCCTGGCCCCTCGGTCCGCGCTGGCGCTACCCGCTCTCGAAGCTCGCAACCGAGGAAGTGATTCGCGCCGAGCACGGCGACATACCCGTCGTAGTGCTCCGCCTCGCCGGCCTCTACGACGAAGCGTCCGTGGTGCCGACCATCGCGAACCAGATCGCGCGGATCTACGAACGCGCGCCGCTCAGCCATCTCTACTCGGGCGACGTCCGTACCGGTCAGTCCACCCTGCACGCCGAGGACATGCTCGACGCCTTCGCGCGCGTGGTGGAGCGCCGCGGCGAGCTCCCGGACTTCGTCGAGATCGTCGTCGGCGAGGAGCAGGTGATGGGCTACGCCGAGCTGCAGGACCGCATCGGCTGCCTCATCCACGGCGAGGAGGAATGGCGGACCCTGAGCTTGCCGAAGCCGCTCGCCAAGGTCGGCGCGTGGGCCCAGCTCAAGCTCGAACCGGTGATCCCCGACGCCCTGGACCAGGGCAGGAAGCCCTTCATCCGGCCGTTCATGGTCGAGCTGGCCGACGATCACTACGCCCTGGATACATCCCGCGCCAGCGAGCTTCTGGGCTGGACGCCCCGTCACAGTTTCCGTGAAACCCTGCCTGCGCTGGTCGAGTCACTCGAGCGCGACCCGCACGGCTGGTACCGGAAGAACGGTGTGCTGCCGCCGCCCTGGCTGGAGGCCGCCACGGAGCCGGGGGCCGAAATGGGTGACCACCCGGACACCGTGCGCACGCGCTACGAACGCCGGTTCCGGGATCAACACGCGAGCTTTCTCTGGGCCCACTTCCTCAACGTCGCCATCGGCTGCTGGCTGATGCTGGCGCCGTTCATCCTCGGATACGAATCGGCGGCCATGAGCCGAAGCGATGTGGTGTCGGGGGTCCTTCTGGCGGCGCTGGCGCTGGGTTCGCTGTCCTGGCGCGCCGCGCCGTTGCGCTGGGGCGCGGCGCTGGTCGGCGTCTGGCTGCTGATGGCTCCCCTGCTGTTCTGGGCGCCCACGCCCGCCGCCTATCTCAACGACACCTTGCTGGGCGCCGCCGCAATCGGCCTCGCGGCGGCGAGCCGGCCGCCCCCGGGGGTGTCGCCCGCGGCGGCGCTCACCGGCCCCACGGTTCCGCCGGGCTGGACGACGTCGCCGTCGAGCTGGCTCCAGCGTCTGCCGATCATCGTGCTGGCGTTCGTGGGGCTGTTCTGCTCCATGTACATGACCGCTTACCAGCTCGGCCACGTGGACCGCATCTGGGATCCGTTCTTCCCCGGTGGCCCGAACGCACCCAACGGCACCGCCGCCGTTATCACCTCCGATATATCGAAGGCCTTCCCGGTCCCCGATGCGGGGCTCGGGGCGGTGGTCTACACGCTCGAAATCCTGCTCGGCATCATCGGCTCACCGCGACGCTGGCGGACCATGCCCTGGGTGGTGGCGTCCTTCGGGTTCCTGATCGTGCCTCTGGGCATCGTCTCAATCACGTTCATCGTGATTCAGCCCATCCTCATCGGCACGTGGTGCGCGCTGTGCCTGATTGCGGCGGCCGCCATGCTGCTGCAGATTACCTACTCCGCCAACGAGTTGGTGGCAACGGGCCAGTTTCTGTTGCGCCGGCGCCGCGCGGGACGGCCGTGGCTGCGCATATTCTTCACCGGCGACACCGACGTGCACCAGCCGCGCCCCGGCGATATGTCGGCGACGGCATCGCTGAGCCGGGATTTCGAGCGCTCTCCCGCGCAGATACTGCACGACATGTTGAGCGAAGGCGTGACCCCGCCGTGGACCCTGGTGGCCTGTGCCCTCATCGGTCTGTGGCTGATGTTCACCCGGCTCACCCTGGGGACCGAAGGCAGCATGGCCAACGCGGATCACCTCATCGGCTCCCTGGTCGTCACCGTTTCCGTGATCGCCTGGGCGGAGGTGGCGCGGGCGGTGCGGTATCTCAACGTGGCCCTGGGCGTTTCGCTCTTGATCACGCCGTTCGTATATCAGCCGGGGGATGGCGCCACTGTCGCCAGCTTCGTGGCGGGGGTGCTGCTGATTGCCGCCACCCTGCCCCGCGGCCACGTGCACGGCCGCTACGGCAGCTGGGAGCGCCTCATGGTCTGATCCGCCGTCTCAGTCGGTGAGGTCCTCGATCAGGTTTTCCATCTCGAGGATTTCCCGGCGCTGGCTGGCGATGATCTCGTCCGCCAGCTCACGCACCCGCGGGTCGGTTATCTTCGCCCGCTCGCTGGTCAGGATGGCGATGGAGTGGTGCGGAATCATCGCGCGCATGTAGGAAACCTGATCCACCGTGGTCTGGCTGCGGACCAACCAGAGCGCAGCCACGAAGATCAGTGCGCTGCCGAGATAAACCCCCAGGTTTGTCCAGCGGTTCGCATACATCGAGAGCATGAAGCTCAGCATCACGATGGCCATGCACGAACCCATCAGCAAGGCCATGTACACCCGGGTTTCGCTGAACCTCACGTGGCTGAGCTCGAAGGTGTTCAGGTACATGATGCCGTACATGATCAGCGTCGACGTCACGATCATCGCGCCGAACCTGAGATAGCTCATGCGTGTGCTCCCCGGTGCAGTGCTCCGCTCGATGGTAGCGGGTGTTCGACAGGACGCATTGACCATCAACAGGACCCGTCACGCGCAACGGAGACCCTGGGCGTGCTGCAGCGTTGCTAGCCGTTCCGGACCAGCGTGCAGTGCTCGCGCTCGAACAACCGCTCGAGGTACGCGCGCAGGTGGGAGAACTCGTCGATCCAGCCGAACTCGGCGCCGAAATTGAGCGTGTAGCCGACGATGATGTCGCTGACCGTGAAGCGACCTTCGATCAGATAGGGCGACCTGGACAGTTCCACGTCCAGCGCGGCGGCCGCCTTTTTGAACATCCTCTCGCACTGCGGAACGATCTCGGGGACGTGCTGATCCTTCGGCAGAACGAAGTCCAGCGTGTTCAGCTCCGCGGTCCACACCCAGGGCTCCAGCTCGGTCAGCGCGAACATCACCCACTGATCGTGCAGCGCCCGCGACCAGGTGCCAGGCGCCGCGATGAGGCGCCGTTCCGGGACCAGGTCGGCGATGGCCGCCGAGATCGCCGCGGACTCGAACAACGGCTTTCCGTCGATCACCGCGACCGGCAGCTTACCCAGCGGATGAAGCCGACGAAGCTCCGCGCTGCCGATGATGCCGGGATCGTTGCCTATGGACTGGAACTCGAGGCCCGCCTCCAGGAGCGTCCAGCGACAGCGGGCGGATCGGGTCGGCGCGAGCTCGTAGAGTTTGATCTCGTGTGGCATCTCTGGAATCCGGACTTCGAAGACATCGCCTATAATCGCCGCCTTTTGGACGCCCTGCCACGCCGATGCTGCTCCAGAAGCCGATAGATGGACCTGCGCAACCGGCCTCCAACACGGGGCTGACTTTTCCGCCGTGCGCCGAGCTCGCCGGGCTCGTCGACGCAATCTGGATCCACGAGATCGATGGCCGCATCTCGCGGCAGAGCGGCGACGTGACCATCCTCCCCTCCACGTCCATGGTAGCCTGCTTCCAGTACCGGGACGCGCTGGGAATGCTCGAGGACGGCGAGGCGCGCTACATGCAGAGCGCGCTCACCGGGCTGCAGCGGACCGCGCAAGCCTACCGCGCCGCAGGTGACGTGGGCTCGGTGGCGGTGCGGTTCACGCCATGGGGCGCAGCCAGCTTCTTCGGCCTCGACGGCCTGGCCGATCGGCGAGTCGCGTTGGACGAGGTGTGGCCGGCGCCGGAGCTGCGCCACCTGGAGGGTCGGTTGGCCGATGCCACCGACCATCGAGAGCGGATCCTGCTCGTTCAGGGGTTCCTGTTGCGGCACCGGCGCGGCGCCCCCGATCCCGTGGTCCGGGCTGCTGCCCAGCGGACGGTGCGGGCGCTGGGCGCGGTCTCGGTCCGGGCCCTGGCCACCGAGACCGGCCTGAGCGAGCGGCAATTCGAGCGTCGCTTCAAGCGCTCCGTGGGCATCGCGCCCAAACAGTTTGCCCGTATCGCCCGATTCCAGTCGGCGGTGAGCAGAATTCGCGCCCACCAGCTTGCGGCCACGGCCCAGGATCTCGGCTTCAGCGATCAGGCCCACTTCACCAGGGACGTCTGCGCCATGGCCGGCACCACTCCTCAGCGCCTGCGCCAGCGACTGAACTTCCTGCTGCCCCCCCAAGGCTGAGCCGAACCAATGTCGGGTTTCTGCAATACGTGAACCGAAGGCCGCGTTAGGATTCGTTCGCGCTGCCGCACCAGGGTTCGACAGTGCTGAAGTCCACCTCCGGTTGGAGCAAGTGTCCATGCGAGCCATCCTCCGCAACGGTTTCGGTTTCCTGTCTCTCTACGCATTGGCCTGCATCGGCAGTCCCGCGCTGGCCGATGTCTGCTGGCTCGACTCACTCGACAACACGGAGGATCCCTCGCGAATCGCCGAAGCACCCGATCTCCACCGGTTGCTCATGAAGATCGACGCCCTGCAGACCCGCAACGGTGTGCTGCGGAACCTCCCGGGCACACGGTTGCGCAACCAGGTGTTCCTCGGCTTTCCCTGGACACCCGGAGGCCCCCGTTCCGGAAGCGTCGCCGTCCACCTCTACGCCGCCGACAGCTGGCAGGGGGATTGCGGCCTGAAGCCCGAGGCGGACCGCCTCATCACCGGGTCGCTGACCGTGAGCGTCAACGATCCCCGGGTGGGATTCACGGCCCAGCCGAGCCACCGAGACGAGGTGGATACGTTCTACCCCGCTCCCCGCCGCACGGACACCGTCGGCGGCCATCCCATGTTCGACGACAACCGCGTGGTGATTCACGCCCCGAAGAACGAGCCCTGGCAAGCGGTCACGGTCGAGGCGTTCCTCGCGTTCAAGGAACGGGAGCTCGAGAAACAGCTGCAGGAAACGGAAAGGGACAGCGCCGCCCTCTCGAGCGACGACACCTTCGACGATGCCGAGATCGAAGCCCAGTACCAGCAGCTCAAGGAGTTCGATGCCGAGCAGGCCGAAGCCTTCCTCCGCTCCATGAACGACATGCGCCGAATGTACGCCGGCCTGCAGGGCGAGCACGCGGGCATGCTGGGCGAGCACGAGCAGGCGGTAGTGGACGACCTGAAGGCGCTGCGGCAGCTCCGGGACTCGCTGACGCCGGAGCAGCGTCGAGCCCCGGTGCGCCTCGGCTCGGGCCGATTCGAGCTGGCGGAAGACTCCGACCCCCAGGATCGGCAGCTCGTCCGGCTCAATCCCGCCCTGGCCGACGGCCGCGGGGATCCCCAGGCGATCCGCCTGATCGTGGTCGACATCTACGCGAACCGCAGCGAGTACCGGGAGCCTCTGCGTCGAGCCCTCGCCGCCGTGGATTTCCCGGCATTGATGGCGCTGCTGGGTGCGGGCTAGAAGTGCGTTTCGAGGAAGGCTGCGGCTTCTTCGGTGAGCCTGTGACCGAGACTACCACCCCCTTGGCCACCAGCCCCGTGCCGCCCTCGTTCTCGCTCGCGAACAGGTAGATCGTATCGCCCGCAACGACCTTCTTTCCGCCGTACATCGTCTTCTGATCACGAAACTCGAACAGGCTTGCGTCGGGATCCGGGATATAGGCCTTGATTGCGTACACTTTTTCCTCCCGAAGCGCCGAGCGCCAGCGTTCATCTGAAAAGCATATAGCCGAACCAGCCGTGGCAATATCGCCAGCGCGATCCGCGAGCGCACCGTTGCGTTTCTTCAGGCGCAGACGGCTGCGCGGACAGGTGCGGAGAGTTGATGGGCACCCTGCCGGACATCGGTCACCACCGAAACCGTCTCGACCGGACGATCACGTGATCCTTTCGAACCGCATGTGTATCGATTTCAGAGCCCGCAACCACATCCCCGGGACGTGGGTGTAATCGTCCTTCTCCGGCACCGGACGCATGCTACGCACTCGGTCGAACAGGATCTCCCAGGCCCAGTTCTGCTCGAACCGGCTCAAGGTCGCACCCGGGCAGACGTGCTCTCCCAGGCCGAAGGCGAGATGCCGGCCGGCGTTCTTGCGGGTGAGGTTCGGCGTATCGGGATCGGGGAAGCGTTCCGGGTCGTGGTTGCCGGCCCCGTAGCGAATGCTCAGCACCGCCCCTTTCGGCAGGGCGATACCGTTGATCTCGGTGTCCTCGGTCACGAACCGGTACAGACCTTGGGTCGGTGATTCGATCCGCAGCACTTCCTCGACGAACCCCTTGATCTTCGACCGGTCCGCCTCCAGGGCTCGCTGGACCTCGGGGTGGCGGAACAGCAGCCAGAGACCGTTGGACAGGGCGAAGGTGGTGGTCTCATTGCCGCCGATCAGCAGGTGATCGGTGATGCCGATGATCTCGGTGTCGGTGAGTGGCCGTTCCCTGCCCGAGTCCACGTCCTCGAGCTCCACCCGGGTCAGTCGGGTAATGATGTCATCGCCGGGTTTGCGCCGCTTCTGCTTCACCGTGTCGTGAATGTAATGCTGCAGCTCGATGTGCTTCTCCACCGCCCACAGCTCCTGCTCGAGAGACAGCCCCCGGGAGAACGGCAGCACCCAGGCGTAGGACCATTCCTTCAGCTGCGGAAGATCCATCCGCGGAAAGCCCAGCAGCTCCGCGATGACGATCATGGGCAGCGGCTCGGCGAACTGCTTGATGAAGTCGATCTCGCCGTCGTCGATCCAGGCGTCGATGAGCTCGTCGATGGTTCCGCGGATGAACGCTTCCCGTGCCTTGACGGCCCGGGGCGAGAGCGCCGGGTCGACGAGCGCGCGGTAGCAGCCGTGCTTCGGCGGGTTCTCACCCAGCGGCGTGTAACGCGGCCAGCCCTTGTTCTCATACAGCGCACGAGCTTCCGGAAACGTGATCAGAGGACTGGCGGCGGTGACGTCTGGCCCGGCCGTGAACAGGTCCGGGCGGCGCAACACGTACTCGATGTCGTCGTAGCCGGTGAGCACGTACATGCCGATCTGCGGCATGTAGTGGATGGGCGCTTCCGCACGCAGTATGTCGTACGCCTCGAACCAGTGCTCCTGAACCACCGGATCCATGAGATCGATCTCGGCGGCCCGCCGGTAAGGGCAACGCCCGGTGTCGGTCGCGGCCATGCACGTCTCTCCCTTGGCGGCCCAGACTCCCGATGTTAGCGTCGCCCCCGGAGAAAACCAACACGCGTGACGGTAACTCTTGGCAAGCCGACGACAATTGAGTAACGTCGATCCTGGATGGAAGGAAATGGCGTTCTCCGCCGGGAAGAAAGAAGTCGAATGACCTACGTGATCACGGTCGCCTGCATCGACGTGAAGGACACGTCGTGCATCGAGGTTTGCCCCGTCGACTGCATCTACACCGACCCGGATGACCGGATGTGCTACGTGCACCCCGACGAGTGCATCGACTGCGCCGCCTGCGAGTCCGCATGCCCGGTCGGAGCCATCTTCGCCGATACCCATGTGCCGAACGAGGTGGAGGAATTCACGGCCATCAACCTTCTCTACTTCCAGGACCGCGATGCGGCCCGGAAGCGCGTAGAGGACATTGCCGCCCGGGGTCCCGTGGTCACCTGACCACGGATCATCGGCCGGCACGGCCGTCTGCGGTGGCCGGGCCCGGGCGAGCGAAAGAAAGCACAGGGAGCTTTCCTTATGAACGATTCGACGTCTCCGCCCTCCGAAGCCGCAGCCCCTGCCGAGCCCAAGACACCCTACGAGCCGGTGGTGACCACGGCCCTCGAAGAGATCAACTTCCTCGACGCCGACCTGCAGAATTGCCCGTACCACGGCTACGCGCTGCTGCGCGACGAAGCGCCGGTCTGGAAGGATCCGATCACCGGCTTCTACGTCATCACCCGATTCGGGGATCTGCGCAACGTCCTCCTCAACACAAAGGATTTCAACAACAGCGCCCGGGGCGGCCACGGCGGCGCGCGGGAGGTGCTCCACGCGGAACGGACGCAGCGCATGCAGCAGCTCTACCGCGACAAGGGCTGGCTGCCTGCTCCTACGCTCGCCGCCCGGGACGACCCGAACCACAGGCAGATGCGGGCCATGTTCAACGAAGCCTTCCGCCCGAAGAAGATCGAGGAGATGGACCCTTTCGTCGAGCAAACGGCATACAAGCTCATCGACGCGTTCATCGACGACGGTCGCTGCGACTGGGTCAAGCAGATGGCCATCCCGCTGCCGCTGCTCGTCATCGGCAGGCAGATGGGCGTGCCCGAGGAAGACATCTGGCAGATCAAGGCATGGACCGACGCCTGGGTGCAGCGCCTGGGGATGATGCAGACCGAGGAGGAAGAGCGCTGGTCCGTCGAGATGGAGATCGAGGCTCAGCACTACTTTCAACCGATCTTCGAGCGCCTGCGCCGGGAGCCGGACGGCACCCTGCTCTCCGATCTGGTGAACCGCGTGATTCCGGAGTGGGGACGCACGCTGAACGACAACGAGCTGCACGCGGAGATGATGGCGGACACTTTCGTCGGCGGATCGGAAACCACCACCAACGCCATCGCCTATGGCATGAAGATTCTCATCGAGAACCCGGATGGCTGGACCAAGCTCAAGTCCGACCCGGAGCGTTACCTGCGCACCTTCATCGAGGAGGTCATCCGACTGGAGAGCCCGGTTCAGGGGCTGTTCCGCTGGGCGTCCAACGATTTCGAGCTCCACGGCGTGACGATCCCGAAGGGTGCCATGCTGAACGTCCGCTACGCTGCAGCCAACCGTGACGAGCGGGAGTTCGAATGCCCGGCGGAGCTAGATCTCGAGCGGGACAAGCCGGGCCGCCATCTGGCCTTCGGCTCCGGGGTGCACCACTGCCTGGGGGCGCCCCTGGCCCGCCGGGAGATGTACTGGACCTTCAAGGCCCTCATCGACCGTATCGACGAGATGTGGTTCGCGCCCGGCCGGAACGATTTCCGCGTCGTGCCGAACTTCGCCTTGCGGGCACTGAAAGAGCTGCACATCGAGTTCAAGCGCAGGTAGCGGGTTCCGGCAGCGCCCGTTTCGGGGAGCATGGCATGACCCTGTCGGATAGATTCGGTCTCGACGGGCAGGTGGCAGTGGTCACCGGCGGCGGCTCGGAGCACCACATTCGGGTGAACGGCGTGGCCCCCGGACCGATCCCTACCGAGGTGTTCCTCGAGTTCATGAACCTTGAGCCCTGAGCGCCGCGTGGACATCAATACGAGACACGAGCGAGGCATTGCGACATGACCCTGGACTACTATCCGCTGTTTCAGCAGGCGTATCTGGTCAACGATCTGGAGAAAGCGTGTCACGACTGGAACCGCTTGTTCGGCGCCGGGCCCTTCGTACTGGTTCCGCACCACAAGACCGACCGGTTCACTTACCGGGATACGCCTCAGGAGGCGGACGTTTCTTACGCCTTCGGCTATCTGGGCGACCAGATGATCCAGTTCATCCAGCAGCACGACGACACCCCCTCGATCTACCGCGACATGTACGGACCGGGTGAAGAGGGCTTCCACCACGTCGGGGTGCTGGTGCACGACTTCGAGGCGGAGTTCGAGCGGCTGGAGAAGATGGGCTTCGCCTGCGCCTGCCGTCTGTGGGCCGACGACGTGGACGCGGCCTACTTCGACACGCGCAGCGCCAACGGCTGCTTCACCGAGATCCACGGCGACCCGCCCCACATTCTGTCCACCTTCGCCGGCTGGAGGCGCGCCCACGAGCTCATGCGGCCGGGCGACAGCCCCATCATGCCGCGTCCGCCGCTATGAGCACCGCACGCGATCACCACCGGAGCTGGGGGATCCCCCGTTCGCGTATTTCGTAGAGCTCGATGACGTTGCCGAAGGGATCCCGGCCGTAGATCGCGGATGAGTTGCCGAAGTCCACCGGCTCACCCACGAAGCTCATGCCGAGCCCCTTCAGACGCCGATACTCCTCGGCGATCCCCTGCACCTGAAGCGCCATGTGCGGATAGCCGTGGTCACAGGGCCGGCTGACGCGGTCCTCGGGCGGCGGGTTGTGGTATTCCCAGAGCTCCACGAAGGCGTTAGGCGCCTCGAGCATCGCCATTCTGGCGGAGCTCTGCTCCAAACCGATGGCTCGATCGGCGTCCGGATTGTTCCGATCCCAACCCCCTTCCTGCACCACCTTGAAACCGAGCACGTCACGGTAGAAGCCGAGGGCTCGGTCGAGGTCGGGTACCGAGATCGCCACGTGGTGGATACCGATGATCATGCCTTTCTCTCCATGACCGCTGGCCGAGCTCGCGCACCGATTCCCCCGGCGGACCGAGGCACGAGCACGCTCGGTCCACCTGTTTCACCGTTCATTCAGAGCCCCTGCGCCCGGTTTCGGCCCCACGCCGCTCCTCCGCCACGCCCACAGGATGTCATGACGGGACACGCGACGAAACCCTCTCGAAATAGCTACGTGTTCAAGCTCCGGACCAGCCGTTATGCTTGATGGGTCGTTTCACGATACAGCAGGACGGGGAGATCGCCGATGAGCGAGAAGACACCGAATCACCAGCTGAGCCCGATGAGATGCCCCGTGAACCTCCAGGACGTCGATCTGTTCTCACCGGGTGCCCAGGAACACTGGTACGAGGCGTACCCGATTCTTCACAGGGAATGCCCGGTCGTGCATCTCCCAGGTGAAGGTTACGAGCCCGGCAGCGACGGCTACATTCTCACCAAGTACGAAGACATCTCGCGCGTGGTGCGGGATCCGGTACGCTTCCCGCCCACCCTGACCCTCGCCATCCGTCAGCTCGAGGCGCTCGACGTGCCGCCGGAAGAAGCGCCGAACACCAACGCCATGCTCGTCTCAATGGCGACCTTGCGACCCAACAACGAGCTCTACCGGGCGCACCGCCAGGAGCTCACGGATCCCTGGGTGGGGCCCGGAGCCAGCCGCCATACCGAGATGATCACCCGGTTCGTCGATCAGCTCATGGACAAGTGGATCGACCGCGGAGAGGTGGAGTTCATCTCCGAGTTCGCGCGTCCGCTGCCGCAGATGGTCATGGCCACCGTGCTGGGCTTTCCCCTGGAGGACCTGCCGCGGCTGGCGGAATGGGGCACTGCCCAGGTCGTGGCGTTCGTCCATGGCAAGGGACACCGCAACATCCTGTCCGACGAGCAGCTCACCGAGCAGTTCGAGAAGCTGGACGGTTTCAAGGAGTATGTGTTCGAGAAGGTCCGGGAGAAGCGTCGCAACCCTCAGGACGACATGATCAGCTGGCTGTGCCAGGTGGAGTACCAGGCACTCGGGCGCAAGCTCACCGACATGGAAGTCAACGGAGTGGTGTACGCCATGGTGATCGGCGGACTGGAGACCACCCAGTACGCCCTGGAGGAAGAGGCACAGCTGCTGTGTGAGCATCCCGAGTTCTTTCAGATGCTGAAGAACGATCGCAAGCTCATCCGGCCGTTCATCGAGGAGAGCATGCGCCTGCGCTCGCCCACCCAGGGACTCTCGACACGCGTCACCAGTCAGGACGAAGTGTTCCAGGGGGTGCACGTTCCGAAGGGGTCACTCCTGCATCTGCGTTGGGCGGCGGGCAACGTGGACCCGGACGAGTGGGAATGCCCCTACGGGATGCGCCTCGATCGCAAGGCCGTGAGCCGTCATCTCGCATTTTCCGCCGGTCCCCGGGTCTGCCCCGGCGCAGGCATCTCGCGTCTCGAGCAGACCATTGCCTGGAACCGTCTGCTGGACCGCATCGACACCCTCCAGTACGGACCGGGCAACACCTTCGAACACCAGCCCGGCATCATGCTCGGAACCCTGAAGCTGAACCTCGAGTTCACGAAGGCACCCGATGGTTCATCCGAGGAGAAGGCATGACCACCACAGCGGGTAACGACAGCGTAGCGGCAGGGTGAGCAGCACCACTTAGTGGAGGCGCCGGCTGTCGCTGCGCCTCATCGGGTGGTCGGCTGGCCCGTTCCGGCGAGCTCGTCACTCGGCGGATGGCCGAGGAAGATGGCGCCGAGATCCTGGTACAGCGGATGCGACACCCAGCGATGGCTGGCGCAGCCGTGAGCATCGCGCAGCTTCCGCTCCAGCGGCGCGTGCATGCGCATGCCGCTGGTGCCGGCGGAGTTGTGCATCGTGTCCACGATTCGCATGCAGACGTTGGCCGCGTGCACGCAAGCCAGGCGCGCATCCTGGGTGGTTCTGGCGCCTGGCACCGGCGCACCTGCCCAGAGCTCGTCCTCCACAGCCTCCATGGCGCTCATCACGTAGCTTCGAACAGCGCGGTAGTCTGCCATGCATTCCCCCATGCGGTATTGGGCGATGGGCCGGTTACGCAGCGTCGAGGAGGACAACATGGGAATCTTGTTCTGAGCCAGATCGGCAAAGCTCTCCAGTGCTCCCTTGGCCACGCCGAGAGCTACCGCCGCCTTGTTGTAAGCAAGGCGCAGCGGCACCGGGATCCGGAACACCGGATTTTCGTAGTGGGCCGGCAGACTCACCAGATCGACGTCCACGAAACGCGGCGCCACATAGGCGCCCTCCGCCCTCACGTCGTGGCTTCCCGAGCCGCGAAGACCCGCCACATCCCAGGTATCCACGATCTCCCACTGGTCCCTGGGAAGAAACCACAGCTTGACCTTCGGGCGGCCGTCACCGTCGAGCTCCGGCTCGTCACCCTTCATCAGGGGCGCGCCCATGAAACACCAGTGGGCGTTGTGACAGCCGCTGATGAACGTGGTCTGGCCCCACACCCGCACGCCACCGTCTTCCTGACGCTCGGCCCGAGGCGGCGTGCTCCCCGGCCCGCCACCGCCGCACATGATGACGCCCGGGTTCTCCAGGTAGACCTCCCGGGCCAGCTCCGGAGCCATTCCGCCGGCCGCCATGGCATTGATCTCGGATCCCAGCATCACGTTCCACGCCACGGAAGCGTCGATGGCGGCAAGCGCCTCCAGAATCTCGATGGTCTGCATCGAGCTGGCATTCTCGCCGCCCAGAGGCTCCGGCAACGTGAAGCGGAAGAACCCCTCGTCCACCAGGGTCGCCACCAGATCGTGCGGCAGACGCCGTAGCGTCTGCGCCTCGTCACCGCCGGCGGTGATCTGCTCGCGAAGGTTCTCGACCCGGTCCAGCCGGGCCCTGAGCTGTGTGGAATCCATCGTCTGCTGTCCTCGTGTATTTCCTCGTGCGTCGGCCCGGCAATCCGCTGCCGTGGCCGCAAGTACGGTGTCGAGCGTAGAACAAGGTTTTGCTCGAGACAACGGAAACCGTCGCGGTTGACGGTATTGTCCACCTCGGATTCAATAGCGCGGAGAGCCTCGGCGCCGACCGGCCGCTCTAGCCTACGGCGATGATGTTCGGGTCGCGGTCGTCCTGCCTCCGCTCGTCGCGGTTGCGCACTGTGTCGGCGATCCGGAACATCGGTTCCTTCAGCATCGCCTTCAGCTCGTCGCTGGCACCGATTCGTTCCAGCGCCTCGTCCATGCACATCAGCCACTGATCCCGTTCCCGGCGGCCGATGGCGTAAGGCGCGTGCGGCTCCGTCAGACAGACCGTGCCCGTCATCGCCAGATAGACGGGCGGACCACCCATCCAGCCGGTCAGATAGGCGGCGAGCTTTCGCTTGATGTCATCGAGATTCTGCGCATGCATGGCGCGAACCTCCGCAGCCTGCGGCAGCTCGTCCATCACCTCGTAGAAGGTGTCTGCCAACCGGCGGATACCTTCTTCGCCAAGAATCTCGTACGGGGACCGGGCCATCCAACTGCCTCCTCGTCAATTCGTCGGGTCACGGTCGTTCCAGCCACTGCTCCAGCAACATGTGAAAGTGCCGCGGCTTGGTCTCGCCGTAGTCGGCGAAGATGATCTCGGGACGCTGCATCGTCTTCAAGCCCCGTTGCACCTCGGGCATGTTGACCACATCCTGATTGAACACCTTCGCCAGCATCCCGAGCTCAGGCGCATCCGTCCAATCGTCATCGGGACCGAGGTGGTGCACGGGTGCCGCGGGCGGCCGACTCTCTCCGGGGGGTGTCGGCGAGAGATACATGCATTCCATGATGCACTCATCGGGATCGTCCCCATGGGGGCGGAAGCGGTAGACGATCTGATTGAACGATCCCCAGGGATGGAAGTTGGGAAATACCGTGAGATAGATGGAATCGAGCAGTTCGGCATCGCTCACCCGATCCATCATGTCGCCCAGCACCTGACGGAACTGCTCCCGTATCGGCTCTGCGGCGACCTGGCGGAGATTCTTGTTCTTCGGCACCTTCGGCGGGGGCGCGAGGGCGACCGTTTCCGCGCCGGGCAGCTGCTTGCCCCCGATCCAGTTACACATGTTCGGGTCCGCGTGGGTCAACGGCCCTTCCACCCAGACGCCGTCCGGCCGGAACTTGCTCACCTCGCCCCGGTGATTGGTGACGTGCACGAGGCCGTCCTCGCCGCGCTCGTAGACGTGACCGGTCAGGGCATGACGCAGCCGGGTATACATGCGGGCATCCTCCAAAGGCTCCGGCTCCCTGCCCGCGAGATGGGGGCTGGCGGTGAACTGAGGCGACATGGCACGGCTGTAGTTACCGAACACGTCGTACTGGGTGTTGGCATCGCCGATGGTCTCGAGAATGGTCGGATGGGTGGCGATGACGTGATACGCCTCGCTGAAGGCCTCCTGAGCCACCTTCCAGTTGCAGCGCAGGATCTTCGCCACGTGGGCACTCTTGTAACGCCGCTCGTACGGCAGGTTCGGGAACTGCTCGCTCAAGTTGCCCAGGAAACGTTCCAGCGACTCCGCGTGCGGATCGGGATTGATGAACACGAATCCGCCCCAGCGCCCGACCTGCACCTCGGGCAGCGAATACTCCTTCTCGGTCACCGTGGGAAAGTCCCAATGACAGGGCACCTCCTTCAGCGCACCATCGAGGTGCCAGGCCCAGCCATGGAATGCGCAACGAATCTCCCGCGCCCGCTTGCCCCCATGAGGCTTCAACAAGCGGCCGCGATGCAGGCAGGCGTTGTGAAAAGCCTTGAATTCCTCTTCACCGGTGCGTACGACCAGGAAGGACAGGTGCGCGATGTCGTAGATGGTGTAGTCGCCGACGTCGGGAATGTCGTCCTCGTGGCAGGCCATCTGCCAAACGCGCTTCCACACCTTCTCCACTTCGCGGTCGTGGAATGCACGGGAGTAGTACCGCTCGGCCGGCACCTTGGTCGGCCCCGGCGGCAGCGGGGATTCCACCCGCATGATCTCGGGAACCGGGTGGCTGTCTTCGTCCAGCAACGTCTGATAAGTAGCGCCTGCGGAACGGCTGGTGCCGGTCTTCGTCTCGATCATGGGACATCCTGCTCGCTGCTCCCCGTTAAGATAAAACCGCACAGCGCAGCACGAACATCAGGGAAACTACTGAGCCGACAGCCGGGCCACACCGTCGCGATAGGTTCTCATGCCGAGCCAGATGGCCAAGACCGCGAGGGGTATGCCGAGGACGTTGACGATGGCCAGCGATTCACCCACCCGGGCGTCGTCGCCGAAGATGTTGTGGGTGATGAAGCCGACGGTGGCTGCACCCAGAGACAGGCCGATGAAGTTGCTGAAGAAGAGGTAAGCCGACGAGATCTTCGCCCGCATCTCGTTGGGAGTGATCGTCATCATCGCGGCTGCGGCGAGACCGGCGGGCACAGCGCTGAAGAACTGATAAGGCGCGTACAGCAACGCCGCCCAGCGTCCGTCGGGGGCCACCAGGTACACGAACAGCGCCAACGGCACCAGAGGCAGCGAGCACAGCAGTGTCGCCCGGTACGGGGCATCCGCATAGCCGCGGCCCGACAGCCAGCTCGCCAGCCAGCCGCCGAAAAATGCCCCGCCGGTACCGAAGACCGCCACGACGGTGCCATATACCGACCCCGCCTCTGCGGGTGTCCAACCGAAGCTGCGGATGAAGAACGTGGGCACCCAGGCGAAGTTGCCGTAGGCCACCATGACCAGCAGAGTGAAGCTTCCGAACAGGCTGCTGAAAGTGCGCCGGTGGGCTGCGACGAACGCGAGGAAGGCCTTGAGACTGGTGCTGCCCTGATCGCGCAGAGCACCGCGCCGGGGCGGCTCCCGCACCGTCAGCATCAAGAGCGCCAGCAGCAGCCCGGGCAGGCCGATGACCAGGAACGTGAACTGCCAGGGCTCGACCTCTCCGATCCCCCAGAGAACGATCTCACCGAGGCTCTCGGCGTATGCGAGCACGCCACCGCCGATGATCATGGCGAGCCCGACACCGGACAGGTTGCCCATGGTGAACACGCTCATCGCCAGCGGCAGCTGATGACGCCGGAAGTAATCGCTGATCATGGAGTATGCGCACGGTGACAGGCACGCCTCACCGCTACCCACACCGACCCGGGCCAGAAACAGCTGCACGAAGTTCCCCGCCAATCCGCACGCCGCCGTGGCCAGGCTCCAGAAGGTGACGCCGACCACCACGATGTTGCGCCGGTTGGCACGGTCGGCCAGCACGGCGATGGGGATCGACATCATGGCATAGAAGATGCCGAAGGGCGGTCCCTGCAGCAGGCCGATCTCGAAGTCGTTCAGACCCAGGTCCACCTTGATGTGCTCGACCATCAGGGCGATGACCTGGCGGTCGAGAAAGGAGAAGATGGAACCAATGAACAGCACCACCACCGCGTACCAGCCCAACGCCGGCGCGGGCCAGGGTGCCTCCTCCGACGGGGGTTGCGCCCCGCCCGCCGCAGGTTCGATTTCCGCTACCGTCTTCAGCCCGTGATACGCCGGTGCGGCGCCTTCACCGGGCCCAGTTCCACCGGTTCGCCCACCCAGGCTCCGACGTTCTCGCCGGTGCGGCCATCCTGAAGCAGATCGATCAGCAACTGAGCGATCCGCTCCGGCTGCATGACCACTTCGGCAAGGCCGTCCGGCAACCGCCCCCCCTCGAACAGACCGCGCAGCATGGGCGTATCCGTGGCACCCAGGCACAACGCGTTGACCCGGATGTGGTCCTTGGCCAGATACTTGGACCAGGCGTCGGTGAAGCCGTTGATGCCCCATTTGGAGGCATTGTAGAGATCGGTATTGGGGGGATTGGTGCCGCCGCTGCGTGCCGGCAGCACGTAGTAGGTGGAAATGTTGACGATGTCACCGCCGCCGCGCTCGCGCATGTGCGGCACGCAGACGCGCGACAACATCAGCAGCCCCTTGAGGTTGGTATCCATGATGAAGCCCCAGTCTTCCAGGGCCTGCTCCCAGGGGCTGTCGACCGGCGTGCTGCGCCAGGTGCCGGCGTTGTTGACCAGGACGTCCACACCGCCCAGCTCGCTCACCGCCCGCTGCACCACACGCTCCACATCGCGCCGCTGGCTCACGTCGGCGACCTCCGCGAGGATCTTTCCTCCGGCACCGTCCGCGATCTCCCGGGCGACCTCGTTCACTTCAGGTAACACGTCGAACAACAGCACACCGGCACCTTCTGCGGCCAGCCGCCGGGCGAACGCTTCACCGAGACCGCGGGCAGCGCCACTGACGATGGCGACCCTTCCGTCAAGCAACGACATCGATGTCCTCCTGCCGAATGTAGATGGGCGGCAGCGACGGCTCCAGGCGGCACGGCCGGCCCACGCAGAAGTTCATGTTCTCCCCCGTGCGGCCTCGCGGGCCCTCTTCCAGCAGGTCGATCAGCGCCTGAGCGTTGTCCTCAGCCGACATCCACGACGCTTCCTCCTCCGGAGAGGGATCGAAGTTGTGGAACGACCGCAGCATATAGGAGTCTGTGGCGCCCATGCAGAAGGCGTTGACCCGGATGTTGTAGGGGCGCAGAGCCTTGGCCCACGCGAAGGTCAAGCCGTTCAGGGCCCATTTGCTCGCGTCGTAGAGGTCCATGATCTCGCCACCACCGGTGGGACGAGGCGCATCCTTCCAAGGGCAGGCCGGCAGCTTCGGGCAGATCTCGTTCGGCGTGCCGCAGGTAACCATGTGATCGGTTGCAATGTTGACGATCTCCCCGCCCCTGCCCTGCTCGAGCATGATGGGAATGACTGCCCGCCCGAACAGGAACTCGCCCTTGAGATTGGTCCCGACGATCCGGTCGTAATCCACCAGGGTCTTGTCCAGGTCATCGTCGGCGACGCTGGCGCCCCAGACCCCGGCATTGTTGACGAGAATATCGATGCCGCCGAGCGCCTCGCGTGTTCCGTCGACGACCCGGCGCACGTCGGCGGGGTCCGAAACGTCCGCGCGCCATGCCAACGCCTCTATGCCGGCGCTCGCCAGTTCGTCCCGCAGGGACGCGACCTCCTCGCGTACGTCGCAGACGGAAACGTTCGCACCGGCCCGGGCCAGGGCGCGGGCATACGCGTTGCCGAGTCCAACCGCGGCGCCCGTAACGATGGCCGTCTTGCCACGGACATGCGTCGTCGTGTTGGTCATGGTTCCTCCCCCACGCCACTCGGAACGAACAGCAAAGCTAACCCCCTCCCAGCGCCTTGGCAATATTTCCGTCTGACGTGACGGTATTGTAGTGACTCCCGCGCGAGGATGTGGTATGCGTAAACCGTCAGAACAGATGGTTTTGAGAGGGGAGAGTAAATCATGCGGAAGACGGCCACCGGCCGCGCGGGCGTGCGCGCGGCCATTCGCTCGGCATCCATCGGCCTTGCCATCCTGGGACTGCAGCTTGCGACAGCGGAAGCGGCAACCATTGCCGCTGAGCCGGCACAGGCAAGGGATCGGGTGATCGAAGAGATCCTGGTTACCGGCACCAAGCGCGAAACGGCGGCGCAGGAAGTCCCCATCGCCGTCACCGCGATTTCCGAGGAGGTGCTCCGGAATCAGTTCCGCAACGATATCCTCGCCATCGGCGAGCTGTCGCCGGGCGTTGCCCTGGGTCAGCAGCCGGGGTTTCGCGCCATCGCCGGCGGTGTGCGTGGCACGGGCCAGAACTCGATCCTGGTGACCCAGGATTCTTCCGTGGTGCTGCTGGTGGACGAGTTCGCGTTGTCCAACGTCCAGGCCCAGTTCGTGGAGCTGTTCGACGTGGACCGCATCGAGGTCTACCGCGGTCCCCAAGGCACGTTGTTCGGCAAGAGTGCCACCGGCGGCGCCATCGCCATCGTCACCAAGCGCCCGGAGATGAACGAATACCACGCCGACTTCTCGTTCCAGTACGGCCGGTTCGATGGCGACGACGGCCCCACCGCCGACATTCGGAAGTTCAACCTCGCCCTCAACGTCCCGCTGATCGACGACCATCTGGCCCTGCGGGCGGTGGGGATCTGGGACGAGGACGAGGGCTTCTACACCAACGACAAGGCGACGGCCACCTGGCCCGACTTCGCGCCGCTGTTCGGCGGCCCGGCGCCCGTGCCTCCCGGCATCAGCACCCGCACGGTGGGATCCGGCGAGAAGCTGAACAACACCGACGTCTTCGCCGGCAAGCTCAAGCTGCTCTGGCAGCCGGTGGACAGTTACGAAGCCTACTTCATGTTCGACTACCTCGACGACAACTCCGGCTCGCCGCCCGGGGTCAACGAGAGCGAATCGGACATGCTGCTGCCGCTGCTCGGCTTCCCGAGCGTCCACGAGGCGGGGCTGGACGATATCCTGAGCACCGGGGTCACCAACCAGTGCGTGGAAGGCAACGCGGACGGGCTCTGCATCTCCGCCGGGCACCGGGTGAACGTCAAAGGCTACCAGCTGCATCAGACACTCGAGGCGGGTGACTACACGGCAAAGCTCATCATCGGAACCCGCGAGCAGAAGGAGATCCTGCCCAATACCTACACCGGCGAGGCGTTCACCTCGCTGTTCGACGCATCGCGCAACACCACCCGCGAGCAGGATCAATACGAGCTGCGGGTGAACTCCAACTTGACCGGCGCGCTCAACTTCGTCGCGGGCGCCCTGTACGCCGAGGAAGAGACGGACATGCTCGCCTACAGCACCGTCGGGCTCAGCGGCCTGCTGACCCTGGACCCGGACTTCCTGACCGACCCGGCAACCACGGGCGCCCGGCAGGACCGGGAAACCCTGGCGTTCTACCTCGACGGTACGTTCGACGTCACCCAGCGCCTGTCCATCACTGCCGGCATCCGCTATACGGAAGACGAGAAAGAGTACTTCCGTCGGGCCAATCCGGGCGGTCCCTGCACGGCGCTCACGCCGGCCAAGCATCAGGTCATCGTCGACGGCGAGTGCCTCGACTCCCGCTCCAATACCATCTCGCGGGTCGGCGGAGGCTTCAGCCCGAAGGACCTGAAGCCGCACGAGCTGCCGCTGCCGGACAGCGCTTACCAGATCGCCGAAACCTTCGACGAAAGCTGGGACGAGGTCACCTACCGGCTCGTGGTGGACTACGACGTGACGGATGCCAGCATGGCCTACATCAGCTACGCAACCGGATTCATTTCCGGCGGCTTCACCGAGACCTGCTCGAGCCTGGCCACCTGTCAGCCGTTCGAGCCGGAAACCAACTGGAACCTGGAAGGCGGTTTCAAGGGCCAGTTCGCCCAGGGTACCCTGCAGACGAACCTCGCCATCTTCTATACCGAGTACGAGGATCTGATCCGCTCTCAGGTGGTGCCGTTCACCAACGCCTTCGGCGTCACCACCCAGGAGACCATCAACATCAACGCCGGCGTGTCCCAGGCCTGGGGGGTGGAAGGCGAGGTGACCTGGCTGGCGATGCCCAATCTGCAGATCATGGCTGGCGTGGGTTATCTCGATCACGAATACGACGAGTTCCTTCTGGACCTGGATCTGGATGGCGTGCAGGAAGATCTGTCGAATCTCGGGGTGCCGTTCTCACCCGAATGGAAGTGGGCCGTCTCCGCCACCTACGATCAGCGGCTGCCGGTGGGCACCCTGGTGTACAACGTCAATGTCAACTATCAGGATGAAGCGGAGATGTCGGTGTTCAACTCGCCGCGCACCCAGATGACGGAGCGCACCTTGTGGGATGCCAATATCACCTACCGCGGTCCCGAGGATCGCTACTACGTGACGCTCTGGGGCAAGAATCTCACGGACGAGCGTTATCGCATCGGCGCCAATTCGGTAGCGGGTCTGTGGAACTTCACCATGTACGGGCGACCGCGTTCGTACGGACTCGAGGTGGGTGTGACGTTGTGAGGTCCGGCCAGCGCCCGTGACCACGCCCTGGTATCACGGTTGGAACGTCCTCGCAGTCGGGATGCTGTTTCAGGCGGTGTCATTCGGCATCGCCATCTACTGCTTCACGTTCTGGGTGAGCCCGTGGACGGCCGAGTTCGGCGTCGGGCGTGGCGAGGTCATGGTCGTGTTCCTCACCCTGCAGGTTGCCATGGGCGCCATTGCACCACTGGCCGGGCGCGCCATGGACCGGATGTCCATTCGCGCGCTGGTGATGAGCGGCGCGCTGTGCCTTTCGCTGGCGCTGATCCTCGCGGCCCGCGCCAGCGCGATGTGGCAGCTCATCGTCGTCTACGGCAGCCTCATGGTGGCTGGCGTGCTGCTGGCCGGCCCGCTTGCCGCCCAGACCCTGGCGGCCCGATGGTTCTCACGGCGGCGCGGGCTCGCCATCGGAATCTCCACGGTCGGTACCTCGCTCGGCGGCTTCACCATGCCGCCGCTGGTCACCGCACTGCAAGCGAGCTTGGGCTGGCGTGAGGCCAACGACGTGCTGGCGCTCGTGGTTCTGGTAGTCATCGCCCCTCCGGTGTGGCTACTGATCCGCAATTCACCAGCAGACGCCGGCATTGCGGGGGAGCCAAACGGTGGCAGCGCCGCCGCACAGAGCCGCGCCGATGGTGACCGCGAGTGGCAGACCTTCGGGCTCCTGCGCAGCCGGCCATTCTGGCTGCTGGTGCTCGCGTTCACGCCACTGGCCACTGCCTTCGGGGCGGCGCAGCAGAACCTCGCGCCGTACACCAGTGATCACGGCATCGATGCGCGCGCGGCGGCCTATCTGGTTTCGCTCATGGCCCTGGTAATGGCCGGTGCCAAGGTGCTGTTCGGTGCCCTCGCCGATCGCCTGGATCTGCGCTGGCTGTTTTTTCTCGCTGTTGCCGTGCTGGTGGGAGCCTTCGCGCTCATGAGCGGCCGGGTGACATATCCGCAACTGATCGTGGCCTGCGCCCTGCTCGGCGCCGCTGCCGGTGGCTTCCTGCCGTTGCTCGCCAGCGCTGTCAGTAGTCGCTTCGGGGTGGCGGCGTTCGGCCGGGTCATGGGAATGATCGGCCCGTTCACCACTCTCGCGGCACTGGGACCGTGGTTCGCGGGCTACCTGCGCGACAGCACCGGCAGCTACGACGCCGCGTGGTTCATCATGGCGATGTTGTTGATTCCGGCTGCGGCTGCCATGGCGCTTCTGCGACCGGCACCGCGCGCGACCGTTGCCTGACCGCGTCGGGAGATCGTGCTCGGGAGAGACACCGTAGCACTTGCGCCAAAGGGAAGGGAGGAACAGATGAGCATCATTCGACACCCGATCTGGCAGTACGCGTACTTCGTCGAGGACATAGACGAGGCCTGCCGCAAATGGAACGAGATGATCGGCGCGGGGCCGTTTCACGTGGTCCGGCATCATGTGGCAGAGGACTTCCGCTACCTGGGGGAGCCGGTGGAAGCGGACGTGAGCTACGCTTTCGGCCAGGCCGGGCCCGCCCACATCCAGTTCATCGCTCAGCACGACGACACGCCTTCCATCTACCGCGACATGTACCCGCCGGGTCAATACGGATTCCACCACATCGGACTACTGGTGGAGGACGTCAACGGCGAGGTGCGCCGCTTCAACGAAGCCGGCTACGAGACGGCGTGCACCTTGTGGGGCGGCGACTACGTGGCCTACATGGATTGCCGCAAGGATCTCGGGTGCTATGTGGAGCTGCACGGTGACGCCCCCGTCATTCGCGAGCTGTTCGACGGCTGGAAACGCATGCACGAGGAATGGGACGGCGTCACCGACCTGATCCGCGAGGCTCGCCCCTGACATGGCGCGTAGAGGACGGTCCTCGCGCATCTGCCAGGAAGCCATCGCCGTAATCAATCGTAAGGAGGTTCGTCTCGTGGGTCATCAATGATGGCCATCGCTGCATCCGTAACGGAGGGAGGGGCTGGATCATGCGTAGACGGAACAGAGACTCGCGACGGCTGTGTGCGCTGACTGCCGGGGGCGCCGCGCTCGCGGCAACCATGGGAATGTTGCTGGCGGCCGCGCCAGTGGCCGCGGAGCAGGCCGCCCGCGCGCGGGGGGTAATCGAAGAGGTGGTAGTCACCGCGCGAAAACGGGAGGAGCGTCTCATCGATACGCCCGTGTCGGTATCGGCGCTGACCCAGGAAGAGGTGGAGCGGTACCACACCCGGGACCTGGCCCAGCTCACCACGCGCATGCCGGGCGTGCAGATCTCCCATGCGGCCGGCGGCGGCAACGGCGGCGCCATATTCATCCGCAACGTCGGCAGCCTGGCGGTAGACTATGGCGCCGACCAGCCGGTGTCCCTGGTTCTTGACGGGATGTCGTTCACGCGCGGTCACGTTCTCGACGTGGGCTTCTTCGACGTGGCGGCGGTCGAGGTACTGAAAGGACCACAAGCGCTGTTCTTCGGCAAGAACAGCCCAGCCGGGGTGATCGCCGTCACCAGCGTGACACCGGAGGTCGGAGGCCGGATGGAAGGCTTCCTCACCGGGAGCTACGAGTTCGAGACCGAGGACCCCGTGATGGAGGCCGCTCTCTCCGTGCCCGTGGGCGATCATCTGGCATTCCGCATCGCGGCCCGCGGCCAGGACATGCAGGGCGGCTACCTCGAGAATTCCGCGGCGCCCATCGACCCGAACCCGCTGTACTTCGACGCGCTGCCCACCCGTGGCGCTTCCTACGACGAGTTTCCGCAGCAGAAGCAGAGCGTCGTTCGTGTGACCGGGGTGTGGCAACCCACCGACAATTTCGATGCCACCCTGAAAGTGTTCCGCTCCTACACCAAGCAGAACGACGCGGGTCTCACCGTGCTCTACGCCTGTGGCGCGGGTGTCGGCAGCCATCCTACGTTTGCCGGGGTGGTGCCCGATCCCACCCAGACCTGCACCAGCGGGCCGCGCCTGAGACGCAACGGTGCGTTGCCGCCGGCCGCTGTGGCCGACGCTCACCCCGACATCAACGCGGACTCCAGGTTCTTCAACCGCATGACCAACGAGATCCAGACTCTTGAGATGAACCTGGATCTGGGACGGATCTCCCTGACGTCGCTCACGGGGCATTGGAACTACCGGCACCGGGAGTACACGAACTACGACTACACCAGCTACGCGGTGGTCATCTCCAAGCAGGGGGAGTCGGGTGAAAGCTGGACCCAGGAGCTACGGGCGCAGTCGAACTTCGACGGCCCGTTCAACTTCATGGTGGGCGGGTTCTACGAGGATATGAACCGGGATCTGGACGCACCCGTGCAGATACTGCCCCAGGTCTTCTATCCGCCAGGCTTCATGCCGAATCCTGAGCCGGGGCCCTATCAAGGGTCTTTCCTGAACTATCACCAGCGCTGGGACAACGACATCCGGAGCTGGTCCGTGTTCGGCAGCTTCGACTATCGCTTCTCCGAGCGCTGGTCGCTCTCCGGCGGCGTGCGCTATACGGACGAGCAACGCGACTCCTTCGGAGGAAACCTCTACGAGCGCGGCCTCGGGTTCTCGCCCGGTGGCGTGTTCTATGCGCCGGAGGGGGAATCGGAGAACACCTCTCCGGAGCTGACACTATCCTGGCACCCCGGCGAAGACATGCTGGTGTACGCGGCCTACAAGACCGGATTCCAGTCTTTCGGCATCTCCAATCCCGGCACGGTGCCCGATCTGTCCCGTGCGCCCCAGTCCGTGATCGACGACTACTTCGTGTTCGAGGAAACCGAGGTGGAAGGTTTCGAGATCGGCCTGAAGGGGGCCTGGTTCGACAATCGTCTCCGCGGCGACATCTCCGTGTATACGTACGAATACAAGGATCTGCAGGTAGCGGTGTTCGATCCCGTCACCACCACGTTCTCGACTCAGAACGCAGCGGTGGCCACCAACGAGGGCATCGAGGTGCAAGGTGCCTTCCAGGCCACCGAGGCGCTGCAGCTCCGGCTCGGCGCGCTCTCTACGAACCTGGAGTTCGACGAGTTCGAGGACGCTCAGTGCTACACCGGTCAGCCGGTAGGCTCCGGCCCGCCCGGTTGCTATCAGCGGGCGGACGGTGCGCTGGTGCAAGACCTCTCGGGAGAGAAGTTCGGCGGTCCACCGGTGCAGATCAACTTCGGACTCACCTACGTCCGACCGATCCTCCACGACTGGGGGATGGAGCTGACGGCAGACGTAATCTGGCACGACGAAGGCCGGAAGACCCGGCGCCAGCCGAACACGGACACGCCGTCGCGCACCGTCAGCAACCTGGCGGCGCGGCTCTATCAGCCGGGCGGCCCCTGGACCTTCGCGCTCATCTGCTCGAACTGCGCGAACGAGATCTACGTGACCAGCATTCAGGACAAGCCGCTCGGTTCCGTGGGTGATCTGACCGGACAGATCGGCCTGCCCCGGCTCGTCACGGCTCAGGTGACCTATCGTCTGGAGTGACGAGGCCGCAGGATGCCTCGACGCGACGGCCGCCATCGCTGGCTCAGCGAAACCCGCCGCGTCGTTCTGTTAAAGGACGGTGCCACCGTTGACGTCCAGCAGCGCGCCGGTGATGCCGCCGCCCTGCTCCGAGGCAAGCAGAACGGCCATGGCGGCGAGCTCCTCCACGGTGTTCAGGCGCTTGATCGCGGCTTCCTGGGCGTAGGCGTCGAGAAACTGCTCGTAGGTGATCCCTGCCGCTTCCGCAGCCGCGGGGCCACTCACCTTCATGAGATCGGTTTCCACGGCGCCAGGGCAGATGGCGTTGCAGGTGATGCCAATGGGCCCGTATTCGAACGCTACCGCCTTGGTCAAACCATGTATGGCATGCTTGTTGGTCACGTAGTGTGCCACCGAAGCCTTGTTGACCCGTTTGCCCTCGACAGAGGATATGTTGATGATGCGACCCCACCGACGCGGAATCATGTCGCGGAGCGCGCGCCGCGTGGCCCAGAACGTCGCGTTCAGCATCCAGTTCAAGGCCTCGTTCCAGGCGTCATCGCTGAGTTCGGCCACAGGCGCGAACCCGGACGAGCCGCCGGCGTTGTTGACCAGGATGTCTACGCGGCCGTAATGAGCGACGGCGGCGTCGATCAGCCCCTCCACGTCGCGCTGTACCCGCACGTCACCGGCGACGAAACGCGCCGCGTCGCCGGCTGCCATCTCCTCCAGGGCCTGACGGCCCTTCTCCTCCGAGCGCCCGCTCAGCACCACGCGTACTCCTTCGGCGATGAGCGCTTCGGCAGTTCCCCTGCCGATGCCGCGGGTGCCCCCGGTGATCACTGCCACTTTGCCGTCGAGACCGCTGAACTGCATGATCTCTCTCTCCTCTCTCGTGGATGAACTATTGTTTCAGGTTTGGCTGGTGAACACCCGCCGGAAACCTGCTGCCATTGCATTGCCGACACGGCGCCAGTAGGGTGCACCGACCGTCGTAACGGAGACAGTCAGCGTGTCGATTCTAAGCGGCAAGCGCATGGTCATCACCGGATCCTCCCGCGGCCTCGGCCGTGCTTTCGCCATCGCCAGCGCGGCCGCCGGCGCCCGAGTGGTGATCAACGGCACCAACCGCGAAGCCCTGGCCGAGGTTGAAGACGCCATCCGCTCCGTCGGAGGCGAGGTGCTGGCGATCGCCGGTTCCGTGGCCGAGGAGCCGGTATGCCGCGCGCTCGTGCAGGGCTGCGTGGACCGCTTCGGCGGCATCGACGTCATGGTGAACAACGCCGGTATCGTCCGCGACCGCACCATCATGAAGATGTCCGTGGAGGACTTCGATGCGGTAATCGCCGTGCATCTGCGCGGCGCCTTTGCGTGCACCAAGCACGCCGCTTTGGCCATGCGCGAGCGCGGTGGCCACATCATCCAGGTTGTGTCCGGATCCGGTCTGGTGGGCGGCTTCGGCCAGGGCAATTACGCTGCCGCAAAAGAAGGCATGATGGGACTGCTGCGGACCGCAGTGCTCGAGCTCACCCGCTTCGGCATCCGCACCAACGCCTTCTGGCCCATCGCCGAGACGGACATGACGCAGGTCGTGTTCGAGCGCGCCCGGGCCGCTGCCAGCGACGAGGGCCGCGAGGCGCCCGCGCCGGTGGAGATGGGGTTCGGCCAGCCCGAGGAGGTGGCGCAGGGCCTGGTGTGGCTGGCCAGTGACGGCGCCTCCCGCTTCAACGGCCAATGCATGACCTTCAATGGCCGCAAGACCGCCCTGTGGGCACATCCCGAAGAGCGTCACGTCACGTTCCGCGATCAGCCGTGGTCGGTCGAGGAGCTCGACGCGCACTACCGGCACATCGAGCCGCTGCCCATATACCGGCCGCCGCGCGTTCCGGAGCAGCGCTGATCATCCCTCAGCCTCCGCCTCGGCACGCCGAAGGCTGATACCGTATGGCCGCCGCCCGGCCCACAGGAGCACCACGCCCAGCGCACCGAAGATGCCCGTGAGGGTGATCAGGGAATAACGCACCCCCTCCGCCTGGGGAAAGATGCGCTCGTTGAAGATTCCCGCCAGCGGCGGGCCGAGCATCATGCCCACGGAAACCACGAGCATGTATACCGCCGCTACCTGAGCGCGGAGCCGCACCGGCGTGATGACCGGCAGCGATCCGGCCGCGATTCCGAACGGCGCGTTCACCAGTATCATGGCCGGCACGTAGAGCACGAAGGCCCACGCCGCGTCTGGAACGAACTGGATGGCGATGATGACGGGAATCGCCAACAGCCCCGCCATCATCCCGGCAATGATGTTGGCGTCGGCCCGGCCGCGCCTGGACAGCCAGCCCGCGTAGAGCGCCACCAGGATCGGTCCCGCGGGTCCCGTCACCAGGAATATCCAGCCGAATAGCTGCGACGCCGCAGACGCCTGGTACCCATGCACTCGAACGAAGAACGACACGGTCCAGAACACGAACGCATACCCCATCAGCGCAAGCGACAGGAAACCGAGGTGGTGCAACAACAGCGTGGCGGTGTTCTTCCGGTAGAAGCGGATCACCTCCGTGAAGGATGCCCGGGCGGGGCCGTTGCCGGGTTGCACGCGCCGGACCGGCTCGCGCAGCAGGAGAAATGACAGCGCCAGCACCAGCCCCGGCGCGCCCACCAGCAGGAACGTCTGCTGCCAGGACCGGAGCTCGCCGATCATCGGTAGAACCCAAGGATCGGCATGCTGCACGACATCGAGGACGGTCCCACCGATGATGAAGGCGATCCCCGAGCCCATGATCGCACCGGTCTGGTAGACGCTGAGCGCGAGGGGGATCTGCGCTCTGGGAAAATAGTCACCGACCAGTGACGTGGTGGCCGGCGTCAGGGTCGCCTCCCCCACGCCAACGCCGATGCGGGCCAGCAGCACGTGCCAGAAACTGCGCGACAACCCGCACGCCATTGTCATCAGCGACCAGACGAAGACGCCCGCCGCAATGATGTGCTTGCGGCTGCGGTTGTCTGCCAGCCACGCGATCGGCAGCGCGGCTATGGCATAGAACACGGCGAATACCCCGTACAGCCAGCCGATCTCCGCGTCACCGACCCCGAGATCCTCCTTCATCGGATCGACCACGATGGCCACGATCTGCCGATCGATGAAAGAGATGATGGCCGCCAGCACCAGCGCTGCCACCACGCTCCAGGCGTACAGCGGCCGTGGATAAGGCACGCCGACAAGCTTCTCTGCCGGGGCAGGCGATGGTACGGCAGAACCCGTCGGCGCAACGGCCGCCTTGCCGCCGCGACTGCTCAAAGCGCGCGCCCGGCGGCGTGACCGCTGGCAATGGCCGCGGGCAGGAACTCCGGGGCCCGCGCGTCACCGACGACGGTGACCGGGACTCCGAGCCCTTCCGCAGCCGCCAGCAAGTCGTCGTTCGGCCGGCCCGGCGTCACCAGCACGACGGTCTCCGCCGCCACCGTCAGCTCCGGCCAGGCGTCCAGCGATGCGACCTCGACATCTGCATTGCCGATACGGCTCACGTAGCCCCGGGTGATCAGGCGGAAACGGCCGCCAGCCGACAGGCGCTCGAAGGCCGGCCGTGCTACCCCAATGGGGGCCATGAGCGGCGCAAATCCGTCGCGGGTCGTGACGAAGGTCACTCGAACACCCTGCTCCACGAGAAACTCGGCGGCACCGATGGCTTCGTAGCCACCGACGTCGTCGAACACCAGCGCCGACGGGCCAATGACTTCGTGCTGCCCGGTCAGCAGCGTCGCTGCCGATACCACATGGGGGCGATCCACGCCCTGCGGCACGTGCTCGGTGAGCGCGCGGATACGTCCGTCCATGGGCGGCGTGGCGCCGGTTGCCAGAATCACCGCCTCTGGCGCCGCCTCCCGCAGGAACTCCTCGGTCACTGCCGAGCCGAGCCGGATCGTGACTCCGAGACGCGCTATCTCCGCCGCGAGCCAATCGGCAATGCGGCCGATCGAGTCATGATGCGGTGCCAGCCGTGCTGCGTTGAGCATTCCTCCGAGCTGCTCCGTAGCCTCGGCCAGCGTCACGTGGTGACCGCGCAACGCCGCAACGCGCGCTGCTTCCATTCCGGACGCTCCCCCGCCGACGACCAGCACGCGCCGGGGTATGCTCACAGGGTCCAGGAGGGTTTCGCCAGCTCGTAGCTCTTCACCGACCGCAGGGTTCACCGCGCAACCGACACGGCCCTGCGCCAGACCGCCAACGCACCCCTGGTTGCAGCCGATGCAGGGACGGACCTCGCTGGCGCGCCCGTCCATGGTCTTGCGCACCAGGTCCGGATCGGCGATGTGGGCGCGGGTCATCCCCACCATGTCGGCGTCACCTGCGGCGATGACCTCATCCGCCTGCGCCAGAGTGAGGAAACGGCCGGTGACGATGGTGGGAAGATCCGTAAGGCAGGTGATCTGCCTGCTGAACGGCAGCTCGTAGCCCGTCGCCTCGTGCATGGCGCCGATGATCTTGTGACTGTTGAGTGCGCTGCCGTGGGACACGTTGAGATAGTCGATGACGCCGTCCTCCAGCACCCTGCGCACGATGTCCACGTGCTCCGCGACGTTGAGTCCCCCCGGGAAGTCATGTGGTCCCACCCGGGTACCGACGACGAAGTCGGCCCCTACCGCAGCGCGCACGGCTCGCAGCACCTCGAGATAGAAGCGCATGCGATTCTCGAAGTTTCCGCCATACTCGTCCTCCCGCTTGTTGTACTCGGGCGAGATGAACTGCTGAAGCAGGTAACCATGCGCGGCATGCACCTCGATGCCGTCCAGTCCTCCCTCCCGGGCCCGCCGCGCAGCCTGGGCGAAGGCATCCACCAGCTCAGCGATTTCGTCCCTGGTCATGGCATGGGCGAGCATGGGCGAGATGGGCACAGGCACTTCGGAAGCGGACCAGGGCCGCTGCCAGGGCGCGCCACCGAACAGACCCATGTGGTTGATCTGCAGGAACACGCGCATGCCGTGCGGCGCGATGCGCTGCATGAGCTTCCGGTATCGGGGGATGACTGCGTCGTCCCAGGCGTGCAGGGTCATCGGCCCGCTCCAGTGCACGCTGGAGGCCTCGAGCACCGACAGACCCACCCCTCCGCGGGCACGGGCTTCGTGGTATGCGATCAGGTCGTCAGACAGATCCCCATAGCCCATGCTCGTGCCATGCGCCGTGCGCACGACCCGGTTTCTGACCTCGACCCCGTGGATCGTGATCGGCTCGAGAACGTGCTCGAGCGACATGATGGTGCCCCTCCCTCGTCCAACTGCCATGATGCGCGTGGCCGGTGCGTCCGGGGACTGACGCCCCGGCGCCACTCGCTCACTCGCGCAGGCCGTAGAACTCCCGGCGCGGCCACAGGAAGTCGATGCGGGTGCGGTGAATCTTCCACTCGCCATCGACCTTCCGGTAGATGTCATCGTAGATCCCGAACAGCGTGAGTGGGTTCTCCGCCCCCTCGGCGACGTTCAGGTTGAGCTGGTACCAGCGTCCATAGGCCTCGTCGGCGCTCTTCAGGCGAATCCACGGGTTCGTCACCGCGTGCATCTGCGAGTGCACCGCTCGACCGCTGCCATAGAGGAAGTCGTGATAGCGGGCGCGAATCTGCTCCTTGCCCACCCAATCACCGCCGAACGCCTCGCCGTACTCGCACACCGCTTCATCGGTGAACAGGCTCACCAGCTCGTCCAGCATGTTGCCGTCGTAATAGTGGGAGTAAAGGTAGCGCATCTGCTTGATCGCCTCGATCTCGAGCATTTCTTCGACGGTCATCGTCCTCCTCCCGCTGATTCTGATTCTGCCTCATCCATCATCGCCCGAGCGCCTCCGCATGATACCGATCTGATCAGCGCCGAGCGCTGCGCGCGGCATGCCTCCCGGAGAGGTAGCCGAACACCATGCCGGGCGCGATGGTGCCACCCGCACCGCCATAGGTCATGCCCATCGCCGAGGCCATCACGTTCCCCGCTGCGTATAGCCCCGGAATCGTTTCGCCATCCACGTTCAGCACCTGCCCGTTGGCGTTGGTGCGCGGCCCGCCTTTGGTGCCCAACGCGCCGCTTCTCACCTCCACGGCGTAGAACGGCGGCGTGTCCAGAGGGCCCAGGGTCGCCTGGGGCGTCCCCTTGCAGGCGGGATCGCCCCACCAGGTATCGTGAGCGCTCGCACCCCGGCCGAAGTCCGGGTCTTGCCCGCGGGCGCAGTGCGCGTTCCAGCGGTTCACGGTCTCTTCCAGCGTGTCGGGCGGGACTTCCAGGCTCTCGGCCAGCTGGCGCAGCGTCGCCGCCCGGATCACCCAGTCGGCGGCAGGCTCGCCGGGCGGGGTGTTGATGAAGCCGTACCTATCCAAATGCGTCTGGTCGAACACGAACCAGCACGGCAGGTTCGCATAGTCGAAGCGGCTCACGTCCTGCTCGTGGAAAGCCGCGCCGAAGGCATTGTAATTGGCGGCTTCGTTCGTGAACCGTACGCCGCGGCGGTTGATCATGATGGAACGGGGACGAGCACGCTCTGCCGCAAACAGATGCTGGTGCGGCCGGCCGTCGCCGCGATCACCCGGAATCTCCACGGCGGGCATCCACCAGGCTTCCCGCATGTTTCCCAGGGCCGCACCGATACGCATGACCATGCGCAGCCCGTCGCCGGTGTTGCTAGGCACGGACACTGGGCTGGTCATCGGGCCGCGCAGAAAGCTGCGCACCATGTCACGGTCCCACTCGAAGCCTCCGGTGGCCAGAACCACACCACCCCGGGCGCGCACGTCGAAGCGGCCCGAGGGTCCCTCCAACGTGACCCCGGTGACGTGGCCGTGGTCGTCCGTGATCAACGCCACCGCCCGGGTTTCCGTCACGGGCTCGATGCCACGATCCAGGCAACCCCGCAACAGCCGGCCCACCAGCGCCTGCCCGCAGCCCCGCTCGTCACGCTCCGACCGTCGCGCGACCTCCTGTGGAGGCACGGGCCGCGGCACGGCGCCGCCGAGCGGCGATTCCGCCATGACCACCGGCGCCCTGCCGTAGTTGTAGCCAACGGTGACCCGATCCCGCCACCGGCCCAATTCGTGATAGGAATAGAGCGGACATTCCAGCGACCGCCCGCCGCCGGGTTTGCCGTGCGGATGCTCGGGGTGGTAGTCGGGAAAGCCTTCCACCACGCGGAACTCCACCGGTGTATTCTCCTCGAGCCAGCGCACCATCTCCGGGCCGGTGTCGACGAACGCCGCGGCGAGCTCCGGGTCGATCAGGTCGTGCGACAGCGACAGCAGGTAGACCAGCGCGGCGTCGCGGCTGTCGGCAATGCCGAGCTCGGCCATGTGGTGATTGTTCGGGATCCAGATCATGCCGCCGGACCAGGCCGTGGTGCCGCCCACTCGCTCGGCCTTCTCGTACACGGCCACTCTGGCCCCTTCCGCGTGGGCTTTCAGGGCAGCGGTGAGTCCTGCTCCGCCCGTGCCCAGAACGACGACGTCACGATCTTCCATCGAGCTTCCTCACGCTTTCACCAGTTGTTGACAATTGCACATCCGGATAAAACAATCCAGGCATCCGGTTTTCTCCGCTCCCCAGCAGCGTGCCCCGTGCCGGCAGCACATACGACGCCGATCGGTGCCGCCACTACCACGCATCATTGGAGCATCATCCAGCGGCAGGACCGTCGATACATCAAAGCATCGGAGGGAGGAGTAACCTTGATGGGCACCGAGACGGGACGGGTACCGGGACCGGCTGAGGTAGCGGACCGGCTGGCCATAATGGAAGTGCTGGCCATGCACAGCCGCGGCGTCGATCGTGCGGACGCGGCGGTGCTGAAGACCGCCTACTGGCCCGACGCCACCGTGGCGTACGGGAGCTTCAACGGCGATGCCCAAGAGTTCTGCGAGATGCTGCCCGGCGCCATCAAGGCCTGGGCCCGCACCCAGCACAGCATCGGCAACATCCTCATCGAGTTCCGCGGCGACCTCGCGCTGGTGGAGACCTACGTCACCGCGCACCACTACCGGGCGGTGCAGGACGGGCCCGACACGGAGATGACCTACCTGGGACGCTATCTCGACACCATGCACAAGCGCGGGGACGTCTGGAAGATCTCCCACCGTCAGGTGGTGATGGATTGGAACCAGAACACCGAAGCCACTGCCGTGCTCGAGGGCCCGCCGTTCGACGGCCTCGCCCGCGGGGAGCGACATCCGGACGACCCGCTCGACCGGCTGCTGGCGCAGTGATTTCCCCTGCGCATGGTGCTGACGAACCTCAACCCCTTCCGGCAGCCCGGGCGTTGTCGCGGGTTTCGACGCTGCGCCTTGACCCCGCCGGGAGGGCGACCGTAGGCTTCTCATGAGAGCGTCTGGGGATCCGACCGTGTCCACAACCAGTAAGCGGCACCTGCGCCAGGCGTATCAGCGCCTGTATTCGGCTACGGATCTGTTGAGCGGGGCGAAGCAACTCCTGGGCATAGGCAAGGAGCTCGGTCTGACCCACCCGGCCGTGGTGGACGACTATTCTCAGCGACGCCTGCTCACCGCCGAGGACGGCATGGCGCTCTCCGAGCTGTTCGGCTGGGAGTCGGCCTTTCAGCGCGACTGGGTCGAGCAGAGCCTGCACCGGGTCAGCCCGGTCGGCGCCGTTTGCCGAGTCACTACCCGCCCCTTCTCCTGGTCGTCCGCCGCCATGACCACCCTGGCCGAGGACCTCGGCGGCCGCCCCGGGCGTTCCTGGCACCTCACTCCGGAACGCGGAATCGCTGGCGGCATCAGCGTGCCCATTCATCTGCCGCGCTGCCACGTCGGTTCTGTCACCTGGACCACCCGTGACGATGCCGTCGACCTGGGCGACGTGCTGGAGGCGCACGGCGATCTGTTGCGGCTGGCCGCCTTCCGCTTCATGGATCTGGTCTATGCCGCCCGCCAGGACGAGGCGGCCGAGCCCTGTGCAACGCCGCTCAGCGAACGCGAGATCGAGTGTCTCACCTGGGTGGCCCTCGGACGCACCGACGGCGACATCTCGGAGCTCATCCATCGCTCACCCACGACGGCTCGCTTTCACGTGGAGAACGCCATGAGCAAGTTGGGCGCGCGCAATCGTGCTCAAGCCGTGGCCATCGCCTGCCAGCTCGGCCTGATTCACGCCGACGGCCCTCATTGAGCCCGACTCTCGATTCCCAGTGTTGACCCGCATCGGCGGCATGCCGGATGCTGCCGGTCTCGTTCTGACCAAACCGGGGGAGACGAAGCATGGACCCACAGCACGTCGCCGATCGTATAGCGCTCATGGACGTGATGCTGAAGTACGCTGCAGGCGTGGACGACCGCAACCTCGACCTTTATCGCTCCTGCTTCGCCGACGACGTCGAGGTGCTCGGTTTCGGCGACCAGCCCTACCATGGCGCCGATGCCTGGACCGACTACGTCAGGCAGGCCCTTGAGCGGTTCGGTCCCACGCAGCACATGCTGGGCCCGCAACTCGCGACCATCGACGGCGACACAGCCCACTGCCGCACCGATGTCCAAGCGCTGCACTACATGAAGGATTCTCCGGACACCACGCTGACCCTCTGGGCCACCTATGAGACCGACATGAAGCGCATCGACGGGGTCTGGAAGATCATCCGGCACCGGCTCGTGCCCCGCGGCACCCGGGTGCAATCCGATCAGAAGTAATCTCCCTGCGGGTTTCCCCCGCACGGGACGCCCCGGGGCGCCTCGCTGACCAGCAGCAAAACCAGCACGTTTGACTGATTTCGAATGATGCGATTCAATCGCTGCAACTATGGGGCATTCCGCCGGGGGACGAGTCATGAGCAAGCGATTGGAAGGTAAGGTCGCCGCCATCACGGGCGCAGCGAGCGGCTTCGGGGCGGCGACCGCACGCCGTTTCGTGGCGGAAGGGTGTCGGGTCGTGCTGGGAGACATTCAGGAGGGTCCACTCTCGAGCCTGACGCAGGAACTCGGTGACAACGCCACGTTCGCCCTCTGTGACGTGACCCGGGAGGAAGACGTCGCCGGGCTCGTCGATCTGGCGGTGAGCCACTTCGGCCAGTTGGACATCATGTTCAACAACGCCGGCATCGTCGGTGCCGTGGGACCCATCGACACTACCCCCACCGAGGAGTGGAAAGCCACCGTCGACGTTCTGCTCCACGGCGTGTTCTACGGCATGAAGCACGCAGCCCGGGTCATGAGGCCGCGCCGCCAGGGGGCCATCGTCAGCATGGCGAGCACTGCCGGCATCCTGGGCGGACTCGGTCCCCATGCCTACGCGGCCTGCAAGCACGCGGTGGTGGGAATGACGAAGAACGTGGGGGCCGAGCTGTGCCGCTACGGGATTCGCGTCAACGCCATCGCCCCCGCCGGCATGGCCACCGCCATGGTGGCCAACGTGCTCACTGGAGACCCCAACGATATCGAGGGCGCCAAGCGTGCTCTGGCGGCCACGTCGCCCTTGGCGGACCGCGCCGGCACCGCCGAGGATGTGGCCAACGCCGCCCTATGGCTCGCCAGCGACGAGGCCGGGTACACCAACGGCCACGTCCTCACCACGGACGCCGGCGCCACCACCGGCGCCACAGCCGCATCACCGGCGTTCGCCGAATATCAGCCGATGTTCCGGGAGGCCGGCCGAAAGGGCCTTTAGCATCGTCGCCTTCCCTGGGACCGGTGGGGCGCCCCCACCTCGTCCCGGTCTTTCTGCACAGGAGTGACACGTGCCAGATTTCGCCGAGAGACTCGCCGCCGAACGGCCGGAAGAGATCGCCCTTCGGGACGAGGTCAAAGCCCTCACCTGGGCGGACGTGAACGACGTGCTGAATCGCGTGGCCAACGGGCTCCTGGCCATGGACCTCGGCCCGGAGCACCGCGTCGCCGTGTTCGCGGAGAACGCCGTGGAGACGGCCCTCGCCAACCTGGGCGGCCTCATCGCCGGCGCCTCCGTGATCCCGGTGAACTTCCACCTCACCGCGGACGAGGTGGCCTACATACTGGAGGATTCCGGCGCCCGCGTGCTGTTCGTTGGCCCGGAGACCGCCGAGCGGGGTGTCGCCGCGGCAGCTCGAGTCGGCAACCTACACACGGTCATCGGGTGGGCCGAGGCCGAAGGCGTGGTGCCCTGGAGCCGATGGCTCGACGGCCAGAGCGCAGCCAACCCACCGGGCGACATCCGGCCCCGCCCCAACCTGCTGTACACCTCCGGGACCACCGGCCGACCGAAGGGTACCGAGCTTCCGCCGACCATGTTCGCCGGCGGCGACACCGTCACCGAGCACCTGGAGAATCTCGCCCAGAGCCCCAGGGCGGAGTCGGGCCGGCACCTGGTGGTGGGGCCGATGTACCACACCGGCCCGCTGTCCGGCGCCCGCCTGCTCGCCGCCGGCGTGCCGTCGGTCATCCTCGGCCGCTTCGATGCCGAGAAGACGCTGCGGGCCATTCAGGAATACCGCATCGGCAGCAGCGTCATGGTGCCGACCCACTTCGTGCGCCTGCTCGCACTACCCGACGAGGTGAAGGCCAGATACGATGTGAGCTCCCTGGTGTCCATCAGCCACACCGGAGCGAAGTGTCCGGTGGAAGTGAAGAAAGCCATGATCGAATGGTGGGGACCCGTGTTCGTGGACGCCTACGGCGCAAGCGAGGTGGGCACCACCTGCATGATCTCCTCGGACGAGTGGCTCGCACATCCCGGTTCCGTGGGCAAGGCCGTCCCCCCGTTCGAGGCGATGATCCTGGACGACGACGGCAACCCCCTGCCGCCGGGCGAGGAAGGGCGGCTGTACTTCAAGGATGCCACGGGCCGCGGCGTCGTCTACCACAACGACCCCGAGAAATCGGCGGCGGCTCACATCGCCCCCGGCATCTTCACCCTGGGCGAAATCGCCTACATGGACGAAGAGGGCTACGTCTACATCACCGACCGCTTCAGCGACATGGTCGTGTCCGGCGGGGTCAACATCTATCCCGCCGAGGCCGAGCAGGTGCTCATCGAGCACCCGGCGGTCCTGGACATCGCCTGCATCGGTGTGCCACACCCGGAGATGGGGGAGGAGCTGAAGGCTCTGGCAATTCCCCGGGATTCCGCCAATCCGCCGCCGCCGGAAGAGATCATCGCCTGGTGCCGTGAGCGCTTGTCACACTACAAGTGCCCGCGCAGCCTGGAATGGGTCGCCGATCTCGGCCGCACCACCATGGGCAAGATCAACAAGCGCAAGCTGCGCGCGCCGTACTGGGAAGGTCAGCGTTGACGTCTTGCTCCGGTTCGGCGCGCGGCCGTCATCGGACCACCGTCGCGTCGTTGCCCCACGGGCTGATCCGGCCCGTGTCCGCCTGGAATGCCGGCGGCAGCTCCTCGACCATGTGATAGGTCGCCGCCAGCCGTCCGAAGCCGACGAAGAACGCGCAGATCATGCCGAGCTCGACGATCTCGGCCTCGGTGAAATGCCGGCGCAGCTCGTCGTACATGGCATCGTCGATGGCCAGATGATCGGTGGCCATCAGCTCCCCGTAGCGTACCGCGGCCTTCTCGGCCGGGGTGAGGCCGTCGGCCTCCTCGGGCCGCTCCAGTGAGCAGACCAGATCCTCCGTCAGTCCGTCCGCCATCGCGTCCCGGTAGCGGATCGCCATGCAGCTGCGGCACTGGTTGAAGAACGCCACCCGCAAGCGCACCAGCTCCACCAGCCGCTCCGGCAGCGTGCGCTTGGTTTTCAGCGTTCCGGCGAAGCCCATGAGACCGAGGGAGAGATCGGGACAATGGGCGAAGATACGTGTGAGCCCCTGCTCGAGATCGCTGAGCTGCTCCGGCTTCACCGCCTCCCGGATGCGCGCATCCCACTGTTCGTGGGGTATCTTGCTGATTCGGGTCATCGACAATGCTCCTTGTGGCCGTTTGGTTGGCGACGCGCCGCCGGCCCGGACGCCACGGGCGCGACCCGCACCGGCAAGCGCTTGCGCCCCCAGAGAAAGAAGGGGGCGATTCTCTCGCCGGCATCGATCAGGGTCAGAGCGGGAAAACGCTCCACGAGCCGGGTGAGCGCGATTCGCGCCTCGAGCCTCGCAAGCTGAGCTCCGAGGCAGAAATGGACACCCAGCCCGAACGCCAGATGCCGCTTGGGTGGGCGGTCCAGGGAGAAGCGATCGGGCGCCTCGAACACGGCAGGATCTCGATTGGCGGCGCCGTAGTGCAGCATCACCTTGCTGCCGGCCGGGATCTCCACGTCGTGCAGGAGCACCGCCCGGGTCGTGCTGCGGTACAGGCCGAGCACCGGCGGATCGTAGCGCAGACTCTCCTCCACTGCCGCCGGTACCAGGCCGGGATCCGCCACCAGGCGCTGCCACAGTGACGGCTGCGCCAGCAGACGCCAGACGGCGTTGGTGATGAGCGACGTGGTGGTTTCGTTGCCGCCCACCAGTAGCTGGGTCACCACCCGCAGCACCTCGTCGTCGTCGAGCCGGCGCCCCTGCTGCTCGGCGTTGACCAACCGCGTGATCAGGCTCGGGCGTGCGTCGGGCCGCCTCGCCTGTCTGATCTGCGAAAGGAGGTAATCCGCCATGGCGCCGAGCTCGGCCGCGTACGCCTCGGGCTCGGCCGAGCCCATGGCGGCCACGGAGGCATCCGACCAGCGTTTGAACAGATGCATGTCGCCGGGCGGAACCCCCAGCATCTCGGCGATGACGACCACCGGCAGGGGAAACGCGTAGTCGTCGTGGAGGTCGAAGGTGCCGAGCGCGGCGCAGCCCTCCAGCAGCTCGTCAGCGAGATCGGTGATACGCTCGGCCAGGGCATCGATGGCACGAGGCGTGAACGCCTGCTGCACCAGACTGCGAAAGAACGTGTGCTGCGGCGGGTCCGACAACATCCCGGCCGGCGGCGTGAACCGCGGCCCTTGGCCGAACTCGGACGAGAACGTCTCGATGTCGCGCAACGCTGCCGAGACGTCGGCATGACGGGACAAGGTGTAGAAGGGCGGATCGAAGGCGTCGCAACGGTGGACCGGCGCCTCACCCAGCAGGTAGCTGTAGCAGCTGGCGGGATCGGCCAGCACGGCGGGATCGAACGGGCTGTACAAGCCGGTGCCAGGGCCGCGGTCGGTCCGGCTGGCTTCCCGGGGCGCTTCCGGAAACGGTGTATCGCGGACGGGCATGCGTCTACTCCGGACGGGCGGCTGACGGGTAACGTAACGGCGCAGCGATAAACCGTCAACTCTGACGGATTCGCCGGCGCCCCGTCATCCGCTGGGCTATCGGCGCCGCGGCAATGGCAGGTCGAGCAGCGTCGTGATCCCTGGGGCGGCGCGGCATACCGGCACCACCGCGTTGACGGCGTGCATGGCCGTCGCCAGCAAACCGTCGGACACCCAGTCGGCGGTCAGTTCGATATGCATGCGCGGCACGCCTTCCACCACTACCGAGTTCGCGCCCTGGGGCCACTCCGGCGCCACCGATTCGTGCATCCGCCAGACCGTCTCATGGACGATCAGGCTCCCGTCTCCGGCCACCCCCCGCCAGGTCCAGCGCTGGCCGGCCACGGTACCCGCCTCGACGCGCCCCGCTGCCGTCTCCAGATCGACGGGGGCAAGCGCCAGCTCCGTGTCCTGGACCACCTCGTCCAGTGCCAGGCCGGCACCGTCCGCCAGCAAGCGAATGCTCTCCGCGAACAGCGTGCCGAGCCAGCGGCTGCGTCGACCGGATCGGCTCCGGAAATCGGCCTCGGAGGAGCCGAATCCCATGCTGTCGAACATGATCTCCGGCGACGGGTAGCTCTGAAAGTTGGAGATCTCTCGGACCACGATGCGGTCGATCCGGCCGGACAAGGCACTCAAGGTGACGGGCAGCAGATCACCCATCCAGCCGGGATTGAGACCGGTGGAATGGAACGTGCTGCCGCCCCGGGCGCAGGCTGAAGCCAGCCGCTCCACCACCTCGGGACCATGCGCCGGGGGGTAGAGGTACCCCACCACCGTGATGACGTTCTTGCCGGCGGCGAGCAGTTCGCAGATATCCTCCAGATCCTGCTGCTCGTCGTCGCCGTACACCAGAGACGGCAGCGGGGCGTGAATCACCACGTCTGCGGGGCTGTCCAGCACCGCCTGCCGGTCGAGCGTGGCGGGGATGCCCAGCGCCGCCACCCCGAGAAGCCTTCCGGCGTCCTGGCCGGCCTTCTCCGGTGACCGCACATGCAGCCCGATGAGCTCCAGACCGTCCCTGCGCAGCACCTCCGCGGCGGCGTGGCGGCCGACGGTCCCGCTCGCCCACTGAAAAACCTTCACACTCACCGAGCGCACCTCCCAGCCCTGTGCGCACCAGTGTACCACCTGCTTCGCGGCTCCCGAGGCCCTCGAAGCCCTCGGAAACGCGGGTTCCCCGCCCCGCCTCGGCTGTGCTAGCGTACCTCGTCGGGTCGGGAGGAGCTTCATCGCCGTGTCCACAGCAACCCTGGAGCAGCGGCTCGACCGGCTGGAATCCATCGAGGCCATAAAGCAGCTCAAGGCGCGCTACTGTGCCGGGTGCGACGATGACCACAACCCCGACACCCTGGCCGCCCTGTTCGAGGACGACGCGGTGTGGGAGGCGACCAGCAACGGCAGGTACGAGGGCATCGCGGCCATCCGAGGGTTCTTCTCCGACCTGCGGGCCAGCGGGCGCATCCGCAATTCGGCACACCACGCCATCAATCCGATCATAGAGGTGGACGGCGACCACGCCGTCGGGCACTGGCGCCTGATCATGCTCTACACGGCAAACGTTTCCGGCGGCGGCGTGCAGCATCTGCGCATCATCGGCTGGTACCGGGAACGCTACCGGCGCAGCAACGGCCAGTGGCGCTTTCAGAGCCTGTACTGTGAGGTGGAGGAGCACGCCCCCTACCCCGTCGAAGCCATCAAAACCTGAGACCCACGATGAGCACTGCACTGACCGAGAGAGGCGATTCCCGCGCGCAATTGACACGGATGGCCCGTCACAACATGGAGGTGGTCAAGTCCGGCAGGATCGACCAGACACCGGAGGTGATGCGGATTCCGGCGAGGCTCTATTACGACCCGGAGCGCTGGCAGCAGGAGATGGATCGCGTGTTCCGGCGCGTGCCGCTCATGCTCGCCATGAGCTGCGAGCTGCGCAACCCCGGCGATTTCAAGACGCTGGAGGTCATGGGCGTTCCCGTGCTGATGGTTCGAACCGGCAACGGCGAGGTGCGGGCCTACGTGAACTCGTGCAGCCATCGCGGTGCCGTCGTCGTCACCGAGGCCTCGGGGAACAGAAAACGTTTCACGTGCCCCTACCACGCCTGGACCTACGACCATTCCGGCGCCCTGGTGAGCGTGTACGCGGAAAAGGACTTCGGTGAGATCGACAAGTCGTGCCACGGACTGACCTCGCTTCCAGTGGGGGAGCGGGCGGGCATGATCTGGGTCACTCTCGACCCGGCCTCGAAGCTGGACATCGATACGTTCCTGTGCGGTTACGACCAGATGCTCCAGCACTTCGGCTTCGAGAGCTGGGAGCTGTTCGAGGCGCGCACCCTCACCAGCCCGAACTGGAAAGCCGCCTATGACGGCTACATGGACCTCTACCACCTGCCGATCCTGCACCGGAACACCTTCGGCTCGAACATGCCGAATCAGGCGCTCTATTACGCCTGGGGCCCTCATCAGCGAGTCGCGTCACCGGACCCGTCGCTGCTGGAACTGGAGAACGAGCCGGAAGCGCAGTGGCCCATGCAGGCCCTGCTCTCCAGCGTGTGGACCATATTTCCTCACGTGTCCATCGCATCTTTCGATGGTGGCGGAGGCCGGGCGGTGATGGTCTCTCAGCTCTTTCCCGGCGACTCGCCACTGGAGTCACGCACGGTGCAGAACTACGTCATGCAGCAGCTGCCGCCCAACGACCAGATGCGCAACGCCGCCCACGAGCAGTTCGAGCTACTGGAATACGTGGTCCGGGACGAGGACTACGCCACCGGCTTCGGGCAACAGCGGGCGCTCATGCATCGGCCCGGCGCCGAGGTGTTGTTCGGCCGCAACGAGGGCGGCGGCCAGCATTTCCACACTTTCCTCGACCGCATGCTCGAGACCAGCGACGAGGACCTCCCCGCACTTTTTCAGGAGATGGCAGGATGAGTACCGAATCCGTGATCAGGCATCACGTCCAGGCGCTGGCAGACGGCGACCTGGAAGCAACCATGGCCGACTACGCCGACGATTGCGTGTTCATCGGAAATGGCCAGGTCGTCGAGGGCAAGGACGCCGTCGGTAAGATTTTCCAGGGCGCCCTCGCCAACGGTCCCTTCAAGGTGACCGTCAAGGACGAGCTCTACCACGGCAATACCGGGTTCATCACCTGGGAGGTGCCGGGCGTCATCGCGCTCGGCACCGACACGTTCGTGGTGGAGAACGATCTGATCGTCCTCCAGACCAATGCGGTGGCGATGGCAGGCTAGAGCCTCCTAGCCGGCCCCCGCCACGCAGTAGCGGATGCCGCGCCGGAGCAGCTCGTAGTACTCCGGCTTCTCCCAGCTGCCCCGCTCGATCTGCGGGTAGTAGTCCGTCAGCGGCCGCATGTCGTAGTGGCCTCGGCAGTGCCCCAGGTTCAGATACAGCACCTCGCCGCTTCCGACCTTGTTGATGTAGTAGACCGGTCGCGGCGCATCGTCGTCCCAGCGTGATTCGATGAAACCGGTGGCCTCGCCCGTGAACTGCGCGTCCAGAAGCACGTGCAGATCACCGTGAATCCGCGACAGGTACAGCTCGTCGTCGGTCTCGAACTCGGGGATGCCCTCCACCAGCTCGTGCGAAGGATCGGCCACCCTCACCCTGAACGGCTGAATGGGCGGATGGGCGATGAACTGGGTGCCGAGGGTCTGCATCAGCACGGGCGCCGTCTCCGGCGAGTTCACGCCCTCCTCCAGGAACTCGAGAATCGAGTTGGTACCGTGCAGCGCGAGCCAGCGCTTGCCCGACGCCACGTAGTCCCGCAACGCCACCTGCTCCTCCTCGGTGGGAACCAGATTGCAGGTATAGGTGACGAGAAAATCGCTGTTGGCGATGCCCTCGATATCGTGATAATCGGCCGCAACCTTGCAGCGGATGTTCTCGTGCTCTGCGAGCAGCTTCAGCAGCTCTACCCGGGCAAAGTCGATGTCGTGAAATTGCCCGGCCGCAACCATGTAAACGTCGATGATCGTCTGTCCGCTCATGTCCTTCCCCCGGCTGCCTAATACTGGATCCGCTTCGTGAATCCCCCGTCGATGACCACGTTGCATCCCGTGGTGAAGGCGCCGCGGGGGCTGGCGAGCAGCGCCACCTGAGCAGCCACCTCCTCGGCGGAACCCATACGGCCCAAGGGAATGTCGCCCACGGTCTGCTCGTAGAACTGCGGCATGTTCGACTTGATGTAATCCCACGCGCCACCCTGGATGAAGATGGGTCCCGGGCAGATGGAGTTGACGCGGATGCCCTTGGGAGCGAGATCCTGTGACAACGCACCCGAGTACTGGATCAGGGCACCCTTCATGGCGTTGTACGCGTTGGCGGCGATGAACTTCTCCAGCGCTGCCGTGGACGACATCATCAGGATGCTGGCGTTGCTCGACTTCTCCAGATGAGGCAGAGCCGCTTCCACCAGCCGCACCGTGCCGAGAACGTCGTGCTCGAAGTTCGCGCGCCAGCCGGCTTCGCCCGGGGCGTTTCCACCACTGACGTTCGAGACGAGGCAATCGATTCCGCCCAGGGCATCAGCCGACGCCTCCACCCAGGACTTGAGCTGATCGCCGTTACCCACGTCCACGGCCTGGCCGAAGGCCTTCACCCCCTTGCCCGAGAGTGCCCCCACCGCCTCCTCGACGGCCTCCTCGCTCCGAGCGCAGATGGCCACGTTGCAGCCCTCGTCTGCGAGCATGTCCGCAATGGCGCGGCCGATGCCTTTGGTGGCACCCGTAATCAGCGCGTTGTGTCCTTTGAGATTCAGATCCACGGTCTCCTCCCTCTCCCAACGCTGGGAGTCGTGATGCGTTTCAGTACAGCGGTCCGAACTTCGGACGGCACGGCCGATCCTCCTCGGTGACCTCCACGCAAAGCTGATCACCATCGACCCTCACCGGAAAGGTCTTGATCGGCCGCGTGGCGGGCGGCGCCAGCTGTGCGCCGTTGCGCACGTCGAATCGGGCGCCGTGCAGCGGGCAAGTGAGCTCGTATCCCCGCAGCTTGCCCTCCGACAACACCTGACTGGCATGACTGCAGCGGTTGGCCACGGCATGAAACTCTCCCGCGACCTTACACACCAGCACGCTCACGCCGTCGACTTCGCAGGCGGCCATCTCGCCGTCCTGCAACGCCGTGGTCGAAAGGACCGGCTTCATGTCACTTCACCCATCTGAGCGGCGTGCGGTAGATGTAGTCGTCCAGGGTCTTGTGGAAGTGACGGATGCGCAGCTCCTGATCGCTGATCCACAGACCTCGGTAACCTTCGCTGTTCATGCCCCGCTGCACCATGGGCAGGTTGGCTGCATCCTGATCGAGCACCTCGCCCAGGGATTCCTCGCCATGCTTCCACTGGCGGTGGGGCGGCCGTTCCGGCCACGGTTCCCCCTTCGGGATGGTCGAGTAATTCTGCACGTCGTAAAACATCTTGTTCGGGTCCGTGGGGTGCGGCCGCTGCCGGAACACCATCACGCTGTTGCAGTGGGTGTTGAACGTGATGTTCGGGAAGATCATGTAGTGATAGTCGTCGGTGAGCTGATCGTCGTTCAGCTCCGAGAAATCGTAGCCCATGGCCTCGCCGTTGGCCCGCAGATGCTTCTGAATGCCCCGGCGGACATCGAGACCGCTCCCCTGGAACTCGGCCGGATCGAGCCCATAGCTGTGCATGAACATCTTCAGGGCGTCGTCGATGATGCTGCCGTCCTCGATGTGCGTGCTGACGCAACCGAACGGGATCAGGTAGCGGTTGTGGCGCTCGTAGCAGTCGATCTGCACGTCCATGTCTTCCAGCATCCACATGAGCTGCGGGTGCGTGCCGGCCACATGATACGTCTCGTTGAAGGCGTCCACGGAGGCCTTCCAGTTCACGTCCCATTCCACCGTGATGTCGTTGACCAGCGCCATCTTCTCGAAGTGGTAGGGATCGAGGTGCTGGGGGATGATGCCGAGGTACTCGTCCAGCGGCTCCACCTCCGGATTCAAGCTGAACCAGACCCAGGCGCCCCAGGCGGCGCAGGGCAGCTTGACGATGCCGAGCTTGTCGCACGGCACGCCCTGAGGGAACGTCTCCACGTCGGGAACGTTGACGAGCTCGCCCTTCAGGTTGTACTCCCACAGGTGATAGGAGCACCTGAAGGTCTTGGTGTTGCCCCGCTCGCCGTAGGCCACCTGATTGCCGCGGTGAGAGCAGACGTTGTAGAAGGCGTGATACTGATCGTCCTCACCGCGGGTGATGACGATGCTCTCGTTGCCGATGTCGGTGACCACGTAATCACCCGGGTTGCGCAGATCGCCGATCCACGCCCCCATGAGCCAGACCTTGGTCCACATGCGCTCCCACTCGAGCTGCATGAATTCACGGGACGTGTATCGCTCCTTCGGGATGATGTCGTGGCCGAGGTCGGGATCGGGCTCCTTCTCCACCGGGGTCTTGCTGGTCTTGGGATCGGCGAAGCGCTCGATCTTGCGGTATACCGTCATCGCGATGTCCTCTCAGTCTCGTCTGACCCATGTATCGGTGTTCGAAAACCGTCATGTGTGAATGTTTACTAAATCGGCGCGAAGATCAAGTGCGCCGGGCGGTACTATCGCGTTTGCACGCAGCATCCGGCGTGGCCCCATCCCCGTTCATCCGCTACCCGCCCACCGCCGCGCGTACGTACAGATAGAGGACGGTGAAGCTCATCACCGACAGCAGGAGGAACGTGCCCTGGGCGCCGACCAATCGCGGATAATTGGCGCCGGGATTCCGGCTCATGCCCCAGGCATGCAGCACGCGACACACCACCAGCAGCGAGCCGAGGATGTGCACCGCAACGCGGCCCGCGCCACCCGCCTCCAGCAGATAGAGGAGCACCAGTGCCAACGGCACGTTTTCCACGAAGTTCGCCTGGACTCGCGCAGTGGCATTGCCTCGCCACGACGGCTCTCGGTCGCTGCGCAGCCGCACGTACAGCACCTGATTCGCCAGCAGCACACTGAGCAGCCCCAGGAGCCCGGCGTAGAGCAGGCTGGCCGGCGGGGTCAAGCCAGCCACCCGATGCCGAGCAGCACGATGCCCGCCGCAACCATGGCGAGGCCGATGTACCCGTACTGATCGAGCCAGAACAGGCCGAACGCGTCAGGAGTGCCCTTCGGCGCCGTCGGCACCTCACCGCGACGCAGCGGACGCGGCAGCGGCGCGACCCAGACGATCTGGGCCCCGAGCCAGAGCGCACCGAGCCCGGCGACCCTCAGCCACTCGACCCACTCGAGTTCCCCCATCGACCTCCCCTCGACCAACATGAACTGCGAAACGGGCTGCAGCCCACGCTGCGGCCCGCGGACTCGAAGCGCGCGGGCTATTGTCCGCCAGCGACGTCGAGGAACTGCCCGGTGGTCCACTCGGCCGCCGGGGAAGCGAAGAAGACCGCGGCGGCGGCCACATCCTCCGGCGTGCCCGTGCGCCCCAGCGGAATCTGCTGGGCGAAGTCGTGCTCGGCCTGCTCCCTGTCCATCTTCAGGGTCTCGACGAACATGTCGGTGACCACCACGCCGGGCGCAATGCAGTTCACGGTGATCCGCCGCGGCGCGAGCTCGGTGGCCAGGGTACGTGTCATGCTGATCATGCCCATGTTGGCGGCCGAGTAGACGCCGAAGCCCGGCGCAGCGCGGTGCGCGGCCACCGAGATGATGTTGATGATGCGTCCCCCGTCGTTCATGCGCTTCGCCGCCTGCTGCGAGCCCCAGAACTTGGTCTTCATGTTGAGGGTCAGCTGCTCGTCGAATTTCTCGAGCGAGATCTCCGGCAGCGCGTGCATCTGCCGGTCGAGATTGCCACCGGCGTTGTTCACCATGATGTCGAGGCCGCCGAAGGTCTCCAGCACCCGGTCCAGCGCCGCCGGGATGGCGGAGAAGTCCATGACGTCCGCCGAGATACCGAGCCCGCGCCTGCCGCGGGACTCCACCTCCCGAGCCACCGCGTCCACGTCCTCCTGGCGCCGTGCCACGGCGACCACGTCCGCCCCGCATTCGGCGAATGCCAAAGCGATGCCGCGGCCGATACCGCGGCCTCCTCCGGTCACCACCGCGACCTTGCCATCGAGACGGAACCTCTCGTAGATGCTCATGCTTTCCTCCTCCGCTCGCCCGAGCCCCCGGAGCCGCTCAACGCTATCACCGTCTCTGAATAACAGTCAAACGTGCTTTTTTTGGCTGGCCGGTCACGCGCCCCGCTCGACATGGAGCCGCCCGCATTGCTCAGCATCCCGCGCGCGAGCGCGGGCCCGCGCGCGAGCGCGCCCAGGCGCGGGCTTCCTCCGAGGCCACCCACACGAGCGCGTTACGCAGCAGCCGGCGGAAGCTCACATTGCCGAACGCCGCCGGGCTGTCGCCGACGTCGGAGGCGACCACCGGGCTCGCGCCGGCCGCATTGGCCCAGACCACCAGATCGCTGCCGGGCGGGTGACTCCAGTTGGCCTGTTCGTCCGCCGGCGCCAGCGGCGGCGGCGTGAAGTTCTCCGCCATGAACGGATAGTCGCCACGCAGCAGCGGCAGCACGTGCTGCTCGAAACCCGCGGTCTTGAGATAGATCTCGTCGGTGATCTCGAAGCCGTCCTCGAGGCCGGCCAGCACCGGGTGGTCCTTCACCTGCGGAATCAGCTTGAGGGTCGGGTTGGGATGCGGCCCGTGGCCGCCCCGGTAACCGGAGCCCGGCACTCTCCGCCCCTTCAGCTCACCGGCCTGCAACATGAAGGACGAACCGGAGATCCGCCGCCACAGCGGCCATTCCGGCCACGACACGGTGGCATGATTCAGCATCACGATGCCGGTGCCGCGCTCGAGCAGCGCCTCGATGCTGCGCACGTAATCCTCGGGCGGCACACCGGCGTCGTTGGCGCCGTCGTGCAGCAGGCCGATGCCGGGAATGCCGGACATGTCGTAGAACAGCACGGCGTCGTAGGCGCCGACGTTCTCGGGGCGCAACAGCACCTGGGCGGCCGGCTGCTCCACGAGCGTGACATCGAGGTCCTGCTGGCCTTCGAACATGCCGAGAAACGCGTCGTGGTCGTAGGCGTGCCCTTTGCTGACCAGGAGCACGCGCACAGGTGAATCGGCCATCGCTCTGCCTCGAGGTGAAGGACGTTCACACTACTGCCGTGCGCGGATGTTGGCAACGCGCCTCCCCGGCTGAGCTCGGGCTACGGCGTCTACGACCACATCCAGGCAACCTGCTGGTGACGTCGAGAGGACGCAGCTCAAGGCGCACGGTGGTCCCGGGCCAGCAGCAGATAGAAGCTCGGCACGACGAACAGCGTGAACAGCGTGCCGATGCCGAGCCCGGTGGCGATCACCAGGCCGATCTGGAAACGGCTGACGGCGCCCGGGCCGCTGGCGATCAGCAGCGGGACCATGGCCATCAGCATGGCCGCCGTGGTCATCAGAATGGGACGCAGGCGGATGCGCGCCGCCTCCTCCACCGCCCGTCGCTTGCCGAATCCTTCCCGGATCTGCAGGCGGTTGGCGAAGTCGACGATGAGAATGCCGTTCTTGGCGATCAGCCCGATGAGCGTGATCAGCCCTACCTGGGTGTACAGGTTGACGGTGGCGAAACCGAGGGTGATGAAGATCATCGCACCGGCGATGGACATCGGCACCGAGACCAGAATGATCAGCGGGTCGCGCCAGCTCTCGAACTGTGCTGCGAGGACGAGGTAGATCACCGCGATCGACAGGAAGAATGTCACGATCAGCGCGCTGCCCTGCTGCTTGAACTGGCGCGATTCACCCACGTAGTCGTAGCTGAATTCCCGCGGGAACAGCTCCACGGCTTTCGCCTCCATGAGCTCGATCGCCTCGCCGAGGGCAACGCCGGGCGCCATGACACCGTTGATGGTGACCGAGTTCAGCTGCTGGAACTGTGCCCGCTGGGTGGGTTCGATGGAATGCTCGAAGGAGACCATGCCTGAGAGCGGCACCAGATCGCCCGATGCCGCGCGCACGTGGTAGTCGTTCAGCTCCTCGTGACTCGGGCGGAAACGTCTCGGTACCTGAGGAATCACCTCGTAACTGCGCCCTTGCAGACTGAACCGATTGACGTAGTTGCCGCCGAGCATCGTCGCCAGGGTGGCACCGATGTCGTCCATGTTCACCCCGAGATCGCCGGCCCTGTCCCGATCGACGACGATGCGGGTACGCGGCTGCGACATCTCCAGGGTCTTGCTCAAGAAAACGAACTTGCCGCTCGCCCGGGCGGCGCCGATCAGCTCGGCGGCCAGGGCGTCGAGCTGCGCGTAGTCCTGATCCGACGTGATCACGAACTGCAGCGGTGCGCCCTGGGCCGCGCCAGGCAACGACGGAAAGGAGAAAACCGCCACCTCGACGCCGGGGATGGAACGCACCCTCTGCTGCAGCTCGGCGTGGAGCTCGTCCTGGGACCGCTCACGTTCCGCCACCGGCGAGAACCGTACGCCGCCGAACGTGGTGGCCGGCGTTCCGCCGCCGCCTATGAGCAGGAAGCTGCGCAGATACTCCGGGAACGACTCGTAGACCTTCACCAGCTCCCGGGCGTAGGTGGTGGCGTACTCCAGCGTGGCCGTGTCGGGAGCGCGCATCCGGACGTTCAGCACCTCACGGTCTTCCGTCGGCGTGAGCTCGGTGGTGCTGGTGACGAACATGAAGTAAATGCTGACCACGATGGCCGCGGCGAAGGCGAAGGTCACCGGCTGATGGTCGAGGGTGCCTCTCAGGAAGCGCTGGTAGCGGTCGGCAAGGCCTTCGAAGAAATGCTCCACCGCCCGTTCGAAACGCTCGGGCTCCTCCCTGCCGGTCAGCACTTTGGAGGCGAGCATCGGCGAGAACGTGATGGCGACGACGCCGGAAATCAGCACCGCTCCCGCGAGGGAGAACGCGAACTCGGTGAAGACGATGCCCACCAGACCCCCAACGAAGGCGATCGGCGCATACACCGCGAGCAGGGTGGTGGTCATGGACAGGATCGGCAGCCCCAGCTCCCGGGCGCCGTCGAAGGCCGCCTGCAGCGGCGTCTTCCCCTCCGTGATGTGGCGGTGCACGTTCTCCACGACCACGATCGCGTCGTCCACCACCAGGCCGATGGCCAGCAGCATGGCCAACAGGGTCAGCAGGTTGATGGAGAAACCCATGGCCAGCATCAGGAAGCTCGCACCCACCAGCGACAGCGGTACCGAAAGCGCCGGCACGATGGCCGCATGCCAGGAGCCGAGGGTCACCAGCACGATCAGCAGGACGATGACGACTGCCTCTGCCAGGGTCCGCAGCACCTCGGCGATGGAGTCTTCGATGTACTGGCTGCCGTCGTGCACCTTGTGCAGCACCATCCTCTCGGGGAGCTGACGGCTGATCTCGTCGACCAGCGCGCGAACCTCCTCGGACACGGTGAGTGGATTGGCGCCGGGCGCCGCCTCGACGGCCACCATGATGGCGGGCGTGCCGTTGAACCAGCTCGTCTGCTCGTAGTTGGCGGCGTCGAGCGCCACGTCGGCCACGTCGCGCAGGCGCACCAGCGTGGTTTCGTCGGAGCGAATGATCAGATCGTAGAACGCCTCCACATCGGCAATGTCGGTGCTGGCGGTCAGCTCGATGGTGACGAGATCGCCCTTGGTCTGACCCACGCCGGCGAGAAAGTTATTGCGCATGAGCGCCGCGCGCACGTCCGCCGCCGTGACGCCGACGGCCACCATGCGCTGGGGATCGAGCCAGATGCGCATCGCGAAGCTCTGATTGCCGCTGACGGTGGCCTTCGCCACGCCGGGCACCGCCTGCAGCCGCGGCAGGGGACCGCGCATCAGGTAGTCGGTGATCTGGCTGGGGTTCATCTCATCGCTGACGAACGCCAGGTACATGAGGGCGAAGCTGGTTCCCGTGCGCAGATCGATCACCGGGTCCATGGCTTCCCGGGGCAGGATGTTGCGCTGGCTCGCCACCTTCGCCTGAATCTCTGCGATGGCGGCATTGGGATCGTAGTTGAGCTCCATGTTGGCTTCGATGATCGATACCCCCTGACGGGAGCTCGACGTCAGGTAGTCGATGCCTTCGACCTCGGAGATCACCCGCTGCAAGGGGGTGGTGATGAAGCTCTGCACCAGGTCCGCGTCGGCGCCCGGGTAGGCCGTGGTTATGACCACCACCGCCCGATCGGCCCGGGGATACTCCCGCAGCTCGAGCAGATCGAGTGACCGCGCGCCCACGAGCAGAATCAGCAGGCTGATCACCGTGGCAAGAACGGGCCTGCCGACGAAGATATCGGTGAAACTCATCCGTGGCCGATCCCGCGGGGAAGCTCGATGCGATCGTCCACGCGCACGTACTGCCCGCTGCGCAGCTTGAGCTGCCCGGCGCTCACGACACGATCCCCCGCGCTGACGCCATCGACGATCTCGACCATGCCGTCGCGGATGCGGCCCGTGGTGACGTGCCGCCGCTGGACCACCGGATTCTCCGCTTCACCGCCGATGACGAACACGGAGTCTCCGTACGGATAGAAGCTGATGGCCGTACGCGGCAGCGTGAGCACGGGTTCGCGCCCACCCGCGAGCACCGCCACCCGGGCGAACATGCCGGGGTGGAGCCGCCCGTCCGCATTGGCGAGTGTTCCCCGCAGGGGCACGTTGCGCGTCCTCGCTTCCACCTTGGGGCTGATGGCCGAGACACGGCCGCGGAAGACCTCACCGGGATAGGCGGCGACCTGCAGCTCCACGCCGTGCCCCACCGCGAGCGCGTGCAGGTGCCGCTCGGGCAGGGTGAAGTCGACGAGGATGGGATCCAAGCTCTGCAGGGTCACCACCTCGGTGCCCGGCGACAGGTACTGCCCGATGTCCACCTCGCGGAGACCGAGCAACCCCGGGAACGGGGCGCGGATCGCCTTCTTGGCGATGATGGCCCGCTGGGCATCCGCCCGCGCTGCCAGGCTGTCCATGACGCTCCTCGCCCGGTCCAGCTCCGACCGGGAGACGGCCATGGGCTGCTCCCGCGCCCGCTCGTAGTCGAGCCGGGCGAGCTGGAGCTGAGCCTCCAGTGATCGCAGCTCCGCCTGCTCCGCGGAGTCGTCGAGCTGCACCAGCAGCTCCCCCGCCGCCACCTGCTCTCCCGACTCGAAGCTGATGCCGGCTACCACGCCGGCCACCTCGGCACTCACCTCGACCCCCTGATTCGCACGCAGGCTCCCCACTGCGTCGACGGTCACCTGCCAGAAGTCCTGTGCCACCAGGGCCGAGGAGACGGTGACCGCCGGCGGCGGGGCCATGGCGCGCGCCTGAGCGATGCGGTGAGCCTGATAGGCCTTCCAGCCGAAGATGCCGCCGAACAGCAGACCCAGAGCGAGGAGGAGGACGACGAAACGTTTGATCATCGGAGACTGTGCGGGACCCTGGAAAAACCACCCATGCTATCAGGGACATCACCGGAGACAAACGCCGGCGTCGGCGAGCGACGCGCGGCGGCCTCACAGATCAGGGGCCGGCGGGCACTCGCCTCTTCCAACTTACGGCAGGATGTCGAGCACCCGTCAACCCTCGGAATCCAGGGATTTTCGGCCGCCCGGCAGCCGCCGCGGCCGTGGCGGGCGACGCCGAGCCACGGCAACCCTGCGGGTTGCTGTGGCTTCCCCCACGGGAGCTGTGATTTAGTAGCCCTCTCACAACAAGCCGATCCCGCGGGATCGATCAGGGGAGTGCACCATGCTGACCTATGACAAGTTCTACATCGATGGCCAATGGGTGGCGCCGAAAGGCTCCGAGAAGATCGAAGTCATCGACCCGTCGACGGAGGAAGTCTGCGGCATCGTGCCTTCGGGCACGGCCGACGACGTCGACGCGGCCGTGGCGGCCGCGAAGGCAGCTTTCGGGTCGTGGTCCCGCACCAGCGCCGCCTACCGTTCCGAGCTGATCAGCAAGATCGCAGCCAAGTTCACCGAGTCGACGGCGAAGATCGGCGAGCTCTGTGCTCTCGAACTCGGCACGCCGCTCCAGACCAGCGTGGCGATGCACGGCGGCCTCGGCGTGGGCGTGATGAGCTCCTACGCCGAGATCCCGTTCGAGATGGAGAAGGAGGAACGCATCGGCAACTCGCTCATCATCAAGGAGCCGATCGGCGTGTGCGCGTTCATCACCCCGTGGAACTTTCCGCTGCATCAGATCGTCGCGAAGCTGGCGCCCGCGTTGGCGGCCGGCTGCACCGTCGTGGTGAAGCCGAGCTCCGACACCCCGCTGACCGCCTACTGGCTCGCGGAAGTGCTTCACGAGGTGGGGCTGCCGCCCGGCGTGTTCAACCTGGTGCCTGGGCCGGGTCGGGTCGTCGGAGAGGCGCTGTGCACGCACCCCGACGTCGACATGGTCTCCATCACCGGCTCCACCGAAGCCGGGATCCGTGTCGCACAGCTGGCCGCGGGCACGGTGAAGCGCGTCTGCCAGGAGCTCGGCGGCAAATCAGTGCTGCTGGCGCTGGAGGATGCCGACATCGCCACCGCGGCGGCTCGCGCCGGCGGCGGCATCTGCGGTAACAGCGGCCAGGTCTGCGCCGCGCTCAGCCGTCTGCTCGTCCCCCGCTCCAAGCAGGACGTCGCCATCGAAGCCGCCAAGGCGGCCGCCGAGTCAGTGGTCGTCGGAGGCGCGTTCGAGGAAGGGGTGACGATGGGTCCCGTGGCATCGAAGGCTCAGTTCGACTCCGTGAGGAGCTACATCCAGAAGGGCATCGATGAAGGCGCCACCCTCGTCACCGGCGGCCTCGAAGTGCCGGGCGGCAGGAACACCGGTTACTTCGTGAAGCCCACCATCTTCGCCGACGTGCGCAACGACATGACCATCGCACAGGAAGAGGTCTTCGGCCCGGTGCTGTGCATCCTCCCGTACGATTCCGAAGAGGAGGCCATCGAGATTGCCAACGACTCGCCCTACGGCCTTTCCGGCGCCGTGTACGGCGGCACGCAGGAGCGCGCCATCGAGGTGGCCAAACGGATCCGCACGGGGCAGGTGGCCGTGAACGGAGGCGCCTTCAACGTGCAGGCGCCGTTCGGCGGCTACAAGCAGTCGGGCAACGGCCGCGAGCTGGGGCCGCACGGCCTTGCGGAGTACGTCGAGCTGAAGGCCCTGCAGCTCTAGCCGCACCTCGCCGCCGGTTGCGGGCGGTCCAGGGACCACCCGCCGCCGGCGGCGAGCTCGAGCGTCGCCGATCCATCGCGCGACGGACCGCTCAGTCCTCACCCACCACGATCGCCGCCGCCGGACAGACCTCCGCTGCCTGCTCGGCGTGCAGCGCCAGATCACCTGTGACGTCCTTGACACGGATGAGCGGCTCGCCCTCCTCTCCCATCTCGAACAGCTCGGGGTGGTTGTAGTAGCACTCTCCGGACCGATAGCACTTGTCCAGGTCGATCGTGATCTTCATGTGCGTTCCCTCTCAGAAGGTCAACCACAGCTCCTGCGGTGAGCGGAACCCACCGGAGTCGATGGAGGGCGAGCTGATGCCGGGATGGCGCTCGAACTTGGGGCGCAGCGTCCCCAGTGTCTTCATCAGCTTGTTGCAGGCGATCATCGCCTCCTGCCGCGCCATGGCGTAGCCCATGCAGAAGTGCTGGCCGATCCCGAAACCCAGATGGCCCGGCTTGCCGTCCTTGTAGCGTCCTGAGCGGTTCTCCCGCCCCATGTGCAAGTCGTCCCTATGTATATCGAAGGTGTCGGGATTCTCGAACACGCGCTCGTCGCGATTACCGGCGCCCAGGTACAGGATCACCCCGGCCCGCTCCGGGATCACCCGATCGTAGATCTCGACCTCTCGGGTGGTGAAGCGGAACTGGGCATGCACGACGGGATCGTAGCGCATCATCTCGGTGAAGACGTTGTTCCACAGCTCGGGATCGGCCTGCACGTCCGCGTACTGATCCGGACGGGTGTAGGTGAGGTGGTACCACATGTTCGCCATGGCCTTGTCGGTGGTGTCGCCACCAGCCGCCAGCAGCAGGGCCACGAAGCCCTTGACCTCGTCGGGGCTCATGCGCTGGCCTTGCAGCTCGGCGCTGACGATGCGCGACAGCAGATCGTCCCCCGGGTGCCGCGAACGCTCCTCGATCAGCGGATCCAGATAGGCCCACATCTCGTTGCGCGCTTTGATGCCCCGGGCCAGGTGCTTGCCGCCGAATCCGAGGCCGGCGATGAGAGCCTGATACCAGCCGACGAAGGTGTCCTCGTCGTCGCGCGGCAACCCCAGCATGTTGGAAATCACGCGGATGGGAACCTGACTGGTGAACTGACTGACCAGCTCCACCTCGCCGTCGTCCTTGAAGCGGGCGATCACTTCGTCACAGATCTGCTCGATCATGGGCAGGAAATCCTGCAGCTTGGCCCCGACGAACTGTCCCGCCACGATGTTGCGCAGCCAGCGATGCTGCGGGCTGTTGCCGTACTCCAGAATGTTCGGTCCGAAGACGTGGGTCGACCCGAACTTGTACGGCCCATCCGGCTTGTACACCGCGCGATCGTAACTGTCGTTGTCCTGGAAGGCCGCATCGATGTCCCAGTAGCGCGACAACACCCAGCGGTTGTGAAAACGATCGTGAAAAATCGGATGGTGATCCCGTAGCCGCTTGTAGAGTGGAAACGGGTCACGCTGGAAGCTCTCGCCGTCGAACTCCCTCGGGTCGATCTCATGGGGGAGACCAGGCGCCTCCACGGTGGGTTCATTCAGCGTCTCTGACATCACGACTCCCCACGGCTGTGTTGCTTTCCAGACGGTCAAATGGCGCGAAACGTCACCGGCAGATCCCAGCAGGTGTGCATCTCGCCGATACGGCGGGACGTCAGATGAGGCTGCGCGCCCGGTGCCACCGCCAGATCGGTGACCGTGTTCATGAGCACCCGGGAAGCGGTGATGATGGTGTCGCGGGTGAGCGCGAACAGCGAACGCGGACGATCCTCGGGCACCGCCGGGTGCTTGCTCGGCGGCCCGAGCCCGAAGGTGATACCCGTCGCCAGCCCGTCGGCCCGGTACTGCCCACGCGCTTCCCGGTGACAGATGTCCATGCGGTCGGCGATGAACCGGTCCGGATCCTCGAACACCCGGGGATCCCGATTGGCTGCAGCCGCAGAGCACATCATCAGCGCACCCTCGGGGAGCAGGCGACCGAAGCGCTCGACCTCGTGCCGGGCGAAACGCCGCGCCATCAGCACCGGCGTCGAGTGCCGGAAGGTCTCGAGGACCGCCACCTTCAGCAGCCACGGATCCTCACGCACCTTGGCGAGCTCGTCCGGGTGGGCGAGCAGCAGGAACCACACGTTCGCCAGCGTCCCGTGCAGGGTCTCGTGGTCCATCTCGAGCAGCGTGACCACCAGATCTTCGGCGCGGGCCGGTCCGTCGTCGAAGGTCATGGTGGCCACGGCCGAGACGAGGTCCTCGCCCGGTTCCCGGCGACGCCGCTCCATGAGGGGCTGAAAGTACGCCGTCAGCTCGTCCATTGCCGCCAGGCCCGCCTGTTCCGCCCGCGGGTCCCAATGGGCGCCGCTCTGCATGCGCCAGTACCGCTCTACGAAGGTGCCCGCGTCCGCTTCCGGAAGATCCAGCGTGGCCACCAGCAGCTCCAGCGCGAACCGCGCGGCGAATTCCGTCGCCAGATTGGCCTCGCCCCGGGATGCGAAATCCGCCATTGCCGCCGCGGCCAGACGCTCGGCGTTGTCGTCCATGGCCTTTGCCTGAGCGATCAGCACGGGCAGCGTCTGACGCAGATCCCGACCGTAATCCGGAACACCGTAGAACCAGCGTTTCGGCCGCGTCTCGAAGTTGGCGTCGTCTGTGAATATCGAGGTGACGTCGTCGTAGCGGGTGATCCAGAAGCAGTTGCTGAGCCAATCCCGGTAGCAGGGATAGTTCTCCCTCAGGATTGCCAGGAACGGATACGGATCGCGGGCGAATTGAGCCGACACCAGGTGGATCGGCTTGATCTTCTCGGTCGATTCACCGACGCGCTCACGCTGATACACCTCGTAGGTGCGGCACCCGGCTTCGCCGTGCATCCCCCGCGGCACCGCAACACCGTTTGCCCCGCTGACTGCCGCCGGCGCGTCCTTCACGGAGGTATCGTCTACCAAGATCTTCACTCCCCTAGTCGAGATCGTAGTCCAGCCACAGCTCGCGCATGGACGTGATGCCGATGGGTTTGAGGCTGACGCCATCGATGTCCTTCGGCATCCGCTCCACGTTGATGCGCGGATTCTTCAGGCGCGCTGCCAGCATCCGCGAGCCCTCCACCGCTTCCTGATGCGCGATCCACGCCCCCGGACACAGGTGGGGCCCCACCCCGAAGGCCATGTGATTGCGCCGGCCGTCCTTGTTGTAACCGCTGCGCAATAGCTTTCCCGTGTACAGATCGTCGCGGAAGATGTCGAACTTCTCCGGATCCTTGAACACCCGCTCGTCGTGATTGGCGGAGAAGTCGACCATCTGAATCAGCGAGCCGGCCGGAATCTTCACCCCGTGCATCTCGATGTCGTAGGTGTTGTGGCGGGGCTGCCCGCCGATCGAGGAGGAGTGCCGCAGAGTCTCGTGGAACGCCGCATCCCACAGCGAGTCGTCGTTCAGCACACGCTCGAACTGCTCCGGATGCTGTAACAGGAGGTACCACATGTTCATGATGGCGCCCCGCGTGGTCTCGCCGCCACCCCCCACCACCAGCGCGACGTTGGAGGTGATCTCCTCGATGGACAGGTAATCACCGTCCACTTTCGTCTCGCAGAGCTTCGAGATGATGTCTTTGGTGACGGGATTGCCCTCCTCGTCGTACAGATAGGTAGGTTTCTTGCGGCGCGCTTCCACCAACCCACGCACGTAGTCTTCCAGGTGCTGACGTGCCTCTAGGCCGTGCTTGTGGGTCTCCGAGCCGCCGAGCCCGGACATCATCGAGTTGTACCAGTAGTAGAAATCGGCCCGCGCCTCTTCGGGAAAACCCAGCACCTCGCCCACCACGCGGATCGGAAACTCGTTGGCGAATGCCCGGCCGAGCTCCACGGTGCGCACGCCATTCCGGTCCGACACGATGTTCGGATCATCGATCCGATCCCACGCCTCGATCATCTCCCGCGCCTGCCGCCGTATGGCCGGGATGCGATGTTGCAGCGACTGCCCGACCAGGTGCTGGCCGTACAGGTTGCGCCGCCGACGATGCTCGACGCCGGACAGCTCGAGCTGGGTGTTGCCGAGCACGCCGCTGGAGCTGCCCTTGGGAATCGTGTTGAATCCCTCGTCGTCGAAGTAGCAGCGGGTAATGTCGTCGTAACGCGTGACGTAGTACGTGTTGTGCAGCTTGTCGAAAAAGACGGGGTAGTGGTCCCGCAGTATGCGGTAGTAGGGATAGGGGTTCCGCTGGAACTCTGCCGAGTTGAAGATCCGAGGATCGAACAGGGGCTTGCCGTCCGGGCTTCGGCCCATGCCGACGGCTTCCCCCAGCGGCATCAGCGGAAACTCGTGGGACCCGGGCCCCTCTGCCGCTGGCTGCTCGGAAAACTTCAGGCTCATCGCAAAAGGACAAACGCCGCTCATTTCCGCCTCCTCCTCGCTCGACCTGCCATGGCTAACCTATATTCATTCGCCGGTGCTTGGCAACGAATCCGGGAACGCCAGCACCTCGCGGTACCAGCCCGCACCCACGATCTCCATGGAATCGTTGCTGGGCATGCGCTTGCCCCACGCCGTGGGGTCCTGCTGATAGTTTGCCAGCGCCCGCTCGGCCTCCTCCGCGTCCTCACCTTCGAACTCGTAGATCGTCAAGTAACCGGATGGAGGTTCGCCGAGGAAGCCGCGCACCGCCTCCAGGCATCGCGCCGACTTCACGTTTGGGCAGTTGTAGGTGTCCTCCACGTGATTGCCCAGGTACCACTCCCTGAACGCTTCGATCTTGTCCTTCTTCGGCTGCACCAGTCCCACGAGGACCAGACGGCCCGCCACGATCAGCGGCCGCCTGCCGGCTTGCGGGCGCTGGCGTCCATCTCCCGCACCAGGGCCGCCACCACGTCGTAGGCACGACACGAGGCTCCTGCCTCGGCAGACACCTGTTCGAATCTTTCGCTGCCACCGGCGCGTACCTGCTCGCGCAGCGCCGGATCCTCTCTCAGGAAGCGGATGAACCGCTCGCCGTTTTCGATGGACATTGCTGCTTTCCTCCCTCTGCTGAAAGGTTCACGGGTCCCGGGCCCGTCACTTGCCCTTGCGTTGCCGGTAGGCGGTGATGTTGCGCACCGTCTCCCGGTCCGGATCGCGTGCGGTGCCCGCCTCGCGGCGCCGGCGCAACGACGGATCGGAGACCTCCGGCGCCACCCAGCCGTCGTCGTCCCGGCTGACAGTGACCCCCGGCGGCACGATCTCGTCGATGGCATCCAGCACGTCATCGCCGAGCACCACGTCCGCCGCCGTCAGCAGCCCCTCGAGCTGGGCCGGTGTGCGTGGGCCGATGATCGCCGAGGTCACCGCCGGATGCTGGCAGACGAACGCGATCGCCATCTCCAGGAGTCCGAGCCCCGCTCCTTCCGCCACCGCGATCAGCCGTTCCACCAGGTCCAGCTTGCGCTGGTTGTCCGGCCGCTCCATGTCGAACAGGTGCGGCTGCAGGTTCTGACGGTGGGTACCTTCGGGCCGGGCATTGCGGCGCCACTTGCCGGTCAACCATCCCTGGGAGAGCGGGCTCCAGACCACGACGCCCATGCCGTAGCGCTGGCAGGTGGGCAGCACGTCGGCCTCGATGCGGCGCGCGAACATGGAGTAAGGCGGCTGCTCCACCCGGAACCGCTCCCGACCCCGCCGCTCGGCCAGCCACTGGGCCTCGACGATAAGCTCCGCTGGAAACGTCGAAGACCCGAGCATCCGCACCTTCCCCGCGCGCACCAGATCCGTCAGCGCACCGAGGGTTTCGTCGATGTCCGTGGTGGGATCCGGGCGGTGCACCTGGTAGAGATCGATGTAATCGGTGCTCAGCCGGCGCAGGCTCGCCTCCACCTCCCGCATGATCCAGCGCCGGGAGTTGCCGCGGTGGTTGGGCTCGTCGCTCATGGGGAGACCGAACTTGGTGGCCAACACCACCTCGTCCCGCCGGCCCTCGAGTGCCTTGCCGAGCATCGTTTCCGACTCACCATGGGAATACACGTCGGAGGTGTCGAAGTAGTTGACGCCGGCGTCCAGCGCCTGGTGCACCATCCGGTCACACTCGCGCTGATCCCCGTTGCCGAAATACCCGAACATGCCGGCCCCGAAGCAGAGCTTGCTCACCGATACGCCCGTGGCACCCAGTATTCTCCTTTCCATGTCGGCTCCTCCCTGGTGGGCGGCGATCACAGCCCGCCGGTGACGTACAGGCACTGGCCGGTAATCCAGCTGGCGGCGGGAGACGCCATGAACACCACTGCATGACCGATGTCCTCCGGCGTTCCCAGGCGTTTCAGCGGGACGCCGATGATCTCCTCGACGGGCCTGCCTTCGGGAAACCGGGTGGACTGGTTGAAGTTGTCGGTGGGCACCGGGCCCGGGGCCACCGCATTGACCCTGATGCGAGGGGCGAGCTCCACCGACAGGGTCTGTGTCAGGCTGTTCACGGCGGCCTTGCTGGCGCCGTAGGGGCCGTTCTTGAGACTCGGTCCCTGGGCGGCGCGGGAAGAAATATTGACGATGGCGCCCGACTCCATGTGCCGCGCGGCGGTCACGGCGCCGAGCCACACCGCTTTCAGATTGAGATCCACCTGGGCATCCCAGCGATCCTCGGGGGTCCGGGTCAGGTACCGCGGCGTCGCATCCGGCAGGCCGCCGGCGTTGTTGACCCAGACATGGAGCCCTCCCAGCTCCGCGGCTGCCGCGGCGACGAGCTCCAGGTCGGCGGCCTTCGTCACGTCCGCGGTCACTGCACGTGCCCGGCGTCCCAGCGCCTGGATCTCCGCGGCGACGGCCGTCACGTCGGCGGCCGTGCGGGCCGCCACCACAACGTCGGCCCCCGCAGCAGCGAGGCACAGGGCGATGCCGCGCCCGATACCCTTGCCGCCGCCCGTCACCACGGCAACCCTGCCGTCCAGCCGATACGGGTCCTCCATGGCTCTCCCCTGTGCCGGTTCCCGCTGCGCGACCCTTTTTATACCACGGGGAATCTGGTAAAACAGTCCGACTTGTCGGTTTTTTCCAGAGGGATATTGTCGTGACGAACGTGTCCGATCAAGTACCGATCGCGGAGGGGCTGTTCACCTGGCCGTCCAACGACCCGCGATTGCTGGGCAGCAAGTGCCGCAATTGCGGCGTGGTGACGTTTCCCGCCCAGGCCGGTTGCCCGGCATGCTGCGGTGAGGACACCGAAACCATCGAGCTCGAGCGGCGCGGAAAGCTGTGGACCTGGACCATCCAAGGATTCCTGCCGAACCGACCCCCGTACGACGGGCCCGAGACCCCGGAAACCTTCAAGCCCTTCGGCGTCGGCTACGTGGAGTTGCCTGGTCAGGTACGCGTCGAGACGCGAATCAAGATGGAGGACGTGAACAGGCTCGAGATCGGCATGGAGATGGAGCTGGTGGTGGAGAAGTATGTCGAGCACGACGGCAAGGACATCATGGCCTACTTCTTTCAGCCCGTGGACGAATTGCACTAACTCGGATTCCATCAGGAGGTCGTCATGGACGTAGCCATCATCGGCATCGGCATTCACCCCTTCGGTCGCACCGAGGGCTTTTCCGGCCTCGACCAGGGCGTCTACGCCGCCCGCCAGGCCCTCAAGGATTCAGGGCTCGAGTGGAAGGACATGCAGTTCGCCTACGGCGGCAGCTCCGCTGCCGGCAACGCCGACAGCATGGTCTCCAAGCTCGGACTCACGGGCCTGCAGTTCATCAACGTGAGCAACGGCTGCGCCACCGGCGGCAGCGCGCTCGGCTCCGCCTTCATGGCCATTCAGTCCGGCATGTTCGACGTCGGCATGGCCGTGGGTTTCGACAAGCATCCGCGTGGCGCCTTTACGGTGAACCCCGAGGCATCCGGCCTCGGCAAATGGTACGGCGACATCGGCATGGCGCTGACCCCGCAGTTCTTCGGCATGAAGATCCAGCGTTACATGTACGAGTACGGCATCACGGAAGACACCCTGGTACGCGTTGCGGTGAAGAATTACCGCAACGGCGCGAAAAACCCCAACGCCTGGCGCCGCACGGCATTCAGCTATGAAGAGGTGGCCGAGTCCCCCATGGTCTGCCACCCGTTGCGCAAGTACATGTTCTGCTCCCCCGCCGAGGGCGGTTGCGCCATGATCCTGTGCCGCGCCGACAAGGCGCGCGAGTTCACCTCGAAGCCTCTGTTCCTGAAGGCGGCCGTGGTGAAGACGAGGCAGTTCGGCTCCTTCGAGGTGTTCTCCCAGTCCCAGGCGCTGGAGCGCGCCGACGCCCCCACGGTGCAGGCCTCCAAAGCGGCCTTCGAGATCGCCGGGATCGGTCCAGAGGAGATCGACGTCGCTCAGCTTCAGGACACCGAGTCCGGCGCCGAGATCATGCATATGGCCGAGAACGGCTTCTGCGCCGACGGTGAGCAGGAGAAATGGCTCAAGGAGGGCCGCACCGAGATCGGCGGTAAGCTCCCGGTCAACACCGACGGCGGCTGTCTCGCCAACGGCGAGCCCATCGGGGCCTCGGGGCTGCGTCAGGTGTACGAGATCTGTCTGCAGCTACGCGGTGAAGCCGGCGAACGCCAGGTGCCCAACGAGCCGAGGACCGGCTACACCCACGTGTACGGCGCACCCGGCCTGAGCGGCGTGACCATCATCACGCGCTGAGTGGACCGGCGGGCGCGGGCAAACGCCCGCGCCGGCGCCGACGCCCGGCAGTATCGCCCGCTACCCGGCAGGCCCTGCCTCAACTTCGCCAGCCCAGGATCGTACGATGGAATTCGGCGTCAGTATGTTCGTCACGGACCGAAGCGCCACTCCGGCAGAGGTCGCGCGAGAAGCCGAGCAGCGCGGCTTCGACTCGTTCTGGGTGTCCGAGCACTCGCACATTCCCCTCAGCACCGATTTTCCCCTGGCGGATACGGTACCGCGGGAATACGCCAGCATGCTGGACCCGTTCGTCGCGCTCACCAGCGCAGCGGCGGCCACCAGCCGCATCAAGCTCGGCACCGCAATCTGCATCCTCACCCAGCACGATCCCATCAACTGCGCCAAGGCCGTGTCGAGCGTGGACCTGGTCTCCGGCGGCCGCATGCTGTTCGGCATCGGCGCCGGGTGGAACGAGCCGGAGCTACTCAACCACGGCACGGACCCCAACCGCCGCTTCAAACTGATGCGTGAGCGCGCGGAGGCGATGAAGGTGCTGTGGACCGAGGAAGAGGCGGAGTATCACGGCGAGCTCGTGGACTTCGATCCGGTCTGGCAGTGGCCGAAGCCGGTGCAGAAGCCCCATCCGCCGCTGCTCGTTGCCGGAGCCGGCCCGAACGTGCTCAAGCGTGCCGCCAGTTACGGAGACGGATGGTTACCCGTGGTGGTTCCCGAAGCCAGCGCGTTGACCCCGGGACGCATGACGCCGATGGCGGAGCTGGCAGCGTCCGTACCGACCCTGCGCGAGCTGGCCGCCGAGGCCGGCCGGAAGCCCCCAATGATCGTGGCTTCCGGAACGGCCCTGGACCTTTCCATGATGGCGGAACTGATCGAGCTCGGGGTGGACGCGTTGCTGTTCCGCCTGCCGTCCGCCGGCTTCGACGCGGTGCGGCAACAGCTCGACACTCATGCCGAAACCGTGCGGAGACTGTTGCATCCGTGAGACAGGACGACGTGATCACATGAGCGATTCCCATCGGTCGCTGCACACCGCCTACGTACTGCGCTTTGCCGGCGACTCCGGCGACGGTATCCAGCTGCAGGGGCAGCAGTTCACCGTGGCCTCCGCGCTCGGCGGCAACGACCTGGCCACCCTGCCG
>JAWLGU010000002.1:82419-126177 GCA_041690675.1 Pseudomonadales bacterium | reverse complement strand
AGCGCGCCGGCGGCGGCGAGCGCCGTTAGCCATCGTCGTTTCTCGATCATCTCTCTTACCTCGTGAGCTCCATGAAAAGACTTGTTCTTCCAACGCCGGACTGCCGGCGCGGGCTCACGTGGGCTGCAATGCCCGTGCCCGATCCGCGGCGGGGGCCCGGAACGGTCGAACAATCGGGCGGATTCGCGTCAGCCGCGGAGATCACCCCGGGCAATATGTGCCGCGCGCCGGCAAAGATTGCGAGGCGCGGGCGGGCAGGAAGGGCGATGGCCCTCGCGGGCTCACGCCGGCTTCAGCCCCTGATCGGCGAGCAGCGCGTCGGGTGTCGCATTTCGGCCACGGAAGCGCTGGTAGACCTCGGCGGCCGGCAGGCTGCCGCCCAGGGCCAGCACGGTTTCGCGGAACCGCTGGGCCACGTCCCGCACCGCCTCGTCGTCGTCCAGGCCCACCTCCTTGAACGCGGCGAACGCGTCCGCCGCCAGCACCTCGGCCCATTTGTAGGAGTAGTAGCCGGCGGCGTAGCCGCCGGCGAAGAGGTGGCCGAAGGCGGGCAGCAGGGTCTCGTCGGGCAAGCGCGGCAGCACCAGGGTCTCGGCGGCGATGTCCCGCTCGATGTCGAACGGGCTCCGCGCGTCCTGACCGTCGGGCAGGCCGTAACGCTGATGCAGGGTGAGGTCGGTCTTGGCGAAGTGAAGCTGGCGCAGGGTGGCGTTGCCCACCATGAAGTTGCGGCTGGCGAGGATCCGCTCCAGGGTCGCGTCGTCCAGCGGGTCGCCCGTCTTCACGTGGGCGGTGAGCTCCCGCAGGAACGGCTTGTGCTCCATCCAGTACTCGTTGAACTGGCTGGCCAGCTCCACCGCATCCCACTCCACCAGGTTCATCCCCGAGGCTCCGCCCTCCTCCACCCGGGTGAACATGTGCTGCATGGCATGACCGAACTCGTGGAACAGGGTGCGCACCTCGTCGAGGGACATCAGCGCCGGGCGCCCCTCCGCCGGCGGCCGGGCATTCATGACGAACAGCGCCACGGGCAGCGACGAGGAGCGGCCTTCCGCCGCCAGCACCCGGCTGCGGTCCACCACGGTGTTCATCCAGGCGCCGTCGCGCTTCTCGCCCGGCCGCGCATAAGGGTCCATGTAGAACCCGGCGATGACCTCGCCATGGTGAACCACCTGGTAGAACTCCACGCTCGGGTCCCACACCGGCGCCGCTCCGGTTTCCGCGCGGCGGATCTCCATGCCGTAGAGCTTCTCGATCAGGGAGAACAGGCCATCCATCACTCGCGGCATCTGGAAGTAGGCCCGCAGCCGCTCGCTGTCGTAGTCGTAGCTGGCCTTGCGCAGCTTCTCGGTCCAGTAGGGCACATCCCAGGGCTGAGGGTCCGCCGCCTCCTCGGCGCCGGCCCGCTCCATGTATTCCACCAGCGCCCGAAACTCCCGCTCCGCCGCCGGGCGCGCCGCCGCTTCCAGCTCGCGAAGCAGCGACCACACCGCCTCCACCGACGGCGCCATCTTGGCGTCGATGCTGCGCTCGGCGTAGCAGTCGAAACCCACCAGCCGGGACTGCTCCTGGCGCAGCCGCAGCATCTCCTCCAGCACCGGCCCGTTGTCGAAGTCGGCGCTGGTGCCCCGGGCACGATACGCCCGGTAGAACTCCTCCCGGAGCCCGCGATCCTCGGCGTGTTCGATGACCGCCATGTAGCTCACCGCGTTCACCACGAAGTGCCAGGGGCCCGACGCCTCCGTGGCCTCGGCCACTCCGTCCTCCCGGGCGGTGCGGGCGGCGAGCGCCAGCACCGGCTCCGGCACCCCCTTCACCCGTTCCGCCTCGCGCACCCGAATGCGCGACGCCTTCTCCTCTTTCACCAGGTTGATCTGGAAGCGGTTGGCGAGCTCGGAGAGACGCTCGTTGATCTCCTGGAAGCGGCGGCGCGGTTCACCTTCGAGATGCACCCCGGAACGTTCCATGGCACGGATCGACTCGTCGACGATGCGCCGCTGCGCCTGTTCCAGCCCGTCCCACTCGGGCCCGCCGCGCAGCGCCACCATGCCCTGGAACACCGGCACGCTCTGGCCCATGCGGTTGGCCAGTGCCACATACCGCGGTCGTACCGCCTCGTATGCCGCCTGCAACGCATCGCTGTACTTGACGCTCGTGAGATGCACCACGGCTCCGAACAGCCGGCCCAGGCGGTCCTGCAATGCCTCGAGCGGCAGCATGAGTCCCTCCCAGGTGGGCGTGTGGCGGGCCTCGAGCTCGCCGAAGGCGGCCTCCGTTTCCTCGATGAGGGCGTGGAGCCCCTGCTGCACCCGCTGCGGAGTGACGTTCTGCCACACCGGCAAATGGGTGATCGGCCCGACCTGCGCGGTCTGCTCCAGCAAGCGCAGGTGCTCGAGGGGTTGGGGGGTACTCACGGTGGACTCCTGCGGGGTTCGTTCGCGATGGGGCGAATTGTACACCGGGGCGAAAAAACCCCGGCCGGCTTCCGGGGGGAAAGGCTCGGCCGGGGAACAGGGACACGGCAGCGGCCTGCGGTCCGGGGGGAGGGCCGCAGGCTCAGCGGAGACTCAATCGTTGACCTTGAACGTGACGTTCATGTGAACCCGGTACGCTTCGATCTGACCTTCGCGCAGGATGACGATCTGGTCCTTCACCCAGGCCCGCTGGATGTGCTCCAGAGACTCGCCGGCCTTCTTGATCCCCTGCTGGATGGCATCTTCGAAGCTGGTCTTGGAGTCGGCGGAGAGTTCGATGGTCTTGGCGACGCTCATGTTCCACATCTCCCTGACGTTGCGGCTGGTACCATGGATGAGGAGCAAGAACCGCGCCACCATCATGACCGATGTATTCGAGTACAACCGCCGGTCGTGGAACCGGCAGGCGACCGCGGGCAGCAGCCGCTGGTGCCAGCCGGTGTCTGCGGACGTGATCGCCGCCGCCCGGGCCGGCGACTGGTCGGTCATTCTCACCCCCAACCGGTCCGTGCCGCGGCCCTGGTTCGGGCCGTTCGCCGGTGCTCGGGTGCTCTGCCTCGCCTCCGGCGGCGGCCAGCAGGCGCCCGTGCTGGCCGCCGCCGGCACTCGGGTCGTGAGCCTCGACGCCTCGGACGAGCAGCTCGCCCTGGACGCGGAGGTGGCGGCGCGGGAGGGACTGGAGCTGCGCACGGTGCGGGGCGACATGGCTGACCTGCGCTGCTTCGCCGACGGCGTCTTCGATCTGATCTTTCACCCCGTGTCCAACGTGTTCGCGCCCGACCCCCGGCCCGTCTGGCGGGAATGTCACCGGGTGCTCCGTCCCGGTGGCCGGCTGCTGGCGGGGTTCATGAACCCGGACTTCTTCCTGTTCGACCACGAGGCCATCGAGCAGGGCGCTCCCCTCGAGGTAGCGTTCGCGCTGCCGTACGACGACCTGTCCGGGTTGCCCGAGGAGCGCCTGCAGCGGCGCATGGCCAACGGCGAAGCGCTGGAGTTCAGCCACAGTCTGGACAGCCAGATCGGCGGCCAGATCGCCGCCGGCTTCGTCATCGCCGGGTTCTACGAGGACCGCTGGGACGCGCGGGCTACGCCCCTCGACCACTACATGCCCACGTCCATGGCCACCCTGGCCATTCGTCAACCGTGGCGGAACGGAAATTGCAGCCAACGATGATCGACGGGGGGTAACGCGTCCTCGCACCACGGAACGACGCATCTATGACAAGAACCAACACGCAGGAGCGGATCCGGCGTCTCCAGGAGCACCTCGAGCAGGAGAACCCGGTGCTGGCCGGGGCGGTGAAGAGCTTTCAGGAGCTCGACCGGGTGGCACGCCGGCTGGGGCTCATGGCGGAGGACGACTCCTTCGCCACCCGAGTCTCCTGGTGGCCGGTGATCTCGGTGCTGGGCACGTTCTCGGCCGGCAAATCCACCTTCCTCAACCAGTACGCCGGCAGAAACCTGCAGCGCACGGGCAACCAGGCGGTGGACGACAAGTTCACGGTGATCTGTTACGGCGGCCACGAGCAGCCGGCGGTGCTGCCGGGCTCGGCCCTGGACAGTGACCCGCGATTTCCGTTCTATCAGATCAGCCGCGACATCGAGCGGGTGGCCCACGGCGAAGGCCGGCGGGTCGATTCCTATCTCCAGCTCAAGACCTGCCCGGCGGAGCCCCTGCGCGGCAAGATCGTCATCGACTCCCCCGGCTTCGACGCCGACGCCCAGCGCACGTCCACGCTGCTGATCACCGATCACATCATCGATCTGTCCGACCTGGTGCTGGTGTTCTTCGACGCGCGCCACCCGGAGCCCGGCGCCATGGGCGACACCCTGAAGCATCTGGTGGCGGAGACGGTGTCCCGGCCCGATGCAAACAAGTTCCTCTACATTCTCAACCAGATCGACAACACCGCCCGGGAAGACAACCCGGAAGAAGTGGTGGCCGCCTGGCAGCGGGCGCTGGCTCAGCACGGCCTAACGGCTGGGCGCTTCTACCGGATCTACGCCCGGGACGCGGCGCTGCCCATGGAGAACGAAGCGGTGCGGGATCGCCTCCAGCGCAAGCGGGACGAGGACCTGGCGGACATCGAGGCGCGCATCGCCCAGGTGGAGGTGGAGCGAGCCTACCGGGTGATCGGTGTGCTGGAGAAGACGGCCCGGCATCTCCGGGACGACATCGTTCCGCGCATCGCCGCCGCGCGCCGGAGCTGGCGCCGCCGCACGCTGTGGGCGAGCCTCGCGGTGTTCGGGCTGCTGGCGGCGCTGTTTCTGATCTGGAGCATCTCCGGCGGGTATTGGGACGGGTTGCGCTTCACGCCCGTGGCGGAGCGGGAACCCACCACCCAGCTCGTCATCGCCGTCGTGGTGCTGGTGCTCCTCGTCTACCTCTACGTGCTGATCAAGCGCCTCGCCGGGCACTCCGTCAGCCGAAGCCTGCGGCGTGACGCCGCGCTGGACGAGACCGACCGCGGCTTCCTGCTGAGCGCCTTCGGCGACAACCGCAGGGCGTGGTGGCGCTCCCTGGCATCGTCCCAGCCGCGGGGCTGGACCCGCCGCACCCGACGCCAAATCGATGCGGTGCTCGCCGACGCGGACCGCTTCGTCCAGGCACTGAACGACCGCTACGCCAACCCGTCCGGGCCCCACCCCGGCGGGGAGCGTGCGGACGGCTCCGTCACCTCGTAGCGACCAGCCCTGCGTCAGAACCCTGCCGGATCGGCGCAGGGCGCGGCCGCCAGCTGCCGCCGCACCGCGTCCAGCAGCGGCCCTTCCTGCCCTCGGGCGGCCGCGACCACTGCCGCTGCGTCACAGTTTCTGCCCTGCTCCAGGAGCAGCGTCGCCAGGTTGTGGATGGCCACCTCGTGGTCCGGATGACGACCGAGGAGGCGCCGGTAGGCGGCCGCGGCCTCGTCGACCCGGCCGAGAAAGTAGAGGTTGTTGGCCTCGCCGAGATGCGCGGTGGCTTGCTCCGGCCAGGCCCGCGCCGCGCCGCGGAACGCCTCCAGCGCCAGGGCATGAGCGCCGGTGCTCTCCAGGTCGGCGGCAGCCTGAAGATAGTTGGCGGGCGGAAGCTCGCGCGGGCTGGCGGCGGGATCCACCAACACCACGGCCCAGTTGCCGGCCCGGTCCCAGGTGGCCCGGAACCGGCCTCGGCCGGCCAGGCGGCGACGGTCACGCCCGGAACGCAGCACGAAGCGGTCGTTCTCCGGGTGATAACCCACGACTACGGCGTAGTGCCAGACTGGTACCAGCCGGGATGCCAGGTTCTGCAGCACCAGCACGGGCCTGCCGGCCTCGATCTGCGCCACCACGGCTTGCAGGGTCTGGGGCAGCCTCACCGCCAGACGTCCGTGCCGGCGCGCCGCCGCCAGCAGCTCCACCTGCAGGGTGCCGCGCCGCTCGGGGAGGTACACGGTGGGGGCGAGCTGGTCGGGATGCACCGCCACGCCGCTGGCCCCGAGGGCGGTGGCGAGCGCCGCGGGCCCGCACATGTAATCCTCCTGGGGGAAGAACGGCGTCCGCTCCAGCTCGACGGACCGGGAGCCGAGGGGCGGGGGCGGACCGAGGGTCGCGCACCCCGCGAGCACGAGGGCCAGGAGGACGGCCAGCCCCGGGCGCACAAGCGGCCGCAGGCGCCCGAGCGGCCGCGGTCGGAGCCGCCGCCCGGACAGCTCAGATGGCCGTGAAGACGTTGGTGACTCCGAGGATCTCGAGAATGATCAGCACCACCAGCACGGCGCCGATCACGCCGAGCAGCGAGCCGCCCGCCGGCAGCTCATCGAGCCGGGCCTCCATAGTGGCCAGCTCCCCGTCGGTGAGGGCGCTCACCCGCTCCAGGGCCTGCTGCGGATCCACCCCGAGGCTCTCCAGCCGATGGCGGACGTCGTCGCGCATCAGCACCGAGCTCACCCGGGCCACCGTATCCGCCCGCTGACTCATGGCGATGGCGGCATCGGTGCCGACGATGGCGGCTCGAGCCGGCGCCAGCGGCGCGGTGACCAGGAGGCAGACTGCGAACAGCTTCAGGACGGACCGTTGGAGTCGGAGGATCATGCTGGGCTCCTTGTTCAGAGAAAGCCGGAGGATAGCACCGCCCGCGCCGAGCTTTCACGGCGAGAACGGCCATATGAGGGGGGCCAGCAGCACCGCCAGGATGCCGATCAGCAGGTTCAGCGGCGTGCCGATGCGCAGGTAGTCGGTGAACCGGTACCCCCCCGGGCCATACACCATGAGGTTGGTCTGGTAACCGATGGGGGTGGCGAAGCTGGCCGAGGCCGCCATCATCACCACCGCGGCGAAAGGCCAGAGGCTCGCCCCCAGGCTCGCGGCGGTGGCCTCGGCGATGGGGAAGATGAGCACCGCGGCCGCGTTGTTGGTGATGAGCTCGGTGAAGAAGCTGGTGATCACGTACACAGCCGCCAGCGCGATCCACGGGTTGTCCCCGGCCATGGCCACCCACCAGGAGGCGATGCTCTCCGCAGCGCCGCTCCGGGCCATGGCCTCACCCAGCCCCAGCGATGCGCCGATCACGGTGAGCACGGACCAGTCCACCCGGCTGCGGGCGCCCCCGGCGCTGGTGCAGCGGCTGGCGATCATGAGCCCGGCCGCCAACAGCGCGGCCTCGAGCATGGAGAGGACGCCGGAGGCGGCGGCGGACACCATGACCGCCAGAATGGCGATGGCGATCCAGGCGCGCTCGTAGCGCGGCAACGACGCGCCGCGCACTTCGCTCACCAGCAGGAAGTCCCGGGAATTGCGCTGGCGGGTGAGGAACGAGGGGCGCGACTCGAGCAGCAGCGTGTCCCCCGCCAGCACCTCGATGTCGCCGACCTTGCCCCGCACCCGCATGCCGTTGCGGGCCACGGCGATGACCACCGCGTCGTAGCGGGTGCGGAACTGACCCTCCCGGATGGTGAGACCCACCATGGGGCTGGAGCGCGACACCACCACCTCGAAAAAGCGCCGCTCGGCCCGGGGCGCGTCCAGCTTGAACAGCTGATCCGGCGCCGGCACCAGGCCCCTGACCCGGACCAGGTCCACCACGGAATCCACCACCCCCACGAACAGCAGCCGGTCGTTGGCCTGGAGCCGGACCCGGGGCGACACCGCCGGCATGATGGTGCCGCCGCGCTCGATCTCCGCCAGGAACGCGCCGGGCAGGTTCCTGAGACCCGCCTCCTCCAGGTTCTTGCCGATGAGGGAACTGCCTTCCTCCACCAGCATTTCCAGTGTGTACTCCCGTACCTGCTCGGGCTCGCGCAGCGGCGACGAGCGGTCGGGCAGCAGCCAGCGCGCGGTGACGACCACGAACAGGGTCCCCGTCACCGCCAGGGGCAGGCCCAGGAGGCCGATCTCGAAGAAACCGAACCCGCCGTCCCCGGACACCTCCGCGAACATGCCGTTGACGATGAGATTGGTGCTGGTGCCGATGATGGTGGTCAGGCCCCCGAAGATCGCGGCATAGCTCAGGGGAATCATCAGCCGCGACACCGGCAGCTGGCAGCGCCGAGCCCATTCCTCGACAAAGGGCACCAGCATCGCCACCACCGGCGTGTTGTTGAGGAACGCCGAGAGGCCGGTGGCGGGCAGCATGAGACGAAGCTGAGCCGACACGAGCGATTTGGGATGGCCCAGGAGCCGCGATCCCAGCAGGTGGATGCCACCCGTATCCACCAGCCCGGCGGCGACCACGTAGAGCACGCCCACGGTGGCGAGCCCGGGGTTCGCGAGCCCCAGCAGGGCCTCGCCGGGGGTGAGCACCCCCGACAGCATGAGCACCGTCAGCGCGGCCACCAGGATGAGGTCGGGGGCCAGCCGGGTGCCGACCAGCATGCCGACGGTTCCCGCGATCACGGCCAGGGTGATCCACGCATCGATGCCCAAACGAATGCTCCCGTGCTGACTGGGCGGCTTCGGCCGCGTTCCGGTGAGCCGCTGGCGAGCCGTTGGCGAGCCGTTGGCGAGCCGCTGGCGAGCCGCTGGCTGCCTCCCTGGCTAGCTCACTTCTGCCGCCAGGTACCGTTCACCCGGACCCAGCCCCCCGGCCGGGTCTTCTCGATGGCCTTCTTCGCCGCCAGCGCTTCCACCTGCTCGACGGTGATGCCATTCTGCTCCGCAATCCGCCGGTACTCCTCCCGGCGGCGGGCGTTCACCTCCTCCACCAGGACCGCCACTTCGGCAGACGGCGAGCCCTCCACCGCGGCGATGTACCCTTCCATGGTCTCCCCCACCAACCCGGCCTGCTTGGCCTCGTCGATGCCGATGGCGTAGGCGCCGCTGCCGAAGGCAAGGAGCAGCGCGCAGATCAGTGGTTTGGTGACGATCCGGGACATTCTGGCCATGGTGCTTGTCTCCCTGCCGCTAGAACAGCTCGCTGTCCTCGGTGAACAGATCATCGAGCTCCCGATCCACCTTGACGCGAATCTCGTGCTGGATGTTGACGTTGAGGTTGATGGTGATGGGGTCTTCCGTGGCCACCCGCACCGTCGGGGTGCAGCCGGCGAGCCACGCCGCGCAGCACAGGATGACGCCGCCTTTCCCGGTCATGCCAACCCCTCGGATGAAGACGCCGCAAAGCGTAACGGTCGGATCCGCCACCGGCAATCAGTTCGTCACCCGGCTCTCGATGCCGCGGGTGATTTCCCGCTGCAGTCGCAGCGACTCCAGCAGCGCGGGCACGTTCTCGGTGAGAGTCAGGTTGTAGTGGATGGGGCGGCCGCCCTCTACGGCCGGGTTCCGGCCCTCCAGGCGTATCGCCAGGGCGAGCTCGCCGTCTTCACCGTAGCTGACCCCCGCTTCCAGGGCGCTGTAACGGAAGTCCTGCAGCGCGCGCAGGGCGAAGTCGAGGCCGGGCTGACCGGTGCCGCCGGCCAGCGTGGACGACACCCGAATGACGCCGCCCGGGTCGTCGGCCTGCAGCCTGCCGCCCTGGACCTGGGGCACGTTGTCCGCCAGACGCACGGGGAGGGTGCCATCCAGGGTCCCGGTGCCGGAGACGTGCTCGCCCTCCAGAGCCAGAACGCGCCCCAGCTCCAGGTCCTCGAGCTCGAGCACGAAGTCGGCCTCGCCGGCCGGCACCCGGTACTCGAAGGGCGCGACGCGGGCGCGGCCGCCGAGCAGCCGGGCGCGGGTCTCCTGTATCGACACCAGGTCGCCGGACCAGCCGATGGTGCTCTCCACCTCGCGGATCACCACCCCCGCATCCACCCGCGCCGCGCGCAGCGGCGCGGGCCGCAACGACCACGCTCCGGAGTCCACGGCGAACCGCAGCGGGCTCGACAGCCCGGCCACCACATAGTTGCCCAGGTGGGCCTCCAGGTCGTCGAGCTCCACCTGCACAGTGCCGCTCAGGCCTTCGGAGGGGGGCCACTCCAGCGCCGCCTGAAGCTCCAGCCCGCCGGCGGTCAGGTCCACGGGGGCCTGCCAGTCCGAGACCAGCTCCGCCAGCAGCGGGCCCTCCACGTCGATGCGGCCCTCCGCCCGCAGCGCCACGGCACCGGTAGCGCGCTGATAGCGACCGGCGAAGGGCAGCCGATGACCGCCCGGAAACTCCAGCGCGCCGTTCACCCGCAACGGATCGTCCGTCAGCACGAGGGAGTCCACGGCCACCACCGCGGCGAGCGCCCGATCGCCCTGGCGCACCGCGGCCTCTACGCGGCCGGCGAGCTCGCCCGCCTCCAAGGCCCAGCGGCCGCGCCGCAGCTCCACGGTGAGCTCGCCCGCCGCCGGTCCCCAGCGCCCGGACAACGATCCGCGCGCCGGTACCGCCCATGGATCGAAGGGTGAAGGCAAGGGCCAGGGCAGCTGCGCCTGTACCTCACCGGCAAGCTCGCCCCGGCCGGGCGGCAGCCCCGCCACCGCGGCCAGCCGCTCCATGAGCCCGCCGCGCACATCGAACCCGCCGTCGAGCGCCACGCCCGCCGGTCGCAGTGTCCACTCCAGGCGGGCATGGGGGCGCCCGGCCACGTCGTCCGGCAGACCGAGCGCCACGGCACCACGGCCGCGAAGCGGCTGCAGGCTCAGCCCCTCCACCCGGCCGCGCAGCGCCAGGGTGTCCTCGCCGTGAGCCAGCCGGCCGGACGCGTCGGCGGCGATGGCCCCGCTCGAGAGCTGCCAGGTCACCTGGAGATCCTGGGCGGCCAGTGGCACCGCCTCCACCCGCCAGTCCACCATGAGGTCGCCCCTGGCCGATACGTCCCGCCAGTCCTCGGTTCCTGAGAACGGCCACGGCAGCGCGGCGGTGAAGGTCCCCGTGATGCGGCCCTGCCCCGCCGGCAGGCCGGCGAGCCGGGTGACCAGAGCCAGGGCGTAGGCGCGCAGGTTCATCTCGCCGGTCACCAACAGAACGTCGCCCGCCGGCTTCGACTCCACCACCAGCAAAGGCGCCTCCGTGTCGTCGGAGCTCGCCACGCGCAGGTCGAGCCCGCCGTCCGGGGTCAGTCGGGCGGCGAGCCCGAAGCGCGTGGCGGCTTCGGGTGCCACGCCCTCCAGGCGCGCCTCGAGCACGCCCGCGGCGAGTTCCAGCCGCCCATGGGCCGTGAACGACAGCTCCGGCACCTCCACCACCAGCGCGTCCACCCGCAGCCGATCCGCGGGAAGCGCGGCCAGCAGCGCCGGGTCCGGCCAGTCTGCCGGGTCCGGCCCTCCCGCCCCGCCCACGCCCGGCTCGGCGGAGAGGCGCACTGTCGCTTGCCGGAGCCGGATGGTGTCCACGCCACCGGCCAGCAGCGCGCCCAGCCGATAGCCGAGCTCGCCGCCACTTCCCTGAAGCGACACCCCGCCCCGCCGCAGCAGCACATGCTGGATGGACATGCCGGTCCAGCCGGGCCGCTCGACCCGGAGCTCCAGGGCATCGAGCCCCAGAGGCGCAGCCAGCATGTGCGCGAGCCGGGCCACCAGCCACGGCCACAGCAGATACGCCAGCACCAGCACGCCCGCCAGCACCGCCGCGGTCCAGGCCGCAGGGCGCAGCAGGCCGCCGTGAGCACGGCGGGCGCCGTGAGCACGGCCCGAGCGACGGGTGAACGGCATTCCTCAGACGTCCGCGTTACACTGCGGACGATTTCAGCACAGGAGACGGTGTCGGGTGTACGGCGTGGAATGGTTCATCAGCCTGGGGATTCTCGGGGTCGCGGCGGCGGCAGGCGGTTACCTGGTCGGCCGGCGCGGCAGCGGCACCGGCAGCCGCCGGGTGGAGGCGCTCGAGACCGCCCTGGCCCAGGCACGTCAGGAGCTCGCGGACTATCGGCGGGAAGTCGCGACCCAGTTCAGCGAGACCGCACGGAAGTTCCGTACCCTGAACGAGTCCTACAGCGATCTGCACCAGCAGCTCGCGCGCAGTTCGAGCCTCTTGTGCGGCGACGCAGCCGGGCCCCTGCTGCCGGGACCGGCGGAGCCGCAGGTGCTGCTCGGTGCCGAGGACCGGGACCGTGCGAGCCGCGACGGGGTGGCGGCCGAGGAACCGGCCGACACCGACCCGGCTCGGGACAACGGCCGCGAAGCGCCGACGGACGATCGCGGCGGCAACGCGGCGGAGGCGCAGGCGGACGCGGCCGAAGAGCCGCGTCGGGCCGAAGCGTCTACCGCTCCTTGAAGGCCCTCACCTGCTCGTTGTAGCTCTCGGCCACCCCATTCATCGCATCGACGCCGCTGTTGTAGGTTTCCACCAGCACCGCCTGCTGCTCCTCGGTGACCTCGTCGCCGAGGGCACTCTCCGCCTCGGCCAGACACTCCAGGGCGCTCTGAACCTGGCTCACGTACGCCCGCACCGCGGTGCCCGCCTCGCCCATCTCGGCCTGGCTGGCGCGGCTGCCGTCCGGCACCGCCGGAGGCTCCGGAAACTCGCAGCGAGAGATCTCCAGCTCCGCGGCTTGCGCCGCGCCGGCCATCAGCACGGCGGCCGCGGCGAGTGTCAGTCTTCGCATGGTTGTGTGCCCCTAGTCAGATTCCCGCACATCCTACCGCGACGGTCCCGGGCCCCTCAAACCCGGCCGCGCAGCACCCCGGTGGCCTCCACCTCCACCAGCAGCTCGCGCCGGCAGACGTCCGCCTGGAGAAACACGGCGCTGGCAAGATTGGGCAGGTCGGTCACCAGCGCCTCCCGCACCGCATCGAGATGCTCGGCATGCCGCAGGTACACCCGCGCCCGCAGATCGTCCACCCAGCGGGCGTTTGCCTCGGCGCAGGCGTGGTCGATGAGCAGCAGCAGATTGTCGAGGGCGCCGCGCAGCTGGCCGTGCACGTTACCCGGATGCTGGCTCTCGTGACCGACGATGGCGGCGGTTCCGGATATCAGCAGGCGTCGGCCGTGAACGGTGGCCCGGGCGAACGCGGGGGGCTCCCGGCCGTACCGGGGCGGGTACCGATAGGCGCTGTGCTGGCGCGGATTCTCCAGGTTCAACCCGGGCGTACGACTGCCGACAAAGGTGATCTGCAGCGGCCCGTGGGCGGCCCCCCCCAGGGCAGACGCCGCCGGGAGAGCGGCCGGGTCCACCTCGAGCTGCCGGAGCGCGGCGGCGCGCCCGGCGCAGAACCGCTTGTAGGCTTCGGCCTCGCCGCAGCCGCCGTTGATGTCGGGCAGGTAGTTCCAGACGCGTACGAGATGCGGGTAGCCCTCGCGCCTCAGCAGGCTCATGGCCTCGACGTACCAGCGTCGGGTCACCTCCGCCAGGCGCCCCGGCGCCACGGCCCGGGCGCCGCTGAGCGCCAGCAGCTCGCCGGTGCATGCAGCCGCGAACGGTCCCACCTGCCCGGTGGTGACCGGCGCGGTGCTGAGCCAGCGCTCCCCGGTGCCGTGGAGGGGCCGGATCGGCACCGCCACCGCCCCCTCCGGCAGCGGGTCGGGCTCGGAGTCCGCCGCCACGAAGTGGAAATCCAGAAAGGCATGAGCCCGCGAAACGCCGTCGCCGGCCCTCCCGGGGTGAATGACCTGAAGCTCGCTCACCAGAACCGCTTGATGAAGTGAAGCGGAATTATACGGCAGCCCGGGACCGGCCGTCGGCCGCGCCGTCCCCGGACCCCGTAGCGGTCAGCAGCTCGTCCATGAAGTACGCGGCAAGCTCGTGACGTCCGGCGCAGCCGGAGCGGGCGTAGACCTCGGCAGCCTGCTGACGGACCGTCTTCTCCTTGACCCCTCGCGCCTGGGCGATCTCCGCCATCGAGAGCCCCTTGATCAGCAGCAGGGCGACTTCCCGCTGACTCCCCGACAGGCCCCAGCAGCGGAACTGCTCCTCCAGCCGCTCGTGAACGTCCTGCGCCACCCGTGACAGGCGATCCTGCAACGCGCGGAGCTGGCGGCGCATCCGCAGCACGCGCAACAGCTCCAGCAGCATGACCGTGGAGGTCGCGAGGAAAACCAGCCCCTCGACGGTCAGATGCAGAACGCCCTCGTGGCCCTTGGCCACATCGGTGACGATGTCGTAGGCAAAGAATGCCGACGCCACCACGAGCACCCCCGTGGTGGCGAAGGAACGCGCGGTCATGGGGTCTCCCGTCGAATCAGTCCTCGGTCCTCAAGCGGAACATGCGCCCCAGCAGGTGCTCGCCGCGGAGCACGTGGGCCAGCACGGCGCCCACATGGAGGACGAGAAAGACAGGTATCAGGCCTTCACCCACCTCGTGACCTTCCTCGATCACCTCGAACAGCTCCGAGCCACCTTGCCCCTGCAGCACGAACAGCATGGTGCCGGTGAAAGCCATCCAGGCAAATAGGCACAAGCCGAAGGTCTGAACCAGCCCGGCCAGGCCCTCGTGCATGGGGCGCCGGGGCAGCCGCAGTCGCAGCAGCCCGGCCAGGTCCGCCACGGCCATGGTCCACTGCGCCCGCTGCCAGGGCCCCCAGTCCGCGAACCCCAAGGGCGCGTGCGCGAACACGCCGGCCAGCAGCCGGCCCGCCACCACACCCAGGGTGGAAAGGCCCAGGTAAGCGTGGAGCAGATAACCGGCCCCGCCCTCTTCGGCGAGCTCCGCCGTCAGATAGGCCGCCACCCCGAAGACGGCGAGTCCCATGTGCAGAAGCCGCAGGGCCGGCGGCGGGACGGGGAAATCGATGACTGCGCTCATGGCACACCTCCTTGGAATCGGGTGGTGCGACTATGGGGGCCGCAGCCATCCGGCGCATCGGACGAATGCCCGACTGGAGGCAAGGGCGCGCGGAGTGGGCAAACGTCCCGTGCCGGAGCTCCGCCGACGGCCGGCGGGCACCCTTCATCCCGCGAAACGCTCGGCGAAGAACCGGGAAAGCCAGCCGTCCAGCGCTGTTCGCAGCCGCAGGTCCTCGATGAATCCGCAGTGGCCGCCGTGGGGTACCAGAGTCACCACCTCCGCATCGCCCGCGGCCCCCAGGAGCGCCCGCGCGTGCTCCGCGGGCAGCACCGGGTCGTCCTCGGTGGCGATGATGCGCGCCGGCATCCTCAGGTTCGCCAGGAACTCCCGGGTGAGGGTATAGCGGGCGTAGTAGTCGTCGGCGTCGCGATACGGCGTGTGGCGGGAGACGAAGTAGTCGGTCAGCGTCGACACCAGCGACAGCCGGCGCGCCTCGGAGAAGTCGTAGCGGTGGGGAAACGCGGCCTGCTTCTCGGCGAACGCGCGCCGCCACTTGCCCAGGAAGTAACGCTGGTAGCCAACCCAACCCCGGTCCAGCGCCTCGACCGCAGCCCTCGGATCGAGCACCGGACACACCGCCAGGGCGGTGACGAAGCGCGGGCTGGTGTGGCCGTGGCCCGCCAGCCGAAGCACGAAATTGCCGCCGAGGGAATAGCCGAGCAGGCCACAGACGTCGCCGCCGTAATGCTCCGCCAGCCAGTTCACCGCGTCCGCCACCTCGTCGATGCGGGCCGCGTTGAACAGCTCCTCGTTGAGGTGCGCGGTGCCGCCGTGGTCGCGGAGCATGAGCCGAGCCACGGTGAAGCCGGCCCGGTTCAGGGCCGCGGACGCCCGCCGCACGTAGGGCGAATCGGCGCAGCCGAGCCAGCCGTGAATCACCACCACCAGGGGTGTCCGCCGCCGCGCTTCCGCCACCACCGCCCCGGGTGGCCGATTCACCAGCACCTGCAGCAGCACGCCGTCGCGACAAGGAACGCGGATTTCCTCGGCGCCGGCGCCCAGGGCCGCTCCCACCCCGTCCCGCCGCCGCGCCAGCCGGCTCGACAGCACCGTCTGCAGGTGCGGCGATCGCAGCAGGGGATGGGGCTCGAATTCCAGCTCCACGACCCGCCTCAGCCGGCTGCAGCCAGGGCCTGGTCCAGGTCCTCGATGATGTCCTCGATGTCCTCGATGCCCACGGAGAGGCGTATGGCCTCCGGCGCCACCCCCACCTTGCGCTGTTCTTCCTCGGAGAGCTGCCGGTGGGTGGTCGAAGCGGGGTGGCACGCCAGCGATTTGGCGTCGCCGATGTTCACCAGCCGCTTGAACAACTTCAGCGCGTCATAGAACTTCACCCCCGCCTCGAAGCCACCCTTGACCCCGAAGGTCATGATGCTCGCTGCGCGGCCGTTCATGTACTTCCGCGCCATCTCATGGTGGGGATCGCCCTCCAGACCGGCGAAGCTCACCCACTCGACCTTCGGGTGATCCTTCAGGTGGCGGGCCACCGCCAGGGCATTCTGGCAATGGCGTTCCATGCGCAGTGCCAGGGTCTCGATGCCCTGTAGCAGCAGGAAGGCGTTGAACGGCGACAGCGCGGACCCGGTGTTGCGCAGCGGCACCGTGCGGGCCCGGGCGATGTAGGCCGCCGGCCCCATGGCTTCGGTGTAGACGACGCCGTGGTACGACGGTTCCGGCTCGTTGAGGGCGCGATAGCGTTCGGCGTGCTCGGTCCAGGGGAAGCGCCCGGAGTCGACGATGATGCCGCCGAGGCTGGTGCCGTGCCCGCCCATGTACTTGGTCAGGGAATGCACCACCACGTCCACCCCGTGCTCTACCGGTTTCAGCAACACCGGCGTGGCGACGGTGTTGTCGGCGATGCTGACGACGCCGTGGCTGCGGGCCATGGTCGCCACCGCCGCCACGTCCACGACGTTCCCCGCCGGGTTGCCGATGGTCTCGAAGAACACCGCCTTGGTGCGCCCGTCGATGAGCTTCTCCAGCGCCTCCGCGGAGTCGTTCTCGGCGAAGCGGACCTCGATGCCCTGCTTCGGCAGCATGTGGGCGAACAGGGTGTAGGTGCCGCCGTACAACTGAGGCACGGTGACGACGTTGTCCCCGGCCTCCACCAGATTGAGGATGGCGTAGTTGATGGCGGCGCTGCCGGCGGACAGCGCCAACGCGCCGATGCCGCGCTCCAGGGCGGCCACCCGCTGCTCCAGCACATCGCAGGTGGGATTCATGATGCGGGTGTAGATGTTGCCCGGCACCGCCAGATCGAACAGGTCGGCGCCGTGTTGGGCGCTCTCGAACTCGTAGGCGACGGTCTGATAGATGGGCGTCGCCACGGCCCGAGTGGTCGGATCGGTCTGATAGCCGGCGTGGATCGCCAAGGTGTCGTCTTTCATCGGTACATCCGCGTCCCAAGAAATCGGGCATGTTGCCTCAAGCCGGCGCGCCATTGCGAGGGCCGGGGAAGAACCGGAAGCGCGGGACACCGAAGCGCAGGCAGCGGTACGGTGTCGGGTCTACCACCGGCGGCCGCCCCGTCAGCAGGTCGCGAATCAGCTCCCCGGTCACCGCGGCGGTGGTGAGGCCGATGTGCTGGTGTCCGAACGCCGCCAGGACCCGTGGGGACCCCGGCAAGGCGCCAATGGCCGGCAGGTAGTCCGGCAACGTGGGCCGCGAGCCTCGCCAGCGCTCGGCGGCCGCCGGCAGCGGATCGCGAAACAGGGTCCGTGCCCGGACTGTCAGCACCTCGGCGCGGCCCCAGCTCGGCGGTGCTTCGCGCCGCGCGAACTCCACGGTGCCGGCCACCCGCAGGTGGTCGTCCATGGGCGTGACGATGAAGCCGTGCTCCGCCGCGGCCACCGGCGCGCCCAGACGGTCGGCGGCGGGAAAGGTCACGTGATACCCCATCTCCGCAACCAGGGGCGGGTCCCAGCCCAGAGTCCGGCAGAGCCCACGGGAATCGAGACCGGCGGCTATGACGGCGTGGCGCCCGCGGAGGCGGCCCGTCTCCAGCGCCGCCACGACACCGTTGGGCCCGGATTCGATGCGGGTCACTCGATCCTGCAGCAGCGTTCCGCCCGCGGCGACGAAGGCATCCCGCAGGCAACCCACCACCCGCGCCGGGCTCGTCACGTGGGCGACGTCCGGAAAGTACGCGGCATGGCGAATGGCGGGGCCGAGCGCAGGCTCGCGGCGACGCAGCTCGTCGCCCGTCAACGGCTGCCACGCCACCCCCAGGGCCCGCGCCCTGGTCCGTTCGCCCGCATCCCGGGCGAAGCCGGCGTCGCTGGAATACACCGCGTACATGCCCCGACGGATCAGCAGCCTGGCGCCGCCGCTGGCGGCGAGCTCCCGCTGCCAGGCGCCCAGGGCGCGGCCGGTGAGCGCGGCCGTGGCCTGGACCCCGGCCTCCACTCGTGCCGGCAGAGAGGCTCTGGCGAACTGCAGGAACCACGGCAGCAGGGCCGGCAGCCGGGACGGCGGCAGCACCAGCGGGCCGTCGGGGTCGCGAAGCATGGCGGGCAGGCGGCGCACGGTCTCGGTACTCGCCAGCGGCAGCACGTGATCGGTGGCGATGACGCCGGCGTTGCCGTAGGAACAGAGGGTGCCTGGCGGTCGCGGATCTACGACGCAGACCCGAAGCCCGGCCCGTTGCAGGGCACGGGCGCACGCCATGCCCACCACGCCGGCCCCGGCGACCACCGCGTCGAACGGGTGCCCGTCGCGGCCCAGGGTCACCCGGACCCCGAGCCGGTCAGTGCCCGGGCCACGACTCCTGAGCCTCCGCTGGCACTCCGTCGAAGAAGTCCACCACGCCGCTATCCAGTGAGTAGTCCGCGCCGACGATGAGCAGGCCGTCGTTCTGCACGAGCTGCTCGAGAACCTGGGAGCCGTGACGGAGCTGATTGGCGGCGGCGCGCACGTTGGCGCGCACCGCCCGCTGCACCAGGGCCTCCGTGGCCTCGCCGGCAGAGGCTTCCACCAGCGGCTCCACGGCGGGGCGGACCCGATCGACGATGGACCGCAGGTTGCGGGACGGATGCCGCGACTGGTTGCGCAGTTCCTCCAGGGTGGCCACCACGGCGCCGCAGCGGGAATGTCCCAGCACCACCACCAGCCGGGTACCGAACCACTCGGCGGCGAACTCCACGCTGCCGATCTGGGACGGCGCCACCACGTTGCCCGCCACCCGGATCACGAACAGGTCCCCCAGACCCTGGTCGAACACGATCTCTGCCGGCACCCGCGAGTCGGAGCACCCCAGCACGATGGCGAAAGGCCGCTGGTCGGCGACGAGCTGGTTGCGCCGCGCGGGGCTGGCCAGCGCCTCGCTGCTCAGCGCCCCGGACACGAAGCGACGATTGCCCTCCCTCAACCGCTCCAGGGCGCGGACGGGATCCATGACCGGTGATTGCTCGGAGTTCGCCATGGCGGGAAGTATGCCCGCGACGGGCGCGAGAGCAAAAGTGAGAATCGCTTTCCGCTATCCGCTGGAGCGCCATCCGTAAGCGCTGGCACACCCTCCGGCTGATAGCCGATAGCCGATTGCTGATCGCCATCCCGAAACCCTCTCGCTCCGCCAACCCCCTTCCAGCGGAAAGCGGACAGCGGATAGCGGATAGCGGATAGCGGACAGCGACTGCTTCATTCGAACATCCGCTTGCCACTCGCAAACAGCAGAAAAACCACCAGCCCCACCAGGGTGATCCCCGCCGCCACCTGGAACACCAGGGCCCAGGATCCGGTGACGTCGAGGATCAGCCCACTCACGTACACGCCGATGACGCCGGGAATGGTTCCGGCGGTGTTGGTGATGCCCATGAGGGTGCCGGCATGTCTGGGGGCGATGTCCATATGGTTCACGGCGAAGCCGCCGGTGACGAACGCGCCCAGCGCGCTGCCCACGGTCATCACCGCGATGGCCATCCAGGCGCTTTCCACCTGGCCCACCACCAGCAGGGCGGAGGCGATGCCGCCGAAGCCGACGGTCTGCATGAGCTTGCGTACCCGGCCCACGTCCATGCCCCGGGCGATCAGCCGGTCGGCGACGGAGCCCGCCACGTTGAGAAAGAGAAACGACGCCACGTGCGGGATCATGGTCACCCAGCCCACGGCGGCGTAATCCACCCCCAGGCCCTGATTGACGAACGTGGGCAGCCACGACAGCAGCACGTACAGAGACCAGTTGTTGCAGAAGTGGGCGACGATGATGGCCCACACCGCGCTGGAGGACAGCAGCGCCCTCCACGGCACCCGGTCGGCATCGCGGCGCGGCGTGGTGCCGTCCTCGATGGTCGCGAGCTCCTCCGCGGAGATCCGGGGATGGTCGGCGGGGTGCGCGGTTACCTTCACGTGCCAGACCAGGTACCACAGCACCCCTACGGCACCGAACAGGTAGAACGCCCACGGCCAGCCCAGACTCTGCACGATCACCGGGGTCGCCAGCAGCGCGAACACGGTGCCCAGCGGAATCCCGCTGTTGGCCAGCCCCACCGCGCGCGATCGCTCCGTCAGGGGTACCCAGCGGCTGTACAGGGTGTAGATGGAGGGAAAGGTCACCGCCTCGCCCATGCCCATGAGCACCCGGGTGACCAGCAGCACCGTCAGCCCCAGCTGCGCCGCGGGCGGTGTCAGCATGGTGAACAGGGACCACAGCAGCACCCCGGCCGCCAGCACCGCCTTGCCGCCGAACCGGTCGGCCAGCCGCCCCCCGGCCACCTGCAGCAGCAGGTATCCGAGGAAGAACGACGACAGCACCGAGCCCTGGGTCTGCCGGCTCCACCCCAGGTCGGCGGCCATGGGAATGATGGCCACGGAGATGTTGACCCGGTCGATGTAGCAGACGAACACCGCCAGGAAGGACAGCAGGACCACCGTGTACCGGCGCGGCCAGCGCGCCGCCATGGGCATGGACGTAGACATGACACACTCTCCCCCGGAGGAGCACAGTATAGGGCGATGGGCGTCCATCGGGGCCCCGGATGGCTTCCGTCCGGGCCCGGATGGCTTCCATCCGGGCCCGGTTTGCGAGCCGGAAGCTCAAACCCGCTATCATGTCCGGCTCAGGAGGGGGAAGTACCTTGGCTGATCCACGCGGTAACGGCGACGTCATCACGAGCACCAGCATCCGGCGTCGGCGCCTTCTCAGCGCCAGCAACGTCCTGGTGGTGAGCGTGACGGTGGCGGCGGCTCTGTGGGGGCTCTGGTGGCTGTACGACCGCCTCAACCACGTCTACGTGCTGGACGCCCGGGTGTCGGCGGACATGCTGCTGCTGTCCAGTCAGGTGTCGGGCTGGATCGTCGACGTTCCGGTGCAGGAATCCCAGCACGTCGCGCGCGGGGACGTGCTCGTTCGCGTGGACGACCGCCGAGCTCGGGCACGTCTGGCGGAGCTGCAGGCGGCGGTGACGGCGCTGGATGCCGGCGTCGACGCCCTCACCGCCCGGATCGAGCTGATGGAGCAGCGCACCCGCAGTCATCTGGACGCCGCCCGCTCTCAACTGCGCGCCGCCGAATCGGCGCTGGCGGCAGCTCGGGGTGATCTGGAGGTGGCCACCGCGGACTGGGAGCGGGCCGGGGCTCTGCGGGAGCGCTCCCTGCTCTCCCAGCAGGAGTTCGAGGAAATCCGCAACGTGTACCGCAATGCCGTGCAGGCGACCCGGCGCCGCGAGGCGGAGGTGGCGTCGGCCCGCGCGGACCTGGCGGAGGCGGAGGCCGACCGGGCCGAGGTGGCGGTGCTGCGGGCGGAGCTGCGGGCGCTGCAGGCGCGGCGGGTCCAGGCCGCCGCGCAGATCGACCAGGCCACGACCGAGCTGGACTACCACGCCATTACCGCCCCGGTGGACGGCGTCGTCGACGAGCTCTTCGTCGACGCCGGCGAGCACGTTTCCGCCAGCCAGCGCGTGCTGGTGATGCACGATCCCGAGCGGGTGTGGGTGAACGCCAACGTCAAGGAAACCGACCTGCGCTACCTGGAGACGGGTGATCCGGTAACCATCACCGTGGATGCCTTCCCGGACGGGCCGCGCCGCGGCGTGATCCGCCGCATCGGCGACGCCGCCACCAGCCAGTTCGCGCTGCTGCCCAACCCGAACCCCAGCGGCAACTTCACCAAGATCACCCAGCGCGTCGAGGTCAGCATCGACTTCGAGGAGCACGATCCGCGTCTCAAGCCCGGCATGATGGTGGAGGTGAAGATCCCCCGCTCATGAGCGAGCATCCCGTCCCCGAAGGCATCGAGGCCTCTCCCGGATTCATCGAGAAGTTCCGGCAGATCGGCCCGAGCTTTCGCTGGTGGGCGGCCAGCGTCGGCATGATCGGTTCCTTCGCGACCCTGCTTTCCTCCACCAACGTCAACGTCGCCATTCCCGACATCATGGGCGCGCTGGGGATGACCCTCGAGGAAGCGCAGTGGCTGGCCACGGCGTTTCTCGCTTCCGGCACGGTGACGATGCTCATCACCGCGTGGTGCATCCGCGCCTTCGGCATCTCGGCCACCTACGTCACCGCCATGTCGGTGTTCATCGCTGGCTCCCTGATGGGAGCCGCCGCCAGCAGCAGCGAGGTGCTGCTCATCGCCCGCGCCGTCCAGGGCGCCGCCGCGGGAGCGGTGACACCCTTGAGCATGGTAGTCACCGCCCAGGTGTTTCCCATACACCGGCGGGGCATGGCCATGGGCCTGATGGGCGTGGGTACCATGCTCGCCCCCGCCCTGGGGCCAACCATCGGCGGTTATCTCGTTGATCACCTCTCCTGGCGCTGGGTGCTGCTGGCGCCGGTGCCGTTCGTCGCCGTGACCCTGCCCATGGCCAAGACGTTCTTCCCGACCAGGGAAGGCAGCGGCGCGCGGCCCTCCTTCGACTGGATGGGTGCGCTCTTGTGCTCGGTGTTCATCCTCGGGCTGCTGGTGGGACTCACCGAAGGCCAGCGTTACGGCTGGTATCACGATCCCGCGCTGATCAGCCTCGCCATCGGCGGAGTCGCCTTCGTCGCCTGGGTGGGCTGGGAGTTCTTCACGCCGGACCCCATGCTCGAGCTGCGGCTGTTTCTCAACGCCCGCTTCGTCGCCGCAGCGGTGGTGACCTTCACCATCGGCCTCGGGCTGTACGGCTCAACCTACGTGTTCCCGCTGTTTCTGCAGACCGTGTCCCAGCTCACGGCCACCGACGCCGGGCTGCTGATGGCGCCGGCGGGCCTCGTCATGGCGATCCTGTTCCCACTGGCCGGCCGCCTGGCCGACGTCACGTCCCACCGGGCGATGGTGCTCATCGGCCTCGCCCTGTTCGCCCTGAGCAACTACCCGATGATCCACGCCGACGCCTTCACGCCGGCCGTGCACATGCTGCTCTGGTACGTGGTGGGACGGGTGGGCCTGGCCATGATCTTTCCCAGCATCAACGCCGCTGCCATCAACCCGCTGCCCCTGGCGCTGATTCCCCAGGGCTCCGGCGCCATCAACTTCCTGCGTCAGCTCGGCGGCGCCTTCGGCATCAATCTGATCTCGCTGTCCATGCGCGACCAGATGACGTTCCACTACCAGTCCCTGAACGCCACCCAGAGCTGGGACAACGCTGCCACCCGGGAGCTCATGCGACTGGTGATCCTGCAGCTCGAGCACATGGGCCTGACGGGCTACCGCGCCTTCGAAGCCTCGTTCGGCTACGTCACTGCAATCGTCGGCAGCCAGAGCGCCATGCTCGCCTACCGGGACAGCTTCCTCCTGATCGGGCTGGTGTTCGTGCTGTCATTGGTGCCGGCGGCGTTCATTGCGGGACATAGAAGGCAATGAAAGGGTGCGCTGTCCGCTATCCGCTATCCGCTTTCCGCAAGACGCGGATCGCCAGTTTCTGGGGAGATGGCAGTGCCGCCCGTGTCACTCACGGACGCACGCACTCACGAGACCCCTCTTGCGGATAGCGGACAGCGGACAGCGAGCCGCTCATTTGCAATCCGGTATCCGTCCCGCTGCGCGCGCGCGGCTCGAGATCTGCATGTACTCGCTCATGCGGGCGTTGAGCTCGGTAATCCGCCGCTGCCCGGAGGGATGGGTGGATAGGAATTCCGGCGGTTTCTGGCCTCCCTGGGATTCCATGTTCTGCCACAGCCGGACACTGGCGCGGGGGTCGAAGCCGGCTTCGGCCATGAGCTCGAGGCCCATCAGGTCGGCCTCGGCTTCCTGGGCCCGGCTGAAGGGCAGCAGCACGCCCACCTGGGCGCCGAGGCCCAGCAGGCCGAACAGCTGCTGCTTGGCCGGCGTGTCCACCCCGGCGGCGATCTGCGCCAGCTGCAGGCCGGACTGGGTGACGAAGTTGGTGGACACCCGCTCATTGGAATGCCGGGCCATGACGTGGGCCACCTCGTGACCGATGACCGTGGCGAGCTGATCCTGGTCTTCGGCCACCTCCAGAAGGCCGCTGTAGACGCCGATCTTGCGCCCGGGGAGGGCGAAGGCGTTGGCGGACGGCTCGTCGAAGACCTTCACCTCCCAGGCCGCCGGGTCGGCGCCCGGCACGGCGCGGAGGATGTGGTCCGCCACACAGCGCACGTAGCCATTGGTGGTGGCGTTCTGCAACACGGGGGTCTTGCTCTGGATGTCCTGAAAAGCCGCGGCGCCCATCTGGGCCATCTCCGCTTCCGGGAACAGGATGAGCTGGCTGCGCCCCAGCGGCGAGGTGGCGCAGGCGTGCAGGGCGAGGGCGACGACGACTCCGAGAATGACCTTTTTCATGACCTTCCGGCGGGACTGCGACGGCGACACATCATGCGCGATCGCACCAGATCCGACAACGCCGGTGAGGGCGGCCGCCGGGGCGGGTACCCGGCGGCTACCCGGCGGCCAGCCGGCGTCCGCCATCAGACGAAGATGGGGTAGTCGGGGTTCCACATGGCGGCCCGGGCGGCCGCCAGGCAATCCGCGGGGCGCTCGGCGCCGGCCAAGCCCGATTCGAACGCCTCGGCACACACCGCCGCCGCACCTGCGGCGCTGATCTCCCGCAGCCGGCTCACGTCCGGATAGAGCTGGCCACGCTCCAGCTCGGCGTCGGTGGTCTGGGCAGCCAGGGAGTCGGCGGCCCGGGTGATCATCTCGTCCGTCACCGCGGTCGCCACCGCCATCAGGCTGCCGAGGCCCAGCGCGGGAAAGATGAACACGTTGTTGCCCTGACCGATATGGATGGTGCGCCCGCCGTGCTCCACCGGAGCGAACGGGCTGCCGGTGGCGATGAGGGCCTGCCCGCCGGTCCAGGCCACCAGCTCCGCCGGCACCGCTTCGCTGTTGGCGGTGGGGTTGGACATGGGCATGATCACGGGCTGGGCCACGGCCTTTGCCATGCAGCGGACCAGGGACTCGTGGAAGGCGCCCGCCTGGCCGGAGGTGCCGATGAGCACCGTAGGCTCGAACCGGCGCACCACCGCCTCGAGTGAGCGGTCGTCGTCGATGCCCGCCCGGGTGAGCGCTGCGACGGGCCATGCCAACTCCGCCTTGTAGTCGTCGGAGGGCGGCGTGTCCTGGGCCAGGAGTCCCCGGCTGTCCAGCACCGCCAGACACCCGTGCAGGTCGTCTTCCGCCACCCCTTCGAGTCGCAGCGCGGCCTTGATCTGCCGGGCGATGCCGAGCCCGGCCGCGCCGGCGCCGTGGATGACGATGCGCTGGGCCGAGAGTTTCTCGCCCTTGACCCGCAGCGCCGACAGGATCCCCGCCAGCGCCACCGCGCCAGTGCCCTGAATGTCGTCGTTGAAGCTGAGCACGCGATGGCGGTAGCGCTCGAGCACGCGCAGGGCGTTGTCCTTGCGCAGGTCCTCCCACTGGACGAGGGCGCCGGGGAACAGCTCGGCGAACGCCTCGACGAACTCGTCGAGCAGCGCCTGATAGGGCTCGCCGCGCATCCGTTCGCTGCACCAGCCGAGATACAGGTCGTTCTGCAGCAGCGCCTTGTTGTTTGTGCCCACGTCCAGGCTCACCGGCAGGGTGGTGGCCGGGTCGATGCCCGCCCCGGCGGTGTAGAGCGACAGCTTGCCCACGGAGATGGCCATGCCGCCGGCCCCCTGGTCACCGATGCCGAGGATGGACTCGTTGTCGGTGACCACGGCCAGGCGGATGTTGCGGCCGCCTGCCGCGTTCTCCAGCACCTCACGAATGCGGCCCCGGTCGGCGGGGGTGATCCACACCCCGCGGCCGCGCTGGAACACCTCGCTGAACTTCTGGGTGGCCAGTCCTACCGTGGGGGTGTAGACCACCGGCATGAGCTCCGCCAGGTGGTCCAGCAGCAGCCGGTAATACAGATGCTCGTTGCGGTCCTGCAGAGCGGCGAGCTCGCGGTAGCGGTTCAACGGATCATCGATGGCGGTCAGCCGGTCGTAGAGCCGGGCCGCCTGCTGATCCTGGCTCTTGCACGCCGGCGGCAGCAGCCCGTTGAGGTTCAACAAGGCCCGCTCTTCCGGGGTGAAGGCGCTGCCCTTGTTGAGTAACGGGTCGCGCAGCACCGCGTAGCCGCGGAGCTGGGTGTGTACTACTTTGGACGGCATCAACTTCCTCTCAGCACGCCGCGCTCGAACAGGCGCTCGATCTCCTCGGCGGCGAATCCCGCCACCCCCAATGCGTCACGGGTGTGCTGGCCGATTTCCGGCGCCGGTCCCCGCGGCTTCACCTCCGCTCCGTGAAAGCGCATGGGCGCACGCACGCTGCGGTAGCTGCCCAGGCGCTCGTGGCGAATGGTGGGAAACATGTCGATGGCCTCGGCCTGGCGGTCCTGCACCACCTCGTCCAGGGTCAGCACCGGGCCCCACACCACCCCCTCGCGATCGAAGATCTCGCCCCACTCGTCGCGTCCCCTGGCGGCGAGCACGCCATCGATGGCGTCCACCAGCTCGGGCATGCGCTTGTAGCGGCTGCTGGCGTCGGCGTAGCGGGGATCCTCGAGCCAGGCCTCCTGCCCCAGTGCGCGGCAGAGCTTCTCCCAGGCACCGGGCCCCAGGGTGTTCAGCACCACCCATTTGCCGTCGCCGCAGGGATAACGGTTGGCGGCGGGGGTGAGCTGGTTGTGCCGGGCGCGGCGCCGCACCGGGGCCCGGTCCACGGCAGTCACTCCGAAATCGCTGGCCTGGGTCCAGATGGCGGTCTCGTACAAGGAGGTCTCCACCACCTGGAACTCACCGCTGCGCTCCATCAGCCGCAGCGCACCCAGGATGGCGGCCAGCATGGCCAGGCCCGTGGTGTGATCACCCTGGGCCGGCCGTGCCATGGGCACTTCGCCGTCGTCCCCCTCCCGCATGGCGTCGTAGAGGCCGGAACGGCCGAAGAAGGCGGTGACGTCGTAGCCGGGCCGCAACGCATCGGGCCCGTTGCTGCCGTAGCCGGTGAGGGTCGCGTGCACCAGCCTGGGGTTGCGCGCCTGCAGGGACTCGGGGTCAAGGCCGAAGCGCTGCTGGCGGTGGGGCAGGAGGTTGCAGAGAAACACCTGGGCCCCCTCCACCAAGCGCCGCACCACCTCGGCTCCCTCCGGGGTATCCAGGGCCACCGCCACCGACAGCTTGCCGCGGTTGTCCACGTCGAAGCCGAAGTCGTACCCCTCCAGCTCGCCCTCGATCTTCGCAGGCCGGCCGATGCCCCGCATGGGATCGCCGGTGAGCGGCTCCACCTTGATCACGCGGGCGCCCATGTCCGCGAGAATTGCGCCCGCGCTCGGCGCCGCCATGTAGTTGTCCACCTCGACCACGGTGATGTCGGCAAGCGGTGCAGTCACGTTTTCCCTCCGGGCAGCTCCATCGGCGCGAGGGGCGATTGTAGTGGAACTGGCGCGGAGGGTCGCGCGCGGGCGGCGTCCGGCCGTCAGTGGTCGGCGAGCAGGGTGTGGACCGTGATCTCGGGGGGGCAATTCAGCCGGACCTCGAGGATCGAGGTGCCCGCGCCGGCCGACGTGTAGCCGAGCAGGGGGCCGTAGCGCCACGAGCCGCGGCCCAGGGACCGCGGGATCCGGGCGTCGAGCATCACCGGCACCCGGCCGGGCAGGCAGAGCTGGCCGCCGTGGGTGTGCCCGCACAGCATGAGGTCCACATCGCTGTGGGCCGCCTGGCGGTAGACCTCCGGGGTATGGGAGAGCAGCACCGTGGTGGCGTCCGGCGGCACGTCGGCCAGCGCCTTCTCGAAGTTCTCCACGCCGAAGAAATGGGCGTCGTCGATACCGGCCAGGTACAGCCGCTCCCCCGCCCGCTCGAGGACCACGTGCTCGTTCATCAGCACCCGAATGCCCATGTCCTCCAGCTCGGGCAGCATGAGCACGCTATCGTGATTGCCCAGCACCGCGTAGGCGTCCGTGGCGATGTGGCTGCGCAGCCGCGCCATGTTGCGCATCGTTGCGTCGAGCTGGCCGGTGGTGAGGAAGCGATAGTCGCCGGTCAGCACGCAGAGGTCGTACTCCACCTCCCGGACTGCGGCGACGATGGCGTGGGCGGTCTCGTCGCTGACATCGATGTGCAGATCCGACAGCTGCAGGATGCGGAAGCCTCGGAACGCCTCGGGCAGCCCCCGCAGGGCCACCGCGTTCTGCACCACCGTGATGGCGTGCGCGTTGCGGCGCGCCCGCTGATAGACACCCACCAGGCGCATGCTGGCACGGATGAAGGCGGCGAAGGAGTACCAGTTCTCCGGGTGAAACAGTCTGCGGCCGCGGCGGAACACCTGGGCCGAGTGATCGGACTCGATCCCCAGCCGCTGCCGCGCGTGCACCCGTCCGAGACGGGCCTCGAGGCGGGCCGTGAGCTCCGCTGTCGACACGGACGGCGCCAGCGGAGCCGGCGACCTGGCTGCCAGCTCTCCCGTCCCGTCGACCGCCGAAGCTTCACGCGCTTTCATGGCTTCACCATAGCGCCGATCCGGCGGCGATTCATTGTCGGCTGTCGCGTTACCGCGGATACACCTGCCGGCCCTCCAGGAACGTGCGCACCACCCGGGTCTCGTTGATGGTCTCGGGGGGAATCTCGAACAGGTTGCGCTCCAGCACCACCAGGTCTGCCTGCTTGCCCACCTCCACCGTGCCGGTGTCCTGCTCTTGGTGCATGAGGTACGCGGCGTTGCGGGTGTAGGCCGCCAGCATGGTTTCCAGCGGCACCGCCTCGTCGCGGTTGAGCGCGCCCGCCACCGCCCCTTCCGGGTCCCGGCGCGTGACTCCCACCTCGATGGCGTCCAGCGGGTTCATGGAGGACACGGACCAGTCGCTGCCACCGACGATGGTGCCGCCGGCGGCGTCGATGGAGCCGATGGGGTACATGCGCTCGACCCGCGCCGGACCCACGGCGGGCAGGTTCACGTCGGTGATGTAGGCGTCCGGATATGCCCACAGGGCCTGGAAGTTGGCCAGCACTCCAAGCGCGCCGAAGCGTGGATAGTCCTCCGGGTGCACGAGCTGAAGGTGGCAGATGTGATGACGGCTGTCCGTCGGCCCGTTGGCCTCCCGGGCTGCGGCCACCGCATCCAGCCCCGCGCGGACCGCCCGGTCGCCGATGGCGTGCATGTGCACCTGGATGCCCCGGGCGTCCAGATCCGTGACCATGGCTTGCAGCGCCTCGAAGGGCACGTTGAGCATGCCGGTACGGCCCGCGCCCTTGCCCTGGGGATCCAGGTAGGGCTCCAGCAGCGCCGCGGTCTCGCCTTCCAGCACGCCGTCGAGGAAGATCTTGGCGGCGTCCGCACGCACCAGGCGGCCACTGCCCCGGGATTCCGGCGCCAGCAGGGCCGAGTCCGCGGCGGCCGAGCCGCCGCCGGCCAGGCGGATACTGGCGACGATGCGGGCCGTGAGCCGGCCCTCCCGTTCCAGACGATGCCAGGTGGCGAGCTCCTCCTCCCCCACGGAGGCCGCGACGATGGAGGTGATGCCCAGGGAGTTGGCCAGCTCCAGCGCCGCCAGCGCGCCGGCTTCGCGCTGTGCGTCGGTGATCTCCGGCAGCACCGCCCGTACCAGCTCCTGGGCCGTCTCCCGCAGCGTGCCGGTGGGCTCGCCGGCGGCGTCGCGCTCGATGACTCCCAGCGGCGGATCGGGGGTGTCCGCACTGATGCCGGCGCGCTCGAGCGCCGCCGAGCTCACCCAGCCGCTGTGGCCGTCTTCCCCTTCCAGGTAGACGGGCCGGTCACCCACCACCTGGTCCAGCAGATTCCTGTGCGGGTTCGCGTCATCGAACAGGCTCAGGTTCCAGCCACCACCGAGCAGCCAGTCGTCATCCGGGCTTTCGGTATCCGGAATGTCCGCGTGGCACGCTTCCACCCGGGCGAGGATCTCCTCCACCGTCGCGAGCCCCATCAGGTCGCACTGCAGGGTCTGAATGCCGCCGGATATGGGGTGGCTGTGGGCATCGTGAAACGCCGGCAAGAGCATCCGTCCCTGCAGATCCAGGGTCTCGCCGCGATACCCGGCGGCGATGTCGGCGGCGCTTCCCACCGCCAGAATGCGGCCGTCGCCGATGGCCACGGCTTCCGCCCAGGGCCGGGCAGGATCCAGGGTGTACACCTCGGCGTTGGTGAGGATCACGTCCGCGGCCTGGCGGGACGCATCGGCTGCTGCCGCTTCCGCCGTGCCGGCCACGTCGTCCGCGCAGCCCGCCGCCAGGCCCAGGACCAACGCCGCCCAGACGAGCCGGCTCCCATGTCGCCCTTCCACGATTCCCCTCCTCTGGTTCACAACCGATCGAGCATGGCGTAGTACAACATGCCGGCGACCAGCGCCGGCCAGCGCAGGTAGCGCCCCCCGGGAAAGCGCACGTGGGGCAGCCGCGCGAACAGATCGAAGCGCTCGGCGCTGCCCGCCAGTGCCTCGGCGATCAGCTTGCCCCCCATGTTGGCCATGGCCACACCGTGCCCGGAGTAGCCCTGGGCCCAGAACACGTGGCCTGAACGGCCGAAGTGCGGCATTCGCTTCAGGGTGATCGCCAGGGTGCCTCCCCACGCGTAGTCGATGGCGACGTCGGCGAGCTCCGGGTACACCTCGAGCATGAAGCGGCGGACGAACGCCTTCAGGTCCCCGGGGAAACGAGGGCTGTAGTTCTCGCCGCCGCCGAAGATGAGTCGGTGGTCCCGGGACATGCGGAAGTAGTTGACCACGAAGCGGGAGTCCACCACCGCCACGTCGTCACGGTTCAGCCGCCGGGCCCGGGCCTCGCCCAACGGCTCGGTGGCCAGGACGAAGTTGTTGATGGGCATCTGGTAGGCCTCGATGGCCCCCGCCAGCCGCTCCAGATAGCCGTTGCAGGCCAGCACCAGGTAGGACGCCCGTACCTCGCCCTCGGCGGTGCGCACGGTGACCCCGTCCGGCGCCGTCGGCGAGCCGTGCTGCCGGTGTTCGAGCACCCGCGTGCGTTCGAAGATTCGCACCCCGAGGCCGCTGCACGCCCGGGCCAGCCCCAGCGCCAGGTTCAAGGGATGCAGGTGACCCGACCCTTCGTCCACGTAGCCGCCGTGGTAGGTCTCCATGCCCAGCATCTCCGCCACCTCGGCGGCGTCCACCTTGCGGCAGCGCTGGTAGTCGTAGCGCTCGGCGAGCAGATCCACGTACTTCCAATAGGCGGGGACGTAGCGGCGGCGGTGGGCGGCGTGAAGCACGCCGTCGCGGAGCTCGCAGTCGATGTCGAAACGGCGAATGCGCTCGCGCACCAGGGCGTTGGCTTCCAGCGCCACCTCCCAGAGGGCCCGGGCGGTGTCGAGCCCCAGCCAGCGTTCCAGCTCGTCCTGTTCCTTGCGCTGGCCCATGCCCAGCACGCCGCCGTTGCGTCCGCTGGCCCCGGCACCGACCCGGTACGCTTCCAGCAGCACCACCGAGTAGCCCCGCTCCGCCAGCTCCAGCGCTGCCGACAGGCCCGTGTAACCGCCGCCCACCACACAGACATCCGCCTCGAGCCGCTCGCGCAGCGGCGGGTGATCCGTGAGCCCCTTGGCGGTGGCGTAGTACCAGGAGTCTTCGAAGCCGACGTCGGGACGCATGGGGTCGCTATCCGCTCTCCGCTATCCGCTTTCCGCTAGAGGGTCTCCGCCAGCGTCGGCCGTGTGCCTCCTGCGGACAGCGGACAGCTGACAGCGGATAGCGAAACCTCATCCCAGCTTGGCCGCTACGCTGGTCAGCACGGCGTCTGCCTTCTCCAGCAGCTCGTCCACTTCGCTGCGGCTGATCACCAGGGGCGGCGCGACGATCATGGTGTCGCCCACGGCGCGCATCACCAGGCCGTGCTCGATGCAGGTGTCGCGACAGACCTCGCCGGCCTTCTGCTCCTTGCCGAAGCGTTCGTGGCCCTGCCGCACCAGCTCCAGGGCGCCCATGAGTCCCAGGGTGCGCGCCTCGCCGACGATGGCGTGGCGGCCGCCCAGCTCCGCCCAGCCACGGGCGAAGTACGGGCCGATGTCGTCGCGCACCCGGGCCAGCAGCCCCTCGCCTTCGATCACGTCGATGTTGGCCAGCGCCACGGCGCAGGCCACGGGATGGCCCGAGTAGGTGTAGCCGTGGGCGAACTCGCCACCGTCGGCGCACAGCACCCGCGCCACCCGCTCACCCACCAGCACGCCACCCAGAGGGATGTAGCCGGAGGTGACGCCCTTGGCGAAGGTCACCAGGTCCGGCTGGAAGCCCATGCGCTGATGGCCGAACCACTCGCCCAGCCGGCCGAAGCCGGTGATCACCTCGTCGGCGATGAGCAGGATGTCGTGCTCGCGGCACACCCGCTGCACCTCGCCCCAGTAGCTTTCCGGCGGAATGATCACGCCGCCCGCTCCCTGCACCGGCTCGCCGATGAAGGCGGCTACCCGGTCGGCGCCGAGCTCGACGATCTTCTCCTCCAGGCGCCGGGCCACCTCGATGCCGAACCGCTCGGGGGTGGCGTTGCCTCCGGCCTCGAAGTAGTAGGGCTGATCCACGTGGACGATGCCGGGAATGGGCAGCTCGCCCTGCTCGTGCATGGGCCGCATGCCGCCCAGGCTCGCCGCGCCGATGGTGCTGCCGTGATAGGCGTTGGTGCGGCTGATGATCACCTTCTTGTCCGGGCGCCCGGCCAGTTGCCAGTAGCGGCGCACCAGACGGATCTGGGTGTCGTTGGCCTCGGAACCGGAGCCGGCGAAGAACACGTGCGAGAGCCGATTTTCCGTGAGCCCGGCGAGCCGCTCCGCCAGGCGGATGGTGGGCTCCGTCGTGCACTGGAAGAAGCTGTTGTAGAAGGGAAGGGTTTCGAGCTGTCGGGTGGCGGCGTCGATGAGCTCCCGTCGCCCGTAGCCGACATTGACGTTCCACAGCCCGGACATGCCGTCCAGCAGCTTGTTGCCCTGGTGATCCCAGACGTAGACGCCTTCGCCCCGGACGATGACGCGGGTACCGCGCTCGCCTAGGGCCTTGAAGTCGGTGAACGGGTGCAGGTGATGCTCGCGATCGCTTCGCTGCAGCTCCGCGAGGTCACTTGGCATAAGTTCCTTCAGTTGGTTCCGCTGTTGGTCATTCGACGGTCCAGCTCATCATCACCCCGAACGTGCGGGGCCGGGAGGGACCGAAGTAGTGAGCCGGCAGTATACCACCCAGGGGACCCACGCCGTCGTAGTAGAGCTCGTCGGTGAGGTTCTCCACGTAGGCGAGGATTTCCCAGCCGGCGTCCGCCCGGAAGCCGGCCCGCAGGGTGACGTCTTCCCAGCCGGGCTGCTCGCCGGCCGGGTCGTGCTCCAGGCCGCCGCCGGTCTTCGTCTGGCCGAAGGCCTCCACCCGCGCCACCCACTGGCCGCCGCGGCCGGGCAGGTTGCCTTCCAGGGCCGCCGACCACGAGAACTCCGGCAGCCCCGGCAGGGAATTGCCCTCGCAGATGTCGAGACCGTCGCAGGCCGCCTGCACGTCGTTGGCCTCGCTGTCCGCCCACGCGGCGGAGAGGTACAGATCCAGGTAGTCGGAGAGCATCACGTTCAGCGAACCTTCCACGCCCCAGCCGTCCACCTCGCCGATGTTCTCCACCAGAATGCCGCCGCCCTGGCCAGCCACGGTGATCTGCAGATCCTCGTAGGTGTAGTAGTACCCCACCAGATCCGCCATGGCGCGCCCGCCGGCGAACTTGCCCTTGGTGCCCACTTCGTAGGACATGACCTCCTCGGGATCGAAGGCGTTCGGCACCGCCTGGTCCGGGGTCACGCCGATGGTTCCGAAGGGCACGTCGGGGAAGATCGCGAAGCTGCCGAAGCCGCCCGACTTGTAGCCTGCGGTGACGCTGCCGTAGTACATCCAGTCGTCGTTGGGCCGGTAGCGCACCTGAACCCGGGGGCTCAGATCGTCCCAGCTCCGGGTGTCTTCCAGATAGCCTTCGGTGGTGAAGCCGAGGGCGAAGTAGGGGCCGAGCTCGCTCGACACGTCGAAGGCGCGCAGGCGGAAGTTCTTCTCGTCGTCCGTGTAGCGCAGGCCCAGGCTCGCATCCAGCGCATCGCTGAAGGCGTAGGTCAGGTCCACGTAAGCGGCCCAGCCCTCGTACTCGCCTTTGGCCCGGTTGCGCTCCACCAGGCCGTTCGGGTCGTACTCGAAGGTGCCGTAGTAGTCGGCGCAGGTGTAGGCGGTGCCGTAGTACGCGTAGGAGTAGTACTGGCACATGACGTCTTCGTCGGCACCCTGGGTGAACAGCGCGTCGATGTTCTCCTTGTAGTACGACACGCCGGCGTACCAGGACAGCGGACCGGCCGTCTGGGACACCAGGCGGAACTCCTGCTGGAAGTAGTCGCCTTCCTGGTCCTGGGCGTAGTCGTTGATCCTGAGCGGCGTGCCGTCGAAATCCTCCGCGTACTGGTACTCGTGATCCGTGTAGCCGGTGATGGAGGTGAAGGTGGCGAAACCGAAGTCGTGCTCGATCTCGAGGCCGAGACTCAGGATCTCCGCGTCGTCCCGCTCGCCCAGACCGAAGTCGCTGTCCACGTCCCGGCCGTTGCCGTCGAGCTCCACGCCGAAGATGGACTGCAGGGTCTCCCAGCTCTCGCCCTTCTCCGTGGCGCGATAGATGCTGCCCGACTGATCGCGCTCTTCGTACTCCGCCATGAGGTTGACGTCGGTGGCGTCGTTCTGGAAGCGCAGAGACAGCCGCGCCGCCTGCTTGTCGTGGGCGATGAGGTCGGCATTCGAGGGATCGAAGACGTCGTCCACGTAGCCGTCTTCCTCGGAGCTGTACACCGCGAGCCGCGCCGCCAGCGTCTCGCTCAGCGTCGCATTGATCGCGCCCTCCACCACCAGGTGATCGCGCTCGCCGATGTCCAGCTCCGCGTAACCGTTGGTGCCGTCGAAGTTGGGACGGCGGGTATGCACGCTGATGGCGCCGCCGATGGAGTTCCTGCCGAACAGGAAGCTCTGGGGCCCCCGCAGCACCTCCGCCCGCTCGACGTCGTAGAGGCTGGTAACCACGGCACCGTTGCGGCCCTGGTAGAGGTTGTTCTTGAAGACGCTGATGGAGGGGTCGCCGCCCACCCCGAAATCGTTGGTCACCACCCCGCGGATGTTGATGGTGTCGATGAAGCTGTCCTTGGAGTTGCCCGTGACTCCGGGGGTGAAGGAGATGAGATCCTTCACGTCGTCCAGGTTGACGTCACGAATGAAGTCGCCCGACAGGGCGGTCACCGCGAGCGGCACGTCCGACAGGCTCTCCTCCCGGCGCTGAACGGTCACCACGATCTCTTCGATCACGCCTTGCGCGGCCACGGCGGGCACCGGTCCGGCGGCGATCGCCGCCAGGGTGGCGGCGGAAACCGATCGGGCCAGACGGCCTCGGCCGGACAGCTCGAAGGTGTGATTCATGGCGCGATCCCCTTGCCAGCTTTTCTTATGGTGCCGAATGAGACCACAGCGGCAGGCATGGGAGCAAGCTGATGGCGAGCCGCTGGCGAGCCGCTGGCGGGCCGCTGGCGGGCCGTTGGCGAGCCGCCGGGTCGACCGCTCAGAGCGGCACGCCGGCCGCCTCCAGGGCCCTGCGTATGGGCTCGAGCTGCCGCTCGTAGCGGCGCCAGCGGCCGATGGATCGGGTGTGCGCCGGCTCGCGCACCTGCACCGCGCTGGCGGTGGCCACCGCGCCTTCCTGGCGGTGAAACTCGAGGCAGGCGTCCTCCCAGGGAAGCTCCAGGTAGGCCATGAGCGCCCGCGCGTGGGGCTCGGTGTCCCGGGCGATTTCTTCGTAGCGCACATCGTGAAAGCGCCCGGGGAAGCGCTCCCGCCAAACCGCCATCAGCCGGTGGTAGCGGGCGAAGTGCCGCGCCATCTCCTGCTGGTCGTAGGAGTGGGGATAGGCATCGGCGAAGAGCTGCTTGAAGCTGGCGAAGCAGGCATCCATGGGGTCGCGCACCAGATGGACGATGCGGGCGTGGGGCAGGGCCTTGAGGATCAGCGGCAGGTACAGGAAGTTCGACGGCAGCTTGTCGACGAACCGGGGCGCGTTGCCGTGCATTCGCGCCGAAGCCTGCAGGTACGCCTCCCCCAGAGCGCGACCGTCGAGCTCCGCCGCCTGCTCCATCAGCGCCGCCGAGAAGCGGCCGCTGCCCCGGTAATCCACCAGGCGGCGCACCGACAGACCGAACTGCTGCAGCTCACCGGCCGAGTCCACCTGGGAATGGGCACTGATGATGCGTTCCACCAGCGTGGTGCCGGTACGGGGCTGCCCGACCACGAAGATGGGCGCCGGCTGACCGGCGAAATCATCCAGGTGGGCGGCGCGGCCGTCCTCCAGCCACGCCGGGGTGAAGGTGCGTTCCAGTGCCCGGTACATGGCCGCCTCGGCGGCCTCGTCGTACTCCACCGTGCGCCGCCGGTTCGCCGCCCCCCGCGCGAAGGCTTCGAAGGCCCGCTCCCACTCCTGGAGATCCTCCAGCTCCTTGCCGAGGGCGTAGTAGATGAAGGCCAGCGCCCTGGGCGGCTGGCCCTGGCGGGCCGCCAGCCGCACCAGAGTCTCCACGTGGTTGCGGTCCCGCGCCTTGCGCACACCGGAAAGCACCCAGTGGGCCTGAGCGCTGGCCGGAGCCAGGGCCAGTGCTTGCTCGAGCTCGACCTCCGCTTCGGCCGTGCGGCCGAGGAACACCAGGGCGTTGGCGAGGTTGACCCGGAACGGCACCCGATCCGGCGCCCCCGCCACGGCCCGCGCGTACCACTCCCGGGCCGCCGCCTGATCGCCCAGCAGCGAGTGGGTGGTGCCGATGAGGTCCTGGACCAGCGGATCGCCCGCCTCGTGGGCCATGGCCTGGGCGAGGGCCTGGTCGGCGCGGTTGGCCTGGCCGGTCTGCATGAACAGGCGCGCGAGCTGGGCCCAGGCGGCGCCGTGCTCCGGCCGCAGCCGGGTGACCGAGCCGAAGGCGGACATGGCCGTGCGGCGGTCGTTCAGGGCCAGCGCCGCCAGCCCCACCAGAAAATGGGCCTCCGCCAGCTCGGGCGCCGCCTGCAGCACCCGCCGGCACTGCGCCACCGCCGCCTCCGGCCGGCCCGCCTCGAGCTCGGCCAGGCCCCGCTTCAGCGCCTCGCCGATCCACGCCGAAGGCGGCGCAGCCCCGGTGCCGCCGGACCGGCCGGGACCGCTCACGGCGTGATCTGCTCCCGCACCGCCCGGTAGGCCGCGTCGATGGCGCCGTTGACGTAGGCGAAGGCTTCCGAGTCGGAGTTGGCGATGGAGATGCGGCCGAGCTGCTGGCGGCCGATGACGTGCGGTCCGGCGCCGCGCCCCCAGCCCGGCTCGTCCCAGAGGTCGGTGTATTCCCAGGCGTAACCGTGGGGCCAGCGATTCACGGTGATCGCCGCGATGTCGCGGTCGGGATCCAGTCCGAATCCGCCCCAGGCCTCGGTGAGCTGTTCCCGGACCGCCGCCTCGTACGCCCCGAAGGGCCGGGCCAGCATGGCGTGGCGGCCCCGGCGCAGGCGCTCGAAGGGATGAAGGGCGACGTCCCGGTCCACGGCCGCGTGCCAGCAGTCCAGCACCACCGGCTCGTGGGGGCCGGCGCTGTACCGGTAACCGCCCATGCTCACCGGGAAGTCGAGCCCCATCCGCACCAGGAAGCCGCCGGGGGTGTAGACCTGGCCGTAGCCCGATTCGGCGATGGCCCGCCAGTTCCTGAGCGCCACGTTCACTACCGCCAGCGGAATCTTCTCCGGGTACTGCAGCGCCTCGCGCTGAGCGGCTCCCAGCTCGGGGCAGAGATGGGGGATGACGTTGTTGTAGCAGGCGAGAATGGCGTGGCGCCCGCCCACCCGCTCGACCCGGCCGTCGCTCGACACGTATACCACGTCCACCCCTCCGGGAACGTTGCGCACCTCCACCGCAGTGCTGGACAGACGTATTCGAACCCGGTTCTCCGGCCGATCCAGGCGGTCGTAGGCCAGCCGCGCCCGAACCACCTCCGTCATGCCGCGGCCGGACAGCGCGCCGGGCACCAGGGACCCCACCAGCAGCCGGGCGATGGAGGCGTTGCCGTCGGGGAAGTGGAAGATGTACGGCTCCTCGCCATGGTGGCCGAAGGCGGGGTTGGACCAGCCGAGCTCGGCGGCGGCGCGATTGAGGCCGGGGCCCAGGGTCTCGTAGGCCAGGATCTCCTGCACCGACAGCCCGTCGAGACCGAACCCCCAGAACGTCAGGGTGGTGTCGCGCAGCGCCTCCAGGGCATCGTCGGGCATGTCGAACGCGGCGCGCAGAAAGGGCTCCACCGGGCTCCGCTGCGGCGCCGCCAGGGCGGCGCGGACGGCGTCTGTGTCCGCCATGACGCCTGCGTACAGGCGTCCGAGCGCCCGGCGCCCCGCCGGTGACAGCGGATAGTCGGCGAGCCACTGCTCCCGCTCCTCGGTGCTGGCAGCGTAGCCGGCATGGCCGGTGAGCCGGGCGCCGCGCGAGCCGCTCGCCTGGAACAAAATGCCCTGGCGGAGGCCGTGCCGCGCCGCGAACTCCTGGTCGTAGTGCCGGTGGAAGCGCGCCGTCTCGATCCCGAGCTCGGTCAGGAGCCCCGCCGCCACCCGGGAGTAGCTGGCCGGGCTGTCGATGCTCTGACTGCCGCCGTAGCCGATCAGGGTGCGGTCGTCCACCTGGAACTCGTTGCGCTTGGCGTGGCCGCCGAAGTCGTCATGGTTGTCGAGGACGAGAATCCGCGCGTCGGAGCCCACCTGGGCGCGGAACAGGTAGGCCGCCGCCAGCCCGGAGATGCCGCCCCCCACCACCACCAGGTCGTACTCGTCGTCGGTGCGGCGCGCGGGCCGCTCCCAGTGCTCGCCGCGCCAGGCCAGCGCATGGGCCACCTCGAAGGAGCCGGGATGACTGCCGCGCAGCCCCGTCAGGGCGGGCGGATAGTAGCCCTGGGACGAGCGGCCCCGGGCGACGCCGGAAGCCGCCGACGCCAAGCCCGAGAGCGGTGCGCTCGCCAGCGGGATCGCTATGCCGTTCAGGAAGTCTCTGCGGCTGATGCCGCGTCCGGGGGTGGTCATGCTGTTCGCCGAAGTTGCGGGCCCCCCGAAGGATACGGTAAACAGCCCACTGACTCAGCTCGTCGCGAGCTCGACCGTGACCGCCGCAGACAGGAAACCACCCAGTTGGCCCAGACCCGAGCAGATCCCTTCCTAGAGCAGCCCTGGACGCGCGCCGACCGGGAACCGTTCCTCCGCATCGAGCACATCAGCAAGCGCTTCGACGACTTCGTCGCCGTGAACGACGTCTCTCTCGACATCTACGAGGGGGAGTTCTTCAGCCTGCTCGGCGGCTCGGGCTGCGGCAAGACCACCCTGCTGCGCATGCTCGCCGGCCTCGAGATGCCCAGCGCCGGGCGGGTGCTGATCGACGGCCGCGACGTCACCCGGCTGCCGCCCTACGAGCGGCCGGTGAACATGATGTTCCAGTCCTACGCCCTGTTTCCCCACATGAACGTGTTCAACAACGTGGCGTTCGGGCTCAAGCAGGACCGGGTGCGCAAGGCCGAGATCCGGGAGCGGGTGGACGAGGTCCTGGCCATGGTGGAGCTTTCCGCCTTCGCCGAGCGCCGGCCGGATCAGCTCTCGGGCGGGCAGCGCCAGCGGGTGGCGCTGGCCCGGGCCCTGGTGAAGCGGCCCCGGCTGCTGCTGCTGGACGAGCCCCTCGCGGCGCTGGACAAGAAGCTGCGCGAGCGGACCCAGCTGGAGCTGGCACGGATTCAGGAGCGGGTGGGCGTGACCTTCGTTCTGGTGACCCACGATCAGGAAGAGGCCATGAACCTCTCCACCCGCATCGCGGTGATGCGCGACGGCCGTTTCGAGCAGGTGGGCACGCCGCTCGAGATCTACGAGACCCCGGCCAATCGCTTCGTGGCGGGCTTCATCGGCTCGGTGAACCTGCTCGCCTGTCTGCCGGATCAGCCCGCCGGGCGGCTCCGCGCCCGGGATGCGGACGTGGTGCTGGAGCTGGGGGAGTCGGCGGCCGGGCACCCGGACCAGGGCGGCGAAATCTGGGTGGCCATCCGGCCGGAGAAGCTGCACCTGGAGCGTCAGCCCCCCGCAGGCAGCACCGGCGGCGCCGGCTCCGCCGGCCCGGTGAACGCGGTACGGGGCCAGATCGAGCAGATCACCTACCTCGGGCCCCACTCCACGTATCACGTACGGGTGAACGACCAGCTGGTGCTGGAGGCGACCCTGCCCATGCGCTCCCGCGCCCCCGAGCACACCTTCACCTGGGACGAGCCGGTGTGGCTGTCCTGGGAACCGGAGAGCCTGGTGGTGCTCAGCGAATGAGCGCCCATGCCGGGACCGGCTACTGGGGGCGCAGCCGCTGGCTGTTCTACGCCGTCCCGTTCGCCTGGCTGGTGCTCTTCTTCCTGCTGCCGTTCGTGTTCGTCTTCAAGATTTCGCTGGCGGAGGCGGTCATCGCCCAGCCCCCGTACACTCCGCTCATCAGCGAAACGCCCGACGGCCTGTCGCTGCAGGTGACCCTGGGCAACTACCGCTTTCTGGTGGCGGACGCGCTGTACGTGCTGTCGTATCTCACCTCCCTGCGCATCGCCCTGGTGTCCACGGTGCTATGCCTGCTGCTGGGCTACCCCATCGCCTATCTCATCGCCCGGGCCCAGGGGCGCGCCCAGATCGTCCTGCTGATGCTGGTGATCCTGCCGTTCTGGACGTCCTTCCTCATCCGGGTCTACGCCTGGAAGGTGCTGCTGCAGGGAGGCGGGCTCATCAACCAGACGCTGATGGCCCTGGGCCTCATCGACGCGCCGCTCAGCATCCTCTACAGCGAGGGCGCGGTGTACGTGGGCATCGTCTACTCCTACCTGCCGTTCATGATCCTGCCCCTGTACGCGGTCCTGGCGCGGCTCGACTACTCCACGGTGGAAGCAGCCCTGGATTTGGGCTGCCGGCCGTGGCAGGCCTTCTACAAGGTGACCCTGCCGCTGTCGCTGCCCGGCATCCTGGCGGGATCGATGCTGGTGTTCATCCCCGCGGTGGGCGAGTTCGTGATACCGGAGCTGCTCGGTGGGCCGGACAGCATCATGATCGGCCGGGTTTTGTGGAACGAGTTCTTCGCCAACCGCGACTGGCCCATCGCCTCCGCCGTGGCCATCGTCATGCTGGTGATCCTGGTCCTGCCCATCGCCCTGCTGCAGAACACGGGCAAGGAGCTCCCCAATGCGTAGGCCGGTGACCCTGGTGTCTCTGGTGGCCTTCGGCTACGCCTTTCTGTACGTCCCCATCCTCACCCTGGTGGCCTACTCCTTCAACGCCAGCGACCGGGTGATGATCTGGCAGGGTTTCTCCACCCGCTGGTACGCGGCGCTGTTGCAGGACGAGCAGATCCTCGCCGCCGCCTGGCTGTCGCTGAAGATCGCGGTGATGAGCGCCACCGTGGCCACCGGGCTCGGGCTCATGGGGGGCTACGTGATGGTGCGCTTCGGTCGCTTCCGCACCCGGACCCTGTTCTCGGGCATGCTGGCGGCGCCGCTGGTGGTGCCGGAGGTGATCACCGGGCTGTCGCTGCTGATGCTGTTCGTGGCGCTGCAGGGAGCCGTGGGCTGGCCCGGGCAGCGCGGCTTCGGCACCATCGCCATCGCCCACATCACGTTCTGCACTGCGTACGTGGCGGTGGTGGTGCAGTCGCGCCTGTCTCAGCTCGACCCGGCCCTGGAGGAGGCGGCCATGGATCTGGGGGCGCGCCCCTGGCCCACCTTCTTCCTGATCACCGTTCCGCTGCTGGCTCCCGCGCTGCTGGCTGGCTGGCTGCTGGCATTCACCCTGTCTCTGGACGACCTGGTGATCGCCAGCTTCGTCTCCGGCCCCGGCGCCTCCACCCTGCCCATGGTGATCTTCTCGAAGGTGCGCCTGGGCCTGTCACCGGAGATCAATGCCCTGGCCACCCTGCTCATCGCCGCGGTGATCCTCGGCGCCGGAATCGCCCTGGCGGTGAACGCGCGACGTTCCGCCCACCCGGGAACCAATCGCTCAGGAACCTGACAAAGCAGGCGGGCCCGGCACGGCTCTTGAATCGGCCGGCGGTGACCCGCATGAGGGAAAGGGGAGCCAACGCAACGCCAAGAAGACGAGGAGCGCCATGAATCATCCACTGCTGTCCCTGCTCACCATCTGCCTGCTGACCGCCGCCCCCGGGATGGGCGTCCAGTCGGCTGCGGCCGCGACTGCGGGTGCCGATCCCAGCGCGCTGGAGAGCCTGCGCGAGACCGGCAAGGCCTTCGCATCGGTCGCTCGGGCCGTTTCCCCTTCCGTGGTCTTCATTCAGGTGGAGGGGCAGGCACCACGTCGGGCCGGCTCGCCCTTCGGACCGGGCCTGCCGTTCTCGGACGAATTCTTCCGCCGCTTCTTCGGCGATCAGTTTCCCCCACAGCAGCCCGAAAGCGCCCCGCGCATCTTCGGCCAGGGGTCCGGGTTCGTGTTCAGGAGCGAACGCGGCGACGACGGCCGCGCCTACATCATGACCAACAACCACGTGGTGGAGAACGCCGAGCGCATCACCGTGCGCTTCGACGACGGCACCGAGCTCGAGGCCGAAGTGGTGGGCACGGACCCGCAATCCGACGTGGCCGTGATCGCGGTGAACGCCGCCCGCCCGCTCCCGGCCCTGGCCCCGGCGGCGTCGGCGGACCTCGAGGTGGGCGAATGGGTGGTGGCCATCGGCAGCCCCTTCGGCCTGCGCTCGACCCTCACCGTGGGGGTCGTCAGCGCCACCGGGCGCACCAGCGTGGGCATCAACGACTACGAGGACTTCATTCAGACCGACGCCGCCATCAACCCGGGCAACTCCGGAGGGCCGCTGGTGAACCTCGACGGCGAGGTGGTGGGCATGAACACCGCCATCTTCACCCGCAGCGGCGGCTACATGGGCATAGGCTTCGCCATCCCCATCGATCTGGCCAAGAACATCGCCCGGCAGCTCATCGAGACCGGCAGCGTCACCCGCGGCTTCCTGGGGGTCATGATTCAGCCGCTCACCCCGGATCTCGCTGAAGCGTTCGGTATCGACCGCAACGAGGGCATTCTGGTGGCCCAGGTGTCGAAGGAATCGCCCGCGGCGGAGGCCGGCCTGCAGGACGGCGACGTCATCGTCGGCTACCGCGGCAAGCCCGTGCAGGACGTGGGGGACTTCCGCAACCAGGTGGCGCTGACCCAGCCGGGCACCCGGGCGAGCCTCACCGTGCTGCGCGACGGCCAGCGCCGCGAGCTCGAGGTCACCATCGGCACCCTGGAAGGGTCGGCCGTGGCCGAGCAAGGCACCGCCACCGCCAGAGAGCTCGGGCTCGCGGTGCAGCCGCTGACCCCGGACATGGCCGAGGCCCTGGACATCCAGCCCGGCCAGGGGGTGGTGATCTCCGAGGTGGTGCCGGGATCCCCCGCCGATCAGGCGGGTCTCGCGGCCGGCAATGTGGTGCTCGAGGTGAACCGCACCCCGATAGACAGCGTGGAGGACTTCTTCGAAGCCATCCAGAACAGCGCCAACCAGCGGGCCGTGCTGCTGGTGCGCAGCCGCAACGCTCAGCTCTACGTGGTGCTGCGCTGGTGACCGCGGGCGTGACGCTGACCATCATCGCCGCCATCAAAGCCAACGGCGGCGAGCGCTATCGTTATCCGTTCACTCTGCGGCTGATCAGCTAGCCGGGCCGGCGGCGCTCGCCGCCGTCGCCATTGTGCGGCGGCGCTGCCGCTCGCGCGCGGCGTCGCCGAACGCCCGAAACAGGGCCACCGACGCAGGATTCTCGTGGTAGCGCCACTCCGGGTGCCATTGGACA
>JAWLGU010000002.1:56061-82319 GCA_041690675.1 Pseudomonadales bacterium | reverse complement strand
CGGCGGCGCTGCCGCTCGCGCGCGGCGTCGCCGAACGCCCGAAACAGGGCCACCGACGCAGGATTCTCGTGGTAGCGCCACTCCGGGTGCCATTGGACACCCAGCAGGAATCCGGCGTGGTCGGGGCAGGAGACGGCTTCCACCACACCGTCCGGTGCCACCGCCTCCGCCACCAGACGCGACGCCAGATCGCGAATGCCCTGCCCGTGCAGCGAGTTGACCTCGATCTCCCGGGTGCCGAGCAGCCGCTCCAGCAGTCCCCCGGCCCGCAGGGTCACCGGGTGCGCCGCCACGTACTGCTCGGCCCGCTCCGCGGTCACGTCTTCCCGATGGTCCATCAGATCGGGAACCTGATGCAGCCGCGGGTGCAAGGTGCCGCCCAGCGCCACGTTGAGCTCCTGCATCCCGCGGCACACCGCGAACAGCGGCACTTCCCGGGCCATGGCGCGGTGCACGAGCTCCAACGCCAGGGCGTCCCGCTGGGGATCGCCAAGCAGTTCCGGGTCGTCGTCGCCGCCGTAGTGGCGAGGCGCCAGATTGCTCACGCTGCCCGGCAGGAACACGCCGTCGGCCATGTCGAGCAGCGCGTCCAGGTCCATGTGCCCCAGCAGGGGCTCGAGATCCTCGCCGCCGCCGAACGCCGGCAGCAGCAGAGGCCAGCTGTCGGAACCGTGGGCCACGGCATTGATGTACTTCTCCCCCACGCAGTGAAACGGGTGGATGCCCACCTGCTTGACGTCGCAGGGGATCAGCACCACGGGCTTGCTACGAGCGCGTGTCGTCACGTCACATTCCGGTCTTGATCTGGGTCCACAGGCGGTTGCGGCTGCGCACGTAATCCGGCGCCTTCACCGGATTGGGAAACAGCCGCGCCATCACCTCGGGCGGTGGGTAGATGGCCGGGTCGTTGCGGATCTCCGGCTTCAGCAGCTCGAACGACGCCCGGTTGGCGTTGGCGAAATACGTGTGATTGGTGATCCGCGCCGCCACGTCGGGCCGCAACAGGTAGTCGATCAGCGTGTGGGCGTTCTCCGGGTGCGGCGCGTCCGCGGGGATGGCGAGCAGGTCGAACCAGACGATGGTGCCCTCCTTGGGAATCACGTAGTCGAGATTCACGCCGGGCGCCGCGTCGTTCATCGCCTGGTACAGGTCGCCGGACCAGCCGAGGGCCAGGCAGATCTCACCGTTGGCGAAATCGTCGATGTATTGGGAGGAGTGAAAGTAACGGACGTACGGGCGGATCTTCGCCACCACGCCCATGGCTTCCTCGAGCTGCCCGGGGTCGCTGGAATCCGGCGGGTAGCCCAGGTAGTTCAAGGCGATTTCGTTCACCTCGTCGGCGGCATCCAGCAGCGTGATGCCGCAGTCCGCCAGCCGGCGGGCGTTCTCCGGGTCGAACAGCAGGTCCCAGGAGTCCAGCGGCGGGTCCGCTATGCGCGCTTTCACCTTGTCCAGATTGATGCCCAGGCCGTTGGTGCCCCAGGCGTAGGGCACCGCGTGCTCGTTACCCGGGTCCAGGGCCTCCAGCTTGGCGAGGATGTCCGGGTCCAGGTTGCCGTAGTTGGCCAGCCGGGACTTGTCCAGGGGCCGGAACAGCCCGGCCCGCCGCTGCACCTCGAAGAAGTTGCCCGTGGGCACCACGATGTCGTAGCCGGTGTTGCCCGCCAGCAGCTTCCCCTCCAGCACGTCGTTGGAGTCGTACACGTCGTAGCGGACGTCGATCCCGGTAGCCGCTTCGAACGCCGGCAGGGTCTCCGGATGGATGTAGTCCGACCAGTTGTAGAAATTGACCACCTCGGCAGACTCCACCTCGCCCGGCCCGGAGCCGCCGCAGGCGCCGAGCAGCATCAGGGCGAAGCTCAGGACGAGACTGCGAGGTCCAGGTCCGTTCATGCGCATTCCTCCGGCTGACGTGGCTGACGGCGGGGCGCCGCCGCGCCGAGCATACCATGGGGTCACCGGACGACAGCGGCATCCGCGGGCACCAGGCGCACCGCCACCGCCGCCGCCCGATCCCCGGCCAGCAGCCCCACCACGCGGTCGCGCCAGCCGTACTTCTCGGCCATGAGGCGGTTGACGGTGCCGGTCATGGCCGGTTCCACGACGGCCCGGTAGGGGCGCCGCTCTCCCCCCCGCTCCAGCTCCACCCGGGGAGCCGCAGTCAGCCGCCCGTACCAGCCGGAGCTGGCACCGCCGCCCGAACGCAGCCACTGATGGCCCTGGTGGTCCACCACCCAGAGGCGGGTGGTGGCGCCACGGGCACCGTCCTCGGTGTGCAGGACCACCACCTCGCCGCTCTCGGAGGCGACGATCTGCAGTCCGAAGAAGGCCACCACCGGCACCATGAACGCCGCCGCCATCAGTCCCAGTTTCTTCATGCCACGATTCCCGCCGGTGAGCCGCCGATGATCCACGGCCGAAGGCCGCGCCGCAACACGAGCAAAGCGGCTCGCTTGTCGGGCATACTGGGCAGCCATGAAGAATCAGCGACACACCCGCCGGGAGTACATGGCCCCCGAGCTGCGCCGGGCGACCCTGCCCGGCCAGCCGCTGACGCTGTTTCAGGCCTGGTTCAGTCAGGCGCTGGCCGCGAACCTCGAGGACGCCACGGCCATGGCGCTGGCCACCGTCGGCGCGGACGGCCGGCCGGCGGTGCGCATCGTGCTGCTCAAGCACTTCGACGAGCACGGCTTCTGCTGGTATACCGACTACCGCAGCCGGAAGGGCCGGCAGCTGGCGGAGAATCCCCAGGCGTCGTGCCTGTTCTACTGGAGCTCGCTGCACCGCCAGGTGCGGATCACCGGCACCGTGGAGCGGCTGGACGAGGTCACCTCCACCGAATATTTCGAGAGCCGGCCGGAGGACAGCCGCTTCTCCGCAGCGGCCTCCCGGCAGTCTGCCGTCATCGACAGCCGCGACGCCCTGGAAGCCCGAGTCGCCGAGCTGCGCGCCCGCCACCCGGACGGCCGGGTACCCCGACCGGCGGAATGGGGCGGCTTCCGGCTGCGGCCCCAGATCTACGAGTTCTGGCAGGGGCGCGAGCACCGGCTCCACGACCGGTTCGAGTACACCCTGGCGGGCGGCGTCTGGTCACTGGCGCGGCTGCAGCCCTGAGCCGCCGATCGGCCCCGCCGCCACGGGCACGGGTCCGACCATGGCGGGACCGACGAACACGGCGTTCGCCAGCAGCACGTCCAGGCCGTCCATCATGCCGCGGAACGCCGGATCGGCCGCGAAGCCGATGACGTGGCCCCGCTCCTGGGGCTGTACCATGACCACCGGCTTGCGGGCGAGCTGACGGCGGGCCGCCTCCCACAGATGTCCGGCGGCCACCAGGCCGTCGGCGGCCGCGAAGGACGCCACGTTGGTGCCCTCGTCAAGGCGCAACGGCGTGAAGATGCGTTCCCCCGCCACCATGAACCGCAGTCGCGCCGGCAGGCCCACCGAGAGCCAGTGATCGCGGTCCACGGTGGCATTCGCCAGCACCCCGGGAACGTCCGGCGGCCGGGGCTCCTCGGGCGCGACCGCCGCCAGCAGATCCGCCTCCGTGGCGAGCACAGTGCCGGGGACGGGGCCGGACGGCTCCGCGTCGGCCTCGGTGGAGGCGCGCTCCGGCTCGGCCGCCTGCGCCGCGCCGGGCGGGGTGTCTGCGTCCTCAGCCGCAGCGTCTCCCGGAGCCGCCCGCAGCTCCGGGCGGACGCTCAGCAGATCGGCGTGGTCCGGACCCAGGTACTCCAGCGCACCGCCCACTGCCAGCAGCGTGCCGCCGCGCCGGACCCAGCGGCGCAGGTTCTCAGTGACCGGGTCCGCCAGGGACTCGGCGTAGCCGTCCCCGTCGGGCAGCACCAGCACGTCGAACTGGTCGAGCCATGGCGAAGCCAGATCATCCACGGCCACCGGAGCCGCCGGGTAACCCAGCTTCTGCTCCAGGGTGTAGCGCAATGCCCCGGCGGAGTACGGCGACGTGGGCGCGCCCCAGGCGATGGCCACGCGAGGCGCGCGCAGCGGCCGCACCCGGTCGCTGCCGAAGCCGGCGCCCCGGGATACCCAGCTGGTGTCGGTGGCGGTGATCGCCGCGCCGCTCTGCCGCGCGAGCGCTGCGACCCGCGCCGGCAAATCGCCGGCGTTGGCGGCCCGGCGCAGGATCAAGGTGCCCCGCGGATACTCGGTGCCGTTCTGGGAAAAGCCGTCGGTGGCCATCTCCAGCCGAAGACCGGCGGCGAGGGCGGTGGCCAGGAACCGCGCGGCGGCCCGGCTGCCCCACGGCACCAGGTAAGCCACCCGAGCCTCCCCCGGCGGCGCCGCCGCGTGCGAAGGTGCGCCGTTCGCCAGGGGGAAGACTTCCGCCCCCGTGCGGCAGCTCGTCACCGGCACGTCGAACAGCAGCGGCAGCGACCACGCCACTACATCGTAGACTTCCAGCGGCAGCCGTTTGTCGAGCCGGCGCTGCTGCTCCGCCCAGAACTCCGCCCCCGCCGGCGACTCGGGCGCGAGCAGGGTACCGGCCAGCCGGCCCGCGGGCTGGTCGGTGGAGACCGCGTAGCTGCCTGCCGCCACCTGGCGGCCGCACAGCCGCACGGCCTCGGGGAGCTGGCGCACTTCCACACCCTGAGCCATCAGCAACGCCGCCAGTGCATCCGCCCGGCCCGGGTCGCGTTCGCGGGACAGCAGATAGGTCACGCCGTCCCCCACCCCCCGGCGCTGGGCGAGGAATGCCCGCAACAACCGCTCCCGCTCCGCCGCCGCGGTGCGCAGCACGGCCATGCTGGCGACGAAGTGCCGAGCCACGCCGTCCGCGTAGCTCACCAGGGAACCATCCAAGCGCTGGCCGAGCAGGCCGCGGGCACTGGCCATCTCGAAGGTCATGCCCGCCGCTCCGTGCAGCGCCGGCCAGGTATCGCCGTAGCCCGGAAAGTAGGCATCGAAGGTTTCCCGGCTGAAATAGCGGAACCCGAACCGGTCGAACAGCTCCGCGGTCCCCCGCCCCAGGGCCTCCAGCACCGCCTCCTGGTCATTTCCCAGGTACGGATTGGCGGGCACCGCGGGGGGCGGAAAGTAGTAGCTGGAATCGGTGTCCATCTCGTGCAGGTCCACGTGGACCACCGGGTAATAGTCGAGATAGGCCTGCACCCGGCCGCGCACTTCGGGCTGTGTCAGCGCGAACCAGTCGCGGTTCATGTCGAAGAGATAGTGGTTGCCGCGGCCCGTGGGCCAGGGCTCGGAGCGTTCGGCGGCGATGGGGCTCGGTTGCGGGGCCAAGCCGCGAAGACCGGTGTAGTGCTGCACGAACCGCGCGCGGCCGTCCGGGTTCTGGGCCGGATCGATGATCACCAGCACGTCGTCCAATAGCGCCGCCGTCTCCGGATCCCGGGCGGCGAGCAGGTGGTAGGCGGTGAGCAGCGCCGCGTCGGCCGACGAGATCTCGTTGCCGTGGACGCCGTGGGCCAGCCAGACCACGGCGGGCAGCTCGGCGACCAGCGCTTCCAGCTCCCCGGCAGCGCGGTCGCGGGGGTCCGCCAGTCGGCGCATGCCGGCGCGAATCTCGTCGAGCCGCGCCAGGTGCTCGCGGCTGCCGACGACCAGGTAATGCAGCGGCCGGCCTTCCCAGCTGCGCGCGTACTCCACGAGGCGCGTGCGCTCCGGCGCCGCCCGCTTCAGCGCCTGAAGGTAGGTCACCAGACCCTCGGGCGTGGTGATGTCGTCTCCCGGCGCGTGGCCGAGCACCGACGCCAGGTCCGGGATGGCCGGATCGTAGTCGGCGCCCGGCCAGAAGGCCCGCGGCTCCGCCACCGCCGGCGCGGCGAGCACCAGCAGCAGCGCCGCCAGAACGTGGCGCGCCATCATGGCGCCAGGTACTTCACGACCTGGCGCGGGCCCACCTCGGCGCCGTAGACGTTGCCGTCGGCATCCACCGCCACCCCCTCGGCGCCGCTGGTGCCGGAGCCGTCCTGATCGGGCTCCGGGTCGGGAATGAAGGCACGGACGAAGCCGTCGCTGACGCTGCCGATCCGGATTCCGCGCTTCCACCCCGGATTCCGCTGCGCGTTCGATTCCGAGTCGGCCACGTAGAGCATGTCGTGGCGGTCGATGAACAACCCGCTGGGCCGGCCGAACTGGGTCCAGGTGGCCAGATGTTCGCCGTTCTTGTCGAAGATCTGAATGCGGCTGTTGCCGCGGTCGCCGACGAACAGCCGTCCCTTGGAATCCATGGCCAGGGCGTGAGGCTCGTGCAGCTCGCCGGCGTCGCCACCCGCGGTGCCGAATTCCATCAGGTAGGTGCCGTCGGGGGCGAACTTGACGATACGGTTGTTGGCCGGCTCGTCCGGGCCCGAGCCGTGGCCATCGGCCACGAAGATGTGGCCGTCGGGCGCCACCACCACGTCGTTGGGCTTGCGGAAGGTGTCCGGGCCGTCCCCGGCCACGCCTCGGCGGCCCAGGGTCATGAGCAGCTCACCCTCCGGGCTGAACTTGTACACCACGTGACCCCAGCCCTCGGGCACCGGCGCGTACCCCACCGCATCCGCCACCCAGACGTTGTCGTCGCCGTCCACGAAGATGCCGTGGGGCCAGGCGATCAGGCCGGCTCCGAAGCTCCTGATCAGCTTGCCGTCCAGGTCGAACAGCAGAATCGGATCGAGCTCGCTGTCCACGCAGGAGTTGGCGCCGCAGCGCTCGGCCACCCACATGTGCCGACCGTCGTTGCTGGGAAAGATGGCACTGGTGGCGCCCCAGGTCCGGCCCTCCGGCAGCTCGCCCCAGCCGGGCTGTGGCCGGTACGCTTCGTCCACGCAGGGCTGGGCTGCGCCGGTCAGCAAGGTCAGCGCCCCGACGACCAGGCTGAGGCGCAGAATCGGATTCCCGAGCATGGCGGATCTCCCCTTCAGTGAGGCGACCATGATAGCGCAGCTCCCGGCGGCCCCTACCGCCGGAAACCCATCCTCATCGGTTTCACGTCTCCTCGCCCTTCGCCAGCCGCCGCGCCCCCGCGTTCACCAGCCCGAACACCGCGATCATCGCCAGCATCAGCATCGTCCAGCGCATCGCACCCGCCCACCAGGCGGCGTTCAGCTCCGGGGCGCCGAGCGGATGGGCCAGAAATGCCTCCCCGCGTTCCAGCATCCAGTGCCAGCCCGTGTGGGCGACGAGAACGGAGAGGACGATGAGCGCAAAGCGCCGGGGCACGCCGAGCCGGATGAGGGCGGCGACCGCCGGCACCGCCAGCGCAGCCACCAGCAGTTGTCCTGCCTCGATGCCCAGATTGAACGCGGCCAGCGACAGCACCGCATGGGAGCCCGCGAACTGCAGCGACTCCCCCAGCACGAAGGCGAAGCCGAAGCCGTGCACCAGGCCGAAGCCGAAGGCCAGGAACCAGCGCCGCTGCAACCGCGGTTCCAGCAGGTTCTCGAGGGCCATGTAAACGATGGAAGCGGCGATGAGAGTCTCGACCAGGGGCGGGAACCAACCGCCGGAGGGGGCCATTCCCAGGGCGGCCGCGGCCAGGGTCATGGAGTGCCCCACGGTGAACGCGGTGACCAGGATCAGCAGCGGCTTCAGCCGGCGGAAGGGGATCACCAGGCAGAACACGAACAGCAGATGGTCCAGCCCCTCGAGGACGTGGTGGAAGCCCTGGGTGACGAAGTGACCCACGGCCTGATGCCAGCGCGGATCCAGAGCCAGTCGGCCCATGTCGCCCACGTAGCGGTAGACCCGCTCCGGGCCCCCCGGCGGCAGGAACCGCAGTACCGTCTCCGTGCGCAGACCCAGGTGGGCCAGCTTCGCGTCCACGGCGAACGCGGCGTCGGCGGAACGGACGTCGTAGCGCAGCAGCACGTCCAGCAGCCCCTGCCCCCAGTACAACTCCGTGTCCGGAGGCAGGCCGGGCCCCTGGAGGTGAGCCCGCGCCGTGTCGAAGTCGGCGAACGACCCATCCGTCGGCAACGACACCCGCAACGCCTCCAGCCGCGGCGGCGCCAGGCGGCGGCCGTCCTCGAAGAACGTCAACTGATCCGCGAGCCACAGCACGGCGGCGTCGCGCAAGGGGGCTTCCGCTGCCGTCAGGTCGAGATAACCCGGGCCCAACAGAGGAAGCTCCACGTCCCGCATGGCGTGCAGCGGAGCGCGCACCAGCACGCCGAGATGCTCCCCCTCCGGCTTCACCAGAACCTGCACGGTGACCGTCACCGGCACCTCGTGGGCCGCCGCCCAGCCCGGCGCCAGCAGGAGCGCCAGCAGCAGCGCCAGCGGCGGCGCCAACGGCGGCGCCGACGGTGGGCGAAACAGCAGCAACGTGAACGGCGGCAGATTGCGAAGAAGCCGAGTCATCCTGTCGGGACACCTGAGAGTGGGTGAGTATACTAGTGCACTGCGTCAGGTATCCGCCGCAGCAGACCGGCGGCCAATCACGAGGGGGAGAGTCGGGTTCATGACGAAGCAGCAGAATCTTCTGTTTGCCGCCGTACTGGCGGCGTCCATGGCCCTGTTGGGTTTCGGCCAGGGTGTTCTGGAGGAACAGGCCGACGCGGCGGTGGCCAAGGCACCCCGGTTCGAGGTCGATCCCTTCTGGCCCAAGCCGCTGCCCAACCATTGGGTGCTCGGCTCCGCCATCGGCGTGGGGGTGGATTCCCGGGATCACGTGTTCGTCATTCACCGCCGCAACTCCTTCGATACCCGCACGGAGATCGGCGCCGCCATGGATCCGCCGACCGGCGAATGCTGCATCCCGGCGCCGAACATTCTGGAGTTCGACCCGGAAGGAAACCTGGTGAACGCCTGGGGTGGTCCGGGGAAAGGCTACGACTGGCCGGACTCCAATCACGGTCTGACCCTGGATCCGAACGACAACATCTGGATCGGCGGCAACGGCCGCAATGACGGGCACATCCTGGTGTTCGCCCGGGATGGCACGTTTCTCAAGCAGTTCGGCCAGCCCGGCCGCGACCCCGACAGCAACAGCACCGAGTACTTCGGGCGCGTCGCCAAGATCTCCTTCGACAGCCGAGGCAATGAGGCCTACGTAGCGGACGGCTACAGTCACAAGCGGGTGGCGGTGCTGGATGCCAGCACCGGCGAGTTCAAGCGCTACTGGGGCGCCTACGGCAACCGGCCGAGCGACGAAGACCTCGGCCGCTACGATCCCGACGCGCCCCCGGCCCAGCAGTTCCGCAACCCGGTGCACTGCGCGGAGCCGTCCTACGACGGCCTGGTCTACGTGTGCGACCGTGCCAACGACCGCATCCAGGTGTTCACCACGGACGGCACCTTCGTGACCGAGAAGTTCATCGCGCCCCGCACCTTGGGGGACGGCTCCACCTGGGACATCGCCTTTTCCAGAGACCCGAAACAGCAGTACTTGTATGTCGCCGACGGCAAGAACATGAAGGTGTACGTGATGGAGCGGAAATCGCTGGAGATCCTCACCAGTTTCGGTGACGGGGGGCGTCAGCCGGGTCAGTTCTTCGGCGTGCACAGTATCGCCACGGACTCCAAGGGGAACATCTACACCACCGAAACCTACGAGGGTAAGCGGGTGCAGAAGTTTCTGTTCAAGGGCGTGCGGAGCGCCGACGAAGGCGTGTCCGGCGTGCCTTGGCCGAAGCGGGCCCTGTAAGCCGACGAGGAAACAACATGTCTGCAGTTCGAACGAGTCGTCGCAGCGCGGCGTTCGCGGTGCTCACGCTGGCGGTGATGCTGGGCGGCGTCTTGCCGGGGGCGGCGGTGGCCGCTCCGGCGAGCACTCCGGCGAGCACTCCGGCGCGCGACCTCCGCCAGACGCTGTTCGCTGCCGCCGACCGGGCGCTGCGGGAGGCCAATGCCGCCCAAGCCAGCCTGCTGGCGCCGCGCAGCTACGCCGAGGGCGCCGAAAGCTATCGCCGCGCCGAGTCCGTCCTGGAATCCGGGGGTAGCATCGAGACCATCCGGCGCTACCTGACGGCGGCGGAGGCTGCGTTCCAGGAGGCCGTCCGCGCCGCCGAGATCGCCGGCGTAGCCTTCGCCACGGCCTTGGAGGCGCGGTCGGACGCGGCGAATGCGGAAGCCGAGAAATATGCGGATGCAGACTGGCAGGCCGCGGAACGGGCCTTCGGGGAGGCGACCGTGCGCCTGGAGCGGGAGCGCCGCAGCTCCGCCGAGCGGTCCGCGGCGCGCGCCGAGGAGCTCTACCGGGACGCCGAGCTGAACGCCATTCAAGCCAACTATCTCAACGAGACTCGCAGCCTGCTCGACACCGCGGACGATCTTCGGGCCGAGCGCCATGCGCCCATCTCGCTGCGCCGAGCCCGCGAGCTGCTGGCGGAGGCGGAGCAGGCGCTGATCGACGACCGCTACGACACCGATCGGCCCCGCAACCTGGCCCAGCTCGCGGAGCACAACGCGCACCACGCCATCTACGTAGCCCGGCTCGAGCGCCAGATCCGCGATGGCGATACCAGCCTGGAGCAGGTGTTGCTGCAGTGGGAAGAGGGCATCGCCGGGGTGGCGGACCAGGTGGACGTGCCCGTCTACTTCGATGCCGGATACGAACAGGCCATCGAGCAGATCGCCCAGGCCATCGCCAACATCCAGGCCGACGTGAGCTTCCTCGAGCAGGCCGTCGCCGATCGGGATGCGCGGATCGCGTCCCTCGAGCTGGAGCTCGGTGGGCAGAGTCAGAGCCTGGCCCGGGTCAACGAGGCGCTGGCCAAGCGCGAGCGCCAGGGTGAGCGGCTGGACCGGGTGGAGTCGCTGTTCGAGCCCGACGAGGCCACGGTGCTGCGTCAGTCGGACAGCGTCATCCTGCGCCTGATCGGGCTCAACTTCGAAAGCGGCAGTGCGCGCCTGCAACCGGAGCACGAGGACATTCTCGCCACGGTGCAGGAGGCCCTGGCGCAGTTCCCCGAGGCGAACGTGGTGATCGAGGGGCACACCGACTCGTTCGGCTCCGATGCCTCGAACCAGGCGCTGTCCCAGGCGCGCGCCGACTCGGTGCTCCGCTACCTGCTGGCGCGCTCGCCGCTGTCGCCGGCCCAGGTCACGGCCCTCGGCTACGGCGAGTCGCGGCCGGTGGCGAACAACGAGACCCCCGAGGGGCGCACCCGCAACCGGCGCATCGACATCGTCATTTATCCGAAGTGGTGAACGGTCCGACGGAGTGACCGGAGGCCCGGCTCAGAGGCTGCCGTCTGCGGCCTGCGGACCGCGCCCGGCATCGGCTTCGGCCGCTTCCGCCAGCTCCGCCAGTTCGGCTGCGACTACCGACGTCTTCGGCACCACCATGAAGCGGTGCTCGTGCACCCGGGGCCGCTCGATCACCGAGATCCGGTAGAATGCCCAGGCGGCCCCGGTGCCCATGCTGCCGGCCACGAACAGGAAGAACGCCCCGCCACCCAGGTTCGCCATCAGCGGCGAAACCAGCAGCGGTCCGAAAATCGACCCCAGGCTGTTCATGATCAGGATGCCGCTGGCCACCTGGATCAGGGGCACATCGGTGCCGTCGCTGGCGGTGGCGATGCACAACGGGTAGATGGGCATGGCGCTGGCGCCGATGAAGAACATGGCCAGGTACAGCCAGCGCGGACTGCCGGCGGCGAACCACCAGCCCAGCAGCGCCAGCGCGGCGCCCAGCACGAACAGCCCCGCCACCACGAAGCGCCGGTCGGTGTGATCCGACAGCCGTCCCGCCGGAAACTGCGCCAGCGCGCCGCCGACGATGGCCGCGGCCATCATCAGACCCACCTCGGCACCGTCCAGACCGAAGGAGCGGCCCACCAGCGGTCCCACGGACCAGAACGCGCCCGTCACCAGGCCGCCGAAGAAGGCGCTCAGCACCGCCACCCGGGAGGCGTCCATGAGCACCCGGGGGGAGAACCGGGTCGGCGGGATGGGCGCCGGGGCCACCATCCGGGTGAGGCCGATGGGGATGATCGCGAGGCCGAGTATGGCCGCCGCGCCCATGATCAGCTTGAGGTCCTGGGGTTCGCTCAGGCCCACGAAGCCCTGACCCGCCATCATGGCGAGCAGCGAGATCATGGAGTAGGTGGCCAGCACCCGGCCGCGCCGCTCCGGCGCAGCCGCCTCGGTGAGCCAGCTTTCCATGACCATGTAGAGCCCGGCGAAGGCGAAGCCGGTAGCACAGCGCAGCCCCAGCCAGGCCCCCACGTGATCGAACATGCCGGCACCGAGCAGCGCGATGGTGGCGACGGCCGCCATTACCATGAAGGTGCGGATGTGGGCCACCTGAGAGACGATGGACGGGATGGTCAGGCAGCCGAGGACGAAGCCGACGAAATACGCCGAGCCCGTGAGCCCGATGGCGTTGCTGCTCCAGCCCAGCGCCTCCCCGCGTATCGGCAGCAGGGTGAGCTGCAGCCCGTGGCCCGTCAGCAGGATGGCCACGGCGAGCAGAAGGGTACTGACACGAACGAGCGTTTGCGCCATGAGATCACGTGGTCCTGGGGTGGCCGGGGTGGACGAGGCGGCGCATTATGCATATCCAGGGCCGCCTTGGGGAGGTCCGGCGCAGCGCTGCTGACGTCCGCGGCGTTGAATGTGCTCGGCGCTGGCCACATCTATAGCGGTGAATGACGGGTCGGGTGCTCGATGGAATATCGTGACTACTACGCGGTGCTGGGGGTGGACCGGAAGGCCACCGCCGAGGAGATCAAGAAGGCTTACCGGAAGCTGGCGCGCAAGTACCACCCGGACGTCAACGCCGAGCCCGACGCCGAGGACAAGTTCAAGGAGGTGGGCGAGGCGTACGAGGTGCTCTCGGATCCCGAGAAGCGGGCCGCCTATGACGCCCTGGGCGCCAACTGGCGCGATCATCAGGACTTCCAGCCGCCGCCGCAATGGGAGCAGCATTTCGCCTTCGGTGGCGGCGGCTTCACCCAGCACGACGGCGGCTTCAGCGACTTCTTCGAGACCCTGTTCGGAGCCCACGATTTCCGCCGCCAGGGCCGCCGTGCCGGCGGCTTCAAGGGCGCCGACGAGCACGCCCGGGTGGGGATCACGCTGGAGGAGGCGTTCCGCCAGGCCTCGGTGGAGATCAGCGTGCCGCAGCCTGGCGCCCCGCCCCGGCGCCTGCGGGTGAAGATCCCCAAGGGCATCAGCGACGGCAAGCGGGTCAGGCTCAAGGGTCAGGGCGGCCCGGGCATCGGCGGTGGCGAGCCGGGCGACCTGTTCGTGGAGTTCCGACTGGTGCCCCATCCGCAGTTCCGCGCGGAAGGCAAGGACATCCACTACGAGCTGCCGGTGACGCCCTGGGAAGCGGTCCTGGGGGCCGAGGTGAAAGTGCCCACCCTGGGCGGCGAGGTGAAGCTCAAGATCCCCCCGGGCTCGCAGTCCGGCAGCCGCCTGCGGCTGAAGGGGCGGGGCCTGCCCGGTGAGCCTCCGGGGGATCAGTACGTGAGCCTGAAGGTGGTGCTGCCGCCGGCGAATGAACCCGAGCATCGCGCCCTCTACGAGCAGATGGCCGCCACCATGAACTTCGATCCGAGGTCCTCCTCATGAGCGTGATCATCGATCCGGAGCTGCTGGACGAGCGCCTGCGGTTCACCCTGCGGGACATGTGCCGGATCTGCGGGGTGCACGCCGAGTACCTCGTGGAGCTGGTGGCCGAGGGGGTGATCACACCGCAGCCCGGCCCCGCCGCGTCGGTGGCTGGCCGGCCCCACCGCTGGCACTTCGACGGCATCGCCGTGGTGCGTGTGCAGCGGGCCGTGCGGCTGCAGCAGGATCTGGGAGTGAACCTGCCGGGGGTGGCCCTGGCCCTGGAACTGCTCGACGAGCTGGAAGTCCTGCGCCGGCGCCGCTGACGCTCAGCCGAGGCTGCGAGCCACCCGGTCGAGCTCGGCGGCGGCGCGGCGCAGCCGCGGGCGCTCGCGCTCGACGATGGCTCGAAACAGCCGGCGCTTGAGCGCCACGGGATCCGGGATGGCGTCTCCCGCCACGGCGCTGAGCAGGTCCACCACGCGCTCCGCCCCGTTCAGGCGCCCCCAGAGATAGTCGTGCTCCCGGTAGTCGCGGTTGAAGAAGCCCACGAAGCCCATGAAGTCACGGCACCGCAGGCGGTCGAAGATGCCGCCGAGCACGCGCGCGTCCGCCGGGCTGATGCGCTCCACCCGGATGGGGGTGAGCGGGTCCGGCCCCCCCTCCAGGGAGCCGGGCGCCAGGAGCAGGACGTCGTAGACGGGGAATCCCAGGTAGTCGCCGAGCAGCGCCTCGCGCAGCGGCTCGCTCACCAGCCGTTGGTGGCACTCGAACACGGCCTGATCCAGCGCCTGGTCCACCGCCCCCAAGGCGAGGGAGTCGGACAGGGTCGTCAGCAACGACAGGGCCTCGTCCGCCGGCAGCGGCAGCCGCCCGGCCGCGTCCACCAGCCGGCTCATCATCGCCGCGTCGAGCTGCTCCCAGCGCCGCAGCCGGTAGCACTGCGCCATGAAGTCGTAAGCCCGTTGCTTCAAGCCGTCCAGCGCCTCGCGCGAGCGCTCGTCCAGGCGGGGATCGTCCTCGTGGCGGTTGATGCGGCGGATGAGGAACTGCAGGCGCCGTACCCGGAACGTCACGTCGAAGGCTTCCAGAAACGTCTCCTGGGAGCGGTCCCGGCGAGGCCGTTCGCCGACCGCGGAAACCGCCGCAGCGTCCGCGGACGCGCCATCGGCCGCGCCGTCGCGGTGCCACCAGTGAGCCACGCCCAATTCCATCGCCTGGCCGACGACCGGCTCCTCGGTCAGCTCGGCCAGCTCGAGCCATGCCTGCACCAGCGCGTCCACCAGCCGCCACACCCGGCGCTGCACGTATGCGTGATACGCGAGCCCCATGGCGCGTTCCGCCTGATCCGCCATGGCGGCGCGCAGCTCGCGGATCCGCGGGAGCGTCACCTCTCCGCCCGCATGGCTCGCCCGCAGGTCCGCCACCATGCGCTCGATGTCGCCGCGGTTGGCGTCGATGATGCGCCGGTTGATCTGCACCCGGGTGTCCTGGGCGACGATCTCGTTCAGGTCGTCGAGAATGGGCTGGTTGCGCGGGATGGACGACAAGGCGGCCCGCAGGGTGGCCAGATATCCGAGGTCGCGGACCGGGTCCGCGGTGGTCTCGAGGCTCGGATCCGGCTCGATGTAGACCAGGCAGCGTTCCACCTGCCGGTCGGAGGGGCGATGGTTCAACGCCTGCAGCGCCGCAACGAACGGCTTGTTGTTGACGATGCCGCCGTCGACGAAGTAGCGCTCCGCCGGGTCGAAATGGCGCCACGCCGGGGTGCCGTCCCGGGCTCGGATACTGTCGCGGAGGAATGCGCGTTCCCGGGACCACGACAGGCGCCGCTCGGCCAGTACCCGGCGCAGCTCGGCGTGGTGGAACGGCGGAAAGGCGCCGGCGTAGGAGGAGCTGGCCCGGGCGGCCCACACCAGCGCCGGAAGGTTGTCGTCGGCGAAATCGCTGGTCTGAGGCTGCGCCGCCACGTGAGTGAGCTGGCAGAAGGCGGCGTGCTCCGTCTCCCGCGCCACCAGCTCCTCGTGCAGCCGGATGGCCCGCGGGTAACCCACCAGATCGGTGATGCTGGCGTATACGTCAAGGCGCTGACCCGGCGGCAGCAGGCTGCTGCCCGGGCGGCGCGACGCCGTCATGGCATCCAGGGCATCGAAGAAGTGGTGACACAGCCGCTCCCCGGAGAACGGCGGCTGAAACCAGGAAGAGCGAACCAGCCGGGCGATCTTCTCCCGGGTCTCCGGGCTCGCGCCGATGTCCCGAGGCAGCCAGAACGAGAGCATGCGCAGGAACGGATACAGGTACCATTTGCGCCAGCGGGTGGGATCCTCGGCCCCCAGATGCTCCACGTCCGCCTGCTGCAGCCACCCCGCTGTCTGCGCGTCGAGGGACGCGTCGTCCACCAGGGCCTTGGCCATCATCACCCCGTTGATGGCCCCGGCCGAGGCACCGGCGATGACGTCGATGACCACCCGGAAATGGCCCCGGCGGTTGATCTCCCGCAGGATGTCGAAGTACACCGCCTCGGTGTCGTGAGGGCGGGGATCGGGTCCCTCGGCATAACTCAGGTCCCGGGCCTGGTGCGGGCCAACCTCGTGGAGCACCTTGGAAGCCCGAATCAGCTTCGTCAGCTCCTTGCTGACCCCGTGCATGTACACGGCGAGGGAAGCCCCCCCGTAGATCACCACAGCCAGCCGAAGCTCTTTCTTCGCCATAGCGAACGATTATAGTGGCGCCCATCGATCATTCGGAGCGAGATCCATGATTTTGCCGCTGCCCAGGCTGTCACGCCGACTCTTCTTCCTGCTCGTGGCTGCGTCCGCGGCCGTGCCCGCCGCTGCGCCCGCCGTGGCCCAGGAACCCCTCACCGGCATCCACGTCTCCGGATTCGGAGAGATCCAGGCGGTTCCGGACATCGCGGAGGTCACCCTGGAAGTGCGCCGGGAGGGCCTGGAGCCCGCGGCACTGAAAACCGAGCTCGACCAGGTGGTGGCAAGGGTGCTCGAGCTGGCCGACGAGCTGAAGATCCCGCGCCGCCACGTCACTGCGGCGGCGGTCCACGTGTTTCCCCGCTATCCCCGGCCGGAGGAGAAAGAGCCGGTGGAAGGGGTCATCGCCACCCGCAGCATCGAGGTGCACCTGGAGGATCTGACGCGGCTGGCGGATCTCATCAACGGCGCGCTGGAGCGGGGCGTGAACGGTGTGGGCGGCGTCCGGCTGGACGTGGCCAACCGCGAGGGGCTCGAGCGCCAGGCTCTGGATCTGGCCATCGACGACGCGGTGCGCGAGGCGCGCCAGGTCGCCGAGCGATTCGGGGTTCGGCTCGGGCCGCTGAAGAACGCCAGCACCAGCGGCCATCAGGTTCAACCCATGGTGATGGAAGCCATGGCGCGCAGCAGCGCCGCCAAGGACAGCTTCTCGCCGGGACTCATCACCCTGCGGCGCGACGTGCAGGCCACGTTCGGGATCCGCACCGGCCGCGGCGATTAGGGAACGCCTCAGCCCGGCGCCGGATACACGTAACTGGCCTGCAGACCCAGGGGGATCCCCAGCGACCAGTAGATCAGCAGGAAAGCCGTCCATACCACCAGAAACACCACCGTGAAGGGCAGCATCATGGCCACCACGGTGCCGATTCCGGTGCCGGTCACGTAACGCTGACAGAACACCACCACCAGCGGGAAGTAGGGCATGAGCGGCGTGATGATGTTGGTGGAGGAATCGCCCACCCGGTAGGCGGCCTGGGTGAGATCGGGAGAAATGCCGAGCTGCATGAGCATGGGCACCAGAATGGGCGCGAGCAGGGCCCATTTCGCGGAGGCCGAGCCCACGAACAGGTTCACCAGACCGGTGATGAGGACGACCCCCACCATGGTGAGCGCGGCCGGCATTGCCGCGGCCTGCAGCCACGCCGCCCCCTGCAGCGCCACCAGGGCGCCTAGATTGGAGCGCCCGAACTCGGCGATGAACAGCGCCGCGAAGAACGCCATCACCACGTAGTACGCCATACCGCTCATGGCCTTCGTCATGCCGGCGACGATGTCCCGATGGCTGCTCACCGTGCCCGCCACGTAGCCGTAGATCACGCCGGGCAGCAGGAAGAACATGAAGATCAACGGCACGATGCTGCGCATCAGCGGCGCCCCCGAGGCGGCGAGCGCGCCGTCCGGCGCCCGCCAGGCGGAGCCCGCGGGGAGGGCGCTCACCACCAGGGCCACCACCGCAACACCCATGGCCAGAAGGCCGGCGCGCAGCCCGCGCCGCTCCTCGGCGGAAAGCAGCTCCAACGCCGGAGCGCCCGCCAGATCGCCGTCCACCGGCACCGACGCCAGCCTGGGTTCCACCACCCGCTCTGCGACGTACCAGCCCAGACCGACGATGAGGAACGTGGAAGCGGCGGTGAAGAACCAGTTGTTCAGGGGGTTGAGGACGATGTCCGGGTCGATCAGCCGGGCGCCCACCTGACTGATGCCCTGCAGCAGGGGATCCAGGGCGGACGGCACCAGGTTGGCGCTGAAGCCCCCGGACACGCCGGCGAAGGCCACGGCGATTCCCACCAGGGGATGACGACCCGCCGCCTGGAACATGACCGCGCCCAGCGGAATCACCAGCACGTAGCCCGCGTCCACGGCGCTGTGGCTGATGATGCCGATGAGCAGCAGCATGGGCGTGAGCAGGCGCCGCCCGGTCACCGCCAGCAACGCCCTCAGGCCGGCGCGGATGAACCCGGTGTGATCCGCGACGCCGATGCCCAGCATGGCCAGGAGCACCACCCCCAGGGGATGGAAGGTGACGAAGGTCTCCACCATGTCGGCGAGAAAGCTCGCCAGCGACTCGGGAGTGAGCAGGTTGACCACCTCGATGGCGCTGCCCGTGCGGGGATCCACGAAATCGTAGCTGAAGCGGGCCATGATGGCGGAAAGCACCCACACCACCAGCAGCAGCACGAAGAACAAGAGCGCCGGATCGGGCAGCCGGTTGCCCAGGCGCTCCACCCGGTCGAGGATTCCTGCCAGGCGGCCGCTCGCTTGCTCGCTCATCGAACTCGTCTCCTCATGCCTTCACGAAACACCCAGCCCCCCAGGACGCCGCACAACGCCTGTACCGTGAGCCCCAGCATCGTGCGGGCGGACGCAATGGGGGTGACCGCGAGTAGCTGATACAGGATCACGTGGATGGCGAGCAGCGCCACCCCGCCGCCGAGGGGATACGCCAGCCAGCGCAGCCGGGGCAAGCTCCGGGCGAGCAGCCCCGCCACCGGAAAGGCAATGGCCAGGCCCACGGCGATGATGGGCAGGTAGGAGGTGGCCATCCCCACCAGATCGTGACCGGTCGCCGCCAGGCGGTCGTCCAACCCCACCGGTGCGCCCATGCGGCTCAAGCTCCATAACACCCACTGGGTGTGAGCGATGGTAGCGGTCGCGTAGGCGGTGATCACCGCCCCCAGATAGGCGCAGAGCGTCCGTAGCATTCCCCCTCCCTCAACGAGTGTTCGCATGCGGTCCCGGCCCGCCGGGTCGGCAGTGTACCCTGCACGGGCCGATGTTACAGAGCCGATGCAGTACACTGGGGGCCGCTGCGACAGGAGTCTCCACACCATGCTGAAGCACCTGCTGTGCCTGATGCTCGCCGCCTTCGCCGGTCAGGCACTGGCCGGAGGTCACCGGGTCGTCACCGTCGCCGAAGGGCTGGAGCTTCCCTGGGGGCTCGCCTTCCTGCCCGGCGGCGACATGCTGATCACCGAGCGTCCCGGGCGGCTGCGCCGGGTGGCGCCGGACGGCACCCTGTCGGTGCCGCTCGCCGGAGTACCGGAGGTGTTCTTCCGGGGTCAGGGCGGGCTGCTCGACGTGATCCTCCATCCCCGCTTCGAGGCCAACCGCCTGGTCTACGTCTCCTACGCTTACGGCGGCGCCGCCGCCAACGCCACCCGGGTCGCCCGCGGGCGCCTGGGCGCCGAAGGACTGGAAGACGTGGAGGTGATCTTCACCGTGACTCCCACCAAGAGCACGCCCCAGCACTACGGCGGCGCCATGGCGTTCCTGCCCGACGGCACTCTGCTGCTGACCACCGGCGACGGCTTCGACTATCGGGAAGAGGCTCAGAACCTGAAGTCGCTGCTGGGCAAGACCGTGCGTATCGCCGACGACGGCAGCATCCCGGCGGACAATCCCTTCGTGGGCCGCGACGATGCGGCGGAAGCGGTGTGGAGCTACGGCCACCGCAACCCTCAGGGCCTGACCGTGGACCCGGTCAGCGGCCAGGTGTGGCAGCACGAGCACGGCCCGCGGGGCGGTGACGAGCTGAATCTGCTGCGACCGGGCGCGAACTACGGTTGGCCCGCCATCACCTACGGCATGGATTACAGCGGCGCCTACGTGTCCCCGTTCACCAAGCTGCCGGGCATGGAGCAGCCGGTGGAGTACTGGGTGCCATCCATCGCGCCCAGCGGGCTCACGGTGTACCGCGGGGCCGCATTCCCGAAGTGGCAAGGCGATCTGTTCCTCGGCGCCCTGGTGGACCGGGAGGTGCGCCGCCTACGTCTGGAGGACGGCCGGGTGACTGAACAGGAGGCGCTGTTCTCCGAGCTCGGCGAGCGCATCCGCAGCGTGGACGTGGGCCGCGACGGCTACCTGTACCTGCTCACCGACAACGCGCAGGGGCGGCTGTTGCGGGTGGAGCCGCGCTGAGGCGCGCGCTCAGGGCAGCAGCTCGTCGAGCTGCAGTGCGATCTCATCCGGCGTGACAGTGGGAGCGAAACGGCCGATGACCTCGCCGTCGCCGTCCACCAGAAACTTGGTGAAGTTCCAGGGAATGTCCCGGTTGCCTTCCTCGTCGGCCATGGCCTGCTTGAGGAAACGATACAGCTCACACGCGCGCGGGCCGTTCACCTCCACCTTGGCGAACATGGGGAAGCTCACCCCGTAGCGCTCCCGCGCGAAGGCCAGTATCTCCTCGTGGCTGCCGGGCTCCTGGGCGCCGAACTGGTTGCAGGGAAACGCCAGCACCGTGAAGCCCCGTGGTGCGAACTTTTCGTGTATTGTACGCAGACCTGCGTACTGGGGCGTGAGGCCTCAGCGGCTGGCTACGTTGACGACGAGACAGACCCGATCCCGGAACCTGTCGAAACTCACCCGCTCGCCGGTGATGGAATCCATCCGGAGCTCGTGGAAGGCGGTCATGATGGCCCCCTGGGCCTCGTGCATGGTGCGTCGATACTAAGCCAACCGGCAACACGAGTCATCTGATTGGAGCGTTTCATGGTTCGTTACATGCACCGGCTCGCGATCGTGCTGGCTGTGCTGGCAGCGCCGCTCGGCGCGACCCACGGCGCCATCGAGCAGACCAAGGGCGATTTCGTCGACAAGTTCCGCCAGCTCGACGCCGAGCTGCCCACCCCCAACCTGTACCGCAACGCCGCGGGCGCGCCGGCCCCCGGTTACTGGCAGCAGCGGGCCGACTACGACATCGAGGTGTCGCTGGACGAAGCGCGGCGGGTGGTCACCGGCAGCGAAACGGTCACCTACACCAACCGCTCGCCCGACCCCCTGCACTACTTGTGGCTGCAGCTCGACCAGAACCGCTTCCACCGCGACTCGGTGGATGCGCGGACCCGCACCCTGGCGGAGCCGAACCGCATCACCTACTACGAGCTGCGGCGCCTGCAGTACCTGGAGAACTTCGACGGCGGTCACCGCATCACCCGGGTGGCGGACGCCAGAGGTGAGTCGCTGCCCTACGTGATCAACGGCACCTTGATGCGCATCGACCTCCCCGCGCCCCTGGGGAGCGGCGACTCGACCCGCTTCCGCATCGACTGGAGCTACCAGCTCGTGGAAGAGGACGCGGTGGGCGCCCGCGCCGGCTACGAGCATTTCGAGGACGGCAACGACATCTTCCTGGTGGCTCAGTGGTATCCGCGGATGGTGGCGTACTCCGACTACGAGGGCTGGCACAACAAGGAGTTCATCGGCGGCGGCGAGTTCACCCTGGAGTTCGGCGACTACCGGGTGGCCATCACCGTGCCGGCGGATCACGTGGTTTCCTCCACCGGCACCCTGGACAATCCGGCCGACGTGCTCACCGCCGAGCAGCGCCGACGCCTTAAGGCAGCCCGGGACGCAGAGCGCCCGGTGTTCATCGTCACGCCGGACGAGGCCCTCGAGAACGAGCGTGAAGGCACCGACGCCCGCAAGACCTGGCGTTTCTCCGCCAGCAACGTGCGGGATTTCGCCTGGGCCAGCTCGCGCAAGTTCATCTGGGACGCCCAGGGGTTCCGCCAGGACGACCGGGACAACCCCCTCGTCATGGCCATGTCGTTCTACCCCAAGGAAGGCGAGCCCCTGTGGTCGAAGTACTCGACCCAGGCGGTGATCCACACCATGGATGTGTACTCCCGCTACTCGTTCCCCTATCCGTATCCCGTGGCGCAGTCGGTCAACGGGCCGGTGGGGGGCATGGAGTATCCCATGATCACCTTCAACGGGCCCCGCACGGAGCTGCAGGAGGACGGCAGCCGCACCTACTCCCGCGGCGAGCGGCGGTTCCTGGTGGGGGTGGTGATCCACGAGATCGGCCACACCTACTTCCCCATGGTGGTGAACTCGGACGAACGGCAGTGGACCTGGATGGACGAAGGGCTCAACACCTTCCTGCAGTTCATCGCCGAGCAGGAGTGGGAGGAGGACTATCCCTCAACCCGCGGCGAGCCGCGCTGGATCGTCGACTACATGAAGAGCGAGCAGCAGGTCCCCATCATGACCAACTCCGAGTCGCTCATGCAGTTCGGCAACAACGCCTACGCCAAGCCGGCCACCGCGCTGGTCATTCTGCGCGAGACCATTCTCGGCCGCGAGCTGTTCGACTTCGCGTTCCGCGAGTACACCCGGCGCTGGAAGTTCAAGCGGCCCACCCCCGCCGACCTCTTCCGCACCATGGAAGAGGCCTCGGGCGTGGACCTCGACTGGTTCTGGCGGGGTTGGTTCTACACCACCGACCACGTGGACATCTCCATCGACCGGGTGACCCACCTGAAGGTGGACACCAAGAACCCGGACGTGGAGCGGGCGTGGCAGCGGCAGCAACACGAGGCACAGCCGCCGTCGCGCACCGAGCTCGCCAACGAAGCCGAGGGCGTGGTGCCACGGCTCCAGCGGATGCCGGACCTGCAGGACTTCTACGTGGAGCACGATCCGTTCACCGTCACCGACAAGGATCGCAACGACTACCGGGAGTTTCTGGAGAGCCTGCACGACCCGCTGTCGAGCAATCCCGACTGGCAGCGCGAGGTGCTCGAGAAAGCGGTGGCCGACGACCGGAACTTCTACGTGCTGGAATTCAGCAACGTGGGCGGGCTCGTCATGCCCATCATCCTCGGGCTGACCTATGCGGACGGCAGCGAGGAGCTGCTCTACCTGCCCGCAGAGATCTGGCGCCGTTCGCCGAACAAGGTCTCGAAGCTCTTGATGCGCGAGCGCGAGCTGGTGACGGTGGAGCTGGATCCGCACTGGGAGACGGCGGACGTGGACCTGTACAACAACCACTATCCGCGCAAGATCCTGCCTTCGCGGCTCGAGGTGTTCGACCCGCCCCATGAGGAAGGTGACGTCCCGGACCGCGATCTGATGCAGGACATCAAGACGGAGCTGAAGACCGGCGTGCCGGACGCCGGCAAGACCGACGCCCCGGATGCGGCACCCGCCGCAGCCGGCCCGGGCGACGCGCCGGTGCCCCTCAGCGAACCGCACCCATGAGGCCACTGCTGCGGCTGATGGTGGCGCTGCTGATTCTCGGCCTGCAGGTCGAAGCGCAGGCGCACCAGCTTCGTGCCACCATCACCACCGCGCTGCTGAACGCGCGCACCGGCAACATCGAGGTCATGCATCGCTTCTTCAGCCACGACGCGGAGCATGCCCTGGCGCTGATCACCGGCCGCGCCGCGGATCTGGTGGACGACCGCGAGGACCGTATGCGCTTCGCGGTGTACGTGCACGAGCGATTCGCGCTGCAGGGCGTGGGCGCGACCCTGGCGCCACTGGAGCTGGTGGGGGCCGAGCTCGAGGGAGACTTCCTCTGGGTCTATCAGCGCACGCCCATGCCCCCCGGCCTCACCGGGCTGCGGGCCCGGTTCGGCGCGCTGCGGGACGTCTGGGCGGATCAGGTGAACACGTTGAACGTGGAATGCCAGCGCCAGGTTCGAACCCTGACCTTCGCCGGCGATGCGGACTGGCTCGAGGTGGAGCTGCCCCGCTAATCGCCGTGGGCGCAGCGCCCGGCGCCCAAGGCGCCGCCGCTCAGGGAACCACGCAGGTTGTAGGCGTGGGCCACCAGGAGCAGGATCACCCCCGCCAGGGTGAGCGGCACCTCCCGGGACGCGCCCGCCAGGTGGGAAACCGCGACGAACAGGAGGCAGAGCCCGGCCGCCCCCAGCACCACGCAGAAGCGCTGACGGTGCTGACGATAACCCTGCCACAAGGCGTAGACGCTCACCGGCACGGCGATTCCCAGCAGCAGCCAGTGGACGGCGGTCTCGGTGCCCAGCACCGCCAGGCCCAGGGCCGGTGCCGCCAGCAGAGCCACGGGAATCACCAGGCAGTGGACCAGGCACAGAGCGGAGAGGGCGATGGCCACGCGGTCGGCGCGGCCGCCGGGATCAGAAGCTGACACGGACGCCTCCGATGACGCTGCGGCCCGGATACGGAGCCAGATCCTTGAGCAGGGAGACGTGGTTGCGCTGCTCCGCGTCGGTGAGATTGCGCCCCTCGAGGAACAGCAGCATCTCGACACCGGAAAGCGGAACTCCCAGAGCCACCCGGGCCCGCAGATCGTCGTATCCCTCGGTGGGGAGCTCGAACTCGGCCACGCGGTCCTGTCGCATCACGCGCAGATAATCCAGGCTCGCCGTGAGCTCGCGCCAGCGGCCTTCCAACCCGATACCCGCCCGCTCCGGCGGCAGCCGGGGCACCCGGTCCGCCGCCACGTCCGAGAGCTCGGCGTGCACCCGGTCGTAAAACGTGCGGAGGTCCACGCTCACGGGGCCTCCCGCCAACAGGCCCACCTCCAGCTGCAGGTCGATGCCGCGGAACTCGGCGTCGTTCTGACTCCAGAAGCGCACCGGCAGACCATCGCGTTCGAGATCCGACTCGGCCTGGTAGATGAAATCGCTGAAGCGGGTGAAATAGACGGTACCGGCGACCCGGAGCCGCTCGTTCTCGTAACCCGCGGTCAACGAGACGTTGGCGGCCCGCTCTTCGTCGAGCCGCGGGTTGCCGATCTCGAACGATCGGGTGGCGGCGTGGGGGCCGGCGGAGAACAGCTCCGCCGCACTGGGGGCCCGGCTGGCCAGATCGCCGAGCAGCCCCACCTCCCAGCTCGCGCCCAGGGGCACGACGAAGCCCAGGGATGCGCTCGCGGTATCGAACTCCCGGCGGCGGCCGTCCTCGGCCTCCACCTCCACCCGCTCCACGCGTGCTCCGGTCTGCACGGTGAACATGGGGTAATTCCGCTCCTCGAGCAGGAACAGCGCCCGGCTGTCCGTTCTCGAGGCGGGGGTGAAGGCCTCGTCCCCCAGCGCATCGAAATCCTCGCGGCCGAGCTGCAGCCCCAGCACGCCGGACCAGCCGGCCAGGGGCACATGACTCAGCTCGACGCGGCCTTCCCAGGCGTCCACGTCGAACACGGTTCCCACCACGCCCGCGGGCTCCAGCTCGCGGTGCCGATAATCGTTGACCCCCACGCGCAGGTTCACCGCCTCCACCAGCGGCAGCGGCCGGTCCAGGGCCGCCTCCAGATCCCAGCGCTGCTGCTCGAGATCGAGGCGCACGTCCCCGGACTCGGACGTCGCCTCGTCCTCATGGGCGTGACCGCCGGGCAGGCCGTATTCCGACCGGTACCGGCTCACCGCCAGCCCGGCAAAGCCGCGGGCGCCCACCCAGGACATCCCGACGCTGCCGCCATCGCTGTCCACGTCGCTGTTCGGCAGCTCGCTGCTTTCCGAGTGGCCGTCTTCCAGGTCCCCTTCCAGCGCCCGCAGCGCCGCCGACTCCGGGTGCCCGGGAATGCGATAGTCGTCCAGTCGCCTGAAGAAGCCGTCGGCATGCCAGGCCACGTCACCCAGGGCGCCATCGAGCCGCGCCGCCATGGTGCGCTGATCGGCCACGTCGTCGCCACGGGCTTCCACGCGACCGCTGACCGCCTCGTCCGGCAGCGCATGGGGGATGCGGCCGGTGTGGACGTCGACGACGCCGCCGATGGCGCCGGAACCGTACACCAGGGTCGTGGGACCTTTGAGAATCTCCACGTCGTTGGCCAGGAACGGCTCCACGGTAACGGCGTGGTCGTCGCTGGCCACCGACGCATCCAGGGAGGCGATTCGATCCTCCATGACTCTCACCCGGGGCCCGCCCAGACCGTGGATCACGGGCCGCCCCACGGCCTGCCCGAAGAACGTGGTGGAGACTCCGGGCTGTCGTGACACCACCTCACCGAGGGAACCGGCGAGATTGCGCGCCAGCGCTTCGCCCTGCAGCCGGTCCACCGGCTGCGCCAGCCCTTCACCCGAGAGGGGATGCGCACGCACCACCACCTCCTCGAGGGGTGAAACTGTGGGGGCCGCCAGAGCCGTTGCCGTGCCCATCAGCCCCACGACGACGATGGCTAGGCGCACTCGTGTCTCCGTCCAACGCGATGAGGATGTTATAACGTAACATCAGCCAATCGGCGTTGTCGAGGCAGACGTTGCCGCCGGACTCCGACTGGCCTATGGTCGACGCCGATCCTATGGATCGAGCCGATCCTATGGATCG
>JAWLGU010000002.1:21133-55961 GCA_041690675.1 Pseudomonadales bacterium | reverse complement strand
CATCAGCCAATCGGCGTTGTCGAGGCAGACGTTGCCGCCGGACTCCGACTGGCCTATGGTCGACGCCGATCCTATGGATCGAGCCGATCCTATGGATCGGGCCCGAAAACAGAAGGAGAGAAGATGAACAACGAATTCCGGCCATGGCGCCGCGCATGGCGCCGCGCGCTGCTGGGCCTGCTGCTGGCGGCCATGCCCGCCGCCGCCTCCGAGGGCGATGCCGAATACCGTCACCACGTCATGGAGGCCATTGGCGGCCACATGCAGTCGGCGGTGGACATTCTCCGCCAGAAAGTTCCCCACCAGGCCCATCTGACCCTGCATGCCGCCGCGCTGGCGGACCTGGCGGAGATCGCGCCGCTGCTGTTCCCGGAGGGGTCGGAGGGGGGCGATGCTCTGCCGGCCATCTGGGAGAATCCCGAGGATTTCCAGTCCCGGTTGCAGGCGTTCCAGGGCGCCGCCGCGGAATTCGCCTCGGCCGTGCAATCGGGCGACGGCGTGATGCCCGCCTTCCAGAACCTGGGTCAGTCCTGCAAGGCGTGCCACGACGACTATCGGTCCGAATGAGCGAAGGGGCGGAGCCCCGGGGGTTCAGGCCAACAGGCCCCACCATACCGCGGCGGCGGCCGCCGCCGCGGTCAGCAAGGCACGAATCCACAGATGGGCCGCGGGTGTGGCCGACACGGGCTTGCGGCCGGTGAACATGCCGAGGGGCGTCGGGTCCCGCAGCAACGCGTAGATCGCCTGGGCCAGCAGGTGCACGCCCACCAGCGCCAGCACCACCCAGAAAGCCCGCCGGTGGATGAACGACATGAGTGCCACCGTGTCGCCCGAGGCGTGCCGCACCAACGGTCCTTCCGTGAAGATGTCGTCCGTGGTGTACAGCCCTGTCACCGCCTGCACGGCCACCGCAAGGATGAGCAGCGCCGCGAGCGCCGCCCCCGGCGCCGTGCGCGGCGCTGTCCGTTCGCCGCGAAAGTGCGCCAGGAACCGCGCGGGCGAGGTGCGGAAGGTGGCGAAGCGCGCATAGCGCCCGCCCCAGATCCCCCAGCCTACCCGGAACAGCAGCAGGGCGAGCGCCGCGTATCCCAGCCGCAGGTGCCAGTCCATGAGGGCGACGTCGCCGGCGAGACCCGTCCCCAGGGAGCCGCCGATGCACAGCGCGAAGGCCCAGTGCCACAGCCGCAGCGGCCAGTCCCAGACCAGGGTGTGGGGCGCCGCCACGGCGCCATTGTCCGTCGTTTCGCTCATGATCGGCGTCAGCTCGGCAGGTAGTTGAACCCGATGGCGTTGAGGTCGTGCAGCACCAGCAGAGTGGCTGCAGCGGCCAGCACCACGCCAGTATGGCGGATGCGCCGCCACCGCGGCCAGTTTCCAGCCCGCCATACCGGGTAGAGCAACAGCACGGCCGACATCGTCAGTACGGCCGCCACCAGGCCGAGCCCCAGGGCCGCCACGAAGCCCGGGGGCGGAAACGCGTAGAACACGTTGGCGAAGTCCTCGGCGATGGGCGCCAGCGAAATCACCGCCAGGCCGTAGAACGCGAGCCACGCTCCGGCGGCGGCGATCAGCACTCGCACCGCCCACGCTTCCCCCGGGCTCTGGGCCACAGGCCGGTTGCGGCGCAGCCACGCGCCGACGATGGCGCCCCCCATCACCAGCGCTGCAAGCCCGAGAATCGAGTAGCGGACGCCGGGGGTAGCCAGCGGCCTTACCTTCTCCAGCACCATGACGGGTGGATGCAACAGCAAGGTGCGGATACGACCCTCCTCATCGCGGAGGAACCTAACCGGCTCGCCGGTCTCGACGCTGCGGAACCGATCCCCTCCCAGCGGCTCGAGCCGGCTCTCGCCCATGGGGGAGACGGCCACCAGGCGGCCGTCTTCCGTCGCGGAGACGGCGGCGCCCTGGGTCATGAACAGGCGCTCGACGGTGGTGTAGGGCCGCCGCGTCGACAGATACGTGCCGGCGTAATCCACCGGCGACCCCTCGGGCTCGGCTTCCGCCTGCGCCTCGAGGAATGCGGGCCCCGGCGGGAAGTAGCGCGCCACCAGACTGCGCGCGAAGTCGCGGACGAGCGCTCCGCCGCCTCCGCTCGTGTTGGTGGAGATGAAGACGCCGAGCTCCAGCTTCGGTACGAGCTGCAGGTCCGAAACGAAGTGCACCGTGCCGCCGCCGTGACCGATGGCGCGGTACCCGTGCAGATCACTCTCGATGAAGCCGTGGGCCATGCCGGGCATCTCCGGATCCATCCCGAAGTGCCGGCTGTGCATGCGCTGCGCGGTCTCCCGCTCGAGGATTCGGGTTTCTCCGAGCCGGCCGTCATCGAGGTGGGCCAGCATCCAGCGCGCCATGTCGGTGGCGGTGGTGGAGAGTGCCCCCGCCGGCCCCACGTGGCCGATGAACTCGAACGAACCGGCCCGATAGCCGCCGGCGTGGCGCGCGTAGCCCCGACTCACCGCCCGCTGCAGGGCTTCCGACATGGCGCCCCCGCGCTGGCTCCCCCAGGGCTCCCGGAAAGTGCTGCGGGTCATGCCCAGCGGCTCTAGCAGATGCTCGTCGGCGTAATCTTCCCACGGCATTCCCGATACGTTGGCCACCACCAGTCCCGCCAGCGCCGCGCCGTAGTTGGAGTAGGCGGGCACCGCTCCGGGCGGACGCACCCGCGCCGGCTGGTAAAGGTTCAGGTAGTCCGGAAGCGGCAGCACCTCCACCGGATCGTTCTCGAACAGGTGGCCCATGGCGGATTCCTCGAAGCCGGGGGTGTGCGCCATCAGGTGCGCCAGGGTAATCGGTTCCTCGAAGGTGGCCGGAATCTCCAGGTTCGGCAGGTAGCTGCGCACGTCCCGGTTGAGGTCCACCAGACCCCGCTCCACCAGCTGCATGACCGCGGTCCAGGTGAAGGTCTTGGAAATGGACCCCGGCCGGAACAGGGTGCGGCTCGGGTCCACCGGCCGCTGCGCCTCCATGTCGGCATAGCCGTAGCCGCGGGCGAAGATCAGTTCGCCCCGATGCACGACCGACACCGTGACCCCCACCACGTGCTCCGACGCCATCCGGCTTTCCACGAAACCGTCGACGAAGGCGGCGAGATCCCGCGGATCGACGGCCGCCTCCGCCGCAGCCGGGCTTCGGGCTCCGGCGGAGGTCCCGGCCAACAGGCAGGCCAGGACGACCACGCGCACGCGAGCGCGCGTACCGACACACTGCCCCCTCATGTCTCTCTTTCCCCGCTCGAATGGCTGGAGCTTACGCCAGTCGCGCGCCCCTTCCCAAACGCCCCTCAACCGGCGCTGAGGCCCAGCGCGAGATACAGCAGCAGCGAGACCGCCGCCACCGCCAGGGCATAGGGAATCTGGGTCTTCACGTGGTCGATGTGGTCGGCGGCCGCCCCGGTGGAGGCGAGGATGGTGGTGTCCGAGAGGGGCGAGCAGTGATCGCCGAAGACGCCACCACCGGCCACGGCCGCGATAGTGGCGTAGGTGAGGCTGGACAGCTCGCCGCCACTGAACCCCAGCGCCAGCGGCACCGCCAGCGGCATCATGATGGCGAAGGTGCCCCAGGACGTGCCCGTGGAGAAGGCGATCACCCCGGCGATCAGAAAGGTCAGCGCCGGCAGCAGGGCCGGGGTCAACCAGCCTTCGGTGGCTTCCACCAGATAGGCGGCGGTGCCCATGGCCCGGGACAGGTCGTTCAGCGCGTAGGCGAACGCCAGTATGACCACCGCCGGCATCACCCCCTTCATGCCCGCCATGGCGGTGCGCATGATGTCGGGCAGGGGGATTCCCTGCAGACGCATGATGGCGCCGGCCACCACGACCGCGCCCAGGAACGCCTCCATGGTCAGCGCCGAGCGGGTGACGACAAACGTGCCCACGGCGATGCCGATCACCACCAGCACCGGCAGAAAGAAGTTCCAGAGCAGGTGCCCGTCCACGCCCCGGTACGGCTCGATGTCGGTGAGCTCCTCGCCCATGAGCGGCTCGGCGCCGTCCCGCAACACCTTGCCCTCGTTGCGGGCTCGCGCCTCGGCCCGGGCCATGGGCCCGAACTCCGGCAGCAGCCCGGCGCAGAACGCGCCCACCGCCAGCACCGCGAGCCAGGCGTAGAAGTTGTAGGGCACGGAGCGGGCGAAGGCGATCATGGCCGCGTGCGGATCCTGCACCGGCCCCAGGCCCACCAGCAATCCCGCGATGAATACGGCCCAGCCGGTGATCGGCACCAGCACGCTCACCGGCGCCGAGGTGGAGTCGGCGATGTAGGCGAGCTTTTCCCGCGACACCTTCAGCCGATCGGTCAGGGTACGCATGGTGGCGCCCACGAACAGGGGGCTGAAGTAGTCGCTGAAGAACACGAACATGCCCATGAGCCAGGCCACCAGCTGCACCCGCACACGGCCGAGCCGGCGCCGCTCCACCCAGGCGGCGAAGTTGCGGATGGCGCCGGTGCGCTGGAAGAACGCGATGAGGGTGCCGATGAACAGCTCCAGCAGCAGGATCCAGGAGAAACTGGGCGTCCCCAGGGCGTTCTTCAGCAGCTCGGGAAATCCCAGCAGCCCGCGCCCCATGGCCACCACCCCCACCAGGCAGGCCACCGCCAGCGAGAACACGGTGTTCCGGGTGACGAACGCCAGGACGATGGCGATGCCGGCGGGCAGCAGCGACAGTGCTCCGAGGTGGGCCGGGACGGCGGCTCCCATCAGGTCTCCAGACCCGCCGCCCGCCGTTCCACCGTCGAGACCACGGCGAAACCGAGCCGGCGCAGCGGCTCCGGCGGCATGCGGCTGGCGCTTCCGAACAGCGCCCTCACCTCCGGCACGTCCTGGCCCAGCGCCTTCCGCGCCAACAGGTTGCCGAACAGGGTGCCCTTGACCACGCCGCCGCCGTTGCAGCCTGCGGAAACCCACAGCCCCGGGGCCAGCTCGCCCCAGACCGGCGCGCCGTTGTAGGTGAGCCCGGTGGCGCCACCCCACACGTGGGCGAACAACACCTCCGCCGGATCGAGATTCGGGAAACGCCGCGCCAGGCAGCCGCGCAGCCGCTCCGCCACCCGGCTGTTGTCCTCCTCGGCCTCGTAGCCGTAGAAGGAGCGCACCAGCAGCCGGTGGTCGGCGGTGCGGCGCAAGGTCGTGCCCAGCCGATGGGCGGGCAGCAAGCCCCACGCGCGCTCCCCGCCCAGGGCGGCTCGAGCCGACTTCGAGAGCGGCTCGGTGAGTGCCGCGTAGGTGTACATCACCGTCAGACGCGGGGTCAGGCGCCAGCGCACCGGCCCGGCGAGCTCCCGGGCGAAGGCGTTGTTCGCCAGCACCAGCCGCCGCGCGCGCACGCATCCCCCGGGTGTCTCCACGAGCCAGCCGGCGCCGTGACGCTCCACCAGCAGGGCCGGCGTTTCCTCGTGGAGCGTCACGTTGGCAGGCAGGTGGTCCGCCAGCCCGCGGATCAGCGCCGCCGGCTGCACCAGGGAGCAATCCGGAGAGTAGAGCCCGTAGCGGTAGTAGCGGGTGCCGATACGCGCCTCCAGCGCATCGGTCCCCAGCCGCTGGTAGGCGAGCCCGGCAGCGTCCAGGAAGGACCGGTAGCGCTCCAGATAGCGCACACCGCGCGCCGTGGCGGCGCCCCTGTAGGTGCCGGTGCGGGCGAGCTGGCAGGGAATGCGGTGCCGGCGCACCAGTCCACGAAGCTGCTTCATGGTGTCACCGAGCAGCGCGTTGCAGCGCTTCATGCGCTGCACCGCCGACGGGTCCGCATCGTCCGCCAGGGCGATTTCCAGGAGAAAGCCGGAGTTACGGCCGGGGCTGCCCTCGCCCACCACGCTGGCCTCGAGCACCACCACCCGGTCCTCGGGCCTCGCCTCGGCCCAGCTCCGCGCCGCGGCAAGCCCGGTGTACCCGGCACCCACCACGGCCAGATCGCAATCCACGTGGTCCCGGAGCGCCGGCTCAGGACAGCGGCGAATCAGCAACGCCTGCCAGCCACATGATTGGCGATAATCGGGAAACGGCTGCCTCATGAAACTGAAGTCCATACCTTGGAATCGCCGGAGGCCCCACTGAAACCGTTAGCTTACGTCGCCTTGCCGGGCTGGGTACACCGGGCGCGGTGGCGCCCCGCATGGCTCGCGGTGGCGTTTGCGCTCGCGGGATGCTCCCTGCAACCTGCCAACGGAGCGGATCTGGCAGCGGACACGGTGCTCTCGGCCTACCGGTGGATCGAGCCGGCTCATCGCTGGCCTCTGCCCCGGAGCCTGAGGGAAATCTCCGGTCTGGCCGTGCTGGACGAACGGCGGGTGCTGGCCCACCACGACAACGACTCGACCCTGTGGGTGCTCGCCTACCCCGGAGAGCCGAGCCCGGAGCTGCTCCGGGGGCAGATCGGTGGGCCGGCATTCTCCATGGACGGCGATTTCGAAGCGGTCACGGTGCACGGTGACGCGGTCTACCTGCTGGCCAGCCCGGGGCGTCTGCTCCGGGTGGATCTGGACCGCGACGGGGCAGCCGGACTGGCCGCGCCGCTGCGTCCCGTGTCCGCGGGACTGGACGATCGCTGCAACTTCGAGGGCATGACCGCCGCCGGAACGGCTCTGTTCGTCGCCTGCAAGTACCCCAGGGCTCCGGTGGCCGACACCATCCTGCTCTACCGCCTGGAGTCGGACGAGGAGGCCAGCGCAGCGCCCGTGGCCGTCTGGGTCGACGTGGCGCCCGTGCTGGCAGCGCTGGGCGTTGCGCGCCTGCGTCCGTCCGGCCTGACCTGGATTCCCCACCGGCAGCGGCTCCTGGTGCTGGCCGGCAAGGAGCGGGTGATTCTGGAGATCTCCCCGGAAGGCAGCCTGCTCGGCTGGCGACGCCTGGCCCGCCGCCATCATCGTCAGGCGGAAGGCCTCTGCTTCACCCCGGGCGGCGACATCCTGATCGCCGACGAGGCGGATGGCCGGGTCGCCACCCTCACCGTCTACTCGCGCGAACGAGTGCAGGGCACGGCCCAATGACTATAATCGACGGCGCTCGACATCGAGCGCCCCGATCGTCCCCGGTCCGGCCGGGGCCACCGCCGAGGAGTCCGCCATCGCTCGCCAGCTTCGCGACTACGCCACCGCCCTGCCCGCCGGCCTGATGTGGCTGCTGGCGTCGGTGCTGCCGAGCGGGCTGGCGTCCAGGACGGGCAGCGCGCTCCTGGGGGCGCTGGGCCCGCGCCTGCGCAAGCACCGCCAGGTGCTCCGCAACCTCCACCAGGTGCTGCCGAACGCCAGCCCCGCCGAGCTGGAGCGAACCGCGCGAGGCGTCTGGCGAAATCTGGGGGCCGTGCTGTTCGAATACCCCCACCTGGAGCACATCGTGGACCGGCAGATCGAGGTTCGCGCGCCCGACTCGGTGCGCGCGCTGCTTGAGGAAGCGCGCCCCATGCTGCTCATGACCGGCCACCTGGCCAACTGGGAGGTGCTGGCCAGCTTCCTCGGCCGCCAGGGTAACGGCCTGGTGATCATCTACAGTCCCCACGGCAATCCCGTGATCGACCGGATGATCCAGCGCTTCCGGACCCGCAGCGGCGGCGAGTACGTGCCGAAGCAACAAGCCCTGCGCCGGCTCACCCAGAGGTTCCTGAAGGGCCGCTCCGTGGGGCTGCTCCCCGACGTGCGAGTGGACAGCGGGGTGCCCCTGGAGCTCTTCGGCACGCCGGCGCCCACGACCATCAGCCCGGCGCGCATGGCCGCGCGGCTCGATTACCCGGTGGTGCCCGTGCGCGTGAAACGCCTGGGTCCGGCGCGGTTCGAAGTGGAGTTCAGCGAGCCGCTGGTGGCGGACGCGGAGCATCGGGGCAAGCGGGCGGCCATCGATCTCATGGCTCAGTTCAACGCCCTGCTGGAGGGCTGGATCGGCGAGCGTCCCCAGGAGTGGCTGTGCACCAAGCGGCGCTGGCCGAAGGGCGCCTGAGGTGCTGACTCTCGACCGCTACATCATCCGCCAGGTGCTGGTCCCCACGGTGGCCGGGCTGGCCCTGCTGGTGCTGCTGTTCACGGCGTTCACCAGCGTGCAGCTCCTGCGCTCGGCGGCGTTGGGCAACCTGCCGGCGCGGGACGTGTTCGCCCTGGTGGTGGCCCACGACATCTCGGCCCTGGAGGTGCTGCTGCCTTCGGCGTTCTTCGCCGCGCTGCTGATGGTCAACTGCACCTGGCACCGGGAGGGAGAGCCGTACGCCCTGTACGCCAGCGGCGCCTCACCGGACCGGCTGTCGCGGCCCCTGTGGCTGCTGGCCGTGGTGGTCGCCTCGTGCGTGGCCGTACTGTCGATCTACGGACGCCCCTACTCCTACGTGCTCCGCTACGAGATCAGCGAACGGGCCACCAATCTGACCTCCCGGCAGATGATGCCGCAGCGCTTCTACCGCTGGGACGCCAACTTCGTGATTCAGGCGGAGGACATCAGCCGGCGGGCGCCCAATCTCACCGGCGTCTTCGCCCGGGTGGAATCCGAGGACGAGTCCCTGGTGCTGCGCGCCCGCCAAGGCCAGATCAGCGAAACCGACGAGCGGCGGCGCCAGACCCTCACGTTCTTCGACGGCACCAGCTACCAGATCTCCGCCGGCGCAGCCGCGGGCGCGGGCGCAGCCGCGGGCGCAGCCGCGGGCACGGGCAGCGGCGCCGAGGTGGCCGGCGAGGCCGCCCCGGTTCCGGTGACGCCGGCCCCTGACCGGATCACCCGCTTCGAGCGGCTGGTTTACCAGGCCCAGCGCCCCCCCAGCGATACCCTTTCCAAACGCCGTGCCCGGCCGACCCTGGAGCTGGCCAGCGCCACTGCCCGCAAGGACGTGGCGGAATTCCAATGGCGGCTGTCCATGCCGTTGATCTCCTTTCTGGTCTCGCTGATGGCCATCGAGCTGGGTCGGGTGCGTCCCAAGCAGTCGCCGTACGCGCGCTTTACGGTGGGTATCGTGGTCTACGCCCTGGTGTTCAACCTGAGCAGCATCACCACCTCCGCGGTGGAGAACGGATTGCTGCCGCCGTTTCCCGGGGTCTACACGGCGGTGGTCATCATGGCCGCCTTCTATCTGGTGCTGCGGCGCATTCCCCGGCTCACCCTGCGGGGGCCGGCGTGAAAATCATCTACCGCTACCTCACCGCGTCGCTGGTCCGGGGCTATCTGCTGGTGGCCGCGTCCCTGCTGGCCCTGTTCGGGCTGTTCGACTTCATGGAGCGAGCCGACGACGTGGGCGACGCCAGCTTCGGCGTGGACGACGCCATCGCCGTGGTGGCGCTGAACCTGCCCGCCCGACTGCTGGACCTGTCGCCGTTCGTGGCGCTGCTGGGGGTCGTATACGGCCTCAGCACCTTCGTGCGCAGCCAGGAGATCATCGCCATGCGCGCCGCCGGGCTGACCCCCGCCCGCCTGGCCGCGGTCTGCGCCGTCGCCACCCTGGGCTTCTTCGCCGTCCTCGCCGCCGCCGAGCTGGTAGCCCGCCCCATGGCGCAACAGGCCCACCTGCTGCACATGACCGAGACCTCCCGGGACGGGGCCCTGTTCTCGAAGGACGGTATCTGGATCGAGCACGAAGGGCTGTTCCTCAACATCGACTCCCTGGCCCGGGGCGGCACCCCCTCCGGCATCCGCATGTACTGGTTCGGGGACGACACCGAGCTGGACCGCTTCGTCTATGCGGAACGGGCGGAGCTGGATGCCGAAGGCGGTCCGTGGATCCTGCGCGGAGTGCTGGAGAAACGTTATCGCACCGACGGCGGCATCGAAACCCGCAGCATGCCCTCGGCCTCGTGGTCACCCCCGTGGCGCCAGAGCACCGCTCTCTACGAGCTGCCCCTCGAGAGCCTGTCGCTGCAGGAGATCCACCAGCACCGGCGTTATCTGGCTCAGGAGCAGCGCCCGAGCGGTCTCTACGCCATGGAGTTCTGGCGGCGCCTGCTGATGCCCGCTTCCGGCATCGTCTTCGGTCTGTTCGCGGCGCCCTTCGTGCTCGGGGTGGGCCCGCGGGCCAGCATGGGTGGGGCGGTGTCCCTCGGCATCGCCAACGCACTGGGCATCTTCCTGCTGCAGCAGATCGGCACCAACGCCATCTACCTCGCCACCCAATCGCCGCTGCTGGCAAGCAGCGCTCCCATCCTGGTGGTGCTGGTGGGGGCGCTGCTGCTCATCCGGCGGGTGAACGGGGCGCCCCGCTGAGGGGCATCGCGACCCGCGCCCAGCCCAGGCACCGGCGCTATACTCGTTGCCCATGGGAGCGCGACACCTTCGTCCTACCACCGGCCTGCTCCTGGTGGGCTGCCTGTGCACCGCCACGGCAAGAGCGGATCGGCTGTCGCTCGAGGAGGTAGTCAGCCGCCTGGCCGAGGATGGCCACTCGGTGCTCTACAGCAGCAACGTGGTGGGTCCGGGCGTGGTCCTCGAGCTGCCACACATTTCGATTTCTGCGTTCCGTCGCGCCCTATCGTCGATGCAGCTGTCGCTCCGGCGTGTTGGCGATCATTGGGTGATCACGCCGCGCGACGGCGCCACCCACGCCCCGCCGGTGCTGCGTATTCGGTCCGTGACGGGCGAGCCTCTGCGGCTGGTCGAGGCACGATGGCGAGGCCGACGCTATCCCCTCACGGCGAACGAAGACGGCAACTATCCGGTGCCCTTGGATCCGGGAACCCTGGTGACCGTGCACGCCGAAGGGCATCGGCCGGTGCTGGCAAGAGTCGCCGTGACCACCGAAGTGATTCTCGCGCCCGGTCCCCTCGTGGAAAGCATGATCGTGACCGGAACGCACCACCGGCTGGCCCCCCAGAGCGTTACCGGCTCCATCACCACCCTCACCGCCGAGGATCTGGCCACCGCGCCGAGTCTCGGGGGCGATGCGCTGCGGGCGGCGGCACAGCTGCCCGGCATGTCCTCCATGGGCGTCTCCGCCAAGCCACGGATCCGCGGCGGTCTGCAGGACGAAATGCTGATTCGCCTCGACGGGGTGGACCTTCTGGATTCCTACCATCTCGCGGACTTTCAGAGCATCTTCAGCGCCATCGACGACCGCGCGATAGCCGCCGTGGACGTCTACACCGGCGGCTTTCCGGCGCGCTACGGCAATCGCATGAGCGGCGTCATGGACGTCATTCCCGGCCCCCCCGAAGGGGAGCCGCAATCGGAAATCGGCATCTCACTGTTCTCGCTCCTCGCCAATGTCCACGGCGCCTCGGAAGACGGCGCCACCGAATACGCGGCCTCGGCACGCCGGGGCAATCTGGATCAGATAATCAAGCAAGTAGATCCTGGCTTGGGAACGCCCCGCTATTACGACGCGTTCGCGCGGATCGGTCGACGCCTCACGCCCCATGCGCGCGTATGGGCAGGGTCGTTCTTCAGCAAGGACGACGTCCGGCTCACGGAAGACGAAACCGCAGCCCGTTCCAACATCGACAGCCGCTATCTGTGGTTCCGTCTCGAGCTCGACGACGGCGCCGGGCTGTCCAGCGCGAGCACACTCGCCTATACGTGGTCCAGGCGGAACAAGAAGCTCAACGATCGGGACGACGACTCCGGCGCGGCAGGCTTCCTCGATCACGAACTGGCGCTGGACAAGGTGAGTGCCCGCACGGACGTCAGCTGGCGCAAGGGGAAGCTGCTGATGGAGACCGGCGCCGAGGCGGAATACGGTCGCGGGCGCTACGACTCCACGGCGTGGGTGGACAGCAAGACGATGGGTGAAGTTCTCTCGGGAGGCGCCATCCGCAGTCACGACATTCGGGTGGATCCGCAGGGCTGGTCGGGCGGGGTCTACTGGGCCGCAGGCTTGCCCCTCACCGCCCGCTTGTTGCTGCAACCGGGCATCCGCTGGGACTTCCAGTCGTTCGACCCGAATGGCACGACCTACTGTGTGTCGCCGAGACTCGGCCTGCGCTACCAGCCAACCGACCTCGTGACGTTTCGCTTCGATGCCGGGCGATTCCACCAGCCGCAGGCGTTACACGAGCTGCAGGTGGCCGACGGCGTGGCGACCTTTTCCCGCCCCCAGAGCGCCGACCATGGCATCGTCGGCGTGCAGTGGATGCCCACGGCGCATTGGGAGCTGCGCGCCGAGGTGTACGAGAAGCGGTATCGCCGCACCAGGCAGCGCTTCGAGAACCTGTTCAATCCGTTCGTGCTGGTCCCCGAGCTGGAGCCGGACCGGGTGGCCTTGGACCCGAAGCGGGCCCGAGCTCGCGGCGCGGACCTGGAACTGCGCCACCATTTCTCGGAGCATGCCTCGGCAGCGCTTCGCTACAGCTACATGGACGCGGAGGACCGCATCGACTCAGAGTGGGTGACCCGCCGGTGGTCCCAACGACACTCGGCGAACGCCACCGTCAGCTGGCGGGGCACCCGAACAACCGCAGCTCTCTCCCTCACCTGGCACTCGGGGTGGCGGGGTGCCGCACTGCCGAAAAACGTCCCCGCCGGCACCACCCTGCCGATACACAGCATCATGAGCAACGTGGAGCTCGACGACTTCGTCTCGCTGGACGCGACCCTGCGACGGAGCTGGCGGCTCGGGCGGTCCCGGGTGATGGGATTCGTTGGAGTGACGAACCTCGGCGATCGCGACAACGTCGCCGGGATCGATTACGACGCCGAAGAGGCCGGCGGTGTGGTGACCTTCGAGCGGCAACGCGAGACCCTGATGCCACTGGTGCCGTCAGCGGGCGTGCTCATCACCTTCTGAAGCCAGTGTCACCCGCAGCACCCCCGCTTCGGCATGCACCTCCAGTCCCGTGGCGGCGGCCACCACGGCCACCGCCTGCAACGGATCGACGGGAGCCCGGTCGCCCGCGAGGGGCGCCTGGGCGATCCGTTCCGCTTCGGCATCGGCGTACACCAGGCGCCGCCCCTGCTCCCGGGCCGCCCATCGCAGCACTTCGTCGGCAGCACGGCCCTCGAGCGACATGCCGGCGGAGGAGGCCAGCGCCCACGACCACAGCGCCCCAGCCGATTCCGCGTCCTGCTGACGGATGGGCCCCTGGCGCCCCACCACCACCATGCGTGCGTGCTCCGGCAATGCGGTCAGGCGAAGGTCGCCGCTCGCGTGCCGTAGCACGATGCTGCCCTCCCGGACGGCGGCGATGACCTCGCTCTGGGAAACCCGCACGACGAACTGGGTGCCCGCATGCGACACCACAGCGGCCGGCGTCTCCACGAGAACCGCCTTATTAACCCGCCCGGCGTCCTCACCCGTATCCAGATACACCCCACCTCGCAGCAGCGCAAGCCGGTCCTCGTGGAAGACCAGCACAGTTTGCTCGTCCAGCCGCACGTCCGCGCCGCGGTAGCTCACCCCGAGCCCGCTCCTGGGTCCGGACTGCACCCGCTCGCCTGCCCGGACCACGTCGCCGGGTCGCAGCCGACGCGGCCCATGCTCCGCCGCCGCCGCCGCTGCGCCGAGGACGGCCACCACCCGGGCCACCGGCTCGGCCGGCAGGTCCACCTCCCGAGGCCAGAGGGCCAACAGCACCAGCGCAGCGGCGGCCGCTGCCGCCGCCAATGTGGTGAGTCTGCGTCCACGCCGACGCCTGACTGCGGCGAGCTCCACGGCAAAAGCGCCCCGCCACCGTTCGAGCTGCTCGGCGGTCGGCTCGGCTCGAGACAGCGCAGCCGTGAGCAGCCGCTCGAGCTGCGCATCCTCCCGCCGGCGGTCGGCTACCGTGGTGTCCGTCACCACGGGCTCCACGAAAGCTCAGGCTTGACCGTCGCCAATCTCCTTCGCCATCTGATCATCACACACCTCTCGAAACGTTCGCCGGGCGCGTGCGAGCAGCGACTGCACGGCGTCGTCGCTCAACCCGAAGCGCTCCGCGATCTCCTTCGAGCTGTAGCCTTCCACGTACTTGAGCTGCAACGCCTCCGCGTAGCGCGGAGGCAGGCTGTCGAGACACTCCTGCACCAGACTCCTTACTTGCGCTCGCTGCGACGCCACATCGGGCTCGTGTCCCCGCGGTGCTTCCAGACTCGCCACCAGATCGTCGAGCACATCACCCTGGCCCAAACGGACGAACAGCCGCTGGCGCGCTGCTCGGGCCACCTGCCTCGACAGCTCGCGGCGACATATTCCGAGCAGCCACGCGTAGAGGCTGGCATCGCCGCGATAGGTGTCAATCCGTCGGGCCGCGTTGCTCAGCACCACCTGCACCAGGTCGTCGGCGTCCTCCGGACGCTGCAGACGGCGCAGGGCGAACCGGTACAGCCTCGGCAGGTACGTGTCGCAGAACTCCGCCACGGCTCGCTCGTCTCCGCGCTGCATGCGTCGGACCAGCGCGACGTCGCGGCCGAGCTGCTGGCTGTCGTTGTCCACCCCTGTGGAACGCGACGGCCTCAACCGCCGCACGCGCCGCCTCTCACGATCACGCCAGGCCGGCCCTCCGTCCTCATTGTCCGGGAGTATAGAGACGCCCTGGTGGAAAAATCTGTTGCCGAGACGGTCAGGATTGCGCTGGTTGCGACGGATTTGCAGCCCCGGGGGCCTCTCCTCGAATGCCGGCGGCAGCACACTCCTTGGCAACCTGCACGCTCGACCAACACAATGGAGGACGATACAGATGAATACGAAGCTTCGATCGGTCGGCCGACTGGTCGGCATCCTGGGCCTCGGCACGGCCTGTGGCATGGTCCCCTCGCTGGCTGCGGCGGACGTTCCCTGCGGCGGCGGCGAGCTGGACGAGTGCCGCGCGCTCATCGAGATAAACGCCACCGACGGCGACCTGGGCTTCCATGCGCTGTTCGATTCGGAAGGCTGGGATGTCGCGCGGATCCTGGATCCGAACTGGAAGCGCATCTTCAGCGCGCGCGCCAAGCAGAGCCTGCGAGACCAGACCCTCACGGAGATCTTCTTCGAGAGCGACGAGCCCCCCTGCTGGTTCGAGGAGGGGGACGAGGACGTGGATTGGGACGAGGACGAGGTGGTGACGATACCCGAGTTCCTCGAGCGCTTTCCCGCCGGCGCGTACAAGTTCAGGACGGCGCTCCCGGACGGCGGCCAGCTGTTCGGCGAGACCCATCTCAGTCATGCCCTCCCGGCGGCACCCCGGGAGATCGAGTTCGACGGCGAAACCATCAGCTGGGAGCCTGGCAATGACCTGGGGCAGTGCGAGCCGGAGGAGCCCTCCAATGCCGGTAACGTCCCGCTGGCCGCATACGAGGTCGTGATGGAGCCGGACCTGGAGGCGGAGGACCCGGCCGACGAAGCCATCGCCGCTCGAATCTTCCGGGTGCTGGTCCCGCCGGAGATCCGCGAGGTTCGGGTACCCGACGCCTACCTCGCGTCCTTCGCCGAGCCCACCCCCGCCAAGATCGAGGTCATCGCCATCGAGCTGCGCGACAACGGCTCCTTCGGCAACCAGACCGCCGCCGAGGAGGATGGATTCAGCATCGGGGCGGGCGCCGATGCCGGCGATGGCACAGACGAGGAGGACAGCGCGGAGAACGAACAGGACTGAAGACCTCATCCGTCACCCGCTACGGAGGCCGCCGGCTGGAACCGCCTTCGAGAGGTTATGCCGGCGGCCCCGAGCGCATACAATGCGCCGGTACACATTTGCAGCCGCCCTGCCTCCGACTACCCGGAGGCGCCGCCGGGTTCCCGTCTTATGAAGCTGATCGGCAAGTTCGTGGTCACGCACCCGTGGCAGAGCCTGGGTCTGATGATCCTGCTCATGCTGGCGGGGTTCGCCGACGGCATCGGGCTCTCGGCCATGTTGCCCATGCTGAACCTGGCGTTCGATCGCGGCGACGCCGGGCTGACGGATCCGGCGGAGCAGGATGAGCTCACGATGTTCGTCTACCGCATGCTGGAGAGCCTCAATCTGACCCCGAGCCTGGGGGTGCTGCTCTCCTTCATCGTCGCGGGCATCGGCCTGAAGAGCCTGCTGGTGTTCCTGGCCGAGCAGCGCATCGGCTACCTGGCCGCCGACGTGGCGACCCAGCTGCGGCTCCAGCTGCTGCGCGCCATCACCGCGTCGAGCTGGCTGTTCTACGTGCGCCAGTCGGTGGGCCGGCTGGCCAACGCCATGGCCACGGAAGCCTGGCGGGCCTCGAACGCCTACGTCTACGCCATCCGTCTGCTGGTGGTGTTCATCGAGACGCTCGTCTACTTCACCGTGGCTCTGCTGGTGTCCTGGCAGGCGACCCTGATCTGCCTGGTGGCGGGGCTGGGGGTGTGGGGCATCTCCCACCAGTTCGTGAAGATTTCCCGCTTCGCCGGCACCGGTCAGACCCGCGGCTACCGGGCGCTCCTCGGCTCCCTCACCGACATCCTGCTGTCCATCAAGACCCTCAAATCCATGGGCCGGGAGCGGGCGGCGGAGGCGCTGGTGGCCCAGGAGTCCAACGAGCTGCGGGACGATCTGCGCCGGGAAGTGCTGGGCAACGCCGGCCTGGACGCCGCCCAGGAACCCCTCTACACCCTGGTGATCGTGGTGGGCATCTATCTGGCTCTGGTTCAGTTCCAGATCGAGCTCGCGACGGTGACCTTCCTCACCCTGGTGCTGGCCCGGCTGCTCAAGCGCGGCAGCAAGGTGCAGAAGGAGTACCAGAAGATGATCACCTCCGAGAGCGCCTACTGGGCCCTGCAGGAGACCATCCGGGAGGCCGAGCGGCAGGCGGAGGCACCCGGCGGCACGGCGCCGGTGCGTTTCGAGCGCGCCATCGAGCTGGAAGACGTGGCCTTCGGCTACGGCGACGAGCCGGTGCTGGACGGGGTCTCGCTCACCATTCCCAAAGGCCACATCACCTGCCTGACGGGCGAATCGGGCAGCGGCAAGTCCACGGTGGCGGATCTGGTCATGGGGCTGATCACCCCCACCCGGGGGCGGATCCTGGTGGACGGGGTTCCCCTCGGCGAGATCGGTCGCACCGCCTGGCGCCGCACCATCGGCTACGTGCCCCAGGACAACCTGCTGCTGCACGACACCGTGCTCGCCAACGTCGCCCTGGGAGACGAGACGCTGGCGGAAGCCGACGTGGCCCAGGCCCTGGAGGCCGCCGGTGCCGCGGCCTTCGTCGCCGCCATGCCCGAAGGCATGCACACCGTGGTGGGGGAGCGGGGCGCGCGCCTGTCCGGCGGACAGCGTCAGCGCATCATGATCGCCCGGGCGCTGGCCCACCGGCCGGCCCTGCTGGTGCTGGACGAAGCCACCAGCGCCCTGGATCCCGCCAGCGAAGCGGGCATCTGCGAGACGCTGAAAGGGCTGCGGGGCAAGCTGACCATCCTGGCGGTGACCCACCAGGCGGCCATGCGCCGCATCAGCGATCACGTCTGGGTGGTGGCGGACGGCGCGGCGCTGCCGCTCACCGACGATGAAGCCCGAGGCCTGGCAGGCCCCGGAGAAGCAGCCAGGGGGGGATGAACGTTGGATGATACTCTGAACCGGGCGGCCGCCACCGCCAGCAGCACGGCCCAGCTGGAGGTTCGGCCGCTGACGAGCCGACGTGAGCTCGGCGACTTTCTCCGGGTGCCCTTCGCCCTCTACCGCGACGACCCGTGCTGGGTGCCGCCGCTCGACTTCGAGCGCCGGCAGGCCCTGTCACCCAAGCATCCCTTCTTCGCCCACGCCACCTGGCAGGGCTGGGTGGCTTACCGCGGCGCCCGCCCGGTGGGGCGGATCACCGCCCAGATCGACCGCCTCCACGAGGAACGGCACGGCGAGCGGGCCGGCTACTTCGGCATGATCGAAGCCCCCGACGACCCGGCGGTGTTCTCGGCGCTCTTGACCGCCGCCGAGGGCTGGCTCACCGAGCGCGGGGCGGTGCGCTGCGTGGGCCCCTTCAATCTGGGCATCAACCAGGAGCTGGGAATTCTGGTGGAGGGCTTCGACACGCCGCCGTACTTCATGATGCCCCACGGGCGGCCCTACTACGGTCCCGCTCTCCAAGCCGCCGGCTACCGCGGCGTCCAGGACCTGCTGGCCTACGTCATGGACCCGGCGTTCGAGAACACGCCGGTGATGGCCGCCCTGCTGAAACGCCTGGCGCCGCGGGTGACCATGCGGCCGGTCCGGCGCAAGCACGTGGACGAGGACCTGGAGATCCTCCGGGACATCTTCAACGACGCCTGGTCCGAGAACTGGGGCTTCGTGCCGTTCACCCGGGAGGAGTTCAGGGCCGTGGGCCGGGAGATGATGCTGATCATCCCCGACGACTTCATCTACATCGCCGAGGTGGACGGCGAGCCGGCGGCGTTCATCGTGCTGCTCCCCAACCTCAACGAGGCCATCGCCGATCTGGGCGGCCGGCTGTTGCCGTTCGGCTGGGCCAAGCTCCTGTGGCGGCTCAAGGTCCGCTATCCGCACACCGGCCGCGTGCCCCTCATGGGCGTGCGCCGGGCCTTCCACCATACCCGGTTCGGTCCGGGGCTCGCCTACATGGTGATCGACGCGGTGCGCGGCCCGGCGCGGCGCGAAGGCTTCGAGCAGGTGGAGCTCTCGTGGATCCTCGACGACAACCGCGGCATGCGCAACATCATCGAGGACATCGGCGGCACCGTGAGCAAGCGCTACCGCATGTTCGAGAAGGCGCTGGCGTGACCACACCCCAGTTCCGCGCCGTGGTACTGGCCGGAGAACGCCCCGGCGGCGGCGCGTTGGCCCGGGAGCTGGGTCTGCCCGCCGGGGTGCTGGCGCCCCTGGCGGGCCAGCCGTGCCTGGCCCGGGTCCTCGGCGCCCTGGGCGCGGCGGCCCGGGTGGCGGGCGGCGTCACCTGTGGCCCGGACCGGGCGGTGATGGACGCTCACCCGGAGCTCGGCGCCCTGCTCGCGGATCGCGGGTTTCGCTGGCAACCGGCGGCGGACGGGCCATCCGCCAGCGCCCGGGCGGCGCTGGTGTCGGGGGAGCCGTTCCCGCTGTTGCTCACCAGCGGCGATCACGGACTGCTCCGCGCCGCCACCGTGGACGCTTTCTGCGACTCCGCCTGGCGGGCGGGCACGGCCCAGGGTCTGGACCTGGTGGTGGGACTGGTGCCCCACGGCCGGGTGATGGAGGCATTTCCCGAGTCCCGGCGGACGCTGCTGAGCTTCGCGGACGGCGCGTTCTGTGGCAGCAACCTGTTCGCCCTGCTCACGCCGGAGAGCGGCCGGGCCCTGGAGTTCTGGTCGTCCGTCGAAGCGGACCGCAAGCACCCCGTGAAGATCGCCCGCCGCCTCGGCGCCGGATTCCTCCTCCGCTTCACCACCCGACGCCTCACCGCCAGCGCCGCGCTCGAGGCCCTTTCGCAACGGGCAGGCTGCCGGATCGGCTGGGTGGCCGTGGACGACCCGCGCGCCGCGGTGGACGTGGACTCACGGGCCGATTGGGAGCTGGCGGACCGGTTGCTTGCGGCGGACGCCCGGCAAGGAGTGAGCGGCGGCGGGTGAACGTCCTGGTGCTGAGCAATCCCGGCGCGGCGCGGGCACGGCGCCGCCTGCCTGCCCTGCGTGAGGCGCTGCCGGCCGCGGCGGGCCTGAGCCATCAGGTGGTCGAACGGCCGGAGCAGCTCGCGACCCTGGTGGGCCACGACCGCTGGCAACCCGACGATCTGCTGGTGATCAACGGCGGCGACGGCAGCGTACAGCGGGCGCTGACGGCGCTGCTGGCCGGCTGCTCCGCCCATCGTCTGCCACGGGTCGCCTGCCTTCCCGGCGGCACCACCAACATGACCGCCTTCGACCTGAATCGCCATCGCGGCTTTTCCGATTGCTTACAGATGCTGCGCGCGGTGACCGCGGGTAGCTCCGTGGCCGGTCCCATCGCCCGGCCGTTGGTGCAGGTGCGGCAGGCCGCGGGCGAAGCCTCGCGATGCGGGCTGTTCTTCGGCATGGGCACCATCGTTCAGGGCATCGAGTACTTCCATGAGCGGGTCCGGCCGGCGGGCGGGCGCCACGAGCTGGGCGCGGGGGTGGCGCTGGCGCGGGCGCTCTTGGGCATCGTCCGCCGCCAACCGCCGTTCTCGGACCCGCTGCCGGTGAACGTGGATGCGCCGGCCCTGCTTGCCGGCGGCTGCCGGCGCATGAATGTCCGTCTGCTGCTGGCCACCACGCTGGACCGGCTGTTCCTGGGCATCCGCCCCTACTGGGGCAGCGGCCCAGGCGCGCTGAAGTCCACGCTGGTGGAGAGCGAGGCGCGCCGGTTCCTCGCCTCCATGCCGCGGCTGCTGCGGGGCCGACCCGGTCCGCACATGTCCCGGGAGCACGGCTACTACAGCGAGCGGCTCGACGCCCTGACCCTGCAGTTCCGCGGCAGCTATACCCTGGACGGCGAACTTTTCCCGAGCGCCGGTGATACGATGGCGGTTTCCGCGAGTCAGCCAGTCAGGTTCGTGTCGTTATGAATTCAGGTCCCAGCAGTTCCACCGCCGGTCCGGATGCCGGGCAGGGGCGTCCGCAGAGCCGCCTGCGCCGGCTCGTGATCCGCTCGGGCAAGCACGCGCTGCGCAAGGTGGGAGAGTTCCAGGGGCGGCATTCCCGGGTGGGCACCGGGCCGGTGCTCGACAACGCCGAGTTTCCCTGGGTGGGGGATCTGGAGCGGGATTGGCAGCGCATCCGCAGCGAGCTGGACGCGGTGCTTGCGCACCCGGAGGACATCCCGGCGTTCCATCAGCTCTCCCCGGACCAGCAGCGCATCTCCAAGGGCGACAACTGGAAAACCTACGCCTTCTACGTGTACGGCCACCGGGTGGAGGACAACTGCGCTGCCTGCCCGTTCACCGCAGCGTTGCTGGACCGGCTGCCGGGCCTGCAGAACGCGTGGTTCTCGATCCTCGCCCCGCACTACCACATCCCGCCTCATCGCGGGCCCACGCGGGCGGTGATCCGCTGCCACCTGCCGCTCATCGTCCCCCGCGAGAGGGAGCGCTGCTGGCTGCGGGTGGACGACCGAATCTGCCACTGGGAAGAGGGCAAGTGCCTGGTGTTCGACGACACCTACGAGCACGAGGTGAAGAACGACACCGACGAGGTGCGGGTGGTGCTGTTCCTGGATTTCGACCGCCCCATGGACCTGCCCGGCCGGGTCCTCAACCGTCTGCTGGTGGCGGCCATCCGCGCCAGCGCCTACGTCAAAGACCCCCTCGCGAATCTGGCGAGCTGGAACGCCGCCGTGCGCCAGCGCGGCGAACCCGGGGACTGAGCCATGCTCATCGACCTCCGCCAGGCCGGCGAAGGCATCTCGCCCGCCAGCGATGTGTGCGTCATGGGGGCCGGCGCCGCCGGCATCAGCCTGACCCGGGCGCTCAGGCGCTTGGGCTACCGGGTCTGCCTGGTGGAGGCGGGGGGGTTGGACTTCGACCCGGGCACCCAGAGCCTCTACCACGGCGAGAACGTGGGCAACCCATACTACGACCTGGTGGATGCGCGACTGCGCTTCTTCGGCGGCACCACCAACATCTGGGGCGGCCGCTGTGTGCCCCTCGAGCCCATCGACTTCGAGCACCGCCCCTGGGTCCCCTACAGCGGCTGGCCCTTCGGCCACGACACCCTGCTGCCCTACTACCAGGCGGCTCACCGGGACCTGGAGCTGGGTGAGTTCGTCTACGACCAGCGGCTCTGGCGCCAGCTCCCCGACTCGCCTCCAGCCCTGTGCCCGGATACCCTCATCACCCGCTTCTGGCGCTTCGATCGGGTCAAGGAGCGCTTCAGCCCGGCACGCTGCGCCGATTTGTTCGCCGACCCGGAGGTCCAGGTGCTCACCCACGCCAACGTGGTGCATCTGCAGGCCAACCCCCACGCCAGCGGCCTCGATCACGTGCGGGTCAGCACGCTGGAAGGCCGAACCGTGGACATCCGCGCCCGCTGTTTCGTGCTGGCGTGCGGCGGCATCGAGAACCCACGGCTGTTGCTGGCCGCCAACGACGTGGAGGCCCACGGCATCGGCAATCGCCACGATCTGGTGGGGCGCTTCTTCATGGAGCACCAGCACGGCCGCGGCGGCCAGGTGCTGACCCGGAATCCCTTCCCGTTGTGGAACGCCTTCCGCAAGCGCCGTCCCGGCGACGGCCAGCCACCGGTGGCCCCCACCCTGCTGGCATCCCCCACGCTGCAGGCCCGGGCGGGGATCCTCAATTCCGCGCTCACCTTCAAGCTGCAGCGGGACCCGGAACGGGGGCTGCTGCTGAACGATCGCATCTATCGCAGCCTCAAGCATCGGCTGCCCCCGGACCGTACCCGCCGGCGGCTGTGGCACACCTACCGCAGCGTGCGCGGAGCCCTGCAGGGAAGCGTCAAACCGGCACTGGAACGGCTGCGCAGCCGCACCGGCAGGCGCCGGCTGTTCGTCATGGTGCGGGGGGAGCAGGCCCCCAACCCGGCGAGCCGGGTGACCTTGAGCCGGGACCAGGACCCCCTGGGCCTGCCGAGAGCAGTGCTGGACTGGCGCCTCACTCCCCAGGACAAGGCCACGGTGGCCCATCTGATGGACGCCCTGGATCGGGAGCTGAAGCGTCTCGGCGACGGCGCCGTCGAGCGAGCGGCCTGGCTCGACGAGCCCGGCCAGGAGTGGCCTGTGGACCCCACCGTCGGCAAGCACCCCATCGGTGGCTATCACCACATGGGCACCACCCGGATGAGCCGCGAGCCCCGGGACGGCGTGGTGGATGAGCACTGCCGGGTACACGGCTACCACAACCTGTACGTGGCGGGGAGCTCGGTGTTCCCCACCGGCGGCTGGGCCAACCCCACCCTGACCATTCTGGCGCTCAGCTACCGGTTGGCGGAGGCTCTGGATCGGCGTCTCAAACACTGCGCCTGAGCCCGGACCGCGGGTTTTGCCGGCGGCCGACCCGTGGTAGGTTAGCGCGCTTTGCACCCACCCTCGAGGAACTCCGACACCATGAAGGCCATCATTCTCAGCGCCGGCCAGGGCCGGCGTCTGCTCCCCCTCACGGAGGCGACGCCCAAGTGTGCGCTGCCCGTGGGCGAGCGAGCCCTGCTGGAATGGCAGCTCAACGAAATCGGTCAGTGCGCCGTGGACGAGGTCGTGGTGGTGACGGGGTTCGGTGCCGATCGGGTGGACGAGATCGCGGCACGCACCACGGCTGTGCCGGTGCGCACCCTCTACAACCCCTTCTACGCGCTCTCCGACAACCTCGGCACCTGCTGGGTGGCTCACTCGGAGATGCACGAGCCGTTCGTGATCATCAACGGCGACACCCTGTTCGAGGCGGCCATTCTCCAGCGCCTGCTGGCGAGCCCGGCGGACGCTCCGGTCACCCTGACCATCGACCGCAAGAGCAGCTACGACGCGGACGACATGAAGGTGGTGGTGGAGGGCAGTCGTCTGCGCCGGGTGGGCAAGACGCTGACTGACGGCGTCAACGGCGAGTCCATCGGCATGATGGTGTTCCGCGGCGAAGGCCCGGCGTTGTTCCGGCACACCGTGGCCCACCTCATGCGCTATGGTGAAGGCGTCAAGCGCTGGTACCTCTCCGCCATCGACGAACTGGCCCAGACCCACCGGGTGGACGTCTGCGACATCCACGGCCTCTCCTGGTGCGAAGTCGACGAAGCCGAGGACCTGGCCCACGCCCAGACGGTGGTCGCCGGGTGGTACCCTGCGGGGGTCGCCGCCTCACGTCAGGCGGCCTCCTGACACGGAGGGCGCGGATATGAACGACACCATCCGCAAGTTCGGCTATCCCGAGACCCTGGTGCACGAGTACGACCGCTGGGTGGTGCTGCTTCGCCCCCAGCAGGTCACCCTCGGCGCGCTGGTGCTGGCCTGCAAGGAGCCGGCCCGCCAGTTCCATGAGCTCTCCGCGGAAGCCTTCGCCGAGCTCCGCGTGGCGGTGGGCGACATCGAGGAGGTGTTGGCGGCTCAGGTGGCGTACCGCAAGATCAACTACCTGATGCTGATGATGGTGGACCCGGACGTGCACTTCCACGTGGTTCCCCGCTACGACCAGCCCGCCCGGTTCCAGGACATCGAGTTTCCGGATCACGGCTGGCCCGGCCCACCGGCCCTCGGGGAGTTCACGGAGGTGACGGCCCAGACCAGCGCCGCCATCACCGACTGGCTGAAGGGCTGCTGGCCGCGACGCTGACCCGCCGGGGCGTCGCCCACCGCTGCAGCTCCCCCTCCACCCGCCGCCCCGCGGCATCCACGGTGACTAGCCGCATCTCCACCTGCCAGCCGCCTTCGTTGGGGGTGACATCGAAGCGGCGGTAGGCCGCCGGGGCATGCGCCGCGGCGCTGGAGGCCGACGCGGTGCCGAACACCCGGGCCTGCCGCGGCCCCATGGCGGCGACGTTGTGATGCACGTGTCCGTGCAGCGCCAGATCCACCGGCTGCCGGCCCAGCACGGCGGCCAGGCCCGCGGCATCCCTCAGGCCCTTGCGCCAGCTCGTCATGCCGCGCAGCGGCGGGTGATGGATCAGCAGACAGCGGAAACCGTGCGCCGCCGCCAGAGCCGCTTCCAGCCGGGTGAGCTGGGCGGCGCCGAGGCGACCGCAGGCCATGAACAGGGGCGACGGCTGGGCGCTGGAAACGCCGACCAGGGCGATGGAATCCGCGCCCGCCGCGAGCTGCCGCACCACCGGGAATCCGACGCCGGTCGAGACGGCCGCCGCGTCCCCGGCCGCAGGCAGGTAGCCGGCCCAATGGGCGAGCAGCGCCGGCGTGGAGTCCACGGCGTACAGATCGTGGTTGCCCGGCACCAGCATAACCTTGTCCGGCGGCCCCAGGGCCTCGAGCCACGCCGCCGCCGCTTCGATCTCCTGGGGCAGCCCCAGATGCACGAGGTCGCCCGTCAACAGAATCTGATCGGCGTGCTCGCTGCGGACGCTGGCCACCAGCGCGTCGAGCACGTCGGCCCGGTGGACGTGGCGGCGTCGGCGCTGCCAGGATAGATATCCGGACCAGCGCTTACCCCGCATGGGCCACAACGGCAGCCCGCGGAGGCTGGTCAGGTGAGGGTCGGTGATGTGAACGAGACGGATCGCGGCCTCCTCGCCGTTTGCCGGCCTCGCGACGGCGCGACTATAATCCCGGGCTTCTCCGTCATCGGTTAGCTCCAGCCCGCGCCCGGCGAGCCGGCACTATAGCATGAGGCATTTCGCGCACGTAGTTGGCCGGTCACCGGTCCGATTGTGGAACCTGTCTGCCGAGGAGCGGATACGGCGGCAGCTCGCTCAGGTGGGGGACGTGGCCCTGGTGGACGACCTCGCGGCGATCCCCGGGAACGCTCGGGTGCTGCTGCTGCGCGCCGACTTCCTCTACGAGGTGCGCACCCTGAAGAGCATGCTGGACCACGTCAACGCGGTGCTCCGCCACGGCGACAGGGCGGCGGCAGCGGTGGTCGACGCCGCCGAGGCCCCCGTGCTGCGCCAGGTCCTGCTTGGTGACTCCGAGGTTCCGCCGGGTATCAGCGAGCTGACCACCGCCGATCTCGGCGTGTTCGACCACCAGCTGCGCAAGGCCAAGCCGCCGCTGTTGGAGCCGGTGGCGGAATCCCGGCGAGCGGCGCTGGAGGCGCTGCTGTACGGCACCTCCTACAAGGGCATCACGGACCTGGTGACCAAGTTCGTCTGGCCCCGGCCGGCCCGCCACGCCGTCCGGCTGTGCGCCCGGCTCGGCATCACCCCCAACATGGTGACCGGCGTGGGCTTCCTGCTCATGCTCTGGGTGTGCTACCTGTTCGCCTACGGCCACTTCGCCATAGGGCTGGCAGCGGGCTGGTTCATGACCTTCCTGGACACCGTGGACGGCAAGCTCGCCCGGGTGACCGTACGCTCCAGCCGCTTCGGCCATCTGCTGGACCACGGCATGGACCTCATCCATCCGCCCTTCTGGTACTACCTGTGGGGGGTGGGGCTGGCGAGCTATCAGCCGGTACTCGGGCTGGAGCTCGGCCACCTCTACACGCTCATCATAGGCGGCTATGTCGTGGGCCGTGTGGTGGAGGGACTGTTCCACACCTTGGGCGACGCCAGCATCTTCTCGTGGCGCCCCTTCGACGCTTACTTCCGGCTCGTCACCGCGCGACGCAACCCCTGCATGATTCTCCTCACCGCCGGCCTGCTGGCGGGGCGGCCGGACTGGGGCCTGGTGGCGGTGGCGCTGTGGACGGCGGGGACCTCGGCGGTGCTGTGCCTGCGGCTGCTGCAGGCCCTGACGGTGCGGCTACGCAGCGGGCCGCTCACCTCCTGGCTGACCGACCCGGACACCGCGGCCCGCCACAGCCGCGCCTATCGTCTGTTCTCGGGCACCCGGAGCGCCTATGCCGCCACCTGATCGCGCCACCGGGGACGACGCTCCCCTGCTGGCGCTGATCGGGAACCAGCTCTCGGCCCTGGATCACCGCGACGACCCGGACGTGGCCCGACTCGTGGCGGAGATCCGACGCCGTCACCACGGCCGGGTGGTGGCGGTGCTGCTGTACGGCTCCTACCTGCGCGGCAAGCGGGATACGTTGCTGGATTTCTACGTGCTGCTGGACGACCTCCGCGGCAGCCTGCCGCGGCGCTGGCACGCCGCCGCCAACCGCTGGCTCCCGCCCAACGTCTACCACGTGGCGCTGCCGGAGACCCACGACTCGACCGCCCTGCGGGCCAAGTACGCCACCATGACCCTGATCCAATTCGAGCAGGCCATGGGACGCTTCCAGTCCTACTTCTGGTCACGCTTCACCCAGCCCTGCGGGCTGGTCTACGCCGCAGCCCCGGAGGTGCGCCGACGGGTGGTGGCGGCGCTGGGGGAGGCGGTGCACGCCTTCGTCCGGCGGGTGGCGCCCCTGCTGCACCAGCCGTTCCAGGCGGCCACGTTGTGGCGCCACGGCTTCGCCCTGACCTACACCTGCGAGCTGCGATCGGAAAGCCAGAGCGGCGTGGCATCGGTCTACGAGCATCACGCCCGCCACTTCGATGCGCTGCTCGAGGCTTACGTCGAGGCTTACGCCGAGGCTTACGCCGAGGCTTACGCCAAGGCAGGGGCGGTGGTCCTGACGGGGAAGGGAAGCTACCGGTGCCGCCCGCCGGCGAACGAGGGCCGGGTGCGGCTCGGCTGGCGGCTGCGTCGCGCCCAGGGCAAGACTCTGAGCGTGCTGCGGCTGATCAAAGCGGCCGGGACCTTCGACGATCCGCTCGACTACCTGCTGTGGAAGATCCAGCGTCACTCCGGGATCTACATTCCGCCCACCGAGCGGCAACGCCACCACCCGCTGATCTTCGCCTGGCCGCTGCTGTGGCGCCTGTACCGGCGCGGCGCCTTCCGCTGACCCGTCGCCTTCAGCCGCGCGGGGGCTCGTCGGTGAGCCCCACCGCCCGGCGGAAACCTTCGACGATGGCCTGGATCTGCTCCGGTGTGTGGCCGGCGCTGGCGCTGCAGCGCAGCAGGCTCGACCCGTCCGGGGAGGCCGGCGGCATCATCAGGTTGGTGTAGATCCCGGACTCCAGAAGGCTGCGCCAGGCGGCGAGCGCGCGCTCCTTCTCGTCGAAGCGCACCGCTACCACCGGGCTCACCGGGGCTCCGAGGACCAGGCCGAGCTCGCCGAGCCCCCGGTGCAGGGCGCGGGCGTTGTCCCACAACCGAGCGCGAATCTCCGGGCGCTCCCGCACCAGCCGCAACGCCACCCGGGTGGTTGCCACCACCGAAGGACACGGCGACGCGGTGAAGATGTACGGCCGGCTGGCGAAGCGGAACAGGGCCAGCGCGTCGTGGCGGCTGACGCAGTAACCGCCCGTGGCGCCGAGGCTCTTCGAGAACGTGCCGACGATGAAGTCCACCCGGTCCAGCACACCGTCCTCTTCCGCCACGCCCCGGCCGCGCTCGCCGTAGACCCCCAGCGAATGGGCTTCATCCACGAACAGGTAGGCGCCGTAGCGGTCCTTGATCTCCACCATCTCTGCCAGGGGTGCCTTGTCGCCGAGGACGCTGAACAGGCCCTCGGTGACCACCAGCGTCCGGCTGGCGCGATCGCCCAAACGGCGCAGCCGCTTCTCCAGGCTTTCCGGGTCGTTGTGCCGGAAGCGGTACACCTCGGCCCCGCTCATGCGACAGCCGTCGTAGAGGCTGGCGTGGGCATCCGCATCCAGCAGCACGCAGTCGCCGGGCTCCAGCAGCGCCGTCAGCGCCCCCAGATTGGCAGAGTAGCCGGTGGAGAACACCACGGCGTACGGGTAGCCGTAGAAGTCCGCGAGCTCCCGCTCGAGCAGCTCATGGCCGCGGTAGTTGCCGTTGGCCATACGCGAGCCGGTGGTGCCGGTGCCGAACTCCTCCAGCGCCTCCTGACCGGCGGCAATGCACTCGGGGTCGAAGGTGAGGCCGAGGTAGTTGTTGGTGCCGGCCAGCAGGGTGCGCCGCCCGCCGATCACCGCCTCGGTGGCCGACAGCATGCGCTCCATCACCACATGGGTGGGATCGGCGCCCGCTTCGCCCAGCTCCTGCTGGCGCTGGCGGTGCGCAGCGAACTTGTCCATCAGATTCATGGCTGGAGCCTCGCGGCCACCACCGCGGCGAGCTCCGACACCGTGTGCACGTTCGACAGGCTCTCCAGATCGATGGCGATGTCGTAGCAGTCCTCCACCTCAACCACGAACTCCATGATCTGCACGGACTCCAGGGCCAGGTCGGCCACGAGATCCGTGTCGCCGCTGAGGCTGCGGGGATCCTTCAGAAAACCGGCGAGAATCCGCTTGATCTCGCCTTCGATGTCGGCAAGGTCGGCCGTCAAGTTCGTGCTCCTCGAGAAGGGGGTGGCCGGAACAGAGCGGCGGCGCCGCGCTTGAGATCGATCTCCGGCTGCCAGCCCGTGGCGTGGATGAATGCGCGATTATCACACAGCCAGCAGACCTGCTGAAGCTCCCGGACCTTGCCCGGGGTGAGCATGGGCGCGAAGCCCAGCGCCCGTGCCGCGGTCAGATTGACGGCCGCGAGGGCACGCAGCAGCCAACCCGGCACGCCCACCTCGGGCACCGGCCGCCCGGCCACGGCCACGGCGATGTCACGCCAGTCGTAGCCGTCGCTGCGGCCGTCGTCGATGGCGAAGGTGCGGTGACGGCACGCTTCCGGGTGATCGATGCACGCCGCCACCGCCCGCACCAGATCGTCCACGTGCAGCAGCGCCAGCCGCTGCCCCGCGGGCCCGGGGCGCAGCGCGAGCCCCCGGCGGACCAGGTCGAACAGCGGTCGCATCTCCCGGTCCCCAGGGCCGTACACGGCGGGCGGGCGCAGAACGGTCCAGTCCAGGTCCGGGGCGCGGCGCAGAACCTCCTCGCCGCGATGCTTGCTGCGCGCGTAGTGGGAAAGTTCCGGGCGGCTGGCCGCGAGCGACGACAGCAGCACCACCCGGCGCGCCACCGGGTCGTCCTCGAGCACCGACACCAGCGTCTGCACGCCGGCGACGTTGGCCGCCTCGAAATCCGCCGCGGCGGCGCCGCGCACACTGCCGGCGCCGTACACCACCACATCGATTCCCCCGAGGGCGGCCTTCACGGCGCGCGGATCCGTGAGTTCCCCGACCTGCACCTCGCAACCCGGATGCAGACGTGCAGTGCCGGCGGACGCGGGCCGGACCAGGGCGCGTACGGCGCTGCCACGTTGCAGCAGATGGGCTTGCAGACGGCGGCCGATGAACCCGGTGGCACCGGTGAGCAGCACCCGTGCCGCACGAGGTTCCGCGGGTCCGGCCGGTCCCGGCCGCTGGCTCAAGCCGGCCGGCCGCTCAGGCGTTGGCGGCTTTCGAGCACCAGCCGTTCTCCTCCAGGGCTACCCGCGCCAGGAAGTCTTCCTTGGTGCGGGACCGGGCGAGCTTGCCGGACGAGGTGCGCGGCAGGGTGCCCGGCGGCACCAGGTCGATGTGGCAATGAATTCCGAAATGGCTGCGCACCCGGGCCTCGAGCTGCGCCACCAGCGCCCGGCGCTTGTCGAGGTCCTGCTCGCGGCACTCCACCACCAGCACCGCCAGGTCTTCCCCCAGGGGCGACGGGGCGGCGAACGCCGAAACGTTGCCCTGACGAACGCCCGGCAGATCGTCCGCCAGGTGCTCGAGATCCTGGGGCCAGATGTTGCGGCCGTTGACGATGATCACGTCCTTGCTGCGGGCCGTGACGAACAGCCGATTGCCGATGCGGTAACCCACGTCGCCGGTGTCGAGCCAGCCGGTGGGGGAGAGCACCTCGGCGGTGGCCGCGGGATCCTGGAAATAGCCGCGCATCACGCTCGGCCCCTTGAGGCAGATGCGCCCGCAGTGGCGGTCGGGCAGCTCGTTGCCCTCGGCGTCGCGGATGGCGAACTGATAGCTGGGCAGCACTTCGCCGCAATCCACGAACTCCAGCACGTCCTGCTCGTCGGCATCGGCGTCGTGCGCCGGCTGCGCCAGCAGCCGCTCGGCCATGGCGTGCTTGTGCACGCGATCGATGAAGACGCCGGTACCCAGCGGGGCGAAGCTCACCGCCAGGGCGCACTCCGCCATACCGTAACAGGCGACGAAGTTGGCAGGATCGAATCCGGTGGAGGCGAGCGCCTCGGCGAACGCCTTGAGCGGCTTCGGCTGGATGCGCTCGGCGCCCACGCAGGCGGCACGCCAGCAGGAGAGATCGTAGCGCTCGGTGTCCGAGGGCCGCAGCCGCATGGCGCACAGGGCATAGCCGAAGGGCGGGCTGGAGGATATGGTGCCGCGATTCTCCGAGATGATCTTCAGCCACAACCGCGGCCGCATGGCGAACGTGCGCGGGCTCAGCAGGTCCACGGAGAGCTGGGTGGCCAGTGGCAGCAGCACGAAGCCCACCAGCCCCATGTCGTGATAGAGGGGCAGCCAGGACACGAAGCGATCCGACGGGCCCAGATGCAGGCCTTCCTCCGCGATCTCGCGGAGGTTGTTCAGCACCGAGGTCTGGGTGATCTCCACCCCCCGGGGGAATCGGGTGCTGCCCGACGTGTACTGCAGGTAAGCGGGCTCGGCGGCCTGCAGGGGCTCGAGATCCCGGGGATCTTCGTCGAGACGCTGAAAGTGCTCGAGCACGCCCACCCGAACCCCGGACAAGCCCTTGGCCGCCTCCTCGAGAAACACGATGTGGCTCGCCGGCGCCACGGCCGCCACCGCACCGCAGCCCTGCAGCATGCGCCGCAACTGCGCCACGTAGGCGTCGTGGGCGCCGAGCTGAACCCCGGCGGGCAACGCCACCGGCAGCAGGCCGGCGTACTGGCATGCGAAGAAGACCTTGTGAAACATCGGGTCCGTTTCCGCCACGATGGCCACTCGGCTGCCTCGTGCCATGCCCAGCCCGCGCAGCTTGCGCGCCAGCGTCCGGGCCTCGTCGCGCAGGGCCCGATACGTGAGAACGTGCTCCAGCTCGCCGCGACCGTCGTAGAAGTTGATGCCCGTCTCACCCTGGGCTGCGTACTCGAGCGCGGCCACGAGATTGCCGAAGCCGGAACTTCTGTAGTCCAGCGACCGGTTAATTTCCGTGCGAAGCAATCCTGTTATCTCCCAGTTCCGTGAGACGCCTTCATCGACCCCCTCCCGAGCCGGACAGCGACGGCGGATTATAACCAACTGTCGAACCCGATGTAGAGTGCTCGAACACGTCTTTAAGCCGCTGATTTATCCCGATTTTCACCTCCCGCTCACGGAGGCGAAAGCCGCTCGGCCGCGCCGCGCCAGCAAATTCCCTGCCCCTCGGGCGGATCAGCGCGCCAGCGCCACCCTATCAAGAGGGTCGGCGGCAACGGAATCTGCCGCCTGCGGCAGCTCATCACATCGGCCGGACGAAAACCCAAACGCCGTTTGCATTTCGGAAACAGGGCAAGAACAGCGTAGCACTGGAATTCGGGTTCCAATGAGTCGGTGCCACGCAAGGGAGCGGCCCATGGCCAGACGTCGGAGCCACGCCATGCAAAATCGAGTCCGCAGGCCGTTGCTGCTCGCGGCGCTGTGGGCCCTCGGCGGCTGCCAATCCATGGACTCCGACGAGCTCACCTGGCAGGCCCTCCACGCCATGGACGTGGCCCAGACCCTCAACGCCGCCCGCGACCCCTGCTACGAGGAGCAGGCCTGGCTCACCAAGCGGCTGATCGGCGAGCAGCCGAGCGATGCCGCCGTCATCGCGTGGGGCGTCGGCACCTCGGTGGCGCACGGGTGGATCAGCAGCGCGCTGGAGGACCGCGGGGCACCCCTGTGGCTGCAGAAGCTCTGGGAGCTCGGCACCCTCGGCCACACCACCTATGCCATCGGCAGCAACCACGAAGCGGGGGTGCGTCCATTCGGCAGCAACCGCGACGTGGCCGGCTGCTACCGCACCTGACGCTAGCACACTAGAACAGACCGAGCTGGCGATCGTCGCCGATGATCCGGCGGAAATCGAGACCCAGCGACTGCAGCACCGGCTCCGCTACCGGCCGCACCTGCCGGTCCAGATAGTGCTCGCGATCCAGGGGCGCGGTCACGACGTCCACGGGTTCCGGCCCTGCGGTGGTCATGACGTACGCCACTACACGCTGCGGCGGTACCTTTGACTTGCGGGCGGCTGCGACGTGAGGCGGCGTGCTGGCGGTGTACGCCTCCAGCGGCTTGCGCAGGCCCTTGCGGTAGATCAGCAGCTCGTCCAGCTCCCCCCGCCGCAGGGCCGCTGCCGTCCCACGCAGGTACTCGTCCACCGGCGCGCCGGCGAACAGCCGCCGGTACAGCTCCCGCTGCACCCGCTTGGCCAGCTCCGTCCAGTCCCGCCGCACCACCTCCATCCCCACGAACTCCACCGCGCCGGACGGCGAGCCGTAACGCACCCCCGCGTACCGTTTGCGGGCGCCGCTGCCGCCGTGACGCACCGCCGGCAGCATGAGCCGCATGTAGAGCTTCTCGAATTCCAGCTCCAGCCGACTCGTCACGCGCCAGCGCTCGGCCACGTAGCGCCCCACGTCGGCGCTGATTTCCGTCGCCAGCCCGAGCCCCAGGGCCATGGCCCGTTCCGAGTCACGCTCGCCGGAGCTGACGAACAGGCTGTCCGTGTCCCCGTAGAGCACCCGATAGCCACGGCCCTCGAACCAGGCCTTGGACCAGAGAAGAACGTGCCGCCCCTGGCCAGTGATGGCGTTGGCGATGGCCGGGTTGTGAAAGCGGCAGGCCGGCGTGCCGAGGACCCCGTAGAAGGAGTTCATCAGTATCTTGATGGCCTGGGAGGCGACGGCGTCGCCCCGTTGCCGTGCGGCCTCGCGGCGGGGGAACAGCTCGTCGAGAATGCCGGGTAGGATGGCGGGCTCGCGGCGAAAGCCGATGCCATTGTCCATGGCGATGACCTCGTCGTCCGCGGGGTCGGCGTTGGCCACGAACCCGAGGGGGTCGATGTTGAAGGTACGGATCAGGCTCGGGTACAGGCTCTTGAAATCGAACACCCAGACGTTGTCGTGCAGGCCCACCCGGGGTTCCAGCACGTGCCCCCCGGCCTGGGCCGCGTGCACCCGGGCGTCCCCGGAGCGCACCGTGGGTGCGGCCCGGCCGCGCCGGCCCAGGGCGGCCAGATAGAGGAAGTCGAAAGATGCGATGCTGGCGGCCACCCGGTCCGGAGTCATGCCGGTCAGGCGGCTGCGGGCGATGGCCAGATTTACCAGGTCGAGCCGCTCGACGACCTCGAGCGCCAGCCGCGCGTCGGTCCGGGCATAGCGGGCGAAGGCGTCGAGATCCTCCCGATGGTTGCGGAGAATCTCCCCCACCCGGTCCTGCACGTCCCCGGCCACCGCCTTGCCTTCACCCAGCACTTCGCGAGCCACGGTGTCCAGGCTGTAGTCTTCCATGCGCACGAAGGCGCCCCGCAGCAGATCCATGCCGTCCAGCACCAGCCGGCCGGGCACGCTGGCGCTGCCGCTGCCGAAGTAGCCCTCGGCGCCCCGGATTCTGAGCTCCCCGTCGTCGCGGCCCAGCCGCAGCGGCCGATGCAGACGCGCCGCCATCCTGGCCAGCACCGTCAGGTCGAAATCCACCACGTTCCAGCCGGTGAGCACGTCGGGGTCGAGCTCCGCCACCCGCGCGCAGAAGGCCTCCAGGACCATAGCCTCCGAGGGGAATCCCACTGCGCGTTCCGGCATGGGCCGCCCCTTGGGATCCACGATCAGCACCTCGTCCGCGCCCAACCCGTACAGGGAGATGGCCAGCAGCCGTTCTGCCTTCGCGTCCGTCTCGATGTCGAAGGAAAGCACCCGCGGCGCCAGGGGTACCGCGTCTGCCGCCTCGTCGGGGGTCACCTCCGGGTCGTCGAACACCACGTCCACGCCCGCCCCCACGCCCGGCCGGGCCTCTCCGCGGATGAGGCAGGCGCCTTTCACGTTGCGGTCGATCAGATAGCGCACGGCGAAGCGAACGTCCGCCTCGAACGTGGCGACGCCGAGGCCGTGGAGCGCGTCCCGTAGGGCCGGCGCGTCCCCAGGCACGGCCACCTCCACCCGGCACAGCGGCTCTCCGACAAGGCTTCGCACGCTGCAGGGCCGAGGTCTCGCCGCGGTTGCCGCCCGGGCGCGCGCCGCATCGGCGGCGCGGATGTAGAACCGCGGTCGCTCCCGGGCGTCGCGAACCAGAAAGCTGCGGCCGTCGGCGAGGCGCCCGTACAGATGCACCACGGGCGTTCCGGCGCGCACCCGGTAACTCGTCTGGAGAACGAATCCCCGCTGAGGGGCACACCCCCTGGGTATCCACGGGCTCATGCCGCCATTGTCGCCCCGCGGCGTCATGGTTGTCATACCGCCCTGTGCCATGCCTCGAGCCCGTCCGGGACACGGGAACACCCGCGACGCCGGCCCCGCGACCGGTCTATAGTCGATGCCGGCCTTGTCTCATGGTCGCCTACTTCGCCCTCATGGAGAGCTTCTACCTCCACAACCTGGAATTTCGCGAGCGCGAGTCACAAGCCCGCTGGGAGCAAACCCTCGGCCGGCTCCT
>JAWLGU010000002.1:0-21033 GCA_041690675.1 Pseudomonadales bacterium | reverse complement strand
CGCCTACTTCGCCCTCATGGAGAGCTTCTACCTCCACAACCTGGAATTTCGCGAGCGCGAGTCACAAGCCCGCTGGGAGCAAACCCTCGGCCGGCTCCTGTCGACGCCGGGGGGCGTCAGATACTGGACCCGGCGCCGCTGGCAGTTTCACCGGCAGTTCGCCGCGTACGTGGACGCGCTCCGGCCGGAGGCCCCGGCCGCCGATCCGCCACCCGCTTGACGGCACGCAACGACGCCTCGCCGCGCGCCCTGTTAGGCTGCCGCCATGATGCTGGACGTCAATCCGGACACGGTCTGCAGGCTCATCGACCTCGCGCGGGAGTTCCACGCCCAGGAAGCCGTGGTGATTCCCGAGGAGCCCAACAGCCCCGCCGATCACTGGCCCGGGGAGATACTGGCCGCCCACCAGGGCGATTCCACCCTGGACGAGTTCCGCGCCATCATCGAGGATCTGGAGCCCGACCAGCAGCAGCAGGTGGTGGCACTGTTGTGGGTGGGCCGCGGCGACTACGAGCTCGACGAATGGGACGACGCTCTGGAGTACGCGGCAGACGCCTGGAACACCCGCACCGCCGAGTATCTGATCGCCCACCCCCTGCTGGCCGACTATCTGGCCGAGGGGCTGTCCCTGCACGGCTACAGCTGCGACTGACGACCCGCCTTCCGCGCCGCCAACAACCCTCGAGGTCCGACGCGCCGTCAGGGATCGATGATCACGCCCGGATTCAGCACGCCGTTGGGATCCAGCCGCCGCTTCACCGCACCCAGCGCGGCCTCGAACAGCGCCGGGCGCTGGGCCCGCCAGCCGGGTTTGTGCATGCGGCCCACGGCGTGATGGTGGGTGACGGTGCCGCCGGCCTCCACCACGGCCGCCATGGCTTCCTCCTTGATGACCTGCCACTGTTCCGCCTCCGCCCCCAGCGCGGCCGGGCCGGCGAAGGTGTAGTAGGGGGCCGGTCCGTCCGGATACACGTGAGTGAACCGACAGGAGAGGCGCACGCCGTCGCCGAGCACCTCGCGCAGCACCCGGCCCACCCGCTGCCGCACGCTGGCATCGAATGCCGGCCAGCGGTCCCAGGTGACGGCGGTCTCGAAGGTGTCGGTGAGCAGGCCCAGACCGTTGACCAGCCCGGCGTTGACACCGACGAAGGACTCACGCCAGGCACCCACGGCGCCGCCGCGGCCGGCGGCCTCGCCGCTGCCGTCCACCACGCGAACGGCCTCGTCCTCGACCTCACCGCCCGCTTCCCTGGCGATGGCGACCGCCTCGCGAATGAACGAACCCTGGGGTACTCGGGACGACTCGAAGCCGACGATGAGCAGGGCCTTGCCGCCGTCGAGGCCTGCGCTCTCGGCTGCCTCCGCCGGATCCAGCAGGCGCAGATTGGCCGGCCAGAGCTTGGCCTGGACGATCTGCCGGGCCGCGTCCGCCCCCGCCGCCCAGTCCCGGAACACGACGCCGGCGACTCCGCGGAACCGCGGCCGCTCCTGTAGCCGCAGCCAGCACTCGGTGATGATGCCGAGGATGCCTTCGGACCCCATCAGCAGCCGGTCGGGACTCGGACCCGCGCCGCTGCCCGGCAGCCGCCGCGACTCCCACCACCCCGCCGGGCTCAGCATGCGGATGCTCTCGACGAAATCGTCGATGTGGGTGTGATTGGTGGCGTAATGACCCCCGGAGCGGGTGGCGACCCAGCCCCCGACCGTGGACCAGGGGAAGCTCTGGGGAAAGTGCCGCAAGGTCAGGCCCCGGGGCCGCAGCACGTCCTCCAGGTCCGGGCCGAGCACCCCCGCCTGAATGCGGGCGGCGCGGGAGACGTCGTCGATCTCCAGAACCCGATGAAAATGATCCATGTCGATGGTCACCGCCGCCGGAGCCTGCTCCGGCACGCTGACGCCCCACACCACGGTGGTGCCGCCGCCGTAGGGAATGGCCGCATAACCCCCGGCGTCGCACCAGGCCAGGGTGGCCTCCAGCTCCTCGTCGGTGCGCGGATGGGCCACCGCGTCGGGCGGGCTGGGGAAGTGCCCGCGCAGCGCCGCCAGCAGCTCCAGGGGGTGGCCGCCGTAGGTGTGCAGCACCCGCTCGTCGTGGCGGGTGCTGACCCAGCCTTGCAGAGCGCCCGGCACGGCGAGACGCGGCGGCCGCAGCTCGATCTCCTGCAAGCGGGGAACGGGAGGCGGCGTCAGCGGCCTGCCGAAGCGGTGGGACAGGCGTTGTGCCGCTCGCTGCCGATCCGCGTCGGTGGGCTCGTCAGAGCGATAGCCCCAGGTCCAGAAACTCCGCGGCTGCTGCCATTTGGCCATGTGTCACCTCCGCACCATCCCCGCTTCCCGGGTGATCAGTTGCTCGCCGATGCCCCGTACGGGCCGCCCCTCAGAGTCCCGCGGCGGGGCGATGCCCAGCAGACGCGCCACGGTGGCGGTTACGTCGACCTGCTGAACCTCGGACAGCATCAGGCCCCGGGGCACGCCACGACCCAGCGCCAGGAAGATGCCCGCCATGTCCGGATGCTGCGGGTCGTAGCCGTGTCCGCCGTAACTCATGCCCAGCCAGGTGGCGAGTCGCCCGGCCAGCCCCCGTGGCCGCGAGAACGTGTACGGCGGCTCGGTGACCGCCACCAGGTCTCCCGTGCGCGTGGGGTGGAAAAGCCGCAGACCCTCCGGGAGCTCCCCGCGGCGATGGATACGCGCCGGCTTCAGGCCCGCCAGGGCCTCCATGGCGGCGTCGGCACTCCCCGGATCGTCGAGATAGACGTGAGCCACGGCGCTGCCCGTGACCTCCGCGGGGATTCCGGCCGCCGTCAGCGCGCCCTGCAGATCCAGATGCTGCCCCACGTCCGTCATGCCGTGATCGCTCACCACCAGCAGGGTGCTGCGGGGCCACAGACCCAGGGCGTCCATGCCCGCGAGCAACCGGCTGAGCTCGGCATCCTGGTCGCGCAGCTGCTGCAGCACCCGGCGGCTGCCCGGCCCGTGGTCGTGGCCGAGCGAGTCCGCCCCGGCCCAGTAGCTCATGATCAGGCGCGGGCGCTCCGGCTCCGGCAGCGCCAGCCACTCGAGTATCTGGTCCACTTTCTCCGCTTCCGGACGGGCTCCGTCGAACGGTGCCACCCGGTAGCGGGTGCCCTGGCCGCGCCAGTCCGATTCCGACCCCACCCAGAAATACGTGGCTGCGGGAACGCCCTGACGCTCCGCGGCGATCCACAGAGGCTCCGCTTCGATCCAGTCGGCATCGGCGCTGTAGCGATAGCGGCCGCGTTCCCGATCGAGGAACACGTTGTCGATGATGCCGTGGCGGTCGGGGTGGGTACCCGTGGCGAGGGACACGTGCCCCGGAAACGTGTTGGAGGGGAACACGGGCACCAGCCGGCCCGCCCGAACCCCCTCCCGGGCCATTCGCGTCAGAGCCGGCAGCTCCACCAGGTCCGGGTAGTCGTGGCGCACGCCGTCCCAGGACAACAGCACGACGATGGGCGCTTCCGGAGACGCAGCCCGAACCGACACCGCCGCTGCCAGCAGGAGCCATGCCAGCAGGGAGGCCCCGCGGTGGCGCAGCACCTTCACGGCTGCAGCCGCGGAAACGGAAAGCGTGCCGCCCCCTGCTCCGCCAGGGCCTCCCCGGCCCAGGCTCGCGCCGCCGCCTTGCTGTCGAATCGCCGACCCATGACTCGACAGTGTACTGATTGCCGCGGGGAATCAGTACACTCCCGCTGCTCGGAGGGTCGATGGTGAATTTCTTACTGGAGCGGTATCCGGCGCTGGCTTTCCCGCTGTTCCGGCGTTACTGGCTGGCCTCATTCGCCTCCGTCGGCGCCACGCAGCTCATCACCCTGGGTCAGGGCTGGCTGATCTTCGAGCTGTCCGGCTCGGCACTGCAGCTCGGCGTGCTCGGCGCCGCGGCGGCGGTGCCGAACATCCTGATGACCCTCGCGGGCGGCGTGGTGGCCGATCGCTTCGACAAGCGCCGAGTGCTCATGTGCACGTCGCTGTTCACCACCTCGCTGCTGGCCCTGCTGGCGTGGCTCGATCTGAGCGGCCGGGTGGCGGTGTGGCACGTGCTCTCCGTGGCGGCCGCGTTCTCCCTCGTCACCGGGCTGGACTGGCCGGTACGGGTGTCGCTGTATCCGAGGCTCGTCGACCGCCCCGCGTTCATGAGCGCCGTGGCGCTCAATTCCGTGATCTGGCAGGCCACCCGAATGACCGTGCCCGCCGTGGGCGGACTGCTTATCGCCGCCACGGATACCTGGGTAGTGTTCGCGCTGAGCGCCGCCGGGTTCTTCGTCATGTTCCTGGTGATCGCCAGCATCCCCATTGCAAGCACACCAACGGAACACGGCTCGGTCTGGGAGCAGGTTCGTGAGGGGGTATCGTTCATCGCCCGTACCCCGCTGTTCCGCTGGCTGATTCTGACCACGTTCGTCGGCATGTTCTTCTCACAGTCGTTCAATCAGATCATGCCCGTGTTCGCCGCCCTCCTGGAATCCGGCGAGACCGGCTTCGGCTACCTGCTTTCCGCCGGCGGTGTGGGGTCGGTGACCGGAACGCTGGTGGTGGGCGGGCTGCAGCGCCACCGGCATCTGGGCCTGCTCATGCTCGGCGGCGCCGGTCTCGCCGCGCTGGCCGTCATGGTGTTTGCGGCGCTGGCGGGCGCGGGGTCGTTCATCGCCGCGCTGCTGGCGGCGTTCTTCGCGGCCGCCTTCGCCTCCACCTTCATGATCAGCTCCATGACCACCATGCAGCTCACGGTACCGGATCGGCTGCGCGGCCGGGTCATGGGCATTCACACCATGAGCTTCAGTCTCATGCCGTTGGGCGGGCTGCTGCTGGGCGCGCTGGCGGAGCACCTGGGGGCAGCCATGGCGGTGTGGCTCGGCAGCGGCGTGTACCTGGCCACCATCGGCTACGTCGCCCTGCGCCAGCCGGTGATCCGCCTGCTGGACGGCAGGGCGGTGAGCGCGGCCGACGAGTCGGCCGAGGCCGGGGGTGCCGCGGCCAAGGCCCCGGTGAGTCCGGCCCCGGCGGGAACCTCCCGGGCCACGCCGGGTCGATGAGCCGGAAGAGCACGATCGAACGAGGAACAGGAGACTATGGGAGACCTGGGACGATGGCTGGTGATCGCGGGGATCGCGCTGATCCTCATCGGCCTGCTGGTGCAGACGGGGGTGCTGAGCTGGTTCGGACGGCTGCCGGGAGACATCCGCATCGAGCGGCCGAACGCGTCCTTCTACTTTCCCATCACTTCCATGGTGATCATTTCCGTGGTGCTGTCGCTGGTGCTGCACCTGGTGCGGCGGCTGCTCTGACCTGACTTTCGGACGGTCACGCGTTGGCCGCCCGGCTTGTCGGCCGGCTTGCCGCGTGCTCCCGGGCCAGCTCGAGCTGCTGCTCCAGTGCCCGCAGCGCCTGGTTCTGCAGCTCCCGTTCCCGGACGAGCTCGTCCACCCGGCGCTGCTCCGCGAGCCGGTCCCGCCGCACCTGATCCAGCTCCTCGCGGACCTCCGCCAGCGCCGCCTCGAGAGCCTGCCGGGCCGCTTCACCGCCGACAGCGGCTTCCCTGGCCTCCCCGAGACGCTCACCGAGCGCCTCCCGCCCGGCCTCCAGCTCCGCCAAGCGCCGCTCCTGCCGCGCCAGGGCTTCGGCCTGCCGGAGCGTGTCCTGCTCCCGCGCATCCAGCTCACGACGCAGCTGCTCGACCTCCGCCTCCCGGTGACCCAGGTCCGGGGAGATCCGGGCCAGAGATTCCCGCGCCTCCGCCAGGGCCCGCTGCAGTTCCTCCTCGCGGCGGGCCGCCTCCAGATTGCGCCACAACCACCCGGTGGCGGCGCCGAGCCCCAGGGCCAGTGCGAGGTAGACGAGAATTTCCAGGATCAGATAGATCACACGCCATCTCCGAGAATGCGCAACTGCAGACGGCGGTTGGCGGCCCGGCCCCCTTCCGTGGCGTTGTCCGCCACCGGTTGGGTCTCGCCGTACCCCACGGGGCGAAGACGTTCCGCCGGCACGCCGCTCCGTACCAGGTGGCGTGCCGCCATCTCGGCACGCCGCTGAGTGAGCTTCAGGTTCACCGCCGCGTCTCCGGCGGCGTCCGTGTGGCTGGCCACCTCGAACCTGGCGCCACAACGCCGGACGATGGCAGCCACGGCCGCGAGGGTGGCGACGCCGGATGCGGTGAGCTCGGCCTGGCCCGCCCTGAACCGCACCGGACGATCCTTCAGGTAGCGGTCCACGTCGCGCTGGCAGGCACCCGCCGGACCAATCAGGTGGATACGGTCTTCGACGCCGGACACCCCGGGGACGGCCGCCACCGCCGCCGTGCTGCGCGTCCGCGCCGCGTCGTCGAGGGCCGCCCCGGTGACGGTCACGTGGCGGCCGAGGGCGACCACGCCGACCCAGAACAGGCCGTGATCCTCGGCCGCGCGCGCAGCGGCGGCAGCGATGCGGCTCTCCAGGGTGGCGGCCTCCACGAACACGCAGACGAACACCAGACAGAGAAACAGCGCTCCGGTGCCCGTGACGATCTCGAATCGGGAAAAGCGAAGATCCATGCAACGGCAGGCCCATACGACATCGGGAAGTATGGTCACGGTGGCGCCGGGTCGGCGTTAACTGGGTCTCACCCCGGCGACCCGGGGGCGCGCCTCGCCTCACCCGGCAGACTCGGGCGTTCTGGTACACTCGCGCTCGAATCGCAGTGACGAGAGGGGAGCGAGGGAATGTATCCATCGATGCAAGGCCGCGCAGCGGCCACGCCGCGCCGGCGCACCAGGGCAATGGGGGCGGCATTCTGCCTGCTGGCAGCCGCCTACGGATGCTCGCAGGACGCCGACGTCAGCAGCTCGGACATGGTCAGCGGCGACGTGGCCAGCACGGGCGCGGCCACCACCGACGCGGGGGCGGCGGGGGCCGCGGACCAGCGTGCCGAGGCCATTCGTCGGGTCACCGCCAGCATCGACGGCGCGCGCATCATCCGCGCCGACAGCGAGCCGGGCAACTGGCTGACCCACGGGCGCACCTACGCGGAGGAGCGCTTCAGTCCTCTCACCGCCATCAACCGGGACACCGTGAGCGAGCTCGGCCTCGCCTGGTACTGGGATACCGGCACCACGCGCGGCCTGGAAGCCACACCGCTGGTGGTGGACGGCTTCATGTTCTCCACCGGTTCCTGGTCGGTGGTGTGGGCACACGATGCCCGCACCGGTGAGCTGCTGTGGGAATACGACCCGCAGGTGCCGCGGGAATGGGGCAAGTACGCATGCTGCGACGTGGTCAACCGCGGCGTGGCATTGTGGAAAGGCAAGGTGTACGTGGGCACCATCGACGGCCGCCTCATCGCCCTGGACGCCGCCACCGGCGAGCCGGTGTGGGAGGTCCAGACCACGGACCGGGAGCGTCCCTACACCATCACCGGCGCACCCCGGGTGGTGAAGGGCAAGGTGATCATCGGCAACGGCGGCGCCGAGTACGGCGTGCGCGGCTACATCACCGCCTACGACGCCGAGACCGGTGAGCAGGCATGGCGTTTTTACACCGTGCCCGGCGATCCCTCCAAGCCCTTCGAAGGGCCCCACCTGGAGAAGGCTGCCGCCACCTGGCGCGGCGGAAAATGGTGGGACGTGGGCGGTGGCGGCACGGTCTGGGACTCCATGGCGTACGACGCGGAGCTGAATCTGCTCTACATCGGCGTCGGCAACGGCTCGCCGTGGAACCGCTACATCCGTTCCCCAGGGGGCGGCGACAACCTCTACCTGTCGTCCATCGTCGCCATCAACCCCGACAACGGCAGCATGGTGTGGCACTACCAGACCACCCCGGGAGACACCTGGGACTACACGGCGGTGCAGCACATGATCCTGGCGGATCTCACCATCGACGGGGTTCAACGCAAAGTCCTCGTGCAGGCGCCCAAGAACGGGTTCTTCTACGTCATCGACCGCACCAACGGCGAGTTCATCTCCGCGGAAGCCTACGTGCCGGTCACCTGGGCGAGCCACGTGGATCCGGAAACCGGCCGCCCGGTGGAGAACCCGGAGGCGCATTACGCCAACGACGCGCGGCTCATCCGTCCCGCCCCCTACGGTGGACACAACTGGCACCCCATGGCCTACAACAGGAACACCGGTCTGGTGTACATCCCGGCCCTGGACATCCCCTTCAGCTTCGCCCAGGACAACGCCTTCCAGTACAAGCCCGGCGAATGGAACACCGGTGTGGATCTGGCCCAGCAGATTCCGCCGAAGAACCCGGCCGACCTCATTGCCGCCATGGGTGAGGTCAAGGGCCACCTCTCGGCCTGGGATCCCGTGACCCAGAAGGAGGTGTGGAAGGTGCAGCACGATACCTCCTGGAACGGCGGCGTCCTCACCACCGCGGGCAACCTGGTGTTCCAGGGCCGCTCCGACGGCCGCTTCGCCGCCTACGCGGCGGACACCGGGGAGCTGGTGTGGGAGTTCCCCGCCCACGTGGGCATCATCGCCGCGCCGGTGAGCTACAGCGTAGATGGCGAGCAATACGTCACCGTGGTGGCTGGCTGGGGTGGTGCTTTCGCTCTCGCGTCGGGCGTGCCGCGGCACAAGGACAACGTTCTCACCGAAGGCCGGATCCTGACCTTCAAGCTGGGCGGCGAGGCGGCGCTGCCGGAGCCCAGGGTGACCTTCATGGAGATCCCCGAGCCGCCGGACCTGAAGGCGACGGCGGAGCAGACGGCTCATGGCGAGATGCTCTACCACACCTACTGCGCCACCTGCCATGGCCCCGGAGCGGTGAGCAGCGGCGGCGGCACGCCGGACCTGCGCTATTCCGACGCCAACGTGCATCGCTCCTGGGACGCCATCGTCCGGCAGGGGGCGTACACGGGCAAGGGCATGGCGTCGTTCGGCCACGTGCTGTCCGAGAACGACGCTGCCGACATCCAGGCGTACGTGATCGGTCAGGCGCGCGCATCCATCGAGCTGTGCAGGAGCGAGTATCGCCAGAATTACCCGGAGGTGATCGAAACCGCCTGCACCCGTCCACGGCTGGAGGCGGCGACCCGCTGAGGGAGCGGGCGGAGTTCGCTACATGACTGCTACGGGCTGCTCGGCCATCTCCAGGGTGACGGCGATGGGCCGATGGTCCGAGAGCCGGCAGTCCAGCACCTGGTAATCGCTCACCGTCAGGTGCTTCGACACCAGCACGTGGTCGAGGCACCTGAGCGGCCGCCAGGCGGGGAACGTGGGCTCGACCTGGCCCACGGGCCGCAGATCCGTCTCGGCCAGTGGCGAGTCAAACAGCAATTGGGGCAGGTGACTGTTCATGTCCCCCATGAGAATCACGTGGTCCTCACCGTCGATGAGGTTGCGCACGTACTCGAGCTGCAGCCGCCGGGAGCGCTCGCCCAGGGACAGGTGCAGCAGCACCACCACGACGCTGGCGCTGCCGTACGGCAGGCGCACGACGATGGCCCCCCGCCCGGGAATGGCCCCAGGCAGCTTGTGATCCTGCATCTCCATGGGCGCGACCCGGGAGAGCAGGCCGTTGCCGTGCTGGGCCAGGGGGCCCAGGTCACGATTGAGCTGGGTGTACCAGTACGGGAAACGAGCCCGGTCGGCGATGAACTGCACCTGGTTGACGTAGTTGCTGCGCAGGCTGCCGCCATCGATTTCCTGTAGCGCCACGAAGTCGTAGCCCGCCACCACCTCGGCGATCCGCTCCAGGTTCAGGGTACGCCCTTGATGGGGCAGCACGTGTTTCCAGCCCTTGGTGAAGTAGTGGCGGTAGCGGGCCGTGCCGATACCCACCTGAATGTTGAAGGACAGAAAACGCAAAGGTCGTTCACCGTCGTGAAGCGACTGCTGCGAGGAATGACGGGTCGAGGCGGGGACCGCAGAGATCGCTCGCATCTCGCCTCGTCGGGCCCATGCCAGCATGGCCGACTGCTCCAGGGATCTCGCCAGCAGCCTAACCGGGTCGGTGGTTCGGTTCTGTGTCGTGTCCGGCATTTTCTTCGCCGCGGGCCTACTGCCCGCCGGCGCCCGCCGCATCCGCCGCATCCGCGGCGTCTGCGGCGTCTGCGGCGTCTGCCGGAGGGGATGCGTCCGCCGATTTCTCGGCGTGACGCTGGGCCACCAGGTAGTCCACCACCTCCAGCATGTCCGCGTTGCCGCCCGCCATTCGACCGTCCACCCGGTAGAGCCCGTCGACGATGAGGGTGGGCGTGCCTGTGAGCCGGTAGGCCCGGCCACGGGCGTCCGCCTGCTGCACCCGACTGCGGACACTGAACGAGTTGTAGACCTGCTTGAACTTCTCCGGCGGCACTCCGGCGGCGCTCTCGAACATCTCCGCCATGAGCTCGAGATCCGCCAGGTTGACGCCGCGCTCGTGAATGGCCCGGAAGATGGGTTCGTGCACCTGCTGCGTCACCCCCAGCGCCTCGGCGGCAAAGAAGGATTGCGCCAACGCCGCCCAAGTCTGGTTGAAGGTGGCCGGCATGCGGTGAAAGTCCACGTAGTCGGGCTTGTCTTCACGCCACGCCTCCATGGCCGGCTGGAAGTTCTTGCAGTGGATGCACGCGTAGGAAAAGACTTCCACCACCTCGACCTCTTGCGGATCCGCGGTCTCGACCGGAACGGGCAGGCGCGCGTAGTGCTCGCCTTCCCGAAACGCCGGCTCCGCCGCCAGCACCGGGCCAGTGAGCGCCAGCATGGCCAGGAAAACGGTCAGGCGGGACAACGTACGGGTGCGCAGCATGAGAACCTCGATCTTCCAGCAGAAATTGTAGCTCGCCGTGGACGCAAAGGCGGCCGCGGCGAATTAGACCGTGGCGGCGGCGATTCGTGCCTTCATCCGCTCGCGGGCCGTTCGCCCGCGGCCGTCAGTGCAGGCCGTGCAGGTACTCGGCCAGGGCGGCGATCTCGGTATCGGTGAGCCGCGACGCCACCGACCGCATCATCCCACCGTAGGTTTCGTCGCTGGTTCGCTGCCCTTCCCGATACGCGGTGAGCTGAGCGATGACGTATTCCCTGGGCTGCCCGCCGATGGCCGGAAAGCCCGCGGGCGCGTTGCCGTCGCCGGTGGGTGAATGACAGGCAGTGCACGCCGCCACACCCTTGGCGAGGATGCCGCCGCGGTAGATGCCTTCGGCCAGCGCCAATGTCTGGTCGTCGCCCTGCGCTTCCCCGACCACGCCCGGCTGGGCGGCGAAGTAGGCGGCCAGGTTCGCCAGATCCTGCTCGGATTTGCCGTCGAGCTGCCCCGTCATCAGCGGAACCGGTCGCTCGCCCGATTGAATGAGCTGCAGCTGCCGGGTCAGGTAGCTGGCGTTCTGGCCGGCCAGAACGGGATACGTGGGGTCGACGGGGGCGGCCCCGCCCTGGCCGTGGCAGGCTGCACAGGGAGCCGCCTGGGCCTCGCCGGCCTGCGGGTCTACCTGGGCCTGAGCCACTTGAGCGATGAGTGCTGCGGCGAACGCCAGCAGCGCGACAGGCAACGAACCCATGAACTTCTTCTTCCGCTGATGAGAAACGCGAAATTATATACTAAGTGCCTTTCAGACACAGACCGTGCGGGAGTCGCGCTCCCGCCTGGAGCATTGCCATGGCCGACGACACCACACGGGGCAAGCGAGCCGAAACCCGGGACCAGCGCCTGGAGGTTACCTTCGTCACCAGCTCGCCCAGCCTGGAGCAGTGCCCGCCCGCCATCGGGCCGGAGGTGGCGGTCGCCGGCCGCTCCAACGCGGGCAAATCCAGCGTGATCAATCGACTCACCGGAAGCCGACAGACGGCCAAGGTGAGCAAGACCCCGGGGCGGACCCAGCTCCTCAACTTCTTCGACGTCCGGCGCATCGGCGGCGAGCCCTGCCACGGCCGGCTGGTGGACCTGCCGGGTTACGGGTACGCCAAGGCCACCCGCGAGGCCCAGGCGCGGTGGCAAACCACGGTGAACCGGTTTCTCGCGGAGCGTTCCTCGCTGGTGGCCCTGGTGCTGGTGATGGACATCCGCCATCCCTTGCAGCCGTTCGACGTGGAGCTCATCGGCTGGGCCAGCGCATCCAATCTGCCGCTGCTGGTACTGCTGAACAAGGCCGACAAGCTGAAGTTCGGCGCAGAGCGCAAGGCGCTGGCCCAGGTGGAGCGCTATCTCGAGAAGGTGCCCGGCGCGCGGGTGACGACGTTCTCGGCGTTGCGCGGGCAGAACGTGGACGTGGTGCTCGACGTGCTTCGGGGGTGGCTCGCCGCCGGCGCCTAGTGAGCCTCGTCCCAGTTTCTGCCCACTCCGGTGTCCACCACCAGGGGCACGCTCAGCTCCGCCGCCTGCTCCATGTTCGTGCGGACCTCGTTCACCAGGGTCTCCACCTGCGACTCCGCCACCTCGAACACCAGCTCGTCGTGCACCTGCATGATCAGCAGGGCGTCCGCCCCGGCGTCGCCAAGCCAGCGGTCGACGCTGATCATGGCGCGCTTGATGATGTCCGCCGCGGTGCCCTGCATGGGCGCGTTGATGGCGGCACGCTCGGCGCCCTGACGCCGCGCCGGATTCTTCGAGTTGATTTCCGGCAGGTAGAGCCGCCGGCCGAACACCGTCTCCACGTAGCCTTTCTCCCGCGCCAGCGCACGGGTGCCTTCCATGTAGGCGCGCACGCCGGGATAGCGCTCGAAGTACCGGTCGATGTACTCCTGGGCCAGCGCGCGTGAAATACCGAGCTGCCGGCCGAGGCCGAAGGCCGACATGCCGTAGATGAGGCCGAAGTTGATGGCCTTGGCGCTGCGCCGCTGATCGTCGCTCACCGCCTCCAACGCGCAGCCGAACACTTCCGCCGCGGTTGCCCGGTGGATGTCCTCGCGGGCCGCGAAGGCGGCGGCCAGCCCGGCGTCCCCGGACAGGTGAGCCATGATCCTGAGCTCGATCTGCGAGTAGTCCGCGGCGACGATGCGACGTCCCGCAGGCGCCACGAAGGCCTGCCGGATGCGCCGGCCCTCGGCGTGGCGGATCGGGATGTTCTGCAGGTTCGGGTCCGAGGACGACAGCCGTCCGGTGGCGGTGATCGCTTGATGGTAGGAGGTGTGGATGCGCCCGGTGGCAGCGTTGATCTGCATGGGCAGCTTGTCGGTGTACGTGGACTTCAGCTTCGCCAGGATCCGGTAATCGATGATCAGCCGGGGCAGCTCGTAGTCCCGGGCCAGGTCCTGCAGCACGTCCTCGGCGGTGGACGGCTGGCCCTTCGGAGTCTTCCTCAGCACCGGCAGGCACAGCTTGTCGTACAGCACTGCCTGGAGCTGCTTGGGCGAATCCAGGTTGAATTCCTCCTCAGCCACCGCGCACGCCTGTTCCCGGAGCCCCTGCATCCGCTCGCTGAGCTCGGCACTGAAGGCCTCGAGCCGAGCGCCGTCCACCAGGGCGCCGTTGCGCTCCATGCGCGACAGCACCGGGACCAGCGGAACCTCGATCTGCTCGTACACCGACTTCAGCGTCGGCTCCGCCTCGAGCCTGGGCCAGAGCGCCTCGTGGAGCCGCAGCGCGACGTCGGCATCTTCCGCCGAGTAGGCAGCCGCCCGGTCCATGGGCACCTGGTTGAAGCCGATCTGCTTGGCACCCTTGCCGGCAACGTCCTCGAAATGGATGGTCTCCTGGCCCAGGTGCCGGCGGGCCAGATCGTCCAGGTTGTGGCGGCCGCCCACGCTGTTGAGCACGTAGGACTCCAGCATGGTGTCGTGACGGACCCCGCGCACCTCGATCCCGTAGCGGCCGAGCACGCTCATGTCGTACTTCAGATTCTGACCCACCTTGGGGCGTCCCTCGTCCTCGAGCAGGGGCTTCAGGCACGCGAGGGTCTCCTCCAGCGGAAGTTGTTGCGGAGCGCCGGGGTAATCGTGGCCCAGGGGCAGGTAGGCGGCCTCCCCCGGGGTCACGCAGAACGACAGCCCCACCAGGGCCGCATCCATGTAGGAACGGCTGGTGGTTTCGGTGTCGAATGCCACCAGCTCAGCTGCATTCATGCGTGCGAGCCAGTCGTCCAGCGCCTCCCAGGTGTCGATCACGGTCCAGCGCAGCGGGGCGGCCGGTGACGGCACCGCGGCGTGCTGGCCGGCGCCGCCGGCGCCTGCCGGTGACTCCTCGCCCTCCAGCTCCGCCAGCCAGCCGCGAAACTCCAGACGCCGGAACAACGACGCCAGAGCCGCCAGGTCCGGTGGCTCCGGGCACAGGTCCACCACGTGCACGTCCAGGTCCACGTCGCACTTGATCCGGGTCAGATCCCGGGACAGCGCGAGCTGATCCCGCACCGCGCGCAGGTTCTCTCCCACCTTGCCCTTGATCTGGTCGGCGGCAGCCAGCACCCCCTCCAGGTTGCCGTACTGGTGGAGCCATTTGGCCGCGGTCTTCGGTCCCACCTTGTCCACCCCCGGGATGTTGTCGATGGGATCGCCCATGAGGGCCAGGTAGTCGACGATGCGCTCCGGCGGAACCCCGAACTTCTCGATCACGCCATGCCGATCCAGACGGGTATCCGTCATGGTGTTCACCAGGGTGACGTGGTCGCTCACCAGCTGAGCCATGTCTTTGTCGCCGGTGGATATGACGGTATCGCGCCGCTCCTCGGTGGCCTGGGCGGCGAGGGTGCCGATCACGTCGTCCGCTTCCACCCCCGGAACGATGAGCAGGGGTAGCCCCATGGCGCGGATGATCTGATGAATGGGCTCGATCTGCTCCGCCAGGTCGTCCGCCATGGGTGGCCTGTTGGCCTTGTATTGCGGATACAGATCGTTGCGGAACGTCTTGCCCTTGGCATCGAACACCACGGCGATGGGGCTGTGCGGGTAGTCCTTGGCGAGCTTGCGCAGCATGCCGATGACGCCACGCACGGCGCCGGTGTGCAGGCCGTCACTGGTCTGCAGGTCGGGAAGGGCGTGGTAGGCGCGAAACAAGTACGAGGAACCGTCCACCAGCACCAGCGGTCCCTTGCCCGGGTCACATCCGGGGCCGTTATTCCCAGCCATCCATCGTCCTCGTGTTCACGTCCCGCCGGCCGGGCCGCGTTCGATCGCTTTGCCTTGGGAGGCGCTTTGAGTCAACATTCGTGGTTATGGTAACCGCGTTGTGCAAGGCCCCGAAAGCGAGCGCCCGCAGACTCCGCCGGCTTTCGCGGCGCCTCGCGGCGCTGCTCGGTCCGACGCTCGTCGGCTTGGCGATGCTGGCGCCGCCGGTGGCGGCAGCCACGGACGCCGAGTCGCTGCGCGGCCCGGACGTGGTGATCATCGCCGAGGAGGAGCGCACCATCTACGAATTCCGCCAGAACGGCGAGCTTCGCATGATCCGCGTGGTGCCCACCTTCGGTAAGCCCTACTACCTGGTCCCCAGGGATCCGAGCAAAGGCTTCGGCGATCTCGAGCGCGCCGACATGTTGTTGCCCTCCTGGGTCATCGTGGAATTCTGATTGCCGTCTCCGGCCGCCTCCGCGAACGTCGCCACCGAGCTGGACCTGCTCCGGCTCGAACGCCTGGTGCACCACTACGACATCGGCGAGCTGGTGCGTCACTGGCCCGCGACCGCGGGCATCGAGAACAGCAACTATTTCCTGGCCACGCGCAAACGCGGCGTCGAGCGTCAGTACGTGCTCACCATCATGGAGCAGCCAGCCAATGCCGGCGACGCCCTGGTGCCCCTGCTCGACGTCTGCGTGGCCGCAGGCCTGCCGGTGCCGGCGGTGATCCGCACCGTCCACGGCGAGCCCCTGTATCAGTTGGACGGGAAGCCGGCGCTGCTCTGTCCGCGGCTTCCCGGCCGTCACGTCTGCAACCCCACCCTGCGGCAGGTCGAAGCGCTGGGGCGGTTCATCGCCCGCTTTCATCTGGCCACCGGCGCAGCCGATCTGAGCCTGCCCGATTACCCCCGGGACGGGCACTGGCTCGACGCCAACCTGCGGGCGCTGCATGGCCGATTGCCCTACGGCGACGAAGCGCTGATGCGCGAGACCGCCACCCGAGTCGCGGCCGCGCTCGAGCGCCGCGACGTGATCGAGCTGCCCAGAGGCACCATCCACGGCGACCTGTTCCGCGACAACGCCCTGTTCAACGACTGGGGCCTGTGCGGCGTCTTGGATTTCCACCACGCCTCCCGGGGGTTTCTCGCCTACGACCTGGCGGTGGCCGCCAACGACTGGTGCACCGAGTCCAACGGCACCCTGGATCCCGAGCGGACACTGGCGCTGCTGCGCGCTTACCACGCGCTGCGCCCCCTCGCGGCCCCGGAGCTGTGGTACTTCCCCATCTTCGCGCTGTACGCGGCGCTGGCGTTCTGGATGTCCCGTGAAGTGGTGGCCCAGAAGCAGCGGCGCGGCGCGGCGGTGCGCAGCAACAACCCGGACGAGTTCCGGCGCATCGTCGCGCACCACCGCGCCCACTTCTTCTACCTCAGTCCGCAGCGACTCGATTGACCGGGCGGATTCCGGCGGGCGTCAGGAGCGGGCGCGCAGCAGGAACAGGGCGAAGCATTCCGCGTCGTCGGTCCACCAGGCATCGCACGCGAACCCGCCGCGCTCCGCCAGGCGCCGAAACTCGTCGGGGTGGTACTTGAAGGAGTTCTCTGTGTGGATAGTCTCGCCCGCCCGAAACTCGATGACGTGGCCGGCCACGTGCACCGTCTGCGGCGCCAGGCTGCGCAGAAACATGCGAATGCACCCCGCCTCCGCGTCGTAGCTGGCCTGGTGGGCGAACGCCTCCGGGTCGAAGTCGGCCCCCAGGCGCTCGTTGACGTGACGGAGCACGTTGCGGTTGAACTCGGCGGTCACCCCGGCACGGTCGTTGTAGGCCGCTTCCAGCACTGCCGGGTCCTTCTTGCGATCCACGCCCACGAGCATCCGCCCGCCGCGGCCCAGGGTCCGACCGACGTGGCGCAGGAACGTCTCAGCGGCGGAAGGCTCGAAGTTGCCGATGCTCGAGCCGGGGAAGAAGCCCACCTGCGGCAAGCCCGTCACCGGCTCCGGGAGCGCGAAAGGCCCGGTGAAATCGGCGCAGGTCGGATAGACGTCGAGCCAGGGGAAGTCGCCGTGCAGCGCGCGAGACTGCCGATTCAGGTGCTCGCCCGAGATGTCCACCGGCACGTAGGCCGCGGGGCGCACCCGCTCCAGCAACTTGCGAATCTTGCGGCTGGTGCCGCTGCCGTACTCGACGAGACAGAAGCCCTCCCCGAGGGCTCCGGCGATCGCGTCGAGGCAGCTGTCGAACAGCGCCATCTCGGTGCGGGTGAGGTAGTACTCCGGCAACTCGGTGATCTTCTCGAATAGCTCCGAGCCCGTGGCGTCGTAGAAGTACTTGGGCGGCAGCCGCTTGCGCGGAGCGAGCAGACCGTCCAACACCTCCTCGCGCATGTCGGCGATTCGCGGCTTGCGGTCGAAGAACTCGAAGCGTCCCTGCGCGGCTCCGTCGATGGTCTTGTCAGAGGTCATGGGCGAGGCGGATTCCGGTGAACTGCCAGCGATCGCCGGGATAGAAGAAGTTGCGATAGCTGGGTCGGACATGGCCGTGGGGGGTGGCGCAGGAACCGCCCCGCAGCACCAGTTGGTTGCTCATGAACTTTCCGTTGTATTCCCCCAGCGTGCCCGGCAACGGCCGATACCCGGGGTAGGCCACGTAGGGGCTGGCGGTCCATTCCCAGACGTCGCCGAACAGCTGCTCGGGACCGCCCGACTCGCTCCCTGCGGTGCCGGGGGGCAGGGGGTGCAGCGCGCCGGCATCGGCGAAGTTGCCGCGCACCGCCCGGCCGGCGGCCGCGTGCTCCCATTCCTGCTCCGTGGGCAGGCGCATGCCGAACCAGCGGGCGAAGGCATCCGCCGAATAGAAACTGACGTGAGTGACGGGGGCGTCGGGCTCGAGCTCGCGCGCGCCGGACAGCCGGTACTCCATCCAGACCCCGTCCCGGCGGAACCAGTACAAGGGCGCGCCAGGCGGCGGTCCGCCCTCGGGTGGCGGTCCGCCGGCGTGCGCAGACGCGGATGCTTGGCGGGCGAGACGGGCCCATCCATCGCTCAACCACAGATCCGGTCGCTGCAGGCCGCCGTCCTCCATGAACGCGAGAAACTCGGCGTTGGTCACCAGGGTGTTCGCCAGCGCGAACGGCCGCAGCAGCACGTCGTGCCGGGGCAGCTCGTTGTCGAAGCAGAACGCCTCCTGACCGGCGTGGGCACCGATGGACACCACACCCCCTTCGAACTCGCTGAAGCGTCGCGGGCGGCCGGGTTCGCCCGGGCGCCGATCGTCCAGGTCTTCGCGATAGGCGGGCCGCAGCGGGTTATTGCCCAGGTTGAGCTTGACGTCGGTGAGCAACAGCTCCTGATGCTGCTGCTCGTGGTGCAATCCGAGCTCGGTGCGGCTGGCGATCTCGGGACCGTTCTGCTCGAGCAGCAGTGCCATGGCTGCGTCCACGTGACGCCGGTAGGCGTACACCTCGTCCACCGTGGGGCGGGACAGCAGTCCCCGGCGCGGGCGCGGGTACTGCTCACCCACGCCGTGGTAGTAGGAGTTGAACAGGTACTCGAAGCGCTCGTGGAACGGGCGGTAGCCGTCCAGCAACGGCTTGAGCAGAAAGGTCTCGAAGAACCAGGTGGTGTGGGCCAGATGCCACTTCGGCGGGCTGGCCTCATCCGCCGGCTGAACCCCGTAATCCTCGATGGTCAGGGGTTCGCACAGTGCTTCACTGGCGCGCCGGACCTGGGAATATTTGCTGTGGTCGATGGCTCAGCCCCGTCTTCGCCGGGTGGGCGCCTCAGAAACGCTCCACGAGGGATCTGAACGCGCTCACCAGGGTATCTGCCCGATGCGGCAGCCTCGCGAACCCGTGGTAGTGGCCGCGCGGATTGATGATCACGATGTTGGCCGTGTGATCCACCTGATAGTCACCGTCGTCGGCGGGAACCTTGGCGAACGCCACGTTCACCTGGGTCGCCAGCTCCGCGATGTCCCTCCGCTCGCCCCGCACGCCGACGAACTCGGGCGAGAACGCCTGCACGTAGCGTGCCAGCGCCTCCTGATCGTCCCGCTCCGGATCCACCGTCACCATCACCACCTGAAAATCGTCCACGAGCTCCGGCGACTCTGCCTCCAGGGTGCGCTGCGCCTGGGCCAGGACCGAGAGCGTGGTCGGGCAGACGTCGGGGCAGCTGGTGAATCCGAAGAAAACGAAGGACCACGACCCTTGCAGGTCTTCCAGGGTGAACGACCCGCCGGTGTGGGTGGTGAGCTCGAACGGCGCCAACTCCCTGGGCGTCGGCAGCACGATGACGCCCCGCTCGCGGAGCTGCTGGTCCGAGAGGGTCGGCGTGCGGGTGACACTGTAGACGAACAGGCCCAGCACGACGGCGACGAACGCCAGCGACAGGGCGACCGTCAGGCGCAACGGCGTCACAGCGGTGTGAGCTCCAACAGCGCCGCCGGCTGGCTGCTCACCACCACCCAATGATCCACCAGCAGAACCAGGAAAAGCGCCATCAGGTAGACGATGGAGTACTTGAACGTCTCGATGGGTGCCCGCGGGTTTCGATTGAGCAGCAGCACCACCGCCCAGTAGAGGAAGCCGGCTCCCAGGGCCAGAGCCCCGGCCAGGTAGAGCCAGCCGCTCATGCCGATGGCGAACGGCAGCAGGCTCACCGCCACCATGATCAGGGTGTAGAGAAGGATGTGCAGCCGGGTGAACGCTTCACCGTGGGTCACCGGCAGCATGGGCACGTCCACCGACGCATACTCGTCCTTGCGGTCGAGGGCCAGCGCCCAGAAGTGGGGCGGCGTCCAGGCGAAGATGATGAGTACCAGCAGCAGCGGGCCGGGATCGATGCTGTTGGTCACCGCGGTCCAGCCGAACAGCGGCGGCGCGGCGCCGAACAACCCGCCGATGACGATGTTCTGGGGTGTGGCCCGCTTCAGAAACAGGGTGTAGACGAGACCGTAACCCACCCACGAGCCCAAATTCAGCCAGGCGGTGAGCGGGTTGACGAGAAAGTACAGTATCAGCATGCCGCTGATGCCCAGCACGCCGGAGAAGAGCAGGCCGCTGCGCATGCTTATCCGGCCCGTGGCCACCGGCCGCTCGTGGGTCCGCGCCATGCGCGCGTCGATGGTGGCATCGGCGATGTGGTTCACCACGGCCGCCGAGCCGGCCACCAGCGCGATGCCGGTCAGGCCGAACACCAGCGCATCGACGGGCACCATTCCGGGTACCGCGAGGAACATGCCCACCAACGCGCACAGCAGCATCAGCAGCACCACGCGCGGCTTGGTCAGCTCCAGATAGTCGCGCCAGCCGGCGATTCGTGCGGTTGCCTCGCTCATCGGCCTCGCTCGTCACGGAAGGCGCGATAGTTTACTGCAACCAGGGTGAGCAGTAACAGGGCGCCCACGGCGTTGTGGGCCGTGGCGGACCACAGCGGCAGCACCAGCACGACGTTTAGAATCCCCAGCGTGAGCTGCGCCGCCAGGATCACGGCCACTGGCACGGCCAGTGGCGAGCGGTTGCGGTACAGGCGCCAGGCCAGGGCCCCCACCACCAGGAACGCGAGGAGCGCGCCCAGCCGGTGGACGAATTGAATGGCGACCCGGGCGTCGCTCTCGAGCTGGCCGCCGAGGTAGTTCGGCCCCACGGATTGGGCGACGTCGAATCCGGACGCGAGATCCATCTCGGGCCACCAGGCGCCGTGACAGGTGGGAAAGTCGTGACAGGCGAGAGCGGCGTAGTTGGACGATACCCAGCCGCCCAGGGCGATCTGCGCCGCCACCACCACCAGGGCCAGGGCCGCGTGGGGCAGCAGCCGCCGCGGCACACGCAGCTGCCCCAGCACACCCATGCGCATGGCGAGCAGCCACAGCAAGCTCAAGGTGGTGAAGCCGCCGAGCAGGTGAGCCGTGACCACTTGCGGCCAGAGCTTGAGGGTGACCGTCCAGGCACCGAACGCGGCCTGCAGTATCACCAGAACCACCAGGGCCAGGGGCAGCTTCACGGGCAGGCGGGCGGGCGCGCCGGCGCCCTGGCGCCCGCCGGCGCCCTGGCGCCCGCCGGCGCCCTGGCGCC
>JAWLGU010000001.1:38947-138367 GCA_041690675.1 Pseudomonadales bacterium | reverse complement strand
GCATCAGGATGCTGAAGTACGTGAAAGTGACCCGAGCAGTGTACTACCACTTCCGGCTTCCTTCATGCGCGTCATCGAAACCTCGCTGGACGAGGATCTATCGCTCTTCTCCAGCTACCTGTGGCAGCAGCGGGTGGTGCATCGGGTGTTCGAGGAGCGTGGCTCACAGGTGCTGGAGGTGCGGGACCCGGCCCAGGCGGAGGCGGTGCGCGGCGCGTACCGGGCCTGGAAGGACGGGCGGTTGAAGCTCGAGGCGGTGCCGCGGCCGGTGACCCCCTCCCGGTGGTGGCAGGGGATCGCGCGGTATCCGGGGCTGACGTTTCTCATCGCCCTGGCGCTGCTGGTGTTCCCGTTCAGCCGTCCGCTGGCCGAAGGGCGGCTCACGGAGCTGGCGGCCTGGCTCGCCATCGTGGATCCCCGCATCCCGGCGGCCGCTCTGCCCTCCGTGGCGGAGCTGATCGGCGGCCCGGAGGTGTGGCGCTGGTTCACCCCCATGTTCCTGCATTTTTCCGTGTTGCACCTGGCGTTCAATTGCGCCGTGACCATCGAACTCGGCCGGCGGGTGGAGCGGGAGCTTTCCGCGGTTGGGCTGTGGTTGGTGGTGCTGGTGCTCGCCGGGATCTCGAACCTCATTCAGTACGCCTGGGGGAATCCGCTGTTCGGCGGCCTCTCCGGGGTGGCGTACGGGCTGCTCGGCTTCGTCCTGGTGATGAGCGCGCGGCTCCCCGGGGTTGCCGCCTGGCAGCTGCCACGGGGGGTCGCGGTGGGTCTTCTGGTGTTCCTGGTGATCTTCACCACCGGGATCACCGAGCCGTTCGGGCTGTACGTGGCCAATGCCGCTCACTGGGGCGGGCTGGCCAGCGGCGCCGGGCTGGCGCTGCTGTGGAGCGCGCGCGGTGGTTGAAGGTATCCTGGAACGGCTCGCCGTCGAGCCCGCGGCGCCGGCGAGGTACCGGTTGGAGGTGAAAACCGCGACAGGCTCGGTGGAAAGCCTCGGGCTCAACGCGCTGCTCGGCAGTGGGTTGTGCATCGACTTCCTCGGACGGATCAGCTGCAGCCATTGCGGAGCCGGCACCCGCCGCAGCTACGGCGACGGCTACTGCTATGGCTGTTTCCGAAGCCTGGCGCGGTGCGATCTTTGCGTGGTCAGCCCGACCCGCTGCCACTTCCGCGCCGGCACCTGCCGGGAGCCGGAGTGGGGGGCCTCGTTCTGCATGCAGCCCCACCTGGTCTACCTGGCCAATTCCAGCGGGCTGAAGGTGGGCCTCACCCGCGAGGGGCGGCAGTTCATCCGCTGGCTGGATCAGGGCGCCAGCCAGGGGCTGGTGTTGGCCCGGGCGGTGAGCCGGGAGCGGGCGGGCGCGCTCGAGGCCGATCTGGCGCGGCAGGTCAGTGATCGCACGGATTGGCGGGCGCTCGTCACCGGCGATGCGCCGATCCTGAATCTGGCGGAATGGCGTGAGACCCTGCACCGCCGCCTGACCCAGGTCCCGGGCCGGCTCGATGGCATCGAGTGGCTGGCGCAGGAGCCAGAGCAACGGCTCGAGTTTCCGGTGCTGGAGTACCCGCGCCGCTGCGTTCGCCTCGAGCTCGGGAAGGAGCCGTGCGTGGCCGGTCGCCTGGTGGGCATCAAGGGTCAGTACCTGCTGTTCGAGCAGGGGGTCTTCAACGTGGCGCGGCACCGGGCCTACCAGGTCCGGGTCAGCACCTTCGAGGCATCGGCAGGCGCCGACCCGGAACCGCAGATGGAGCTTTTCTCGTGAGCAAAGAACCCAACCCAAAGGCCATACTTCTCTCGGAATATCAGCCACCTGAATATATAACGTCAGAAACCGATTTAACTTTCGAAATCGCTGACGGAACCACTCGGGTCACCAGCCGGCTGCGGGTGGTGCGGGCGCCGGAGACCCCGGCCGGAACGGCGCTGACCCTGGACGGCAGCGGGCTGGAGCTCGAGTCGGTGGCGGTGGACGGCACGCCCCTCGGGAGCAATCAGTATCGGCTGGACGATGGCAGCCTCACCCTGTTCGACCTGCCGGAGGCGGCGGAGATCGAGGTGGTGACGCTGATACACCCGGAAGAGAACACGGCGCTGGAGGGACTCTACAAATCCGGTGGCATGTACTGCACCCAGTGCGAGGCGGAAGGCTTCCGGCGCATCACCTACTACCAGGATCGGCCGGACGTGCTGTCGAAGTTCACCACCACCATCGTGGCCGAAGCCGGCCGCTACCCCGTGCTGCTCTCCAACGGCAACCTGGTGCGGGAGCGCCTGCGCAGCGACGGCCGCCGCGAGGTCACCTGGGAGGACCCGTTCCCCAAACCGAGCTACCTGTTCGCCCTGGTGGCGGGAAACCTGTCGCTCATGGAGGACCGGTTCGTCACCGCCTCCGGCCGCGAGATTCACCTGCGCATCTACTCCGAGCCCCACAACATCGAGCAGTGCGGGTACGCCATGGAGGCGCTGAAGCGCGCCATGCGCTGGGACGAGGAGGTCTACGGCCGGGAATACGACCTGGACGTATTCATGATCGTCGCGGTGGACGACTTCAACATGGGGGCCATGGAGAACAAGGGGCTCAACATCTTCAACACCTCGTGCGTGCTGGCATCACCGGACACCGCCACCGATGCCGCGTACCAGCGGGTGGAGGCGGTGGTGGCTCACGAGTACTTCCACAACTGGTCCGGTAACCGGGTCACCTGCCGCGACTGGTTTCAACTCAGCCTCAAGGAAGGGTTCACCGTCTTTCGCGACGCCGAGTTCTCCGCCGACATGAACTCCCGCACCTTGAAGCGGATCCAGGACGTCACCCTCCTGCGCTCGGTGCAGTTCGCCGAGGATGCAGGGCCCCTGGCCCATCCGGTGCGGCCGGAGTCCTACATTGAGATCTCCAACTTCTACACCCCCACCGTTTACGAGAAGGGGGCCGAGGTGGTGCGGATGCTGCACACGCTGATCGGGCCCGAGGCGTTCCGCCAGGGCTCGGACCTGTACTTCCAGCGCCACGACGGCAGCGCCGCCACCACCGACGACTTCGTCGCCGCCATGGCGGATGCGAGCGGCTTGGACCTGGGCCAGTTCAAGCGCTGGTACGCCCAGGCCGGCACACCGGTGCTCACGGTGGGGGAGTCCTTCGCCGACGGCGTATTCACCCTCACCGTCGCGCAGAGCTGCCCGCCCACTCCAGGGCAGGCGGAGAAGGAACCGTTCCACATCCCGGTGCTGCTCGGCCTGCTCGACGAGACCGGGCGGGACCTGGCGGGGCCGGATCTGGACGTGAGCTCGAGCCAGGCGGTGGGGCTTCGCGCCGCGCGCACGGGCACTGGGGCCAGCGTGCTCCTGCACCTGCGGGAGCCCGAGGCCACTCTCACGGTGCGCGGGCTGGAAACCAAGCCGCGGGTGAGCTTCCTGCGTGGCTTCTCGGCACCGGTGCGGGTGAGCTACCCGCGCGAGACCGAGGAGCCGGCCTTCCTGGCGCTGCACGACTCCGACGGGTTCGCCCGCTGGGATGCATTGCAGACCCTGGTGGTGGACGAAGTTCGTCGCCTCGCCGAGCCTTCCGGGGAAGCCTCGGCCGAGCCGGACGAGCGGCTGCTGGCCTTGTTCGGCGAGATCCTGGAGCGCGCCGTGACCGCTCCGGACGACACCGAGCAGCAGTTCATGCTGGCGAGCCTGCTCACCTTGCCGGACGAGAACTATCTGTTCGAGCAGTTCGATCAGGTGCACGTGGACGCCGTTTGCGGCGCCATGGACCGTCTGCGCCTGGCTCTGGCCCGGCGCCACGCGCAGGCGTGGCGGAGGCTTTACGAGACCAACGGTCCGGACGGTGCCTTCACGCCCGAGGCTCGAGCCATGGCCCGGCGCAGCCTGAGGCACGCGGCCCTGGCGTTCGTGGCGCCGGTGCTGTCGGGGGCCGCGGCCGAGGCGCTGCTGGGCGAGCACTACCGGCTCGCCGACAATCTCACCGATCGCCGCGGCGCCCTGTGGGAGCTGGTGCGTCACCCCGGGGCCAGCGAGGCGTTCCGCCAGCGGTTGCTGGAAGACTTCTACAGCCGCTGGCAACACGAGGCCCTTGTGGTGAACCTGTGGTTCACGCTGCAGGCCTCGAGCCCGCTCTACGACGCGGCCTGGGTCCGAGGGCTGGCTGCTCACCGCGCCTTCGACGAACGCAACCCCAACAAGCTGCGCGCGCTCTACGGTGGGTTCTCGCGGCAGAATCACGGGAACTTTCATGCCCGGGACGGCTCCGGCTACGCCTTCCTCGGGGAGGCCGTGCGCCGCATCGACCCGCGAAATCCCTCCATGGCAGCGAACCTGGCCATGCCCCTGACCCGCTGGCGGCGCTACGATCCGGAGCGCTCCCGGCTGATGCGCCAGGAGCTCGAGCGGATCGCGGCGGAGGAGACGCTCTCGCCCGACGTTTTCGAGGTGGTGACCAAGAGCCTGGCGGAGGCGCCTCAGTCGAAGTCGTAGAGGGCCGGCAGCTCGTGGCGTCGGCCGCCGCTGGACAGCCGGCTCGACTGGCGCAGCGCCGTGAGCAGCTCCTCGCCGCTGACGACGTCCCGTGCTGCCGGCTGATACAGCGCGGCGTTCAGGCGGTCGAGCAGCGGTCCGTGGCCGGCCTCGCGGAAGCGGCGGATGGCCTCGGGAGCGGAACTCGCGTACTGGCTCTGCAGATAGGCGATCAGCTCGCGGTGCATGGCGCCCTGATCGCCACTGTGGCAGGCGCGCTTGAGGCTCTGCCAGCGTCGGCGCCGCGGCGTCGTGGCATTCAATCCGCTGAACGGATTCCAGCCGCGCCGCCGGAGCAAGGCGGCGCCGGCAGCCAGCACGCCGGCGGTGATCAGCAGGGCGGGCCACCAGGCCGTTCCCCGGCCCGGGCGGGGCTCGTCGGCAGGGCCGGCCACCGGGGCGGGCGCCGACTGGGAATCATCTACCGCCACATCCTCGCCGTGGGGCGCGGTCTGCGGGGCCCGTGGGCTCGGCTCGGCGGCGGCCCCGGTGATCTCCAGACTGCGTGGCTGGGTACGCGCCACGCGCACCTGACGCGCCGTCACGTCCCACCATACCAGCTCGCCGGCCGGCAGGGTCACGGCGCCCGGTGCCGTGGGGATGACCGCGGAGCTCTGGGTGCGCGTCCCGCTGAGGCTCGCGCCGCCCGAGTCGTCCTGAAGGTCCGGCGGCTCCGGGTAGCTGCGGAAATGCCCCGCCGGCAACTCCGCCCGCAGCGGTGGGATCACCGAGGCCACGTTGCCGACCACCTCCGCCCGGAGGGTGCGGGTCACGGGCTCCCCTACGTCGATGCGCGCGCGGCTCGGCTCCCAGGTGTCGGTGAGGGTCACCTGCCGGGCCGGTAGCCAGGGCTGCTCCGGGGGGTACTCCGGTGGAATCGGCAGCACGTCCACGGTCATGGGCTCCGTGGCGATGCGGACGCCGGAGCGACGGATACGCCCGCCGCTCTCCAGGCGCACGCTGCTGGTCACGGCAATGGCGGGAATGGTGAGGGTGCCGCTGCGCTCGGGGTATATGGCGAAGCGCTGCTCGATGACTCCGTAGCGCTGGCCGTCGCGGATGGTGGCGGTGGAGGTGGTCTCCCCCAATGGCAGCACCACTGCATCCGGGATGTCCGGCATGCCCGGCAGATCGCTGTAGATCTGGGCCCCGCTGGCGTAGTACAGCCGGCGGATCAGCACCGTTTCGGCCTGCACGTACACGGGATTGGCAGTGAGCTCGGTCTCGAAGAACACCATGCGGTCGAGGGTATCCCGCACGTCCGGTGCCATGCGCCGCACCTCGAGGGAAAGCGGTGGCGTGCTCTCGGCGCCGATGCGGATGGGGGGAATGACGAGGTCGCCGGCGCGCCGGGGCCGCAGCAGGATCTGGTACTCGACCCAGGATTCCACCCGGCCGTTGATGGAGCGGTACTGGCTGGAACGCTGGCTGGTCAGGACTTCGAAATCCGCGTCCAGCGCGGCGAGGTCCGGTTCCGCGAGGTCGCGACCACCGGTGGCCCGGACGATCAGCCGTGCCGTGTCCAGCTCGTCCACCACCCGGGGCTCGACCCGGGCCTGGAGCTCGGCCCGCAGCACCCCTGGCAGGACGGCCGCGAGCAGCAGGGCGAGAGCCAGGGCCGGGCGCGCTTGGCTTCGGACCTTCACCAGATCTTCTCCGTTTCCCGGTTGCCGTAGTCGCCGCGCCTGAGCCGAAGGTTGGTCTCGTACTGGAACTTGCGTCGCAGGAGTCCTCCCGGGTCGTCCGGCACCCGGCGCAGCCACTGCTCCAGGGCGTCCTGCTGCTCGTCCCGGGTCGCCATGGATTCCTCCTGGCCGGGAGGCGGGCGACCCTGATCGTTCTGCCGTTGCTGGCTCCGCTGCTCCTCGGAGTCGGGCTGCTCGGCTGGCTGGTCGCCCTGCTGGTCGTCGTCCCCCTGGCTGCCGTCGCCGCCCTGCGGGCGGGTGCTCTGCTCCGGCTGCTCGCCGCCCTGTTGCTGGCGCTCGTCCTCTCCGGCCTGGGACTCCTGCTGCTCCAGGAGCCTTTCCACCAGTTCCTTGTTGAAGCGGGCGTCTTCGTGGTCCGGCTGCCGCGCCAGGACCTGATCGTAGGCGGCAACGGCGGCCTGGTACTCCCCCTGCAGAGCCAGCGCGTTGCCGCGGTTGTACTGGGCGGTGACCGAGGGCCGGCGCGCATAGCTCTCCGCCGCGGCAGCGTACTCGCCGCTGCGATACAACGCGGCCGCTCGCCAGTCCGGCGATTCGAACAAGGCGGCTGCCGTTTCCGGCTCGCCGTCCCGGAGGGACTCGTAGGCTTGCTGATCGCGCCGTTGCCAGAGGTCGTCCCACATGCCGGCGTCGGCGGGGGCCGGCAGCAGCAGGATCGGCACCATCGCCAGGACGCCGCGGCGGAACCCGCCCAGCGCCAGGGGTATCAGCAGCAGCAGCACCCAGAAGCCCCGGTCGGCCCAGGTGTCGAACTCACGCTCCACCGCGGTGGTCTCGTCCTCGCCCGGCAGCGGCGTGGGGAGCAGGTGGTCGATGTCCTGATCGCCGAGGGTGATGCTGTGATAGCGGCCGTGGGCCAGCTCGGCGATGCCGGCGAGCTTCGGCTCGTCCAGGCGCACGACGATGGGATTTCCCTGCTGCGCCCGCAGCACCTGGCCCGGCTGGTCGATGAAGTGCAACGGGATGGTGGCGCCCTCGGCGGTGCCCACTCCGAGGATGGAGATGGGGAAGCGGGGATCCCGGTGCTGGCCGGCGCTGCTCATGTCGTCCACGGCATCCGTGATCACCAGGATGCGTCCCTGCCGCAATCCGGCGTTGTCGAACAGCGTGCGGGCGAGCTCCAGGGCACCGCCCAGGTGGCTGCCGAGCACCGGCATCATGTCCGGCCGCAGGGCCGGCAGCAGGTTCTCGATGGTGCGGGTGTCGTCCGTCAGGGGCACCACGGTGTGGGCGTCGCCGGCATACGCGATCAGCGCGGTGAAGCCCTCGTCGCGGCGCCGCAGAACGTCGGCGATCTTCTGCCTGGCGCGCACCAGGCGGGAAGGGGCCACGTCCTCGGCGAACATGGAGAGTGAAAGGTCGAACAGGATCACCAGGGCATCGCTCTTCTGCTCCACGGGCTGGGGCAACCGTTCCCAGCTCGGGCCCGCCAGCCCTACGGCGCCTGCCGCGAGAGCCAGGGCCGCGAGCCACGGCAGCCTGCGCGATCGGGTTGCGCGGCGCGGCTCCAGCAGCACCTCGAGCAGCGCGGGCTCGATGCTGGTCTCCCAGTGGCTGCCCCGGGACTGCCGCCGTGCCCACAGCCAGCCCAGCAGCAAGGCCGGTATCACCGCCAGCAGCCAGACCGGGCGGATGAAGTGCAGCGTGTCCAGGGGCAGGTCACCCATGGCGGAACCTCAGGTCCGAGACGAGCAGCCCCAGTCCCAGCAGCCATGACGCCGCCAGCGGCCAGTAGTAAAGGGCGGCTATCGGCCGGTAGGTCTCCGCCTCCTGCTCGATGGGCTCCATGGCGTCGATGATGTCGTATATCTCCACCAGCTGCTCCGTGTTCTCGGCACGGAAGTAGCGGCCGCCGGTGGCGCTGGCCACGGCCTGCAGAGTTTCCTCGTCCAGCTCGGCCGAGGGGTTGATGAGCCCGGAGGAGAACACGCCGAAGATGCTGGGCATGCTCATGGACTCGGCGCCGACACCGATGGTGTAGATGCGGATGTCCTCGAGGCTCGCCAGCTCCGCCGCCTTCACGGGTGCTACCTCGCCCACGTTGTTGGCGCCGTCCGTGAGCAGGATGAGCACCCGGTTGCCCTCCGGGCGCTGGCGCAGGCGTTTCACCGCCAGGCCTATGGCATCCCCGATGGCGGTCTTGCCCCCGGCGATGCCCACGGGGGCCTCGGTGAGCAGGCGGTTGACGCTCGCCAGATCGAAGGTGAGGGGGGCCTGAAGGTAGGCGTTGGTGCCGAACAGGATCAGGCCTACCCGGTCGCCTCGACGCGCCTCCACGAACTGGCTGACCACGTTCTTCACCACGGTGAGCCGGTTCACCAGCCGATTGCCGAGCTGCATGTCTTCGGTGCCCATGCTCCCGGAGATGTCCACAGCCAGCATGAGATCCCGTCCGGTGGTGGGCAGGGTCACCGGATCGCCGGTCCACTGAGGGCGCGTGGCGGCGGCCACCAGACCCAGCCAGACCAGCCAGAGTACCAGCAGCCGCCAGGGCCAGCGGCCGCGGCGCGCGCGCCCGCCGCTTTCGCCGTCCGGCCGGAAGTGACCCAGGTCCGGGACGGTCAGGGCCGGCTGCTGGTGCGGACGAGCCCGCAGCAGGCTCCGGGCGAGCAACGGCAGGGGCGCCAGCAGCAGCGCGTACGGCCAGACCAGCTCGATCACGAAACGCTCCGGTGCGATGGAGGCGCCGGAACCCTCGCCAGGGTCATCCGGACGAGCAGCCGCTCGACCAGCGCGTGCACGGCCGCCACGTCCACCTCCATCTCGGGCCGGAAACGGTCGTCTCCCAGGGCCCGGCCGGGACCGCGGGTGAAGGCGGGTTCGTCGAGATGACGGTCCAGCAGCTCGAGCCAGGCCCGCCCCGTGGCGCGTCTCGCCTCGCGCTCGCCGAGGCCGTGTATGAGCACACGCTTGATCAGCTCGTTGCTGGCGTTGAGGTATCCGCGGGTGTCCATCTCGCCGGCCCGCTGGCGGCGGTGGAGGTCCTGGTAGAGGCGGCGGGCGTGGCGCAGGGGGCGGCGCTGCCGCTCGGCTCGAATCAGCCGCCAGCCGAGCCACATCAGGGCGGCGGCGAGCAGCGTGCCCGTCAGCCACCAGCCCGGTGCCGGAGGCCACCAGCCCGGGGGCTCGGGTACATGGATGTCGCGAAGCTGTTGAAGCAGATCTGCCGCCATGAGCTCGTGCCCGCTAGGTTACTCCCTGGTGCGGCCGCGGCGCCGTCACAGCCACCCCACCGCCTGCTGCACCTCGTCGACCGTGGACAACGGGGCCGTCGTCACGCGAGTGGCCCGGCACAGCTCTTCGAATGCCGCCTGCTCGGCCTCGAAGCGCTGGCGGTAGCGCTCGCGCAGCCGCCGGTCGCCGGCGTCGAACTGCCAGCGGTCGCGGCCGTCGGTCATGGTGTAGCGGTCCGCGGGCGGCATCTCCTGTTCCAGGGGATCGTACACCCGGATGGCCACCACCTCGTTGTGGCGGGCCAATGCCCGGAAGGCCTCCCGCCAGTCGTCGATCCAGTGCTGGAAGTCGCTGACGAAGTAGATTCGGTGGTGGCTGCGCGCCAGGCGCCGGACCCGCAGCATGGCCTCTGCCACGTGCTGGCGATCGGGCAGCGGCGTGCCCCGGTGCAGCGCCTGGTTGAAGCGGGCCAGATCGCGCAGGAAGCGCGCCAGGGGCTTCACGTTGCGGTACGGCCGGTGGATGGCCATGGCGTCGTTGCCGATCACCAGCCCGCCCACCCGGTCGTTGTGGCGAATGGCCCGCCACGCCGTCAGCGCTGCGAACTCCGCCGCCGCCACGGACTTCAGCCGTTCCCGGCTGCCGAAGAACATGGCCTGGGTCTGGTCTACCACCACCAGGGTCAGCCGTTCGCGCTCCTCGCGAAACACCTTGGTGTGGGGGGTGTTCTTGCGCGCGGTCACCCGCCAGTCGATGGTGCGAACATCGTCCCCCGGCTGATAGGCGCGAACCTCGGAGAAGTCGATGCCACGGCCGCGCTGCTTCGACAGCCGCGTGCCGCCCCGGGCGCTGACCACGGAGCTGGCCACCCGAGGCTCCGTCGCCGGGCGGAATCGCAGCGCGAGCAGGTCATTCAGCTCGACGTAGGCGCCGCGCAGCAGAGGATGCGTCACCGGTGGCCTCAGGGCACGGGTACCCCGTCGAGGAGCATGTCCACGACGCGGTCGCTGGAGATGCCCTGAGCCTCGGCGTCGAAGGTGAGGATCAGACGGTGCCGCAGAACGTCGTGGGCTACCGCCTGAACGTCGTCGGGGCTCACGAAGTCGCGGCCACCGAGCCACGCCAGAGTTCGGGCGCATTGATCGAGGGCGATGGTGCCCCTGGGGCTCGAGCCGAACTCGACCAGAGCGGCCAGATCGCCCCGGGCCTCGCGGGTGGCCATGACCAGGGCAACGATGTAACGCTCAACGGGCTCGGCCATGAAGATGTCCAGGATCTCGCGGCGCGCTGCGAAGACCTCTTCCTGGCTGAGCCTGTGGGGCGGCTCGGGGGCGATGGTGCGCGTCGCGGCTTCCCGGCGCACCAGATGAAGGATTTCGGTCTCCGCCTGGCTGGTGGGGTAATCGACCCGCACGTGCATGAGGAAGCGGTCGAGCTGAGCTTCGGGCAGGGGGTAGGTACCCTCCTGCTCGATGGGGTTCTGGGTCGCCATCACCAGAAACAGCTCCGGCAAAGGGAACGTGCGTCGGCCCACGCTCACCTGGTGCTCCGCCATGGCCTCGAGCAGCGCCGACTGGACCTTCGCCGGCGCCCGGTTCACCTCGTCGGCCAGCAGCAGGTTGTGAAACACGGGCCCCGGCTGAAACTTGAAGGAGCCGTCTTCCGGCCGGTAGATTTCCGTGCCGGTGATGTCGCTGGGCAGCAGGTCCGGGGTGAACTGGATGCGGTGGAAGTCGCCTTCCACGGCGTGGGCGAGTTCCTTCACGGCCCGGGTCTTCGCCAGCCCCGGCGCGCCTTCCACCAGAAGATGTCCGCCGCACAAGAGCGCCATCATGAGGCGCTCGAGGAGCCGCTCCTGGCCGATGATGCGCCTGGTGAGCCACTCCGTGACCGCTCGCACCTTCTCCTGCTGCGGCGTTTCCACTTCGTTCATAGCGTTTCCGGTCGAAAAGCCCGGTATTGTAGCGGTCGAGGCGGGAAATACACCCCGGCTCCGGCCGTGCCCGGGGAGCGGACTATCATTGAGACGTTAGAAGGTCACAGCCGGGATTAAGTTTCGTGCATCGTTACGAGGTGGATCTGCACATACCAGCCGAGGAGTTGCAGCGATACTACCAGGGCGCCGCCAGCGCCGTTGCAGCGGTTGACCGCCACGGCCGCAGCATCCGCTTCCCCGCCTCGGTGCTGCGGCCCTTCGTCACCAGGGCCGGAATTCACGGTCGGTTCTGCCTGCAGGTGGATGCGGGCAATCGGCTGCGGGGGATCGTCCGGCTCGGCTGAATTTCCGGAACCGGCTCCGCAGCGGGCGCGGCTGACGTAGAATCGCCGCCCATGTATCCGTTGCTGCGCACCCTGCTGTTCGCCCTCGAGGCGGAGACGAGTCATCACGTTGCCATCGCCGGCCTCGGCGCCTACGGCCACCTGCCCGGGCGCGTGGCTCCGCTGCCCGGGCGGCCCCGCCGGCTCATGGGACTGACGTTCGCCAACCCGGTGGGGCTCGCCGCGGGCCTCGACAAGGACGGCCGGGCGGTGGAAGGGCTGGCGCGGCTCGGCTTCGGTTTCGTCGAGGTGGGCACCGTGACTCCCCGGCCGCAACCGGGGAATCCCAGTCCCCGATTGTTCCGGCTCCCGGAGGCCCGGGCCCTGATCAACCGCATGGGTTTCAACAACGAAGGCGTCGATGCCATGGTGCGTCGGCTCGAGGCCGTGCGCCGTCGGGGCCGCCTCCGCGGCACCATCCTCGGCGTCAACGTTGGGAAGAACAAGGACACGCCCCTCGAGGATGCCGCCGCGGACTACCAGCGCTGCATGGAGGCGGTGTTTCCGTACGCCGACTACCTGACCCTCAACCTGTCGTCGCCCAACACGCCGGGCTTGCGAACCCTGCAATCGGAAGACTCCCTGGCGCCGCTGCTCGAGCGAGTGAAGGAGACCCAGCAGCGATTGGCGCAGCGGCATGGCAGGCGCGTCCCGATACTGCTGAAGATCGCCCCGGATCTCGCCCCGGACGAGGTGACCGTGGTGGCCCGGTCGCTGCTGCGATTCGAGGTGGAGGGGGTGATCGCCACCAACACCACCGTGGCGCGCCCCGGGGTGGAGCGTCTGGCTCGTGCCGGCGAAGCCGGCGGACTCTCTGGCGCTCCGCTGCATCCGCTGGCGCTGCGGACGGTGGCGCAGCTTCGTGAAGCCTTGGCGGGCCGGCTGCCCATCATCGGCGTCGGCGGCATCGTCGACGCGGCAGGCGGCGAGGCCATGCTCGCGCAGGGGGCTGATCTGCTGCAGATCTACACCGGCTTCATCTATCGCGGCCCAGCATTGGTGCGAGAGCTGGCCCGGCTGTAGGGGCTGCCGCCGCCCCTAAAGTTTCCGTGGACGCGGCCGTTATCCTTCGAGACAGGTGACGACCGGCAGGGAAGGCGGCCACATGGACATGCATCCGGGCTTCGCGATGGGTTTCGCATTCGGCCACGGGTTCCGGCTCGGCCACGGGTTCGGCCCGCCAGGGAAGGCAGGGCACCCGGCGGCGCGCGAGGCCGTGCCGACGGAAGAGGCGGAGGTCCGCCGGGGGCGGTCCCCGGCGTGGCGCGAGCGGACGGAGTCGCTCGCGCGGGGCGGCGCGCACTCGAAGCCGCCGGTGACGGTGGAATCCGTCGACAAGGCGGACTACCAGCGCGTGCGCCTGCGCCACCAGACCGCCTCGCTGGAGGTTTCCTTCGAGCTGGAGCTCAGGACCGTGGAGGGCGACCGGGTGCTGCTGCGCTTCGATCAGCTCGACGTGGCATCGAGCACCGGTCTCGAGGCGCGGGGCGGCGACGGTGGGCGGTTGACCGTTCAGGTCGCGGATGAGCGCACGGAGCGGCTGGTGCACATGGAGGTGAGCGGCGACCTGTCCGAATCCGAGCGGACTGCCATCGACGGCGTGCTGGCCGCCGTGGTGGAGGCAGCGAACGGCTTCTTCAGCGAAGCCGACGGCGACGTGATGGCCCGGCTCGAGGCGCTCTCCTTCGACAGCGCCGCACTCGCTGACTTGTCGCTGCAGATGAGCATGTCGAGCCAAGTCGAGGTGCTGCGGGCCTATGGCCACGGCAGCGCCGAAGGCGATGCTCTCGAGCGTCTGGCGCACCGGGACAGCGAGGTGATGAGAAGCCTGGCGCTGGTGGCGGACGCGCAGCGGCGGGTCGTCAGTCTGGCCAGCGAGGTGCTGAGCGAAGCGAGCGCCGTGAAGATGGCGCGGGCCCTGCTGCCGCCCCTGCTGCAGAGCGCCGCAGCCGCCTAGTCCGGCTGCACGCCGCGCGCCACGGCGCTTCTCACCAGGGCGTCCATGAGCGCCGGAAACGCGTAGCCGCTGGCGGCGGCGCCGTCCGGGAACAGGCTGGTGGGGGTCATGCCGGGAAGAGTGTTCACCTCCAGCAGCACGATGCCGTGGCTGTCCGCCATGTCCGTCACCAGAAAGTCCGCCCGGGACAGGTCCCGCAGCTCCAGGGCGCGATGGGCTCGCAGAGCGATCTGCTGCAGCTCGCTGTGCACCTCCGGGGGCAGCGGCGCCGGGATCAGGTGCTCGCTGCAGCCGGCGGCGTAGCGGTTCCTGTAGTCGTACCACTCGTCCGCCGCGGTGCGGATCTCGATCACCGGCAGCGCCACCGGCGCCTGGCCGTGAAGGTGGAGCACCCCCACGGTGATTTCCCGGCCGAGCACGAACGGCTCCACCAGCACCCCGTGCCCGAACCGCAGACCTTCGTTGATGGCGTCGGCCACGTCGCCGCCGTTGGGCATCCGCGTAGTGCCGAGGGCCGAGCCCTGCCGCAGGGGCTTGATCACCACCCGATCCCCCATGGTTTCGAGGATGTGGTTCGCGGCTTCCTCCAGCGGCGTGTCGGGCGCGACCACGATCTCCTCCGCCACCGGCAGCCCGGCCCGTCGGAACACCGCCTTGGCCAGGCTCTTGTCCATGGCCACGGCGCTGCCGTGAACGCCGCTGCCCACGTACGGCAGGCCCAGGAGCTCCAGGAAACCCTGCACGGTGCCGTCCTCCCCGGGAGGCCCGTGCAGGGCCGGAAACACCACATCGGGCCGGGTCTCCAGCAGCGCGGCGGCGCAGTTCCGATCGAGCTCCAGCAGCGTGACCCGGTGGCCCGCATCCTCGAGGCCGCGGGCCACCTCGCGGGCGGAGGCGCGGGACACTTCGGCTTCCGCGGAGGGCCCGCCCATCAGCACGGCCACATGCAGGGAAGCGGTTCGGTCGGGTCTGGATTCGTTCATGGCACTCACGGATGCAGGGTGGGTCGAGGATCGTAGGTGGTCCAGCGCTCGTGGTCGCGCCATTCGCCGGCGATGAACAGAAACGCCGGCGACATGCCTTCGTAGTGGAATCCGCAGCGCTTCACGAGGGCGATGGAACGGTGATTGTCCGGCTGGATGTTGGCTTCCAGACGGTGCAGACCCAGCTCCCGGAAGGCGTAGCGCTTCACCAGCTCGAGCCCCTCCCGCATGTAGCCGCAACCGGCGAACGGGGCGCCCGCGTAGTAGCCCAACGAAGCGCTGAGGAACGAGCCGCGAATGATGTTGTTGATGTTGATGACCCCGACGATGGTGTCATCGGCCCGGCTGCAGACCAGGAGGCCCTCGTGGTCGTCCCGCTGACTGCGGGCCAGATAATTGTGGAACGCCAGGCTCGACATGGGCGGCTGGATCCACGGGTGGTGCAGGTGGCGGCTCTGCTGCATGAGCTCCAGGAACTCGCCGCGGTCGCGGCGGCTCACCTGGCGCAGATAGACCCGGGCCTCATCGCTCATGTTCGCGCTGGTGCTCGAGCAGGAAGATCTCCCACAGGGCGGGCGGGATCATGGCGAGACCGATGATGAGCAGGTGCAGCGGATGCAGCCGGAGCTCTCCGCCCGCCAGCCAGTCGGCGAGCCAGACACCCTCGAAGCTGAACCCCTGGGCGTGCCAGAACATCAGCCCTGCCGTGGTCAGGGCGAAACCCAGAGTCAGCAGCAGGAAGCGCAGGAAATAAGTCATGGCGGGAGAATATACGCCGCCCCCCGGTGGCGAAGCCAGGCCCCGCTGAAGGCCTCGGCCGGGTACATACGCTGCACCTCGCCGTCCGGCGCTGCCGGGTCGCAGACGTGGATCTCTCGCGGGTTGGCGGCGTGCACCACCACCAGGTGACCCCCGGTGTCGGTCAGCGGCGCGCCGGGTAGTTCGCCGCTCGCGAAGCGGATGCTGGTGATCAGGGGAATGCCCCGCTGCAGCACGGCCAGCGGCTCGGTCCAGCCGTCGAATACCTCTACCGCGCCGAGCGAGCCGCGTCGCGCCGCCGCCCGCAGGGCCAGCGGCCACACCCCGTAGAGCCCGGAAGCGGGGTCGCGGCACTCCTCCACCAGGGCCAGCCAGTCGTGAGGCCGTTGCCACAGGTTCAGCACCATGGACACGCAGGTGGGGGAGCAGATGCGTTGGGCGACCTCCGGCGGCGCCGTGGTCTGGCTGCGAGGCGCGGGGAGGTGAGGCAGGCCGGCGGCGCCCTGCGGGGCCGGTGGCCGGGCCAGGGTGAGCGCCCGCCGCGACACGGCGACCAAATAGCGCTCCGGGCGGGTGTCTGCGAGCAGCGACAACTCCAGCGCCGGGGACGTCACCGGGCGGTGCACGTGGAAACAGTCGATGTGGGTGCTCACCGCGCCGCCGCCAGGGAGCGGCTCTGCCCCGGGCCGACTCGGCACCTGGGGCAGCGGCCATTCGCTCGCGCCGTCCCGGAGAATCCACCGGTACCGGCTCTCCTCGTCCCCGGCAGGCGAAGGCGCCTCCCCCAATGCTAAGCTCGGCACCAGGATGATGCCGGGCTCCAGCGCGGGCAGGGGCACCACCAGTCGCCACCCGCCTTCGGTCTCGTGCCAGTCGGCCGGCCCGGCTACCGGTAGCGGATAACGGCCGGCGGTTTCGCTGTCGGCATAGCGCAGGGTCTGGCTCTCGGCCATCTGGGTTCTCTGCTGTGGATGAACGGAACGTGTCGACGCAATCTCGGGATCTGGTACTGCTCTCCACCGACCATTGCACGCTCTGCGAGCGGGCGCTCGATCTGCTGCTCAGTATGCCAGAACTGCGCGGGCGCGCTCTGCGGGTGGTGGACGTGGCCGGGGACGACGCGCTGCTCGAGCGCTACGGGGAGCGGGTGCCGGTGTTGCGGATCGGCGGCAGAGAGCTGGATTGGCCGTTCGATGCGGAGGATGTGAAAAAAAGCATGTAGCGATTCGCTATCCGCTGTCCGCCATCCGCTATCCGCTAGAAGGGGTCGCCTGCCCCTGCCGGCGTCGCCAGGATCTGGCCGGGCGCCTCTTGCGGACAGCGGAGAGCGGACAGCGGACAGCGAACCCCCTAAATTCCAAAGACTTCCCGCGCATTCTCCGCGCTCACCCGTTCCAACTCCTCGACGCTCACCCCTTTGAGCTCCGCGAGCTGGCGCGCCACCCAGCGCAGCAGCGCCGGCTCGTTGCGCCGGCCGTGGGCGTCTGCGGGGGCGGTGTGGGGGCGCAGGAACGGCGCGTCGGTCTCGATCATCAGCCGGTCGAGGGGGATGGCCGGCGCCAGCTCCCGGAGCGCCTGACCGCGCCGGCGGTCGCAGATCCAGCCGGTGATGCCGATGTAACAGCCGAGATCCAGGTAGCGCCGCAGATCCCGTTGGCTGCCGGTGAAGCAGTGCACCACCACACCGGCCCGCAGCGGCGGCGCTTCGGCGAGGCACGCCGCGACGCTGTCGCCGGCGTCCCGGTCGTGGACGAACACCGGCAGGTCGAGCCGGCAGGCCAGCTCGAGATGCTCGCGGAACACCCGCACCTGAACGGGACGGGGGGAGAAGTCGCGGTAGAAATCGAGGCCGGTCTCGCCGATGGCCACCACCTCGGGACGCTGCGCCAGGGCTGCGACCATCGCCGGCCAATCCGCCGGGGCAGTCGCGGCGTGGTGGGGGTGCACACCGGCGGTGGCGGAGAGCCGGTCAGGGCGCGTGGCGGCCAGGTCGGCGCCCGCGCGGCTGCTCTCGATATCGGTGCCGGTGACGATCATGTGCTCCACGCCGGCGGCGCGGGCGCGCTCGAGCACGGCGTCCCGGTCCGGGTCGAACTGGGGGTGGAGCAGATTGACACCGATGTCGATCACCGGCCGTCCCGCGCGATCAGTTCACGGCCACGTTGCCGGTTTCCAGCATCGGCAGCGGGTGGCCGAGTATGTGTCCGTAGACCTGGGTGAAAGCGAGCACGTTCTTCACGTAGTTGCGGGTCTCCGAGAACGGGATGGTCTCGATCCACACGTCGAGACTCTTTCCGCTCCGCTCCCGGATCCAGCGGTCGACCCGCCCTTCTCCGGCGTTGTAGGCAGCCGCAGCCAGGGCCCGGCGGCTGCCGTAGCGTTCCAGCAGCCGGGCCAGGTGGTGGCCGCCGAGCGCAACATTGAGCGCGGGGTCGTAGAGATCCGTGGGCGAGGGCGGAGCGAGCCCCACCCGCTTGGCCACCAGGCTCGCCGTCGGCTGCAGGAGCTGCATCAGACCCAGCGCGTTGGCTCGGGAGCGGGCACGGGCATCGAAGGCGCTCTCCTGGCGGGCGACGGCCAGGAGAAAGGGCTTCGGCACGGTGGTGGCGTAACTGACCTGCTGGAACAGATCCTGATAGACCACGGGAAAGCGCAGCTCGAGGGTGTCCCGCAGGTCGGGCACGTGGGCGGTGTGGATACCCTGGGTGATCCAGCCCGCCTGCTGGGCCAGGCGACCCGCGTGATACTGCTGACGGGCGTCCAGGGTCGGCAGCAGTGCGAACCACTCGCGGCGGGCGTTCACGAGATCGCCCACGGCGTACAGCTCCAGGGCGCGACTCACGGCCGGCAGGCGCCGCAGCTCCGCCAGCACAGCAGGATCGCTGGGCGGGGTGGCGTCATTGAGCTGCCCCGGGCGTCCGAGCTGCTCGGCGGCCAGAAAGCCGTAGTAATTGCGTTGGTCCGCCAGGACCTGATAGGTCTCTCGTGCGCGCTCGGGGCCGAGCCGGGTCTGCGACAGGGCGCGGGCCTGCCAGTACTGCCAGCGCAGCTCGTCCCTGCGTTCCGCGGGGAGCTGCTCCACCCAGAACATCAGCTCCTGCCAGTTCTCCGCAGCCAGCGCGGCCTCCGCCATACCCTCGGCGAAACCGGGCGAAAAGGTGGCGGGTCGCTCCACCGGAAAGCGCCCGTCCCGCGCCAGCGCGAGCACGATGTGCTCGCTCAAGGCCTGCGCCTCGGCCGCGGGAAACCGGTGGCTGTCCTGAAAGCGCTGCCAGGCGCGGGCGGCGGCATCCGCATCCCGGTTGGCCAGGCGCCGCAGCCCATGGCCGATGACGACGCGGGCGTGGGGCCCGTCGTTCCTGTAGGCGCCGGCACGGGCCACCTTTTCCGGGTGCACGTGCACCTCGTAGAGTGCCCGCCCCCAGGGCTCGAGCGGCGGTTCGAAGAATCGCAGCAGGTAGCGGGCGAGCCGGGTCTGGCCGGCACCCACGGCGAGCTGCAGACGCTCCCATGCCAGCTCCTGGGTGAGATGGCCGCCTTGGATCCACTTCTCGAACAGCGGATCGCAGGCTTTCGGCTGGGACTCGTCCACTACCCACAGCGGCGCCACCGCGGCCATCGCCTGCTCCTGCTGCCCGCTGGCGACCAGAGCGCGCAACTGGTAGCAGGCGAGCTCCACGTCAGGGGACGGCCGGTAGTTGGCCAGAAGCCGTTGCCACTGACGCTGCCGGCCGAGGTGCTTCAGCCAGCGGTGATGGAGTATGCCGGCCGCCGGCAGATCGGCGTGGCGTTGCTGGAATTCGGCCATCTCGGTGTCGGAGACGCTGGCGAGACGCACCTGCACGTCGTAGTAGTCGAGGTACGGTGCCAGCACATAGCCCTCGAGCTCGGCGCGGGCGCGACGGAACTCGGCGGTGTGGCCTGCGGTCAACTGATCGAGCGCCTGCCGGTATGCGGCCCGCTGCTGATACAGGCTCTGTGGCGAGGCGTTCGCGCCGAAGGCCCACAGGCCGACCAGCAGGCAGAGCAGGAAGTTCCGGGAAATCGCGGTGGGTCGGGGTTCGCTGGACGGCGTCAGGATTGGGACTGCTCCTCCCGGCCGACTCGAACCGCGAGCACGTCACAGCTCGCTCCGTGAAGCACGCCGTTGGCCGTGGAGCCGAGCAGCAGGGCGAGCCCGTGGCGCCCGTGACTGCCCACCACGATGACATCCGCACCCACGGACTCCGCGGTGCGGTGGATCTCACTTTCGGGTCGGCCGAATATCAGATGTTGCCGAGAGGCGGGAATTCCGAGGGTGGCGGCGAACTCCGCCAGGTGCGACTTGGCCTGATCGTGAATCTGGTCCTGCACGGTGGAGAGATCCATGGGAATGTCGCCGCCGTATGCGAGGGAGAGCGGCTCGATCACATGGACCACGTGCAGCTCGGCGTCGAAGGCCTCCGCCAGGCGTCGGGCGCGCTCCGCCACCACGTTCGACTCTTCCGTCAGATCCACGGCGAGGACGATACGCCGGTAGTCAGCCATGTTGCCCCTCGGAGTCGATTGCGGCGACGATACACAGAAAGCCCAGGGCCCACAAGCAGCCGGGGTCGGGGCGCAGGCGAGGACGACGGCGGTGGAATGGCTCATCATTTTGGTGGTTCTGCTGGTGGCTTTCGGGCCCATCCTGTGGCTCCGGCCCAGCGCGCGGGAGCGCCGCCTGGCGCTCTTACGCCAGCAGGCGTACCGGGAAGGAATGCGCGTGGAGCTGCGGCGTCTGCCACGGCTGGACGCGCCGGCCGAGGAACGGGTGACTGCCGGCGGTCGAGCGCTGGACACGACCCGCGAGCACGCCGTGTATCTCTATCCGCTGGCGACGACCCTGCGCATGCTGCCGAGCTGGCGGGTGCTGCGCAGCGGCGACGGCCTTCAGGCCCTCGAGGGCTGGTGGTTTCTGGCGGGCGAGAAACCGTCGAACCCGCGTCTGGAGGAGGCGCTGGAAGCCGTGGCACCCGTGTTGCATACGCTGCCCGACGACGTGATCGCCGTGGAGTGCGAGGCGAGAGCGGTGGGCGCCTATTTTCTCGAGGGCCGCGAGACCTCACCCTCACGCGTCAGCGATCTGGCGGCGCGTCTGTCCGAAGCCGCCCGTGCGCTCGACACGCTGGAGGCGCGTCTGAAGGCCGAGGCGGAAGGACGAAATATTTGACAGTCGTTTCGGCGTCGCCTTATAACGGCGCCGAATTTCGCCGCCTGGAGGTCCATGGCCCGCTCGCTCGTCATCGTTGAGTCCCCCGCCAAAGCCAAAACGATCAACCGGTACCTCGGTAAGGACTACATCGTCAAATCCAGCGTCGGCCATATTCGTGACCTTCCGGTGGGAGGACAGCCCACGGATGCCAAGGCTCGCGCGCAGGAGGCGGCGAAAACCCGCAAGCTGTCGGCCGAGGAGAAGGCGGAGCACAAGAAGCGTCGGGCGCGGGAGCGCCTGGTCAAGCGCATGGGGGTGGATCCGGAGGCCGGCTGGAATGCCGACTACCAGGTGCTGCCCGGCAAGGAGCGGGTGGTCGACGAGCTCGTGCGGCTCGCCGAGAAGGCCGACGCCATCTATCTCGCCACGGACCTCGACCGGGAGGGCGAAGCCATCGCCTGGCACCTGCGCGAGACCATCGGCGGGGATCCCGCCCGCTACAGGAGGGTGGTGTTCAACGAGATCACCCGCAAGGCCATCCAGGACGCCTTCGCCGAGCCCGGTGAGCTGAACATGAACCGGGTGAATGCCCAGCAGGCGCGGCGCTTCCTCGACCGGGTGGTGGGTTTCGAGCTGTCGCCGCTCTTGTGGGCGAAAGTGGCCCGCGGCCTGTCGGCCGGGCGGGTGCAGTCCGTGGCCGTGCGCCTGGTGGTGGAGCGGGAGCGGGAGATCCGCGCCTTCGTCCCGGAGGAGTACTGGGAAGGCTTCGCCGATCTGTCGCGGAATGGAGCCGCTGCCGGGGAGGAGCCGCGCCGTTTCCAGGTGGTGAGCGACCGGGGCGAGAACTTCCGCCCGATTGACGGCGATACCGCTCACGAGGCCATGGAGCGCCTGAAGCAGCGCGACTTCGTGGTGGAGAGCCGGGAGGACCGCCCGACCCGCAGCAAGCCGTCGGCGCCCTTCATTACCTCGACCCTGCAGCAGGCGGCCAGCACCTGGCTCGGCTACAGCGTCAAGAAGACCATGACCATGGCCCAGCGTCTCTACGAGGCGGGCTACATCACCTACATGCGCACGGACTCCACCAACCTGAGCAGCGAGGCGGTGGCCGCCTGCCGGGACTTCATCGGCAAGCAGTTCGGCGAGCGTTACCTGCCGGAGCGGCCCAACACCTACGCCAGCAAGTCGGACGCCCAGGAGGCCCACGAAGCCATCCGGCCCTCCAACGTCGGCACTCTGCCGGAGATGCTCACCGGGATGGAAGCGGACGCGGTGCGCCTGTACCGGCTGATCCGCGCCCAGTTCCTGCGCTGCCAGATGCCGCCCGCCGAGTACCTGAGCACCACGGTGCAGGTGCGGGCCGGAGAGTTCGATCTGCGCATCCGCGGGCGCATCCTGCAGTTCGACGGCTACACCCGGGTAGCGCTGGTGGAGAAGGGGGAACGGGCCCAGCGAAGCGCCGAGGAGGACCGTCCTCTGCCGGACTACAAGGTGGGCGACCGCCTGTCCCTGGAGGACGTGGAGGCCGTTCAGCACTTCACCAAGCCGCCCCCCCGGTACTCCGAGGCGAGCCTCGTTCGGGAACTCGAGAAGCGCGGCATCGGTCGGCCCTCGACCTACGCGTCCATCATCTCCACCATTCAGGAGCGTGGCTACGTCACCCTGCGCAACCGGCGCTTCCATGCCGAGAAGATCGGCGAGCTGGTGACGGACCGGCTGCTCGAGCAGTTCAACGATCTGATGGATTACGGCTTCACCGCCGAGCTCGAGGAGGAGCTCGACGAGGTGGCGGAAGGCAAGATCGACTGGCGCAAGGTGCTCGACGAGTTCTACTACGACTTCAGTAAGCGGCTGGATGAGGCGCAGGATCCCAGGGACGGTATGCGTGGCAACGAGCCCACGGACACGGACATCCCCTGCGAACGCTGTGGCCGCAACATGCAGATCCGCACGGGCAGCACCGGGGTGTTCCTCGGCTGTTCCGGCTACAACCTGCCGCCCAAGGAACGCTGCACCAACACCGTCAACCTGATCCCGGGCGACGAGGTGGTGGACGTGGATCAGGACGAGGAGGGCGAATCGCGGTTGCTGCGCTCGAAGCACCGTTGCCCCATCTGCGGCGCCGCCATGGACAGCTACCTCATCGACGAGAATCGCAAGCTGCACATCTGCGGCAACAACCCCGACTGTTCCGGCTTCGAGGTGGAGCGGGGTCAGTTCCGCATAAAGGGTTACGAAGGGCCGGTCATCGAGTGTGACAAGTGCGGAGCCGACATGCAGCTCAAGTCCGGTCGGTTCGGCAAGTACTTCGCTTGTACCGCCGAGGGCTGCAAGAACACCCGCAAGCTGCTGCGCAGCGGCGAGCCGGCACCGCCCAAGGCGGACCCGGTTCCCATGCCGGAGCTGAAATGCGAGAAGGTGGACGATTACTACCTGTTGCGCGACGGCGCATCCGGCATCTTCCTTGCTGCCAGTCAGTTCCCCAAGAACCGGGAAACGCGCGCGCCCCTGGTGCGGGAGCTGAAGCCTCACGCCAACGAGTTGGATCCCAAGTTCCGATATCTGCTGGAGGCCCCGGAGACCGATCCGGAGGGACGTCCGACAGTCGTCAGATACTCTCGCAAGGACCGCTCACAATACGTACAGTCGGAGGAGGACGGCAAAGCCACCGGCTGGCGCGCCGTGTACCGGGACGGCCGCTGGATCGCCGAGGATGTTCGTCAGACCAGCAACGGTCGTGGCAAGGGCGGACGGACGGTGCGCAAGAGCGGTTCGGCCCGGGGCAGATCGAGCAAAGCCGCCAAGGCGCGGGAGTGATAGCCGTCACCCGGCGCCCGGCGATCTAGAGGGACGAATGAGCACGTTATTGGAAATCACCGAACTCGCGAACGGCGACGTGGTGCTACGCGAGGCGGATCCGGAGGCCGAAGACCAGAACGAGCCGCTGGTGCGCATCCGTTTCTCCGGCGAGGTTCGGGACATGCTCGGCAAGGACCTGGTCAGCGTGGCGGAAGCCATGATCGATGCCGCCACGGAGTACCTGGAGGCCGAGGCCGAAGTCGAGGACGCCGAGCCTCAGCGGGACGAGCCACCGCCCACCATTCACTAGCGGCTCGCTAGCGGCGCCGGCGGCTTCGCCGGGCGATCAGAGGCTGCGTCGGATCACGCCCACGGAAAGCCCTTCGATGTGGAAGCCCTGCTGGGTCAGGTCCACCTCGATGGGGGTGTAGCTGGCGTTCTCCGGCAGCAGCAGCACCTTGTGACGCTGTCGGGTGCGCTGCAACCGTTTCACCGTCACCTCGTCGTCGACCCTGGCCACCACGATCTGGCCGTTGGCCGCCTCCGGCGTCTTGTGCACCGCCAGCAGATCGCCGTCCAGGATGCCCACCTCGCACATGCTGTCACCGTGCACCCGCAGCAGGAAATCCGCCCGCGGCCGGAAGAAACCCGGGGCGATGTCCACGTGATCCTCGATGTTCTCCTGGGCCAGGATGGGATCGCCGGCGGCCACCCGCCCCACCACCGGCAGCCCCGGCTGCTCCGGCAGGCGGATGCCCCGGGACGTGCCCGGAACCATCTCGATGGCGCCTTTGCGAGCCAGCGCCTTGAGGTGCTCCTCGGCGGCGTTGGGGGATCGGAAGCCCAGCTCCTGGGCGATGTCGGCGCGGGTAGGGGGGTATCCGGTGTCGTCGATGTACCGGCGAATGAGGTTCAGAACCTGGGCCTGTCGGGCGGTGAGCGTTTCCATGAGGCGAGCCTGGTTGGATATACAGTGGACTGAAAGTATATACAGTAAAGCAGGTTTGCACAGCCCCCGGTTGCTGCATAACATCCGCCACGCGACCACGAGGACCGGCAAACGCCGGGAGCACGGGAACAGAGGGGGCAACTCGAGGTGATGTCGGCGGTAAGCCTGGCTGGCCGCGTGCGCAACGCGGCGTGGGGGTGGTGTGTGGCAGCTCTGGTGGTGAGCGCCGTCGGCGCCGCCGCAGCAGCGGAAGGCCCGGCGGCGGTTGGCCTGCCGGATCTCAGCAGCCTGAGCCCGGAGCAGCAGGGGCTGGCGCTGTTCCTCGAGAAGGATCGCCGTGAGTCCGGCTATGGCGATCTTCAGGTGGAGCTCGAGATGGTGCTGCGCGACCGCCGCGGATCCGAGTCGCGGCGCCAGCTCTCCATCAGTCAACTCGAGATGGAGGACGAGGGGGACCGGCTGCTGGTGGTATTCGACACGCCAAAGCCCATCCGCGGCACGGCGCTGTTGAGCTACAGCCGTGTCCAGGGCCCGGACGACCAGTGGCTCTACCTGCCTGCCCAGCGCCGGGTGAAGAAGATCGCCTCGCGCAACAAGTCCGGTCCCTTTCTGTCCAGCGAGTTCGCCTACGAGGATCTGGCACTGCAGGAAGTCGAGAAGTTCGACTACCGCATGCTGGGGCAGGAGCCGTGCGGCGAGCGCCAGTGCTACCGGGTGGAGCGCACGCCGCTGGACGAGTACTCCGGGTACTCCCGGCAGGAGGTTCTGCTCGATCAGGAGACCCTGCGGGTGGAGCGCATCGACTACTTCGACCGTCACGGTCGGCCGCTGAAGGTGCTGGTGAGCGACGAGTACCGGCTCTACGCGGGACGCTTCTGGAAGCCCGCGCGCATGTTCATGGAGAACCTTCAGACCGGCAAGACCACCGAGCTTCGCTGGAAGGAATACCGGTTCGGCAACGGGCTGCTGGCGGAGCGGGATTTCTCCACCAACAGCCTCTCGAGGGCCCGGTGATCCACCGCTCGCCGACCGGTCCCGCGGTGGCCGGCGCGCTGTGCCTGCTGGCGGGCCTGCTGGCGTCGTCGTCGCCCATCGCCGCCGCGGAGGAACTGGTGTTCGGCAGCTTCCGATCGGAGCAGAATGCCCGGGACTGGGCCGCTCACCTGACCGCGGACCTGGGGCAGGAGATCCACGTGGCCCCGGTGCGGCGTGAGGACGGAGCGTGGTTCCGGGTGCAGACCCTGGGGCTGGCCGCCGAGCTCCGGCCGGAGCTGGAGGCCCGAGCGACGGCCCGGGGGCTCTCCCCGTGGTCGCCCGGCGTGCCCGCGGCGGCGCCGCCGCCCGTCACCGCGCCGGCACCGTCCAGCGGCAGCGCCTATCTCGATCTCGACCTGGCCGTGCAGACCCGGGGTTACCGGCAACGGGGGAGCGTGGGGCAGGACCGATTTCAGCCCTCGGTCAGCCTGCGCTTCGAGTATCACCGAAGCTGGGACGACGACCGCTCGAGCCTGACCTTCTCGCCGTTTCTGCGGTGGGACGCGGTGGACGACGAGCGCACCCACGCCGACGTGCGGGAGCTCTACTACAGCCGGGTGGGCGACGACTGGGAACTGCACCTCGGCGCACGGCAGATCTTCTGGGGGGTGACCGAGTTTCATCACCTGGTCGATATCGTCAACCAGACCGATCTGGTGGAGAACGTGGACGGCGAGGACAAGCTGGGCCAGCCCATGGCCCAGCTCTCGCTGGTGCGCGACTGGGGCATCCTCGATCTCTTCCTGCTCACCGGATTCCGTGAGCGCACGTTTGCCGGGGAGGACGGCCGCCTGCGCCTGCCGTTGCCGGTGGACGACGACGCGCGCTACGTCTCTGGGGCCGGCCGTAAGCGGGTGGACGGCGCGCTGCGCTGGTCGCACCACATCGGCCCCGTGAGCTTCGGCGTGCACCATTTTTCCGGTACCGGACGTGATCCGCGGCTGGTTCCCGAAGCGGCTGCGGGCGGCGGTGGTATCATTCTGGTCCCGGAATACCACGTCATCGACCAGACCGGCCTGGACGCCCAGGCGATCGTGGGCGACTGGGCCTGGAAGCTCGAGGCGCTCACCCGAAGCGGCGACGGCGACCGCTACGCCGCCTATACGGCCGGGTTCGAGCGAACCCTGGTTGGGATCTTCGGCAGCCGTGGCGATCTCGGGCTGGTGGCCGAGTACATGTACGACGAACGCGACGCCGCCGCCTACAACACGTTGTTCGAGCACGACCTGGCCGTGGGCACCCGCTGGCGCGCGAACGACCTGGCGGACACCACCGCGCTGGTGGGGCTGATCTGGGACGTGGAGACCGAGGAGTACATGGTGAGCCTGGAAGCGAGCCGGCGGCTCGGTGCTTCCTGGATGGCGGTGGTGGAGGGCCGGCTGTTCGGCGGCGCGGAGCCCATCGGCGCCAGCACGCCGCCGGCCGCAGCCCTGGTCGACGAGCAGAAGAGCCGCTCGCTGCAGCGGGACGATTTCATTCAGCTCGAGCTCACCCGCTACTTCTGAATCACGGCAGGAACCATGGTGGAGTACTTCCAGGAACATCAGTGGGTGATCGGAGCGTTCGCCGTGGTCTTCTTCACGGCGGTCCTGCACCTGGTTGCGCGGGTGCTGATCAAGCGGCTGGCGGGACACACCGAATCCACCCGCAACGCCTTCGACGATGCCCTGGTCATCGCGGCCCAGGGGCCCCTCGGCTGGGCCATCTGGGTCGTGGGGGTAACCTGGGCCGCCGAGCTGGTGGGCGAGGACGGCCGGGCCGAGATCTTCGACTACGTGCAGACGGTGCGGGAGGTTGCGGTCATCGTGCTCCTGGTGTGGTTCGCCGTGCGTTTCATTCGCAACGTGGAGCTGCACGTGGCCGACCCCCGGTACCGGGAGAAGCCCGTGGACCGCACCACGGCCACGGCGGTGGGCAAGCTGCTGCGGGCATCGGTGATCATCACCGGCGGACTCATGGTGCTGCAGGGACTGGGCTTCAGCATATCCGGCGTGCTGGCGTTCGGCGGCATCGGCGGCATCGCCGTGGGCTTCGCAGCCCGGGACATGCTCGCCAACTTCTTCGGCGCGTTGCTGATCTTCCTCGACCGGCCGTTCTCGGTGGGTGACTGGGTGCGCTCGCCGGACCGTGAGATCGAGGGTACGGTGGAGGAGATCGGCTGGCGCCTCACCCGGATTCGCACCTTCGACCAGCGCCCGCTGTACGTGCCGAACTCGGTGTTCACCAGCCTCACGGTGGAGAACCCGTCGCGCATGCTCAACCGGCGCATTTACGAGACCGTGGGGGTGCGCTACGACGACATCGCCGCGCTGCCGAAGATCGTGGCGGACGTGGAGACGATGCTGAAGAACCACCCGGACATCGACCAGAGCCGGACCCTGATGGTCAACTTCGTCAGCTTCGGCGCATCCTCCCTGAATTTCTTCGTCTACACCTTCACCCGGACCACCGTGTGGGCGGAATACCACGCCGTCAAGCAGGACGTGCTGTTCAAGATCGCCGACATCATCGATGCACATGGCGCCGAGATCGCCTACCCGACCCAGACCGTGCGCCTGGCGCCGAGCGCCGAGCTGACCCATGGCTGAGCGGCGCGGGAGCCGGCAGGGTCCGCCGGCGGAGGTGCTCGCTGCCCGGGAGCGGGCGGAGCTGGTGGTGAGCCGGGAGGACGTCGAAGCGGCGGTGGATCGCGTGTCGGTGCGGCTCGCTCTGCGCCTGCTGGACGTGGACCCCGTGGTGCTGGTGGTCATGCACGGCGCCTTGTCGTTCGCCGGGGCGCTTCTGCCGCGCCTGGCGTTTCCGCTGCAGGTGGGTTACGTGCACGTCAGCCGCTACCGGGACGCCACCACCGGCGGAGCGCTGACGTGGCACGCTCAGCCTGCCCTCGACCTTCGCGACCGCACGGTGCTGCTGGTGGACGACGTGCTCGATCGGGGCGAGACCCTGGCGGAGCTGGTGCGATGGACCGAAGATGCCGGCGCCCGGGAGGTGCTGACCGTCGTGCTGGTGGACAAGCGGATCGAACGCCCGCGGCCGGTGCAGGCGGACTTCGTCGCGCTAACGTGCCCGGATCGGTACCTGTTCGGCTGCGGCATGGACTACCGCGGCTATTGGCGGAACCTGCCCGCCATCTACGCGCTCCCCGCCGATCTGGAGGACGGCTGAGGTGACCCGCTGGGCCATCATTGGCGGCTCCGCGCCCCTGCTCCTGGCGGCGGATTTCCGGCCCCTGCAGACGCCGGGCTCCCGGTACGGCACTCCCTCCCAGCCGCCGCGGTGTGGCCGGGTGGGAGGTCAGGAGGTCACGTACCTCGCCCGCCACGGCGAGCCCCGCCGGCTGGCACCGCACCTGATCAACTACCGGGCCAACGTGGACGTGCTGTGCGCCCTCGGAGCGGAGGCCGTGGTGGCGCTGAACACCGTGGGCGGTATCTCCCCGGATGCCGATCCCGGGCGCCTGTACGTGCCGCACCAGATCATCGACTACACCTGGGGGCGGGCGCACACGTTCAGCGAGGACGACTGGCACGTGCACGCGGATTTCGCTGATCCCTTCGACGCATCGCTGCGGCGCCGGCTGCTCGCCGCGGCCCGGACGGCGGGCGTGGACGTTGCCGATCGGGCGGTCTACGGCTGCACTCAGGGGCCGCGCTTCGAGACCGCGGCGGAGATCGAGCGCATGGCCCGGGACGGCTGCGATCTGGTGGGGATGACCGGGATGCCGGAGGCGGCGCTGTTCCGGGAGCGGGGGGTTCCCTACGCCCAGCTCTCCCTGGTGGTGAATCCCGCGGCCGGGCGCGCCGCCGATCCCTTCGATCTGGTCGTCATCGAGCGGGTGGCGGCGGCGGGCATGCGCCAGGTGGAGGCGCTATTGCGAGTCCTGCTGGAGAGCGGCGAAGGCGGCTGACAGCGACTCCGGGATCTCCACGGGATGGATGCGCACCAGCACCCCCAGCTTGGGGTGATCCAGGTAGTGAAGCTCGCCGCTGCGCATGCGGCGACTGGTGGTGAGCAGCATGTAGCCGGACGTCTCGCCCAGTAGCGCCGCATCCGGCATTCGCGGAGCTTGGCCGGCGGCCACCCCCAGAAGCTCCGGCGGCGGCAGGGTCCGATCCACGGGCGCGTGTCCCAGCAGCGGCTCGCGGTACGTGAGGTTCGTCTGAAAGTGCAGGTAACGGCCCAGGGTCACGGCCACCGTCCCCTCCAGGGCCCGAACGTCGCCGTAACGGCGGCCCGCCTGGACCAGCATCGGCTCGGGCGCCTCCCGCGGCGGCACCGGCTGCAGCCAGCGCCCGTGCAGCAGCACCTGAAAGCCGCCGAGCCGAGCCAGTCGCTGGGCTTCGGTCGTGAGGGTGAAGGTCTCCGCGGGCAGCCAGGTCTGGCTGCGCGCCTCCAGCTCCGACTCGAAACGTGCCAGCGCAGCCAGGTAATCCAGCAGCGGGTCCGGAGCGAGGCGGGGATGAATGGCCGGTGGCGGATCACCGTCCGGGGCGGCGCCATCCGGATCCTCGAAACCGGGTCTCATGTCACCGGCGGCGAGGCCCGTCTGAAGGCGGAACGGGATCTCCAGGGCCTGAAGATCGAGGTACGGGTAGCCCAGTTCGGCGCGCTCTGCAGTCGCCAGATCGTAATGGCCGGCGAGACCATCCGTGCCCGGGCGGAAGGCTCGTATGTCGACGGCGAGCTCACCGCCCCGCTGGCGCACCAGATCCTCGTCGCTGGCGTAATCCATCACCTGGGGCCGTTGGAACACCACCATCTCGGTGACGTACCACTTCCGCCCGAGATGATCTTCCACGGACTCCGCCGCCCAGGTGGACAGAGGTGCGAACAGCAGGAGCAGCGTTATCCACAGCCCCAGGCTCCGCTGCGCGCTCATTGATTCACCGCCCGGTGGGCCGGCCGGCCCGCCGCCCCGCGAGCCGGATCGGCCGTTGCGGCCCCGTCTTCCAGCTTGTCGAACAGATCCAGGGCGAACTCCATGCGCTGGTCGAATTCCGGCAGCGAGCGGCTGATGCGCAGCACGGTAGCGCCTTCCAGCCGGTAGGTGGCGGTCTGTGTCTGCACCAGGCTGACGATGGTGCGGGGGTCCACCCGCGTGTCGGTATTGAACTCCAGGCGCCCGCCGCCGCTGCCGAGATCCAGGCGGCGGATGCCCAGCGTCTGCATCTTCAGCTTCAGCAGGGTCACGCGGAAGAGCTGCTTCAGCGGCTCCGGCAACGGCCCGAAGCGGTCCACCACCTCGGCGCGCAGGTCGTCGAGGTCGTCCTCGCTGGCGGCGTTGGCAATGCGCTTGTAGAGGATGAGCCGGGCGTGCACGTCCGGCAGATATTGGTCCGGGATGCGCGCCCCCACGTGAAGGTTCACCTCCTGGCTCACCGGTTCCAGCGGCGAATCCAGGTCGGGGGCCCGGCCCTCGCGGATGGCTCGCACCGCCCGATCGAGCAGCTCGCTGTACAGCGAGTAACCCACGGACTCGATCTGCCCCGACTGTTCCTCGCCGAGCAGTTCTCCGGCACCGCGGATCTCCAGGTCGTGGGTGGCGAGGGTGAAACCGACTCCGAGCTCACCCGCCGCCTCGATGGCCTCGAGGCGCTTCACTGAATCCGGGGTCATGGCCTTGGGGTGGGGCGTCAGCAGATAGGCGTAGGCCTGGCGGTGTGAGCGTCCCACCCGCCCCCGCAGCTGGTGGAGCTGGGCGAGCCCGAAGCGGTCCGCCCGGTCGATGACGATGGTGTTGGCGTTGGGCACGTCGATGCCATTCTCGATGATGGTGGTGCAGACCAGCAGGTTGAGCTGGCGGTGGTAGAAGTCGTTCATCACCCGCTCCAGCTCGCGCTTCGGCATCTGTCCGTGTCCCACGCCGATGCGGGCCTCCGGCACCCACTCCGCAAGCTCCTGGGCCACCGCCTCGATGGTCTTCACCTCGTTGTGCAGGTAGAACACCTGACCGCCGCGCATGAGCTCCCGGCTGATGGCTTCCTGAATCACGTGGCGCCGCTTCTCCATGACGAAGGTCTTGATGGAGAGCCGTCGCGCCGGCGGGGTGGCGATGATGGAGAGGTCGCGCAGGCCGCTCATGGCCATGTTCAAGGTGCGCGGTATGGGCGTGGCGGTGAGGGTGAGCACGTCCACCTCGGCGCGCAGAGCCTTCAGCCGCTCCTTCTGGCGCACGCCGAAGCGGTGTTCCTCATCGATGATCACCAGTCCCAGATCGCGGAACTCCTTGGCCTGGCCGAGCAGCTTGTGGGTGCCGATGACGATGTCGGCCCGGCCGCTGGCCATGCGCTGCGCCACCTCCCGAACCTCGCTGTCCGAGCGCATCCGCGACAACGACTCGATCTGCACGGGCCAGTCCGCGAATCGGTCGCGGAAGGTATCGTAGTGCTGCTGGGCGAGGAGCGTGGTGGGTACCAGCACCGCCACCTGCTTGCCGCTCTGCACCGCTACGAAGGCGGCACGCATGGCGACTTCCGTCTTGCCGAAGCCCACGTCGCCGCAGATGAGCCGGTCGGTGGCACGGTCGGAGCAGAGGTCGCCGATCACCTCGTCGATGGCCTGGCGCTGGTCCAGGGTCAGCTCGAAGGGGAACCGCTCCGCGAAGCGTTGGTAATCCTCCTCCGGGTCGCTGAAGCGGTAGCGCGGGTTGGCTTCGCGTCGGGCGTAGATGTTCAGCAGCTCCGCCGCCACGTCGTAGGCCTTCTCCGCGGCCCGCCGCTTGGCCTTCTCCCACTGATCCGAGCCCAGCCGGTGAAGGGGGGCATGGCCTTCCTCGGCGCCGGCGTAGCGGCTGATGAGATGCAGCGACGTCACCGGCACGTAGAGCTTGGCCTGGTCGGCGTACTCCAGGGTGAGGAACTCGTGGGGGGTGCCGTCGATCGAAAGTGTCTGCAGTCCCAGATAACGGCCGATGCCGTGCTCGATGTGAACCACCGGCTCGCCCACGGAGAGCTCGGTGAGGTTCCGGATGATCTGCTCCGGGTCCTGCACCCGGGTCGCCCGGGCCCGCCGCTCCTGAACCTGGTGGCCGAAGACCTCGCTCTCGGTGACCACCCGCACACCCGGGGCCGAGAGGCCCTCGTCCAGCGGCGCGATGGCAATGCAGGCGTCGGCGTCGGCGTCCAGGAATGCCTGGAAGTCCTCCACCTCCTTCGGCTGGATGCCCACGCGGCTCAGGAATTCCCAGAACACTTCGCGACGCCCGGCGGTGTCCGCCACGAACAGGGTGCGGCCGGGGGTGGCGGTGAGGAAGCGGGTCAGTGCCTGCGCCGGTTCCCGGGCCCGGGGGTTCGCCTGCAGCTCCGGCATGGGCCGGGCGTCGAAGCGCACCGGATGGCGGCCGTCCTGGTTGAGCTGGATGCGGCCGTGACGCTTCAGCCCCTGGTTCAGCTCCTCCTGGCGCAGGTACAGCCGCTCCGGCGGCAGGATGGGGCGTTCCACGTCGTGACGCAGATTCTCGTAGCGCTGCGCCACCTCCTCCAGGAAGTGCTCGCCGGCCCCCGCCACCCCGGCGTCTTCCGCCACCAGGGTGTTGGGCGGCAGGTAGTCGAACAACGTAGCGAGCTCGCCGAAGAAGAAGGGCAGGTAGTACTCCACGCCCCCCGGGGGAATGCGGTGGCTCACGTCCTGATAGATGCTGGCACGGCGCACGTCCACGTTGAAGGTGTTGTGCCAGTGGTCCCTGAAGCGGGCGATGGCCGCGTCGTCGAAAGGAAATTCCCGGGCCGGCAGCAAGGTCATCCGCTCCACCCGCTCCAGGGTCCGCTGGGTCTCCGGATCGAAGGTGCGCAGGCTCTCGATCTCGTCGTCGAACAGGTCCACCCGCAGCGGCGTCTCGGATCCCATGGGGAACACGTCCATGAGCGAGCCGCGGACGGCGAACTCGCCGTGGCCGGTGACGGTGTCCACCGCCACGTAGCCCGCGGATTCCAGGCGCCGCCGCTCGACGTCGATGTCGTAGCGCTGACCGACGGCCAGCTGCATGGTGTAGCCGTCCACGTAGCTGGGTGGAACCACCCGTTGCAGCAGGGTCTGCACCGGAACCACCAGCAGGGTCGGTTCGGCGACGCGGTCGGTGAAGGAGCGCAGGGTCTTCAGGGTGGTGAGGCGCTCGGAGACGATGTCCTGGTGAGGGGAGAACGCGTCGTAGGCCAGAGTCTCCCAGTCGGGAAACTGCAGGCATGGCAGGTCCCCGCCGTAGAACTCCAGCTCTCGCACCCAGCGCTGCGCCGAGGTGGTGTCCCGGGCGACCACCACCGTGAGGCCGGAATGCCCGGCGGCGGCACGGGCGATGGCCAGCCCCGCCGCGCCCGCGTGCAGGTGCTGCCATTGGCTGCGCTGCCCGGCCCCGGGCGGAGCGGGCGGGTGGAACGGATTGCGCGATTCGGGCATCTGACTGGTTCGATTCATCTGGCAGGGCTCGAGGCGAGTCGGCGACGATCCTCGCAGGGTTGGTGGAAGGCCGGGTATTCTACGCCAGCAGGCTGCTGTTGCGGAGTCGCCGGCGGGTGAGACACATCCTTTGGTCAACGACCACCGCCCTGGCGTTCCTTCTGGGGCTCTGGGTGGGGTCATCCTCTCCGCCCGACGGCGGCGGCGAGGCGTGGATTGCGCGCGAGAGACCGCCCTCGATGACGCAGGAGTCAGCGCCGGCCGGCGTGCCGCCGGCTCAGCCGGAATCCTGGCCCGCTGCCATGGCTCGGCTGGAGGCGATGGTTCGGGCGGGCGACCGCGAAGGCGCCGCCGCGCTGCGAGCGCGCCTGCTCGGGCGGCTGCGGGACCAGGGGCGCGAGGGCCGTGCCGCGGCAGCGGAAACGGCGCTGCTCGACTATCTCGCGGCCAATCCTCACGACGCCGAGGCGTTGCTGCTGCAGGCGGATCTCCGGCAGATGCAGGGGCGGTTGCTGGATGCTCTGGAGCCGCTGCTCGAGCTGCTGCAATTCGCCGACGACCCCACGATGGTGCAGCGGGCGCGGGACGCACTGCGGCTGGTGGTGAACGTGCAGGAGAGTCAGCTCGCCAACCGCCAGGACGTGAGCGGCCTGGTGCGATTCTTTCGCGATCTCGTGGCGCGGGATCCGGGCTTCGACGGCCACCGGCTGCGGCTGGCCCACTGGCTGCTCAGAGCGGGTGGGGTAGAGGAGGCGGAGCGGACGCTGAGCGAGACCGGCGTGGTGGGGGTGGATCCGGAAGAGCTGTCGGATCTGGCGGCGGAGATCAGGCTGGCCCGCACCGGGTTGCCTCTCGAGCACGACGACGGCGGGCTCCACGTGCAGGCCTGGGCCGGGGGCGCAGCGCTACGCCTGCTGGTGGATACCGGCGCCAGCACGACGGCCATCGCCCGGGCGCGGGTGGCGGCTGTGGGCGCGACGCCCACGGGCCGGCGCGTCCGTGTGCGGACGGCGGCTGGGCTGATCGAGGCGCCCGTCCTGGAGCTCCACGGCTTCCGGGTGGGGCCCCTGGAGCTGCAGACCCTCACGGTGCTGGTGCTCGATCACCCGCTGCCCGACGGGGTCGACGGTCTGCTGGGCATGGACGTGCTGAGCCGTTTCCCCGGGGTCACGGAGCTCGGCGCCATGCCGCGCCGCTGAGTGAGCGGAAAGATTGGCACGCGCTTGGCACCGTGGAGCTCGGCGGGTTACAGTTCCACGATTAAAATGGATTCTACTCAGGGAGCCGCGCCGGCTTGATTTATGAAGCCAACGAATATTTCAGACCCGAGTTACTTCCACAAGGTGGTGGATTGTCAGTGGGCTTGTCCCGCCCATACGCCGGTCCCCGAGTACATTCGTCTCATCGCCGAGGAGCGGTACACGGAAGCGTACATGCTCAACTGGGACTCCAACGTCTTCCCCGGGATCCTGGGGCGGACCTGCGACCGGCCCTGCGAGCCGGCCTGCCGGCGAGTACGCACGGAAGAAAAACCTGTCGCCATATGCCGCCTCAAGCGGGTAGCTGCCGACAACAAGGGTGACATCACCCCGTACCTGCCCCGGGTACCGAAGCAGAAGAACGGCAAGAAGGTTGCTCTCCTGGGTGCCGGACCGGCATCGCTGGCGGTGGCGCGGGATCTGCTGCCTCACGGCTACGAGGTGCACCTGTTCGAGAAGGACCCCTTCGGCGGCGGCATGATGCGCACGCAGATTCCGGCGTTCCGGCTGCCGGCGGACGTGCTCGAGGAGGAGGTGAACCTGATTCTCGGGATGGGGGTGGAGTGCCACTTCGGCCACGAGGTCACCAGCATGAAGGAGATGCTGGACCAGGGGTTCGATGCCTACTTCGTCGGCACCGGCGCTCCCCGGGGCCGGGATCTGGATCTGCCGGGCCGCCGCGAGGTGGACGCCCACGTGTCCATCGGCATCGACTGGCTGGCCAGCGTCGCCTTCGGTCACACCACCGCCATCGAAGGCAAGGTCATCGTGCTCGGTGGCGGCAACACTGCCATGGACTGCTGCCGCACGGCCCGCCGCCTCGGTGCCGAGAGCGTCACCGTGGTGGTGCGCTCGGCCTTCGAGGTGATGAAGGCATCGGAGTGGGAGAAGGAGGATGCCATGAGCGAGGGCATCCCCATCGTCAACAACCGGCCGCCGAGGGAGTTCGTCCACGAGAACGGCAAGCTCAAAGGCATCGTGTTCGACGTAGTGGTTCCGGTAAAGGGCGAGGACGGACGGCTGCGCTACGAGCCCACCGGGAAGACCGAGTTCATGGCGTGCGACCACGTGCTCATGGCCATCGGCCAGGAGAACCACTGCCCGTGGATCGAGCGTGACATCGGCATCGACTTCGACAAATGGGACTGCCCGGTGCTCGACCCCGACACCCTGCAGTCCAGCAACCCCCAGGTGTTCTTCGGCGGCGACGCGGCCTTCGGTCCGGAGAACATCATCTGGGCCTCCGCCCACGCCCACAAGGCGGCCATCTCCATTCATCTGTTCCTGCAGGGCGATGACGTCAAGCGCGACCGTCCCGGGGAGGGGGTGAACCTGCTGAGCACCAAGATGGGCATGCACGAGTGGAGCTACGACAGTCAGCACGACCCGTCGAGGCGCTACCTGGTGCCCCACGTCGACAAGGAGAAGGCGCTGTCCAACCTCCGGGTGGAGGTAGAACTCGGCTTTGACCGCGAGCTGGGGGCCCGGGAGGCCCAGCGCTGCCTCAACTGCGACGTGCAGACGGTGTTCACCGACAGCCTGTGCATCGAGTGCGACGCCTGCGTGGACATCTGCCCCATGGACTGCATCTCCTTCATCGACAACGCCGAAGAGGAGGAACTGCGGCAGCGGCTGAAGGCGCCGGCGCTGAACCCCGACCAGGAGATCTACGTCTCCGGCGAGCTCGGCACCGGCCGGGTCATGGTGAAGGACGAGGACGTGTGCGTGCACTGCGGCCTGTGCGCCGAGCGCTGTCCTACCAACGCGTGGGACATGCAGAAATCCATCATTCACGTGCCGCAGCTCGGGTCTTACGCGTAAATGAGCATCATCTACAACGATTTCGTCATCCGTTTCGCCAACGTCAACGGCTCGGGCTCGGCCAGCGCCAACGGCATGTTCGCCAAGGCGCTGTTCCGGATGGGTATTCCCGTGTCCACCCGCAACATCTTTCCCTCCAACATCCAGGGGCTGCCCACCTGGTTCGAGGTGCGGGTGAACGAGGCCGGCTACCTGGGCCGCCGCGAGGGCGTGGACATCATGGTGGCCATGAACGCGGAGACCTACCCCGAGGACGTTGCCGCCATCAACCCCGGCGGCTACCTGCTCTACGACAACTCGAAGCCGCTGGCGCGGGAGCTCAGGCGCTCCGACGTCACCGAGATCGGCATTCCGATCTCGACCCTGCTGCTTTCGGAGTACGACGATCCCAAGCAGCGGGGGCTGTTCAAGAACATCACCTACCTGGGAGCCCTCGCGGCGCTTCTGAACATCGAGTTCGACGTCATCACCGGCATGGTCTCCACCCAGTACAAGGGCAAGGACGCGCTGATCCGACCCAACATCCATGCCCTGGAGATCGGCCGCAATTACGCCCGCGAATACCTGGAGTGCCCGCTCAAGTTCCAGGTGCGGCGCACCGAGGAGGTTGGCGATCGCATCATGATCGACGGCAACACCGCGGCGGCCCTGGGCGCGCTGTACGGTGGCGCCACGGTCTGCGCGTGGTATCCCATCACCCCGTCCACCTCGGTGGCGGAAGCCTTCGAGCGTTATGCCGAGCGGCTGCGCATCGACAAGGACACCGGTGAGCGCAAGTACGCCATCGTCCAGGCCGAGGACGAGCTGTCGGCCATCGGCGTCGTCATCGGCGCGGCCTGGAACGGCGCCCGGGCGTTCACCGCCACCAGCGGCCCGGGCATCTCGCTGATGACCGAGTTCCTGGGGCTCGCCTACTTCGCCGAGATCCCGGCGGTGCTCATCGACGTGCAGCGGGCCGGCCCATCCACGGGCATGCCCACCCGCACCCAGCAGGCGGATCTGCTCGCCGCGGCCTATGCCTCCCACGGCGATACCAAGCACGTGCTGCTGTTCCCGGCCACGCCGCGGGAGTGCTTCGACTTCGCGGCGCAGGCGCTGGACCTGGCGGATCGGCTGCAGACGCCGGTGATCGTCATGAGCGATCTCGAGCTGGGCATGAACGACAACCTGAGCGAGCCGCTGGAGTGGGACGACCAGCGCCGCTACGACCGGGGCAAAGTGCTGGACGCCGATGCCCTGGAGTCGGTGGAACGGTGGGGGCGCTATCTGGACCTGGACGGCGACGGCATCGGCTACCGCACCTATCCGGGCACACACCCGGACAAAGGCGCTTTCTTCACCCGCGGCACGTCCCGGGACGAGTTCGCCGCGTACACGGAGTCGCCCGAGGCCTACGTGCGCAACATGGAGCGTCTGGAGCTCAAGTGGCGCACAGCAGCCACCCTGGTGCCCAAGGCCGAGATTCGCGACACCGGCAAGCACGCCGGCATCATCTACTACGGCACCAGCGCGCTGCCCATGGAGGAGGCGCTGGATCTGCTGACCGACGAAGGCATTCACCTCGACACCATGCGGCTCCGCGGCTTCCCCTTCGGCGAGGAGGTCTACCGCTTCATCGACACCCACGAAGTGGTGTTCGTGGTGGACCAGAACCGGGACGCTCAGATGAAGACCCTGCTGGTGAACGAAGGCGGCCTCGATCCGGCGGGGCTGGTGTCGATTCGCTACTACGGCGGGCTCTCCATCTCCGCCGACACCATTCAGCGGCAGGTTTCCGAGCACTACACCGCGAGCAAGCTGCCGCGGCTCACCGAGGTCAAGTCATGACGTTCGTCGCCAAGCCCAAGGTCCATCATCCGCGCCTGCCGGTAAACGAGCTGGGCCTCACCCGGCGCGACTACGAAGGGCCGGTATCGACCCTGTGCGCCGGCTGCGGCCACGACTCGGTGAGCGCCGCCATCGTCCAGGCCTGCGCCGAGCTGTCGCTGCCGCCCCACCGGTTCGCAAAGATCTCCGGCATCGGCTGCTCGTCGAAGACGCCCAGCTACTTCCTGAGCCGCTCTCACGGCTTCAACTCCGTGCATGGGCGCATGCCCTCCGTGGCCACCGGGGCCAACCTGGCGAACCGGGAGCTCTACTGCATCGGCATCTCCGGCGACGGGGACACCGCCTCCATCGGCCTCGGGCAGTTCGCCCACATCGTCCGGCGCCGCATCAACATGCTGTACGTGGTGGACAACAACGGCACCTACGGACTGACCAAGGGCCAGTTCTCGGCCACCAACGACAAGGGCTCCACCAGCAAGAAGGGCAAGCCCAATCTCTACGAACCCATCGACCTCGTGAGCATGGCGCTGCAGATCGGCGCCAGCTTCGTCGCCCGCAGCTTCTCCGGCGACAAGCGCCAGCTGGTCCCGCTGATCAAGGCCGGCCTGATGCACCGGGGCTTCGCGCTGATCGACGTGATCTCGCCGTGCGTGGCGTTCAACAATCACGGCGGCTCCACGAAGAGCTACGAGTACGTGCGGGGCCACAGCGAGAGCGTGGTGGCTGCGGATTACCTGCGCACCGGCTACGTCGCCGCTGCCGAGGAGATCACCGCCGACTACGAGCCCGGGACCACCGAAGACGTGCGCATGCCGGACGGGTCGGTGCTGCGGCTCTTCAAGCTCGACTACGACTACGACCCCCACGACCGGGTGGCGGCGCTGACCCACGTGCAGGAACGCCAGGCGGCGGGGGAGGTGGTCACGGGTCTGCTCTACGTCGACCCGGACGCCTCGGATTGCCACGAGATTCTCGATACGGTGCATCGGCCGCTGAACAGTCTGGACGAGGCGGATCTGTGCCCGGGCAACGAAGCGCTCGCGGCCATCAACGACGGCTTCCGCTGAGGGGGCTCGCCAGGGGCTCGCCAGGGGCTCGCCAGCGGCTCGCCGGCGGCTCCGCCAGGGGCGGCCGCTGACCGGCGGCGCCCGCTGGGATGCCGCTGCCGCGACCCGATCAAAAATCCCTCCCACACGGTTTACATCTTCAGGTCCTGCAACCTTCCTTGCGGCGGCATACTTGAATTTTGAATAATACGCGCCCTTCTTCGACCCCGGCCGTATAAGAGAGGAGCACCGTGGCACTACCGAGCCTTGACGACTATTTTCCGGACTGGAAAGAGCGGGAAGCGCTGGCCGAAGCGATGATTCCCATCATCGGCCGGCTGTATCGCAGCAACGTGGTGACGTATTGCTACGGTCGCGCGCTCTACAACCAGAGCGTGCTGCAGATCATGAAGACCCACCGCTACGTGCGTCAGGTGGCGAAGAACGAGCTTTCCGAGTTCGAGAGCTACCCGATCATCGAGGCGCTGTCGCAGCTCGACCTGGGGCCGTCCCACATCGACGTGGGAAAGCTCGCGACCCGTTACATGGAGCTTTCCGCCGACCGCGAGATCTCGCCCCTGGAATTCGTCACCCAGGAGTGCGCCGGGGTCATCGGCCGCCACATGCCACCGCTGGAGAAGCCTCAGGACGTGGTGCTCTACGGTTTCGGCCGCATCGGTCGGCTGCTGGCGCGGCTGTTGATCGAGAAGACCGGCAGCGGGCAGCAGCTCCGGCTCCGCGCCATCGTGGTGCGCAAGGGCGGCAACGACGATCTGGTGAAGCGGGCGAGCCTGCTGCGCCGCGACTCCGTCCACGGCAGTTTCCTCGGCACCATCCGGGTCGACGAGGAGAACGAGTGCATCATCGCCAACGGCAACGTGATCCGGGTGCTCTACGCAGGCTCCCCGGATGAGGTGGATTACGAGCAGTATGGTATCCACGACGCCATCGTCATCGACAACACGGGCGCCTGGCGGGACGAAGCCGGGCTGGCCCGGCACCTGAAGAGCAAGGGTGCCGCGCGGGTCGTGCTCACCGCGCCGGGCAAGGGCAACATCAAGAACATCGTCGCAGGGATCAATTCCCAGGCGATCACCGGCGATGACACCATCCTGGCGGCGGCATCCTGCACCACCAACGCCATCGTGCCTGTGCTCAAGGCGATCAACGACAAGTTCGGCATCGTCCACGGCCACATGGAGACGGTGCACGCCTACACGAACGACCAGAACCTGATCGACAACTATCACAAGAAGAACCGGCGGGGCAGGGCGGCGCCGCTGAACATGGTGATCACCGAGACGGGGGCTTCCTCGGCGGTGGTGAAGCTGCTGCCGGAGCTGGAAGGCAAGCTCACCGGCAACGCCATTCGGGTGCCCACCCCGAACGTCTCCCTGGCCATCCTCAACCTGACTCTCTCTCAGGACACCACCGTGGACGAGGTCAACGAGTACCTGCGCTACATGGCGCTGCACTCGGACCTGCAGCGGCAGATCGACTACACGATCTCGCCGGAGGTGGTGTCGTCGGATTTCGTCGGCAATCGCCACGCCTGCATCGTCGACGGCGGCGCCACCATCGCCAACGACAACCGGGTGGTTCTGTACGTGTGGTACGACAACGAGTTCGGCTACGCCTGCCAGGTGATCCGGGTGGTGCAGAAGTGGTCTGGCATCGCCTACCCGCTGATCCCCCGGGACGTGGTTCATCAAGGATTTTGACTGCACCGTCCCAGTTTTCCGATCAAGCCCTAGCATCCCGGCGGCCGCGCCACTATAATTCGCGCGGCCTGCCGAGGCTCCCCAGCCACTTGAGTGGCCACGCCTCCAACGCCGATAGCGAACGCTGACAGCACCCGTGCGGATGTCCTGTTGCAGCAGGGCGTTCGGCAATTCCCCTTACAGGGACTGAATCAGGGTCGAACTTATTTCATGCATCGGGCGTACGCCCGAGATTGCGTTTTCAGGAACGTTGTCGCCCATGATCAAAACCAGAAAGGGCCTGGATCTGCCCATCGCAGGCGCACCGGAACCGGTCATCGACGCCGCGCCGAGTGTCCGCTCCGTGGCCGTGCTCGGTGTCGACTTTCCCGGTATGCGACCCACCATGCTGGTCCAGGAAGGGGACCGAGTGAAGCGCGGTCAGGCGCTGTTCACCGACAAGAAGAACGAAGGGATGCGCTTCACCGCCCCCGCCGCCGGTGTCGTGACCAGGATCAACCGCGGCGCCAAACGCGCGCTCCTGTCCGTGGTGATCGAGCGGGACGGTGACGAAGCGGAGCGCTTCGCCAGCTACGAACCCGCCCAGCTGGCCGCTCTCGAGCGTGCCGACGTGGTTCGCAACCTGGTGGAGAGCGGGCTCTGGACGGCGCTGCGCACCCGGCCGTACAGCAAGGTGCCGGCCATCGACGGCGAGCCGCACTCCATCTTCGTCACCGCCATGGACACCAATCCGCTGGCGGCGAATCCCGGCATCGTCATCGACGAGCGCCGCGAGGAGTTCGCCGCGGGGCTCGACGCGCTGGCGCGGCTCACCGCGGGCAAGGTGTTCGTCTGCAAGCATCCGGGGGCCGTGCTGCCCCAGGGTCGGAGCGCGAGCCTCACCGAAGAGGAGTTCTCGGGTCCACATCCGGCCGGTTTGCCAGGCACCCACATCCATTTTCTCGACCCGGTGGGACCGCACAAGACGGTGTGGTTCGTGGGTTACCAGGACGTCATTGCCATCGGCCACCTGTTCCTCGCGGGCGACGTGTCCAACGAGCGGGTGGTGGCGCTGGGTGGTCCGGGGGTGCTTCGGCCGCGCTTGCTGCGGACGGTCCTCGGCGCCAGCCTCGGCGAGCTCACCCGAGGGGAGCTGGCCGACGGCGAGCAGCGGGTGATCTCCGGCTCGGTGCTCTCGGGCCGCACCGCCGAAGGGGCCGTGGACTTCCTGGGCCGCTATCACGTGCAGGTGTCGGTGATCCCCGAGGAGCGCGAGCGGCATCTCTTCGGCTACCTGTCGCCGGGCGCCGACCGGCACTCCATCTTCCCCATCTACTTGTCGGACTGGCTGGGCCGGAAGCCGCTCAAGTTCACCACCACCACCAACGGCAGCCCGCGGGGCATGGTGCCCATCGGCACCTACGAGCGGGTGATGCCGCTGGACATCCTGCCGACGCCGCTGTTGCGCAGCCTGTTGGTGAAAGACATCGAAACTGCCGTGAGTCTGGGTTGTCTGGAATTAGACGAGGACGACATCGCGCCGTGCACGTACGTCTGTCCGGCGAAGTACGAATACGGCCCCGTGCTCCGCGACGTCCTGACGCAGATAGAGAAGGAAGGCTGAGATGAGTTTGCGCTCGTTCATGGACAGAATCGCCCCGCAGTTCGAGAAGGGCGGCCGCTTCGAAGCCTTCTATCCTGCCTACGAAGCCATCGACACCGCCCTGTACACCCCAGGGCACGTCACCGCCGGGGCGCCCCACGTGCGCGATGGGCTGGACCTCAAGCGCATCATGATGACCGTTTGGGGGGCCGCCTGGATTCCCGCCCTGGTCGGTAGCTACTTCATGGGCGCCCAGGCGCTCGCGGTGCTGGACTCGGTGCCGGGGGCCACGGTGGAGGGCTGGCGGGGCGCGGTTCTCGGCGCGATCACCGGCATGAATCCCGAGAGCATCTGGGATTGCATCATCTACGGCCTCAGTCTCTTCCTGCCGCTGTACGTGGTGGTGTTCGCCGCCGGTATCGCCTTCGAGGTCTGGTTCGCTTCCAAGCGGGGCCACGAGGTGAACGAAGGCTTTTTCGTGACCAGCATACTGTTCACTCTGACCCTGCCTCCCACCACGCCATTGTGGCTCGCCGCGCTCGGCATCATCTTCGGTGTCGTCATCGGCAAGGAGGTGTTCGGAGGCACCGGCAAGAACTTTCTCAACCCGGCCCTCACCGGCCGCGCATTTCTCTACTTCGCCTATCCGGCGCAGATGTCGGGCGATGCCATCTGGGTTGCCGTGGACGGCTACACCCGCGCGACCCCGCTGGGCCGCGCCGCCATAGGCGAGGATTACGGCGTGAGCTGGGCGCAGGCGTTCGTCGGCAACATGGCGGGGTCGCTCGGCGAGACGTCGGTGCTGGCCATCGGCGTGGCCGCCGTCATTCTGCTCGCCACCCGCATCGCCTCGTGGCGGATCATGGCGGGGTGCGTCATCGGCCTGGTGGCGGCGACCCTGCTGTTCAACAGCATCGACTCCGGCAATCCCATGTTTGCCATGCCGTTCTGGTGGCACCTGGTGCTGGGCGGCTTCGCCTTCGGTACCGTGTTCATGGCCACCGACCCGGTGACGGCGGCGATGACCGACAGCGGACGCTGGATCTTCGGCATCCTGGTGGGTGTGTTCACCGTCCTCATCCGGGTCGCCAACCCGGCCTTCCCGGAAGGCATCATGCTGGCGATTCTGTTCGGCAACCTGTTCGCGCCTCTCATCGACTACATGGTGGTTCAACGCAACGTGAAGCGGAGGCTCGCCCGTGCCTGAATCGAAGAAATCGTTCGACAAAGAGAGCCTGCGCAATGTCCTCTTCGTCGCCGTTTCCCTCTGCCTGGTGTGCTCCGTGGTGGTCTCCACGGCAGCGGTGATGCTGAAACCGCAGCAGCTTCTGAATCAGGAACTGGACCAGAAGCAGAACATTCTGCGCGCGGCGGGGATGTTGCCCGAGGGCAGTAAAGTGGGCCCGGACGGCCGCAGCATCGACGAGCTGTTCAGCGAGTTCGAGGTGCGGGCGGTGAATCTGGATACCGGGAAGTTCACCGACGAAGTGGATCCGGCGACGTACGATCCCATCGCCGCCGCCAAGATCCCCGACCTCTCGAGCGACCTGTCGGGCCCCGAGGACATCGCCACCATCGGCCGGCGGGAGAACGTCTCCAAGGTCTACATCCGCCGCAACGAGCAGGGCGAGATCGACAAGATCGTGTTTCCGGTACGCGGCTACGGTTTGTGGGGCACGCTGTTCGGCTACATGGCCCTCGAAGGCGATCTGGAGACCATCGCGGGCCTCGGCTTCTACTCACAGAAGGAGACGCCCGGGCTCGGCGGCGAGGTGGACAACCCCGCGTGGAAAGCCCAATGGCCGGGCGTGAAGCTCTACGGCGAGCAACGCGAGGTCGCGGTGGCGCTGGTGAAGAACCGCTCGCCGGAGGGCAGCCCGCGGGCTCAGTACGAGGTGGATGCGCTGTCCGGGGCTACCCTCACCACCAAGGGTGTGCAGAACCTGGTGCGGTTCTGGATGGGCGAGCAGGGGTTCGGCTCGTTCCTGGAGAACCTCGCCGAGAACAACGCCTGATGACGATCTGAAGACGCAAGGAAGGACCACATGGCGACCCCCAGGGAAGTAGTTCTCGATCCGATCATCAACAACAACCCGATCACCCTGCAGGTGCTGGGCATCTGCTCTGCGCTGGCGGTGACCGTCAACATGACCACTACCGTGGTGATGTGCGCGGCGGTGATCTTCGTCACCACCATGTCGAACTTCGCGGTGTCGCTGGTGCGAAACCGCACGCCGTCGAGCATCCGCATCATCGTGCAGATGACCATCATCGCCTCGCTGGTGATCGTGGTGGATCAGTTTCTGCAGGCCTACGCCTACGAGATCTCCAAGAGCCTGTCGGTGTTCGTGGGGCTGATCATCACCAACTGCATCGTCATGGGGCGCGCCGAGGCCTTCGCCATGCAGAACCGACCGGGGCTCTCGGCCCTGGACGGTTTCGGCACCGCGCTCGGCTACTCGGTGATCCTGCTGACCGTGGCGCTCATTCGCGAGCCCCTGGGCTCCGGGACCTTGCTCGGCATCGAGCTGCTGCCCCGGGTGGCGGACGGCGGCTGGTACTACGCCAACGGCCTGATGCTGCTGGCGCCCAGCGCGTTCTTCATCATCGGTCTGATCATCTGGGCCATCCGGTCCATCAAGCCCGAGCAGGTGGAAGCGCCGGAGTACGAGATCGTGCCCAATCTGCAGTACAAGGAGGCCATGTAGTGTTGGAGCAATACCTGGGCCTGTTCATCCGGGCCGTCTTCATCGAGAACATGGCGCTGACCTTCTTCCTGGGGATGTGCACGTTCATCGCCATCTCGAAGAAGATCTCCACCGCCGTGGGCCTCGGCATCGCCGTGATGGTGGTGCTGGGCATCACCGTGCCGGTGAACAACCTGATCCTGAACGACCTGCTCAAGGAAGGGGCGCTGGCATGGGCGGGGCTGCCGGACGTGGATCTCACCTTCCTGGGCCTGCTGTCCTACATCGGCGTGATTGCCGCGGTCGTGCAGATCCTCGAGATGTTCCTGGACCGCTACGTGCCGTTCCTCTACAACGCGCTCGGGGTGTTCCTGCCGCTGATCACGGTGAACTGCGCCATCCTAGGCGGCTCGCTGTTCATGGTGGAGCGGGATTACTCCTTCCCGGAAAGCGTCGTGTTCGGCCTGGGGGCCGGCACCGGTTGGGCACTGGCCATCACGGCGCTCGCGGGGGTGCGGGAGAAGCTCAAGTACAGCGACGTTCCGCAAGGGCTGCGGGGCCTCGGCATCACCTTCATCTCGGTGGGGCTGATCAGCCTGTGCTTCATGTCCTTCGGCGGTATCGACATCTAAGGGACTGGAAGGAGCGAAATGATGGAGTCCACGATCGTCATCGGCGTCGCAATGTTCACGCTGATCGTGCTGCTTCTGGTCATGGTGATTCTGTTCGCCCGCTCCCGGCTGGTGAGCAGCGGCGACATCACCATCGAGATCAACGACGATCCGGAGAAGGCCGTGGTGGTGCCCGCGGGGGGCAAGCTGCTCGGGACTCTGGCGAACCAGGGTATTTTTCTGGCCAGCGCCTGTGGCGGCGGTGGCACCTGCGGGCAGTGCCGCTGCCGGGTGATCGAAGGGGGCGGCAGCATCCTCTCGACCGAGGAGGGCCACTTCACCCGCGGAGAGATCCGTGACCATTGGCGGCTCTCCTGCCAGGTGGCGGTGAAGCAGGACATGAAGATCGAGATCCCGGAGGATGCCATCGGGGTCGAGCGCTGGGAGTGCGAGGTCATCTCCAACCCCAACGTGGCAACCTTCATCAAGGAGCTGAACCTGAAGCTGCCCGAGGGGGCGGACGTCAACTTCCGCGCCGGCGGCTACGTTCAGCTCGAGATCCCCCCCTACGAGATGGACTACAAGGACATCGAGGTGGATCCCAAGTTCCACGGCGACTGGGACCGCTTCAACGTCTGGCAGTACCACAGCAAGGTCACCGAGCCCACCATTCGCGCCTACTCCATGGCCAACTATCCGGAAGAGAAGGGCATCCTCAAGTTCAACATCCGCATCGCCTCGCCGCCGCCGGGCATGGACGTGCCGCCGGGCAAGATGTCCTCCTACGTCTTCGGTCTCAAGCCGGGCGACAAGCTCACCGTGTTCGGTCCCTATGGCGACTTTTTCGTCAAGGACATCGACGCGGAGAAGATCTGGATCGGCGGGGGCGCCGGCATGGCACCCCTGCGCTCGCAGATCTTCGACGAGCTCAAGCGCAAGGGCCGCCCCACGAAGATGAGCTACTGGTACGGCGCCCGCTCGCTGCGGGAGATGTTCTACGAGGACGAGTTCGAGCAACTCGCCCGCGACTTTCCCAATTTCGAGTGGCACGTGGCGCTCTCCGACCCGCTGCCGGAGGACAACTGGCAGGGCCACACCGGATTCATTCACCAGGTGGTGTTCGACAACTACCTGAGGGACCATCCTGCCCCCGAGGACTGCGAGTACTACCTGTGCGGGCCGCCGCCCATGATCGCGGCGGTGATGCAGATGCTCGACGATCTCGGGGTCGAGCCGGAAAACATCCTGCTGGACGACTTCGGCGGCTAGAGCCATCGTCCCGGACGCAGCCGCGGGCGGCGGCTACGCCGCAGGGCCCTCGGCGGCCTCCCGGTCCTCGTCAAGGCAACGCCGCCAGGACGGCATCGATGGCCCGCAGGCGGCCATCCGCGGCACTCGGGCTGTGCTCCGGCGGTCGCAGGTGTTGCCTCAGGGCCCGCAGGAATCCCTTGGTATTGTGCAGCTCCGCCATGCCCGCGGGCGATGCGAACGCCTGTCGCCATTCGCTGATGTGGCGGGGGCGGGCGAGGTGGGCGATCCAGGATTCCAGCACATCCGCCGCCAGCAGCTCCCGCTCGGTCACAGCGGCGATCACCCGAGCCAGCCTGTCGAATTCGCCGAACACGTAAGGGTGGTTACCCTCGGGCGCGACCTTTGACGCCACGCCTTCGAGTATGGCGGCGAGTTCCGCCTCGCCGATGAGTGGATGCCGCGCCAGCCGCCATAGTAGATCGCTCTGGTGGGCGATGGCGTGAATCCAGCCGAGATCGCCGTCCAGCCCGCGAAAGTCACGCTCCGAGGCCAGGGCGTCCAGCGCGTCCTCGAGCACAGCGTTCACCGTGCTCCGGTCCCAGCGCCGTGTCCCCGTGTCGAACCGCACGAGCTCCGAAAGCACCAGCGCCGCGAAGGCGCGGCCCAATACCCACTCGGATTCGTTTCTCAATAGCCATGGCTGCAGGCGGCTTCGCAGATCCTCGGCGGTGGCGGGCGTAATGCGGCCTTCGCGCAGCCAGTACGTGAGTAGCTCGTAGGCGATGCGGTCGCGCAACTCCGCATTCGCCGAGGCCAGGCACTCGGCGAGCGGAAGCGCCAGGACGTTGGGGTCCCCGTCATCGGGGGCGGCGCGCACCGCGCGCCAGCGCGCCAGGCTCTCATCGTCGGCCGCACAGCCCGTAACCGGCTCTCCGGAAGGAACTGTGCCCCACGCCAGGGGGCTCAGGGCCAGGACCAGCAAGCCGAGCCCCTGCGCGGCGCACCAACTACCTCTTCCCCGCGGCTTGTTGACCAGAGCGCCCACGGCGACCTCTCCATCTCCCTCGGAGCGACATGATACCTCGAGCAGCTGCTGGTGCTGCTCCCGACTCGGAGGAGTCGTCGCTGCCGGTGGCGTACCTGGAGCGCCTATAGAACGCTGCCAAAGCGCCGGATCAAAAAGGTCTAGGGCATCGAGCGGGTCACTTCTCGTTCACATCCACAGTCGCTGATCTGGGGCATAATCCGCGAAAGAGGCTCGCTTTCGTCCGGTCTGTCCCGAGCCGTGCATGGCCGGTTTCAGGACTTGCGTGCATCGCGTTAGCCGAGGAGGGAGTCAGTGGATAATGGCCGAATAGACTTCGATGCCCCGGATCTGGTTCTGGCCGCATTGACGGAAATCGGACGAACCGAGGATGTCGCGGTGTCGGCCGACGGGTCCCGTCTGGCCCTCGCGGCCTTCAGCAGGAACAACGTCTACGTATTCTCGCTAGACATTGTCCGATGCTATGACAAGGCGCCGGACATTCGACTGACCGGTTATGTCGTGTTGTCGTCCGACAAATTCTCCCAGCCTCACGGATGCGCGTTTCTGGACAACGATCATCTGCTGGTATGCAATCGAGGGGGTGACGTCGTCATTGTGCAGGTGCCGGAACCGGCGGCGGCCGGACGGGACGTGCGCGTCGATCCCCGGCTGGTCGTCAGCGGCAGAGGCTATCTGAACGCCGTGGTGAAGACTCCCGGATCAGTGGCAGCTTACGGCATCGGAGACGACCGCTACCGGGCCCTGGTCTGCAGCGACCAGTGGCATTTCATCACCAGCCATGTCATTACGCTGGGCGAATCCGCCGGAATCGTCAATGAGGGGATTCGAATCGAGAAGACCCTGCAGATTCCCGATGGCATCAGTCTCAGCCCCGACCACCAGTGGATCGCGGTCAGCAATCACGTTCAGGGCCAGGTCGGGCTGTTCCGGAACACGCCGGAGCTGGACCGGCACACGACGCCGGATTCCATTCTGGAGGGAAGCGTTTGCCCGCACGGGCTGAGTTTCGATGCCGACGGCAACCTTTACGTGGCAGATGCGGCCAGCCCGTATGTTCACCGGTACGAGAAGCCGCCGGGGGGCTGGGAGGCGCGCCACCTGCCGTCTCACGCATTTCGGCTGCTGGACGATGCAACGTTCTACAAGGGGCGGTACGCCGCCCGCGAAGGAGGAATGAAGGGGATACATGTCGAGCAGGGAACGAACGTCCTTGTTACGACGCACAAGCTGGGAACGCTCGATTTCCACGATCTCGGTGCGCTTCTATCGCACGCTTGCGAGGTGGACGAGGAGCAACTCGAGGCCCTGCGGCGGGCGCGTGATGCGGAAATCGCGCGCACCAAGAGCGACGTATTGAAGCGCCGATGGAAGCTGACGACCCGTTTGCGGAGGGAGACGGATGTCGTGACGCGACCAGCGCAGGCAAACATCCGGGCCGTCGGGCCATGGCTGCGCCGTCTGCGGCTGGAGAGAGTGAACCGGCGGTGCCAAGCGTCGCTCCTCGATCCGGCAGGCCCGGTGGTGTCGATGACGTCCCATTCCAAACGCATTCCTTCGGCGCACCTGGCCATCGAGTCCATCGCCAGAGGCGCGCTGAAACCGAAACGGTTGATCCTCTGGCTAGCGGAGGAGGAAGCCGACAATGCGTTGCCCGATGCCCTTCGCCGCCTGCAAGACCGGGGGCTGGAGATTCGCTACACAGCGGATCTGGGGCCTCACACCAAGTATTTTCCATACGTTGCTTCTGAATCCCGGCTCGATGACCCCCTGGTCACTGCGGATGACGACATCATCTACACGCCAGACTGGCTGGCGGCGCTGGCGCGCGCTCACGAACGTGACCCGAAGCACATTCATTGCCATAGGGCGCGCCGGATGCGGCTCAATGCCCATCGTTTCGAGCCCTATGGAAGCTGGGAGCCGGCAACCGACACCCAGCCCCACCCCCTGAACTTCGCCATCGGCGCGAGTGGCGTGATCTACCCCGCACGCTTCCTGCGCGACCTGAAGCGCTACGGCACGGCCTTCGGCCGCACGTGTCCCACGGCTGACGACATCTGGCTCAATCGAGTCGCGCTCCGGGAAGGATTTCTGGTTGCGCAAGTCGCGCCAGTCTGGCCTGACTTCTCTCAGGTGCCGGCCAGCCAGATCGTGAACCTCTACTCCGTGAACATTGGGGAAGGCGGAAATCAGCTCCAGCTCGCCGACACTTACAGTCCAGAGGATCTGGCGAACCTGGCTCGATCGGCTATGGCATAGGTCCGGGTCGGCCGGTGAGGACTGCGAGTACTACCTGTGCGGGCCGCCGCCCATGATCGCGGCGGTGATGCAGATGCTCGACGATCTCGGGGTCGAGCCGGAAAACATCCTGCTGGGCGGCGTCGGCGGCTACGCCGCAGGGCCCTCGGCGGCCTCCCGGTCTTCCGGGTACTGGTACTGGGGCTCGGAGCTGCGCGGCGTACGGTCGTCCTGGTGCTCGCCTGACGCGGGCTGCGGGCGCATCACCCGGCTCTTCCACTCGTCCGTCTTGGCCCAACGGTAGGGAAGGTCGCGGATGGTGCCGGGTTCATCCACCTCCTCCAGGGCCGCCAGCGCCTCCAGCATGATGTGCCGCTGCAACGCGATATCGCCGCGCTTTCCGGCGGTGTGGCCCAGGGGAAAATCCACGAACACCGCCCGCGGCGGCCGAACCGCCGCGGTTACGCTGCGGGCGCTGGACAGGGACACCGTGGCGATGCCTCGGCGTTCGATCTCTCTGGCGACCAATCCCACGGATTGGTGACAGACGGGTCAGACGGGTACCAATATGGCGGCGTCTACCTCGTCCCGCTGGAGCCGGTCTGCCAGGGGGCCCGCCAGCTCCTCCCGCACCCGTCGAGACGAGTAGATGCCGCCCATGAACGCGTAGGCGTAAGGACCCACCTGACCGACTCGACCGAGCTGCTCGAGATCGAGCAGGGTATGCAGGGGGAACACGACGTTGGGATCGGCCCGGGCGTCGGTGAGATCGTAGGCGAAGTGGGTCACCCGGAGATCGCGGTAGTCCACGTCCCGCGGGATCTCGCGGAAACTCGTGTCGTCCTTGAAGTGGAACGCCACCTGGCCTTTGACGTACACGCCGCCGGAGGCGATCAGGCCCACCCGGCACTCCGCCACGGGCTTGTCGAGCGGGGTGAGCGGCGGATCGTCGTCGTTGTATACCCACTGATAAGGCGGGTAGCCGAGCGCCGCGTACTGGTCGCGGGTGCGCTGAATGTAGTCGATGGGCTCGCTCATGCGGCTACCATACACGCCCCCGCCGCAGGATGCATGAGTGCCCGGCTCCGGGGTCATCCCTCCGGCCCGTCGTCGTCCGCTTCTGGCGTTTCCTCCGCCCCGTCCACCGGGCGGGTACCGGGCAGCGGCACCGTATCGTCCCGGCCGTACCCGTTGCCTTCGGTGGTCGGATAACCGGGCGCATCGGGCACCTGGTCACCTTCACCACAGCCGGCGGTCAGCAGGCACAGCAGCCCAGCCATGGCAAGCGGGCGCACGACGCGCGGGCGTATATGGGCTGTGAACTTCATGGGAGGCTCCGGGTTCGTCGTCTGCCTGCAGCAAGCAGCTTTCGCGCCAGCCCATGGCGCGCACCTCGCGCCGGTCGCGCGGCACGCAACTTGCTCCCTCGGGGGCACCTGGCAGGTAGAAGGGCAGCAGCATGAGCGACGAGGATGCTCACATGGACGAGGACTTCCTGGAGGCTCAGCGGGAGCGCCTGGAAGCTCTGCGCGAGGAGCTCCTGGAGGTGAAGGGCGACATCAGTCTGGAAGCGCAGCACTTGCAGGAAGACGACAGGGAAGTACCCGGCGACGACGCCGACGAGGCGTCGAGCCTGGCCCAGCAGGAGATCGATCAGAGCCTGCAGGACCTGGAGATGCTCCGCCTGGCCGAGGTGGAGCGGGCGCTGGAGAAGATCGAGCAAGGCACCTATGGCCTTTCCGACGAGAGCGGCGAGCCCATACCCCGTGAGCGGCTCGACGCGAAGCCCGAGGCGCTGTACACGGTGGAGGAAGAGGAAATGCGCGAGCGCCAGGCGAGCCGCTCCCGCTGAGCGCCCCGGAAGACGCTGCCTCGCCAGACGGGGGCGGGAGTCGCTATGATGCGTTTCATTTCCGGGAGGGAAATGAGATGCCTGAGCAGGTGCTCGAATACGATGTTCAGGGTCACGTCGGGATCATCACGCTGAACCGGCCGGAGGCCATGAACTCGCTGAACTACCAGCTCTACGCCGAGCTGGAGGACACGGTTCGCGGTGCCACGGTGCGGGCGCTGGTCATCACCGGCAAGGGGCGGGCGTTCTGTGCAGGCGACGACGTCAAGCAGATCCTCGGCAGCAGCGAAGGCCCGCCGCCGGAGTTCGCCGAGCGGAGCAAGCGCACCGGGGGGCTCACGCCCGCGGCGGACGCGCTGCTCTACACCGACATCCCGGTGATCGCGGCGGTGAACGGCGCCGCGGTGGGCTGGGGCATGGAGCTGGCCCTGATGGCCGATATCCGCGTGGCGTCGGAGCAGGCGCGGTTCGGTGAGCTGTTCGTGGTCCGGGGATTGTGCTGCGATGCGCCCGGCCTGGGGCGGCTGGCGCAGCTCGTGGGCCGCGAGCGGGCGGCGGAGCTGCTGTTCACCGGCGACGTCATCGATGCACAGACCGCCCGGCAGATGGGGCTGGTGTCCCGGGTCGTGCCGGCCGACGCGCTCATGCCCACGGCGCTCGCCCTGGCCGAGAAGATCGCGGCCAATCCGCCGTTGGCGGTGCAGGCCCTGAAGGCGGGGCTCAGGCGCACCCTGGAGCCCGATTGGCGCGACACCGGCCGCTGGGCCATCGAGCAGATCACCCGGCTGCGCCAGACCGAAGATTCGAAGGAAGGCGTTCGCGCGTTTCTGGAGAAGCGCGAACCCGTGTACGTGGGGCGCTGAGGACGAGATCAAGAAGGAGAGCGAGACGATGGTTGCGCAGGCGAAGCCGGTGGGTAAGCAGCGGTATCGGGAGTCCTACGGGCGCTACCTGGAAGACTTCCAGGTCGGGGACGTCTACGAGCACCGCCCCGGGCGCACCATTACGGAAACCGACAACACCTGGTTCACCCTGTTGACCATGAACCAGCACCCGTTGCATTTCGACCGCGAGTACGGGGCGAAGAGCGAGTTCGGTCGGGTGCTGGTGAATTCCTGCCTGACCCTGTCGCTGGTCACCGGCATGTCGGTCTCGGACGTCAGCCAGAAGACCATCGCCAACCTCGGCTGGAGCGACGTCAAGCTCACGGGACCGGTGTTCGTGGGCGACACCCTCTACGCCGAGTCCGAGGTGCTCGCCATCCGCGAGTCGAAGTCACGGCCCCATCAGGGCATCGTCACCATCCGCAGCCGCGGCTTCAAGCAGGACGGGACCGAGGTCATCAGCTTCGAGCGGGCCATGCTGATTCCCAAACGGGGGCACGCCGTGGACGATCAGGTGGATTACTAGCGGACGCGCTAGGCGGCGTAGGCCTGTCCCTCGGCGAGTCGGGCTTCGATGAGCTGCTGGGCGAGCGCTTTGCAGCTTCCGCAGCCGGCGCCCACGCCGCACAGCTCCTCGAGTTGCTCGACGTGGTGGACGCCATCGTCGACGGCTTCCCGGATCTGGTGGTCGGTCACGGCTCGGCAGACACAGACGAACATGGCGGTCGAAAAACTCGAGTCCCGGTTAACGGCCTCATTTAAATGCAAATCATTCTCGATTGCAACGGCATGTCGTTATCATTCGCAATCGCTCCCCGTCGAGAACGAGTTTCATTCGCAGAATCAGCAACTTACCGTTGAATGCCGGTAGCGCCTCGGGCATTCTCTGACACATAAGACCAAGGAAGACCTCATGAAATCATTGGATGCCGGCGTCGTCGACTATCTCAACCGCGTGCTGAAGAACGAGCTCACCGCAATCAATCAGTACTTTCTCCACGCCAAAATGCTGGAGGACATGGGGTTGAAGCGCCTGGCGGAGCACGAGCGGGAAGAGTCCATCGACGAGATGAAGCACGCCGACGAGCTGATGGAGCGGATTCTGTTCCTCGAAGGCCTGCCCAACCTGCAGGCTCTCGGCAAGCTGTACGTGGGCCAGACCGTTCGAGAGATGCTCGAATGTGATCTCAAGCTGGAGATGGAAGGGCTGCCGGTGCTGCGGGAGGCGGTGGGTCACTGCGAGGGGGTGAGTGACTACGTGAGCCGGGCACTGTTCGAGAAGATCCTCGCCTCCGAGGAGGGGCACATCGACTGGATCGAGACCCAGCTCGGCCTCATCGACCAGATGGGGCTCGAGAACTACATTCAGGCTCAGCTGCACGAATGACGCCGCTGACCGACGTTCCGGCCGGGGTGGCCCCGGGGTTTCGCAGCTTCGGCGCCCAGACCCGGCACTACTTCGCCCGGGTCCACGAACGGGTACCGGACGGGCCGGTAGACGGGCCCGCGGCGTGGCGGGGCGAGGCCCTGCGCCGGCGCGAGTCACTGTGGCGGCGGGTGCTGAGCGAGGTCCACCTGGCTGAGCTGGAGCGCGCCCTGGAGCAGGTGCGCCGGCGCAACCTCTCCCTCGCCGAGGTGACTCGGGAGGATTTCCCCCTGGCCGCCATGGCCCAGGAGATCTCCATCTGGCGCAGCATGATTCAGCGGGGGCTGGGGTTCGTGGTGGTCCAGGCGCTTCCGCTCACCCGGTGGTCCGAGGCGGACGCCGCGCTGGCGTTCTGGGGCATCGGCCACCATCTGGGAGTGCCGGGCGCCCAGAATCCGCAGCAGGAGCTGCTCGGCCACGTGCGCGATTACGGGGAGGCGCTTGACAACCCGGCGGTTCGGCTCTACCGCACGCGCAGCGACATCGGCTTTCATTGCGACGCGGCGGACGTGGTGGGGCTGGCGTGCCAGCGGCCGGCCCTGTCAGGGGGCCAGAGCCGCATCGTCAGCACCGTGACCTTGTTCAACGAGCTGCAGCGCCAGCATCCTGATCTGGTGGCCCGGGTGTTCGAGCCGTTCAAGCTCGACAGCCGGGGCGAGCAGGCCCCGGGGGCGCCCCCGTTCAGCGAAGTGCCGCCGTGCCGCTACAGCAACGGACTGCTCAGAACCTTCTACCACAGCGAGTACTTCCGCTCGGTGGAGCGGCTCCACGGCGTGGAGCTGAGCGACGCGGAGCGCACGATCCTGGACCTCTACGATACGGTGGCGGCGGATCCGGACGTGCACCTCGACATGTGGCTGCAAGCGGGGGACATGCAGTTCCTCTCGAATCACACCATCGCCCATGCGCGCACGGCCTACGAGGACGATCCGGCCGGGCCCCGGCACCTGCTGCGGCTGTGGCTGAGCCTGGAGTAGCCGCTTCAGGCGAAGGCCCGCGGTCCGCTGGCTTTCATCGCAAACCCTGCCACGCCTCGCGCTCGTCGCCGTCCGGGTCCATGACCAGCTCACAGGTGATATCGAACTTCATGGTAGGCCGGCGCTCCAGGTCGTAGGCCTCCCACCCCGGGTCCTGGTCGCGAATGAAGGCGATCCAGGCCTGGTGCATGGCCTGGGCCAGGTCCTGGGGCCGATCTCCGGGGCCCAGGAAGACTTCCACCCCGGGGCGATCCAGGTTGTCGAAGACGAAGGGGATTTCCAGTGCGTGGGTGGCGCCGAGGCGCCCCTCGAAGGCGCGCGATTCCCAGCAGAACCAGTACAGCCAGCTCTGCGCGCCGGCCGTTGCGCCGCGGGCTTCCAGAAGCCGCAGCGCTGGGATGCGGAACATGTGATCGGTGGTGAACGCGATGAGCAGCTCGCTCGGGCTCGCATGGGGCCTGTTTCGCCGGTACGCCGCCAGGGTGGACGCCGCACCGTAACGTTCGGCGATTCGCTCGAGGCGCGCCGCATCCACCTCGCCGTAGCCCCACAGGGTGGTTTCGTGACGGTTGGTGCCGGACAGCAGGGGCACCTGACGGGAAGCTCCGGTGGCGATGGCCTGCTGGGGCGTGACCGGTACGACGGGATTGCCTTCCACCGGATAGAACGGCGGAACTGCGACCCCGAAGGTTTCGAGGGTGCCGGCGCCTTCGCCGATGTCGTTGCTGATGCGGGTCTGAGCCTCGAGGATCGCCTCCGCAGGAAGCCCCTGCAGCCCTCGGGGATCGTCGGCCTTCAAGTCCGCGAGCAGGCGCTCTGCCACAAGCCGGCCCGCCGTAGGGGGCAGGGTGTGGTAGGCGCCGCCGCTCTCGGCGATGGCGCCGCGGAACAGTCCTTCCGCCAGCGGGCTCGCCAGCAGGGTGCAGACGCTGAAGGCGCCCGCGGACTCGCCGGCGATGGTCACCCGCTGCGGGTCGCCGCCGAACCGCGCGATGTTGTCACGGACCCAGCGAAGCGCCGTGATCTGATCGAGGATGCCGTTGGCGCCGGAGGTGGCGTAGTCGGCGCCGAAGGCGGAGAGATCGGTGAACCCCAGGGCCCCCAAACGGTAGTTGATGCTGACCACCACCAGATCGCCGCGGCTCGCGAACCGGGCGCCGTTGTACCAGGGCACGGCACCCTGACCGGTGCGGTAGCCGCCGCCGTGGATCCAGAACAGCACCGGCCGTCGCCTGTCGTCCAGGGCCGGGGTGGTGATGTTGAGGAACAGGCAGTCCTCGTCCCAGCGCACCGCGGTGCTGGACGTGAGCCCGCCGGTGGGCACCTGGGGTGCCGCCGGGCCGAAGCGTCTCGCCGGCCGCACCTCGCGCCAGGGCTCCACGGGCTCGGCAGCGCGAAATCGCCTGGCACCGGTGGGCGGTGCCGCGTACGGAATGCCGGCAAACAGCAGCACACCGTCCTTCTCCCGGCCCTCCACCGGGCCGCTGGTGGTTTCGGCGATGATCACTGGCTCCCCCTGCGGTGTCGTGTACGCAGAGCCTAACCCCGGCCGGCCCGGAGTGCACCTTCCAGCCCCCGGCACGGTAACATGTCGGTCTTTTTTCGCGCCGGGGGAGTCGTGTGGGCAGGCTGAACCGATGGGCCGTGGGGATCGTGCTGGGCACGTGGATGACCGGGTCCGGCTGGGCGGTGGACCAGGCGCTGCCGCGCAACCTGGCGTGGAGCGCCTACAATCTGGGCACCACCGGCTATAACCAGGCGGTGGCCATCGGCAAGGTGCTCAAGGACCATTACGGCGTGACCCTGCGGGTGCTGCCCGGCAAGAACGACGTGTCCCGCCTGCTCCCGCTCGTCCGCGGGCGCGTGCAGTTCTCCGCCAACGGCGTGGCCACCTATTTCGCCCAGGAGGGGGTGTTCCAGTTCGCCAACCCCGAGTGGGGCCCGTTGCCGCTGCGCCTGGTGCTGACCTCCAACGGCGACAGCAATCAGGCGCTGGCCGTGGCCGCCGACACCGGCGTCACCCGCTTCGCCGAGCTGCGGGGCCGTCGCGTGCCCTACGTGCGCGGAGCGCCCTCGCTGAACGTTTCCACCGAAGCTTTTCTGGCATGCGGCGGGCTCACCTGGGACGACGTCGAGCGGGTCGAGTTTCCCGGCTACAACGCCATGTGGACGGGGATCGTCAACGGGCAGATCGACGCCGCGTACGCCACCACGGTGTCCGGCCCCACCCGTAAGCTGGAAGCCTCCCCCCGGGGCATATTCTGGCCCCCGGCGCCGCACGGCGACGACGCCTGCTGGGCGGGAATCATGCGGATCGCTCCGTACTTCACGCCCCACGTGGCCTCTCGGGGCGCGGGCATCAGCGCGGCAGATCCCCACGAGGGGGCCACGTATCCCTACCCGTTGCTCATCGCCCTCGACGACACGGACGAAGCCATGGTCCACGCCCTGGCCCGGGTGATTCACCGGCACTACGACGAGTTCAAGGATGCGGATCCCGGCGCCATCGGCTGGGCGCTGGAGCGCCAGCTGTTTCAGTGGGTGGTGCCGTACCACGCGGGGGCGGTCCGCTATTTCCGTGAGGTGGGTGTGTGGACGGATGCCATGGAAGCTCATAATCAGCGCCTGCTCGCGCGTCAGCGGGTGCTGGCGCGGACTTGGGCGGAGGTGAAGGCCGCGGAGCCCGTCACCGGCGACGCCTTCGTCGCCGCCTGGCTCAATGCCCGCGCCGCCGCCCTGGAGGCGGCGGGCTTCGATCCCGTGTGGACGGATTCCGCGGCGCCTTGAAACGGGAGTCCTCCGTGATGCGATATCTGGTGGCCGGGGTGGCGGCAGCCGCTCTGCTGCTGGCCATGGACACCCTGCGACTGTTCGGCGATCCGTGGCTGGCCTCCTGGATCCGCCTGGAAACCCACTACTACTTCGCGTTGCTGGGCCTGTTGCTGCCGCTGGCGTATCTGGTGTTTCCGCGCTGGCGGCCGCTGGACGTGACGTTGGCGTTGGCGGTGGCGGTCTGCTGCGGCTACTTCTTCGCCCACGCCGGCGAGATCGTCGACCTGGGCTGGGAATTCGGCGCGCCCCCTACGGCCACCTGGCTGGCCGCGGGGCTCTGGGTGCTCTTGCTGGAGGCGGTGCGGCGGGCGGGGGGCTGGGCCCTGTTCGTCATCACCCTGGCGTTCTCGTTGATGCCCGTGGTGGCGGATCGTCTGCCGGGGCCGTTTGCCGGCATGCCCGCAGACCTGGCGCAGACCGCGGCATATCACGTGCTCAGCATCGAGAGCGTGTTCGGCCTGCCGTTCCGCGCCTTCGCCGAGCTGGTGATCGGATTCGTGTTGTTCGGGCTGGCCCTCCAGCACACGGGGGGCGGCCGGTTCTTTCTCGATCTCGCATTCGCGCTGCTCGGCGGCGTGCGGGGCGGCGCGGCGAAGGTGGCCATCGTCTCCAGCGGGCTCATGGGCTCCATGAGCGGCAGCGTGGTCACCAACGTGCTCACCACCGGGCCCATCACCATCCCCGCCATGAAGGCCACGGGCCTGAGAGGAGAAGTGGCGGGCGGGGTGGAGGCGTGCGCTTCCACGGGGGGCGTGCTACTGCCCCCCATCATGGGCTCCACGGCCTTCGTCATGGCCACGTTTCTGGAAGTCCCCTACTACGAGGTGGCGCTGGCCGCCGCGGTGCCCTCGATCCTCTACTTCACCGGTTTGTTCCTGCAGGTGGATGCCCACGCCGCGGTGCGGGGGCTCGAAGGTCTCGACCGCCGCGATCTGCCGAAGGTGGGCCAGACGCTTCGGGAAGGCTGGCATTATCTCGGGGCGTTCGTTGCTTTGGTCGTGCTCCTCCTGGTGCTGCAACGGGAATCGGTGGCGCCCTATGTGGCCACCGCTGCGCTGCTCGCGCTCAACCAGATCGGCCGGCGCCATCGCTGGGGCGTGTCTCAGGCCGTGGACTTTCTCGAGGCCGCCGGGCGGCTGCTGGCGGAGCTCGCCGCGGTGCTCGCGGGGGTAGGGCTCATCGTCGGCGCCCTGTCGCTCACGGGGCTCTCCGGCACCCTGGTGAACGATCTGCTGTATCTGGCCGGGGACTCGGTGTGGCTGCTGCTGATCATGGGCGCGGCCACCAGCTTCGTGCTGGGCATCGGCATGACGGTCACCGCCGCCTACATCTTCCTGGCCATCGTGCTGGCCCCGGCGCTGATCCAGGGCGGGCTCAGCCCCATGGCCGTGCATCTGTTCATCCTCTACTGGGCCATGCTGTCGTTCATCACCCCGCCGGTGGCGTTGGGCGCCTACGCCGCGGCGTCCGTGGCGGGCGCACGACCGCTGGCCACCGGCGCGGCCGCCATGCGGCTCGGCAGCGTGATCTACTTCATCCCCTTCATGTTCGTGTGGAGTCCCGCGTTGCTGCTGGAGGGGTCGCTCATGGATCTCGTGGTGGCCCTGGCTACGTCGCTGTGCGGGATCTATCTGGTGGTATGCGGCATCCAGAGCTACGTGCCCCGGCTGGGGCCGCGCTGGAACCCGCTGCAACGCCTCGTGCTGGTGGCGGGGGGCATGCTGGTGGCCCTGCCGCCGTTCCTGCCGGGGCCGCCGAGCCTGCAGACGCTCACGGGCGCAGGGCTCGCGCTGCTGGTGGTCATGCCCAGGAGCCTGGCGCTGGTCAAGTCGCTCCGCGTGGCGTGACGATGGGGAAGCGCCGCTCGAAGCGGTCGAACAGCTCGCCGAGCCGCGCCAGCGCCCCGGCGTCACCGTGGATGGCCAACCGCCCCTCGGTCATGAGATCACCGGCGGTCGTGAGTCCCATGATCATGCGCTTGAAGTCGAGAGCGGTGACGGCGAGCTCCGCATCGGCCGTGTCCGAACGCTTGTCCGGAAAAGCGTGCAGCACGCTGTTGTCGATGATCAGCAGATAGCGCCGGCGGAGATCGCCGAAGTCCAGGTTGATGGCGAGCCGCACGCCGTCGGCCTTCGGACCATTGAGCCGCACCGCCATGGTCTGGAACAGGTTCTCGATGGGCATGCCCCGGGCCATGCCTTCGCTGGCGGCGAAGGCCGTGCCGGTGGCGGGCAGCCCGTGCCGAAGCTCCAGGGCGCCGGAGAGAAAGAAATTGCGCCAGGGGGCCGATTCCGCCTGGTAGCCGAGCTGCTCCAGGGCGTCGGCGAGAAGGGCCTTTGCAGCCTGGTGCTCCGGGTTCGCCATCACAACATGATTCAGCACTTCCACGACCCAGCGGTAGTCGCCGGTCTCGAAAGAGCCGCGGGCTTTCTCCACCACGGCATCGGCGCCGCCCATGAACTCGACGTAACGCCGGCCGGCCTCCACCGGGGGCAGCGGGTAGAGGTGAGCGGGGTTGCCGTCGAAATACCCGAGATACTTCACGTACACCGCCCGGGCGTTGTGGTGCACGGTGCCGTAGTAGTCGCGGTTGGAGAACTCCCGCGCCAGGGAATCGGGTAGGCGAAGTTGCTCGGCGATCTCCTCCTTCGTGTAGCCGAAATTGGCGAGCCGCAGGGTCTGGTCGTGGATGTACTTGTAGAGGTCCCGTTGCTTGGCCAGGTAGTCGAGCGCTTCCTGGCGGCCCCAGATGGGCCAGTGGTGGGAGGCGAACTGGATTTCCAGGCGATCGCCGAACAGGTCCATGGACTCCTGAATCTGGGCGCTCCACGCCAGGGCGTCGCGCACCTGGGCACCTCGCAGGGTGTAGACGTTGTGCAGGTGATGGGACGTGATCTCGGCCATGCACAGCGCCTGGAACTGGGGCAGGTAGAAGACGAACTCCGCCGGCGCTTCCGTGCCCGGGGTCATCTGGAACTCGAACTCGATGCCGTCCACGGTACGGGTCTCGCCGGTCCGCGTGACGACGTCATTGGGAACCACGAAGCCGGTGGTGCCCATGGACAGCGCGGCCCCGAGACCCGTGGTTACGAACCCGGTGGCAGCGTGGGGCAACAGATTGCCGTACATGTAGGTGGCGCGGCGGTTCATGACGTTACCCGCCAGCACGTTCTCCGAGAGCGCTTCGTTCACGTAGTGCTCCGGCGCGATCACCCGCACGGCGCCGGACTCCACCGCCTCGGCGCTCACCACCCCGAGCACGCCTGCGAAGTGATCGGCGTGGCTGTGGGTGTGGATGACCGCCACCACCGGCCGTTCGCCCAGGTGCCGGTTGGCGAGCGCGAGTGCGGCGCGGGCGGTCTCGGTACATGTCAGCGGATCCACCACGATCCATCCGGTGTCGCCCCGGATGAGAGTCATGTTGGCAATGTCGTAGGAGCGCACCTGATACAGCCCATCCGTCACCTCGAACAGCCCGTGGTGAATGGCGTTCAGCTGCGCCTGGCGCCACAGGCTCGGGTTGACCGTGTCCGGCGCCTCTGCTGCGAGAAAGTCGACCCGGCTCAGGTCGTAGGCCGCCCGGTCGGCGTGATCGTGGCCGATGGTGACCTGGTCGAGGCTCGCGATGAAGCCGCGACGGGCATTGTCGAAGCTGCGGCGATCCTCGAAGGGCAGGGCGTTCTGCACCTTGCGGTTGGCGGCCCGGGTGTGCCCGGTGGCCGGTTTGCTGTGGCGAAGGTGCTCGGGGAGGGGAGTGGTGCCCGGGTACATGACTCGTCGCGCTCTCGCTTTCCTTTGCGCCATCGTACCCCACGGTGTCTCGGGAGCCAGCGTACAATGACCCGCGTATTCATGGAGCTCGGATGGAGATACCCCGCGCACCGCACCGTTGGCGCATCACCCCGAAGGAGGCCGTGGCCGTGCAGCGCCGTCTGGCGGGGGAGGTGCGCCTCGTGCGGGCGCCGCTGCCCCGGCTGGTGGTCGGCCTCGATTGCGCGTTTCTCGACCAGCGCATCCTCGCCGCGGCGGTGGTATGGGACGTGGCCGCCGGGCAAGTGGTGGAAAGCCGGACGGCCTCGGATCGTCTGCGCTTCCCTTACGTGCCGGGGCTGCTGTCGTTCCGCGAGATCCCGGTGCTGCTCAAGCTGCTGCGGCGGGTGCGCGCGCCCGTGGAGGGCATCCTCTGTGACGGGCACGGTCTTGCTCATCCCCGCCGCCTGGGTCTGGCCTGCCACCTGGGCCTGGTGGCGGGGCTGCCCACGGTGGGCTGCGCGAAATCGCGCCTCTGCGGCGTCGCCGAGGAGCCGGGCCCGGAGCGCGGCGCGGTGGCGCCCCTGCGCGACGAGAAGGACGGCACCCGCATCGGCTCGGTGCTGCGCACCCGGGAGGGCGTGCGACCCATCTACGTCAGCCCCGGACATCTCATGAACCACGGCAGCAGCATTCGCTGGGCTCTGGCCTGCGGTGCCGGCTACCGGGTCCCGGAGCCCACCCGCCTGGCGGACCACCTGGTGGCGGACTTCAAGCGCCGGGAAGCGGTATAGTCCGCATCGCCCCCTCGCGGCGTCGTTGGCTCGGAGAAGCACGAATATGAGAAGCATCGCGATCCTGCTGGCCCTCGTGACCCTGGCCGGCTGTCACACCACCGCTCAACATCGCAACAGCAGCGTGGTCGATTATCTGTACCCGGATTCGCGCAACGTGCGGGTGAGCGAGGAGATACCCCGGCTCACCCTGCCGCTCACCGTCGGGGTGGCGTTCACCCCGAGCCGCTTCCGCGACGACAGCGGCCTCACCGAGAGCCGGAAGGCGGCGCTGCTGGAAAAGGTCAGCCGCCACTTCGAGGATCTGGAGTTCGTCAGCGGCATCGAGATCATCCCGTCGGCCTATCTTCGGCCCGAGGGAAGCTTCGAAAACCTCGATCAACTGAAGCGCATGTTCGGGATCGACGTGATCGCCCTGGTTTCCTACGACCAGACCAGGTTCACCGACGAAGGTCTCGCCTCCCTGGCCTACTGGACCCTGGTGGGGGCCTACATCGTGCCCGGCGAGAAGAACGCCACCCATACCCTGCTCGACGCCGTGCTCTACGACATCGACAGCCGCAAGCTGCTGTTCCGGGCGCCGGGCACCAGCAGCGTGAAGAGCTCCGCCACCCTGGTGAACGCGAGCGAGCAGATCCGCGAGGATTCGGTGGCCGGGTTCGAGGCCGCGAGCGACGATCTGGTGGTGAACCTCGAGGCGGAGCTCGAGCGCTTCGAGCAGAAGCTGAAGGAGTCGCCGGGAGAGGTGCAGATCGCGCATCGGGAGGGCTATCAGGGCAGCGGTGCCGGTGGGCTCCTGCTGGTCGCGCTCGGCCTGCTGATCGCACGGCGGCTCAGCCGCAGCTGATGCCGCTCGGTCGGCCGTGCCGGCACTGACTGCGATCCTCGCCACCGTCTGCGTGGCCATCCACCTGTTCGCCGACGTGGCGCGACTCGGCTACGACCGGGCGCAGCCACAGGACTGGTGGCGCTGGCTGACGGCCTCCTTCACCCATTACGACACGACCCATTTGCTCACCAACCTGGGCGCCTTCGTGGTCCTGAGCGTGCTGGTGGAGCGTCGGCGCGGCGCCGGGATGCTGGCGGTGCTGACGGCTGTGGCCGTCGGCTCGACGTTGATCTGGCTGCACCTGCTGCTTGCCGAGTATCGGGCGTTCGCCGGCCTCTCGGCGGTGAGCTTTGCGCTGCTCGGTTACCTGACGGGGGCGCTCAGCCTCGCGGCTCCGGGCACGGCAGGCGCGTTGGTGGCGCTGGCGACAATCCACCAGATCGCCATAGCGGCCAGTGTGGCGGATCTGTCCGCCGCTGACATTCGTCCCGTCTGGCAACTGCACGCGCTCGCCGGCGTCGTGGGCCTGCTCATCGGCTGGATCGACGGGCGGCGGGCTCCAGGGCTGTGGCGTCCAGGGCGGCGAAGTAGCGCTGCGCGGCTTCCTTGACCCGAGGAGCCAGCAGCAGCGCCGAGACCATGGTGGGAATGGCCATCAGCGCATAGGCGCCGTCGATGAGGCTCACGGCCGCCCGCAGTGTGACCACGCTGGCGATGACGATGAATCCGAGATACAGCCACTGATAGTGGTGGCGGTGGCGGGCGCCGAACAGGAAGCCGGCGCACTGGGTGCCGTAGTAGGAGTAGGTGAAGATGGTGGTCATGGCGAAGGCGATCACCGTCATCACCACGATCACCAGCCCCGGGGTTCCCAGCAACTGCTGAAAGGCGCTGGCCGTCAGGGTGACGCCGTCCGCGTCGCCGGCACGCCACACGCCGGAGAGGAGGATGGTGAACGCGGTGGCGGAACAGATGAACAGGGTGTCGATGATCGGGCCCAGCATGGCCACCAGACCTTCGCGCACCGGCTCCCGGGTGCGCGCCGCGCCGTGGGCCATGGATTCCGTGCCGATGCCGGCCTCGTTGGAGAAGGCGCCGCGCTGCACGCCGTAGAGGATCACCGCCAAGAGTGTCCCCGAGGCGGCGGACCGGGCGGTGAAGGCATCCTCCAGGATGAGCCAGATCACTCCCGGCACGCGGTCGATGTGCATCAGCACCGCCACCACAGTGGCGCCGACGTACAGGGCGCTCATGCCCGGCACGATGCGGCTCGCCACCTCGCCGATGCGGTGAATGCCGCCGAGGATCACCGTGGCGGCGACGCCGGTCAGCACCAGTCCCGCGGTGAGATTGAAGGCGAAGTGGTCGTCGCCCGCCGGGAGCCAACCGTTGTCGATGAACACCACGTCCCGCACCACCTGAATGAGCTGGTTGGCCTGGAGCACGGGCAGGGTGCCGATCATGCCGAAGACGGCGAACATATAGGCGAGCCAGTGCCAGCGCTGCGGCAGGCCTTCCCGGATCACGTACATGGGGCCCCCCCGCAGAGTGCCGGCGCTGTCGCGGCCGCGGTACATCACCGCCAGGGTGCAGGTGAAAAACTTGGTGGCGATGCCGAGGATGGCGGTCATCCACATCCAGAAGATGGCGCCCGGCCCGCCGATGCTGATGGCGAGGGCCACGCCGGCCACGTTGCCCATGCCGATGGTGCCGGCAAGCGCGGAGGAGAGGGCCTGGAAGTGGGTGATCTCGCCTGGATCGTCCGGCGAGTCGTACTTGCCGCGCAGGATGTCGGCGGCGTGGGGCAGGTGCCGGAAGGGCACGAAGCGGCTGTACACCAGAAAGAAGAAGCCGCCGCCGAGCAACAGCACCAGGAGCCAGGGCCCCCACGCCAGCTCCGCGAAGCGCTGGGCCAATTGCTGAAACGCCTCGATCATCTATCGATCTTCCCCACCCCGGTCCGGGCCCACCCTAACCGTTTTTCCCGGGCGCTGCACGTTGACACCGCCCGCAGGCTCCTCTTTAGTGCGCGCCATGGACCACATCCCCCTCGGCAAGGCCACTCCGTTCCCCGACCGTTACGACCGCTCCCTGCTCGCGCCCATCGAGCGGGCCGTGGTGCGCAGAGCCATGGGAATAGGGGCGACCCTGCCCTTCGCCGGTGAGGACGTCTGGCACGGCTACGAGCTTTCGTGGCTGAACCCACGGGGGTTGCCCCGGGTGGCCGCCCTGCGCCTGCAGGTGGGCGCCGATTCGCCCTGCATGGTGGAAAGCAAATCCATGAAGCTGTACGTGAACGGCTTCGCTCAGACCGCCTTCGAGTCGAGGGAGGCCGTGACCCACCGGCTTCGGGAGGATCTGAGCCAGGCCTGCGGCGCCACCGTGGCCGTCGCCGTCATGCCCCTTGCCGAGCTGCCGGCCCCGGCCGCCACGCTTCCCGGCGTCTGCCTGGACGATCTGAATGTGGCCACGGACGTGTATGAACGCGACCCGGACCTGCTGCGCCTTACGGGCGGCGGCGTGCTGGAGGAGACCCTGCACACCCACCTGTTTCGCAGCCTGTGCCCGGTGACCGGCCAGCCGGACTGGGCCTCCGTCCTGGTGCGTTACCGGGGTCCCGCCGTCGACCGGGAGGCGCTACTCCGCTACCTGGTGTCGTTCCGGCAGCACCAGGCCTTCCACGAAACCACCATCGAGCAGATCTTCCTGGACCTGAAGGATCGCTGCCGCAGCGAGGAACTGATGGTGGCGGGCTACTTCCTGCGCCGGGGCGGGGTGGACATCAGTCCGGTGCGCTCCGACGGCCCTTGGGACTGGCCGCTGGTGCGGACGGTGCGGCAGTGATGCCGGCGGTGCCCGCTCAGTCCTCCCGGGACGGCCGAACGAGCGAGCGCAGCCAGCCCCACCAGGTGTTGCCGCCGAGCAGATAGCGGTCGAGGGCATCCACCCGGGCGTCCAGATCCTCGGGATCCGCCAGGAGGGATTCGCGGCGCACCAGCGCCCGGCCCGGGTCCAGGGCCTTGACCACGCCAGCGGGATTGCCGGCGGCCACCACGTTGGCGGGAATGTCCCGGGTGACCACGCTGCCGGCGCCGACGACGCTGTTGACGCCGATGCTCACGCCCTTGCAGACGATGGCGCCGTCGCCGATCCACACGTTGTCCTCCAACGTGATCTTGCCGTGGGCGCCGATGATGCGGGTGCGGTCGTAGACGTCGTGCCAGTCGGCGTCGGTGAGGTAGGCGCCGGCGGCGATCATGGTGTTGCTGCCCACCTCGATGTGGCAGGCCGAATCCAGCCGCACGCCGGGACAGATCAGGCAGTAGTCGCCGATGTCGATGCGGCCCGCTCCGTCCTCATGCTCCCAAGTAGTGAGCCGCACCCGCCGATCGGGCCCGGTGATCACGTGCACGCAACGCCCCAGCGCGATGCGTCCGCCGTGAACGTCCAGGTACCACGGCTTCATCACCAGGCAGTGATCTCCCAGGGCGTCGAGCTGCGGGCGCAGGAACTGCTCCACCCAGGCGCGCTCCACGGCCCGGTGCAGGCGTTTAAGGCCGTAGGGCCGGTGATCTCTGCGCAAGTAGCTTCACCCCTGGAGGAACCGGGGGAGATTAGCGGAAGGCCGCCGCCCGGTCCAAGCCGGCGCTCGCGTCGCCGAGCCAGGGGAGGGGGGCCCCCTCACGCGCCGGCGCGAGTACCCCGCTTGCGGTTGCATCCGCCAGGAACAGGAAACGCTTGAGCTGCTGGTTTTCCTCGTCCAGCGCCCTGAGTCGGGCGCGCATGTCCCGGTTCTCGGCGGACAGCCGCTCGAGCTGCGGCGCCGGATCGTGGGTGACGGGAGCCGGCAGCACCGGCTGCGGCGCCTCGCGCTCTGCATTGGAGAGCCGTTCCAGCAGCACCGCGTTGGCCGCCCGCAGCAGCTCCGCCTCCTGGACCAGATCGAGCCATCGAGGGGACCCTGAAGCGAACGCTCTGGCACTGCCGGGCTCGCTGCGTCGCCTGCGGATCATGCCGACGGCGGCGATGGCGCCGATCAGGGCGATTTGAGTCGTGGCGAACAAGAGCCAGGTCATGGATCCACTGCGATTCGGCCTCGGTAAGGGCAAGTGTAGACGACCCTGGAAGGTGGCCACCCCGCCGCATCATCGCTACACTTCCTGGCCCGGTTTCGGTTACGATACGCGCCCTTGCGATCAATGGTGGCCCATTCCGGTCCCCCCGCAACGATACGCTGTGAACCCCGCCAGGCCCGGAAGGGAGCAACGGTAGCGGCGGACTCGTGTGCGGGGTGTGGCTGGTTTGGGTCGCCACCCTCACCGGAGAGGTGTCCGAGCGGTCGAAGGAGCACGCCTGGAAAGTGTGTGTACGGCAACGTACCGAGGGTTCGAATCCCTCCCTCTCCGCCATAAAATTAAGGTGTATTCCGGCCACATGGTTTACACCTTATTCCGGAGACATGGTTAACACCTGCTCCGGGGTGAACGGATTGGGGGCGGGTTCCACCCGCCCCACCTCCTGGTCGAAGAATCCTAAGTCATACCGCAGGAAACTCACCAGCCAAATCTGGTCATCGACCTCGCGGATACCCACGAGTTGGCCGGCAAAAACGGTGCTCAGGTTGATCTTGCGCTTCCCGATACAGATTCGGCCGCAGTGAGTGACGCGCACGGTGCGGTCGTGGAAAGGGTATTCGGGCTCCGGAGGGGGCTCGTAGGGACGAGCGGAAGGTGTATACAGGTCACCTGGACAGGCCCCCTGGAGCGCCTGGTGCGGGCGCTCGTTGTTGTAAACCTCTATGAAGCGCTCGAACCGTTCCTGCTGCTGGAGGAAGTTGTAGGCAGCGGGCTTGGTAGCTTCCTGCTTGAGCGTCAAGTGCATGCGTTCGTGCCGGCCGTTCTGCTCTGGATGGCCGGGCTTGATGCGTTGGATCTTGATGCTGAGTCTCAGCCACCAGATCGACAGCTTTGAGAGTCCGAACAGGGCATTGGCTGAGGCGAAGGTGTCAACGCCGACTGTCCTTGAGGCGATAGCTCTCGCCCTTGAGCGTGACGATATGCCCGTGGTGCAGCAGCCGGTCGAGCAGTGCTGCAGTCAGAGTCGCATCGTCCGCTAGTGTCGTGGCCCAGTCCGAGAACGCCAGATTCGACGTGATGATCACCGAGCCGCGCTCGTAGCGCTTGGCGATCACCTGGAACAACAAGCTGGCTTCCTCTCGGCCGAACGGCAGATAGCCGAGCTCGTCGATCACCAGCAGCTTCGGACCGAGGATCGCCCGGTTGAAGTAGCTCTTGAGCTGGTCCTTGCGGTGGGCGGCAGCGAGCTGGAGCATCAGGTCGGCCGCTCAGTTCGGCCAGTAGATGTACTCGTCCCCCGGCTCGTAGGGCTGCTCACCGTGCTTGTCGATCAACTGGGGGCTGTCGAGGACGCTCGGCCACAGCGGCTCCGCCTGCTCGGCGTTGTGGGCATCGAGCAGGGCTTGGATCTCGGCGACTTTCGCCGGTTCGCTGGCAGCGAGGTTGCGCCGCTCCATCGGGTCCGCGTCCAGGTCGAACAGCCAGCGGGCGTTCTCCGGCAGATCGGCACGGATCAGCTTCCACCCCTGGTGACGCACGGACTGGTGATGGCCCTCGCGCCAGAACAGGGTTTCGTGGGGCCGGCCCTCGACCTCACCGGTGGCGAACGGGGTGAGGTCGACGCCGTCCAGCTTGCGATCGGTCGGCACCGGGACACCGGCGGCGGCCGCGATGGTATGGAACAGATCGATGTGGTGTACCGGCGCCTCGACCACGCTGCCGGCCGGGATTCGTGCCGGCCACTTCGCCATCAAGGGCACATGGGTGCCGCCCTCGAAATGGGTGAGCTTCCAGCCGCGGTAGGGCTTGTTGACGTCCGGGAGGCCGATGTAGCCGGCCCCGCCGTTGTCCGAGGTGAACAGGATCAGGGTGTTGTCTGTGAGACCGTGCTCCTCGAGAGCGGCAGTGACCTTCGCCACGCTGCGGTCGACCGCGTGGATCATGGCGGCGTACACGCGCAGGTGGTGGTCCTCGATGTGCGCGAACTTGTCGTAGTCCGCTCGGGTGGCCTGCAGGGGATTGTGAATGCCCCAGTGGGCCAGGTACAGGAAGAACGGCCGGTTGCGGTTGTTCTCGATGACCTTCACCGCCTCGTCGGTGTAGTAGTCGGTGAGGTACCCATCCGGCTCGAACGTCTCGGTGCGGTTCCACTGGGTGCTGTAGCGGGCATTGGCTCAGACCATGCGCTCCACAGCCTGATCCTCGCGCTTGGCGTTGACCGCGTCCGGATGATCTTCCGGCAGGTAGAGCATGCCCGTCATGTACAGGCTCTCGTCGAAGCCCTGGTCGAGGGGATGCATGCCCTGCACGCCGCCCAGGTGCCACTTGCCGATGTGCGCGGTGTAGTAGCCGGCTTCCTTGAGCGTTTCGGCGATGGTGATCTCCGACGTCGGCATGCCGAGCTCTGCCATCGGCGCGAGCTCGTCGACGGCGTCGTGATCGATGTAGATCGGCAGCTCCGGCTCCTCCAGATCGGCCATCCACTGAAACAGGGTGGCGCCGGATTTGGGGAACGGCGTGAACTCCAAGCCGAAGCGGGCGCCCGGTCAGGAGCGTCGCCCGGGAGGGTGCACAGACCGCGTTCGCGGCGTAGCCGTTGTCGAAGCGCACACCCTGCTCGGCGATGGCGTCGATGTGCGGCGTTGCAACGCTGCCGTCGGCGGCGCCGCCGTTGTACAGCGACACGTCGTTGAAGCCCATGTCGTCGGTGAGGATCAGAATGATGTTCGGCGGCCGCTCGTTCGGCGGCGCCGCGGCGGTTGCCGGCCCCTGCTGCCATTCGATGGGCCGGTTCGGCGGAATGGGGTTGACCAGATCCTGGATGAGGGGCATGGCCCAGACCAGCAGATCGATCCGGTTCTGCCAGGCTATGGCCGCCAGCCCTGCGAACACGACGACGAATATCGCAGTCTTGCGAATGTGTGCCTCTTTCCCCGACGGGTCACCCGCATCGTCCGAGGCCAGCTTGACACACCCCGAAACAAATGTCACTGTCCAAGACATTAGTTGGCCGGGGCGGCGCGATGAGCCGGAACGTAACGATCTGGGGCGTGATCGGCCTGCTGTGGGCCGCCTTCTTCCTCTGGTATACCAATCTCCAGGGGCCGCTCACCGAGGCCGAAATCGACGCCATCGTGGCGCGTCTCGAGGCCCGTGGCGGCGCTGCGGCGGACATCGCCGCGCTGCGCGACTTCCTCGCCTCGGACACCGGCGACGACTTCGTGATGCTCAACGTCATCGAGATGAACGACGGCGCCGACGCCGCTGCCGCCGAGGCGTTGGATGAGTACATGAGCTACATGTGGCCCGCGCTGCTGTCCCGCGCCAGTCACCCCATCTTCACCGGTACCGCAGCGGCCCCGGCACTGGACGTCTGGGGCATCGAGGACGCTTCGCAGTGGAGCTCGGGCACGCTGATGCGCTACCGCAGCCGCCGCGACATGTTCGAGATCGCCGGCAACTCGGAGTTTCAGGGTTCCCACGAGTTCAAGATTGCGGCCATGGCCAAGACCATCGCGTTCCCGCTCGATCCGTGGATGTCTTTCGGGGATCCCCGTCTGCTTTTGGCCCTGTTTCTAGCGGTGATCGGCCTACTGGTGACGAGAGTGGGTGATGGATCCCCGAGGACCGAGCCCGGGGATCGGGCAAGACGGTAGTCAGAGGAGTACATGTCGAAACAGCGGGTTTCCATGGTCGCGAAGCTGGCGTACGGCGTCGGCTCGGTGGCCTACGGCGTCAAGAACACCGGGTTCGACTATTTCTTTCTGATCTTCTACAGCCAGGTCATGGGCGTGGACGCCGGCCTGGTGAGCCTCGCGCTGGGAGCGCCGTCATCCTTATATGTACTTCGCAGCGCTGCCGGTGGCGCTCGGTTATACCTTCATCTGGAACCCACCTGGAGGTCTCGAGGGCAACGAGCTGTTTCCTTATCTCGTCGTGCTGGCAGTGTTCGTGCGTACGCTGATCACCCTCTACGAGGTGCCGAGCTCGGCACTGGTCGCGGAGATGACCGAGGTCTACGACGAGCGCACCACCATGCTCAGCTACCGCTACTTCTTTGGTTGGACCGGCGGCACCCTGATGGCGGCTTTCGCGCTGGCCTACCTGCTGGTACCCACAGAGACCATACCCAATGGAATGTTCAACATCGACGGCTTCTCGAGCATGGGCTATATCGCCGGCGCTGTGATCTTCGTTACCATCATGGCCTCGGAACCCATTCTTACGTCCCGAAGCTGAAGAAGCCCCCCGCCAAATACCGCATGACCCTGCGGCGCATCTACTGGGAGCTGTGGGAGACCCTGGTCAACAAGTCGTTCGCAGCGTTGTTCCTGGCTGCCCTGTTCGGTGCCATCGCCACCGGCATGGGCGCCGGGCTCAACTACTACATCAACTCCTTCTACTGGGAGTTCACGACCGATCAGATCAGTGTGCTGTCGATCTCGGTGGTGGTTTCGGCGGTGCTCGGCTTCGTGATCTCGCCGCTCGCCTCCCGGATGCTCGGCAAGAAGCGGGGCGCGATCATCGTCGGAATCCTCGCGTTTACGGTAGCGCCGCTGCCGGTGGCCCTGCGGCTGTTCGGGCTGATGCCGCCGAACGGAGACCCGCTGCTGTTTCCGCTCATCCTCGTGATCACGGTCATCGATGTGGCCTTGATCATTACCTTCCAGATCCTCATGTCGTCGATGATTGCCGATCTGGTGGAAGACAGCGAGCGGCAGACCGCGCGCCGTTCCGAAGGCGTCTTCTTCGCTGCGGTGACCTTCACCCGCAAGATGGTCCAGGGACTCGGGGTGGTTGCCGCCGGCGCCGTGCTGACCATTGCCCAGTTCCCTCGGGGTGTCATGCCTGGCGAGGTCGCCGACGCAGCCGTGTTCCGCCTCGGCGCCTTTTACGCCCCGTCTTTGTTCGTCCTTTGGATGATCATGATCGCCTGCCTGTCACTGTATGGCATCGACCGTCGACAACACGAGGCTAATCTGAAGGCGCTGGGACGTGCGTGATCTTTGGGGGGCGTTCGCGTGTCGGTCATTCCTTGGCGGACGTAAAAACTCCCAGCGAACCGGCTTGAATGGACTAATGCAATGCATTGGTGTCCAAACGGGAATTTCGAATTGCTGCGCCCCCGACCCGGCTGCTGGATGGCCGGTACCCGATCATCGAGAAGAGAGATTCAATGACCGAGTCAACACCGTATGTTCCTCCGAAGGTCTGGCAATGGGACGCCGAAAGTGGTGGCCGCTTTGCCAATATCAATAGGCCGGTTGCTGGACCGACGCACGAGAAAGCGCTTCCGGTCGGAGAGCATCCGCTGCAGCTTTACTCTCTCGGAACGCCCAACGGCGTCAAGGTGACGATTCTCCTGGAAGAGCTCCTTGCGATCGGCATCAACGATGCGGAATACGACGCTTGGCTGATCAATATCGGCGAGGGTGATCAGTTCGGCAGCGGCTTCGTCGACATCAATCCCAACTCGAAGATCCCGAGCCTGCTGGACCGGAGCATCACGCCCCCGACACGCGTATTCGAGTCCGGTGCGATCATGCTCTACCTCGCAGAAAAGTTCGGCGCATTCGTACCCACAGCGGGCGCCGGGCGGGCGGAGTGTCTTTCCTGGCTGTTCTGGCAGATGGGAGCGACGCCGTTCCTCGGCGGCGGCTTCGGGCATTTCTATGCCTACGCGCCGGAGAAGCTCGAATACCCGATCAACCGCTATGCCATGGAGGTCAAGCGCCAGCTCGACGTGCTCGACAGGAACCTCTCGTCGCGGCAGTTCCTCTGCGGCGACGAGTACAACATCTCCGATATGGCGACGTACCCCTGGTACGGCCAACTCGTGTTGACGGGCCTGTATGACGCTAAGGAATTCCTCGATGTGGAGTCCTATACGAACGTCGTCAGGTGGGCAAAAGAGATTCATGCACGGCCCGCGGTACGACGGGGCAGACGGGTGAATCGCCCGGGCAAGAGCGGCGTCGCAGAGCGCCATGGCGCCAACGATCTGGACGCGTTGGAGGAAAATCAGGCGCCGAAGGACACGTCACCGGACCAGACGTGAATCTGATCGGCAAGAGGGGCTCGGCGTGCCGCGGATCTGACGCTTGAAGGGCATAATGCGATGCATTAGTGTGGGTCTACCGGTACCGTGTACCAGCCTGGGTGAGCCTGAGACGATGAGCTATCAACACCCGTCGGGGGAAGCGTTCGAAGGGCGCATAGGCCGGACCGTCTACGAGTCGGAGCCCTGGTGGCCGGAGGGGAGGATCGTCAGCGGCAAGCCCAACGTGGTGCTGATCGTCCTCGACGACACGGGCTTCGCCCACTTCGGATGCTACGGCTCGAGCATCGAAACCCCCCATATCGACGCCCTGGCGGCCGGCGGGCTGCGCTTTGCCAACTTCCATACCACGGCACTGTGCTCTCCGACGCGGGCCTGCCTGCTGACCGGGCGCAATCACCATGCTGTAGGCATGCGCGGCGTCTCCAACATGGACACCGGCTACCCCAACATGCGAGGGTTTCTTCCGCCGTCGGCCGCTACGGTGGCGGACGTGCTGCGGGAGGCGGGCTACGGCACCTATGCGACGGGCAAGTGGCACCTGACCCCGATGGCCGAGTGCTCGGCAGCCGGTCCCTTTCACAACTGGCCGCTGCAGCGCGGGTTCGATCGCTTCTACGGGTTCATGCAGGGGGAGACGGATCAGTTCTATCCGGAACTCACCAGCGACAATCATCACGTCGAGGCGCCGGCGCTGCCGGAACAGGGCTATCACGTCTCCGAGGACATCGTCGACCGCTCCATCGGGTTTCTGCGGGATCAGATCTCTCTCGTGCCGGAGCGGCCGTTCTTCCTGTACCTGGCCTTCGGGGCAACCCACTCGCCGCACCAGGCGCCGCAGGCGTATCTGGACAAGTACCGGGGCAGATTCGATGCAGGGTGGGATGTCGTGCGGCAGGACTGGTTCGAGCGGCAGAAGCATCTCGGGATCATTCCGCCATCGACCGAGCTCGCACCCCTGAATCCCGGCGTCAAGCCCTGGGAGGCGCTGACCGACAACGAACGGCGGTTCGCCGCGCGGCTGCAGGAGGCCTTCGCTGCTCAGCTCGACCACACCGACGCCCAGATCGGCCGGCTGGTGAGCTTTCTCGAGGAGGTTGGCCAGCTGGAGAATACCCTGCTCATCGTCATGTCCGACAACGGTGCGAGCCAGGAGGGCGGCCCCACCGGCGTGTTCGACGAGATGCGCTGGTTCAACGGCATGAGGGAAGACGTCGACCAGGCAGTAAAACGTCTCGACGACATCGGCGGCCCGGAGAGCCATTCCAACATCCCCTGGGGCTGGGCTCAGGCCGGCAACACGCCGCTGAAGTGGTACAAGCAGAACACCCATGGGGGCGGAGTCCGGGATCCACTGATTCTGCACTGGCCGAACGGCGTGAGCGACGGTGGCGCCATACGTCGGCCCTTCTGCCATGCCATCGACATCATGCCCACCATCCTGGAGCTCACCGGCACTGAGTCACCCCGCCAGTCGCGGGGTGTCGAGCAGATGCCGCTGCACGGCGTGTCGCTGGCGCCGAGTCTGGCTGCGCCCGAAGCCGCGCCATCGCGCTCTGTGCAGTACTTCGAGATGCTCGGCCATCGGGGCATCTGGCAGGACGGCTGGAAGGCGGTGACCCGTCACCAGCCGGGCACGTCCTGGGATGACGATCGCTGGGAGTTGTATCACCTGGACGAGGACTTCTCCGAGACGAACGATCTGGCGCAACAGTACCCGGAGCGCCTCGAGCGCATGATCGATCTGTGGTGGCGGGAGGCGGAGCAGCACGGCGTTCTGCCGCTGGACGATCGGCCGGCGGCGCAGACCTTCCGCGCCGCCCGCCGGCCGGGGCTGCCGTCGGCACGGGATCTGTTCGTGTACTACCCGCCGGTGTCGCATATCGTGGCCGATGCCTGCCCGTCGGCGGCCCGCGGCTGGACCACGGAGGTCACGCTGGAGCATCCCGCTGCCGCAGGCGATGGCGCGCTGGTGAATCGAGGCACCATCAACTCCGGCTTTGCGCTGTACGTTCTGGATGGCCGGATCCATTTTGACTACAACGCGTTCCACGAGCACACCACCGTCGCTGCAGCGTCGGCGCTGGCGGCCGGAGAGCACCGGGTGACGCTCGAGGTCGAGCGCCTGCCCGAGCGTCGCGCCGCGGTGCGGCTGCTGGTGGACGGCGAGCTGCAGGCCGAAGGGGAAATCCCGCGGTTGCTCGGCATGCTGTCGAGCACGGGCATGGATCTCGGCCGGGCGGCGGCGCCGGTCAATCGCGACTATCAGCCGCCGTTTGCTTACCCCGGCAGAATCCGCAAGGTCAGCTTCGAGCTCCCGATCAGGCCCACCAGCCAGGATCGACGCGACGAGGCGGAGCGGGAGGCAAGAGCGGCAATGACGCGACAGTAGCGGCCGCGCTCGCCAGCGAACACCCACACCTACGGAGAACCACAATGAAACTCGGACTGATTCCCGTGAACATCGGTATCACGGACCCGGCCATGCTCGTCGGCATGGCGCAGCAGGCGGAAGCCCTGGGCTACGAGTCTGTCTGGACCTTCGAGCACGTGATCGTGCCGGTGAACTACGAGTCCAAGTATCCCTACAACAAATCCGGCAATATGGGCGCGGCACCGGAAACGCCGTTCATCGACCCGCTGGTTGCCCTCACCGCCATCGCCGTGCACACCAGGAAGATTCGCCTGGGCACCGGGGTCAACATCCTGCCCCAGACCAATCCGCTGCTGCTCGCCAAACAGGCGGCCAGCATCGATACGCTGTCCAAAGGACGGTTGATGCTCGGCCTGGGGATCGGCTGGCTGCAGGAAGAGTTCGTAGCCATGGGTGTGCCGTTCGAGAAGCGTGGCGCTCGTTTCGACGACTATGTCCAGGCCATGCGCAAGGTCTGGTCCGGCGACGTGGTGGAGCACCAGAGCGAGTTCCTGAACTGGACCAACTTCAAGAGCTATCCGACGCCGGTGCAGTCTCCGATGCCGATCATCATGGGCGGCAACAAAGGCAAGATCTTCGAGCGGATTGCCCGCTATGGCGATGGCTGGTTCGTGCCGGGGGCCGACACGGCGGAAATCCAGAGCATGCTCGAGCAGCTTCGGCAGGCCTGCGACTCGACAGGGCGTGACTTCTCCGAGCTGGAGATTACCGTCATGTGGCCGGCGCGTGGCGGCGCCGAGGCGCTGGCCGCGCTCGAATCGATGGGGGTCCACCGGGCGGTGGTGCCGCTGCAGGCGCTCGGCGCGAATCCGGCCGAAGGCATGGAGAAGCTGGCTGAGGAAGTCATCGCGGCATAGCAGGCTGAGTCCCGGAAGCTGGAGATGACTATGCACGAGGGGGAGACGGCGCTCGTCGTCGGTGGCGGCCCAGGGGTCAGCGCAAGCTGCGCCCGGCTGTTCGCTGGCGAAGGCATGCGGGTGGCCGTTGCGGCGAGGAACCCGGACAAGCCGGTGCTGCGCGAGCTGGAGAGCAGGCACGGTGTGCGGCTCTACGCGTGCGACGCCTCGGATCCGCAGTCGGTGAGCGAGCTCTTCACTCAGGTGTGCGGCGACCTCGACGAGCCGCGCCTGGTGGTCCACAACATCGATGGCCGTTCCCGCGACATCTTCAGAAAGGCGGTCGTCGAAGCAGATCCCGAGCTCGTCCGGCAGACCATTCATAACGGCGGCTTCAGTGCGTTTCTGGTGGCGCAGCAGGCGGCGGCCGCCATGCTGCGCCACGACATCCCGGAGGGCGGCCACCGCGGCACCATCATCTTCACCAACGCCAGTGCGGCGTTGAAGGGCTATCCCAAGAGCGCCGCGTTCGCCATGTCCTGCCACGCCAAGGCGGGCCTCGCGCAGAGCATGGCGAGGGAGCTGATGCCGCAGGGTATCCATGTCGTCAACGTTCCCATAGACGCGGCGATCGCCTGGACCCAGGAGGGCGGCACGCGCCGGCACCGTCTCGCCGGCACCGCGGAGAACGACAACATGGCGGATCCGGACTGCATTGACGAGATCTATCTGCAGCTGCATCGCCAGCACCGCTCGACCTGGACCAATGAGGTGGTGCTGCGTCCGTGGAACGAAAACTGGTGACCCCGAAACCGCTGTCGCTGATGCAGCTCGTGCTCGAGGTCTGGCTGCCCTCTCGGCACGAGGTCGATTAGATGTCACCTCGCTGGCGACGCCGTCTGTACGTGCTGCTGTTCCTGGCAGCAGCTTTTCTCCTGGGTTCGACCGCGCAGGAGCAGTTGGGGGTTTCGTTCACCGTCGAAGGGCTGCAGGAGTTCCGGCGATGGGTACAGAGCCTCGGCTGGTGGGGGCCAGCCGTCTTCATCCTTCTCATGGTCTTCCGCCTGTTCATCGGGCTGTCATCCCATCTCGTACTGATCCTCGGCGGGCTCGCGTTCGGCGTGACCGGCGGCATCCTCTGGGGCTGTCTCGGTCTGGTGGTATCGGCGCTGGTGCTCTACTACCTTGCGCGGCAACTCGGCGCCGACTGGGCGGAGCGCCGCTTCGGTGAGCAGTACACCGCGATGCTGGAGCGCATCCGGCGCGTCGGCGCGGTCGCCATCTTCGCTATCACGGCGCACCCGATCGGGCTGCTCACGCCTGCTCATCTCGCTGCGGGAACGATCGGCCTCGGCGGCCGACGGTTTGCCGTTGCCGTGGCGCTGGCGGCACCGATCAGGACGATTCCTTTTGCGTTCTTGGGCACCGCGGTGCTGGATCTGACCGTAGCCCAATCCCTGGCGATCGCCGGCGTGCTGCTGCTGGTGTTCGTGCTCCCCCTGCTCAGTCCCAGAGTCCGGGACTGGGTCCGGGGCGGGCGGGGCGCTCGGGTTCAGCGCTGATTGAAAACCGGCCGCCGCTTCTCGAGAAAGGCGCGCATGCCTTCCGCCGCATCGGGCGTCCCCCGGGTCAGGTGGACGGCGGCGCGCTCGTCATGCAGCGACTCGGCGAGGCTCTTCGATTCGAAGCCGACGATGGTATCCAGCATGCCTTTGACGGCGAGCCGGGGCTGGCGGGCCAGCTCTTCCCCCAACGCCTGGGCGCGCGGTTTCAGCTCGGCCAGCGGCACGGTTTCCATGACCAGCCCCATGCGCAGTGCCTCGGCGCCATCGATCTTACGGCCCCGCAGAATCATGTCCAGGGCATGGTCGCGGCCCACGCAGCGCGGCAGCCGCGCGGAGCCACCCCAGGCGGGCACGGCGCCGAGATCCATCTCCGGCAGGCCGATCTGCGCGCCGGTGTCGGCTGCCAGCCGGAAGTGACAGGCGAGCGGCAGCTCCAGGCCGCCGCCGAGACAGAACCCGAACAACGTGGCGATGCTCGGCTTGCCCAGCCGTTCGATGGCATGGAGCACGCGCAGTCGCTGGTCGAGCAGGGCATCGGCGCCGCCCTTGCGCTCTGCACCTTCGCCAAACTGCTTGAGATTCATGCCCACGGAGAAGTTGTCCTCCCCCTCGGCGGTGAACACCAGGGCGCGCACGCCGTCGTCCTCGGCGAGCTGTGGCAGCAGGGTCTCGAGCGCGTCGATGTACTCCAGGCTCATCCGGTTGTACGGCGCATCGTTGATGCTGATGGTCGCCACGGCGTTGGTGACGGTGAGAAACAGCGGTTCGGACATGAGTGGCTCCTTGGGTCGACGGTCAGGCGGCGGTACCACCGTTGACCAGATCGAGCGCCTGGCCGAGGCTGTCGATGCGCTCGGACCAGGTTTTGCCGGCGGTGTTCAGCAGCAGGGTCTTGACCCCGGCCTGCCGGTACGCGTCGAGGCGCTCCCGGATCATCGCTTCGGTGCCGATCAGACTCGTCTTCAGCACCATCTCGTCGGGGACGCGGGCGATCGCCTCGGGCTTCTTGCCCTCCACCCACAGTTGCTGCACCTCGCGGCAGGCGTCTTCGTAGCCGGCGCGGCAGAAGGCGTCGTTGTAGAAGTTGGTCTTGGCGCTGCCCATGCCGCCGAGGGTGAACGCCATGGCCGGCTTGCGTGCCTCGATCATGGCTTCCACGTCGTCGCCGATCTGCAGGCTCACGCCGACCTGAACGTCGATGTCGTCGAAGTTGCGGCCGGCCTTCTCGGCGCCGCGCCGCATGGGCGCGAAGAACACATCGGCATGCTCGGGAATGAACGAGGTGCCGAGCCAGCCATTCGCCAGCTCGCCGGTCATCTCCAGCGACTTCGGCCCCAGGGTGGCCAGGTAGATGGGCAGGTCGGGCCGCGGCGGCTGGGACAGCCGGATCGGTTTGCCTTCGCCGCCCGGGCGCGGCAACAGGTAGTGCTTGCCTTCGTACTGGACCCGCTCGCCGGACAGGCCCAGGCGGACGATCTCCACGCATTCGCGCAGTCTGCCGAGCGGGCTCGCGAACGGCGCGCCGTGCAGGCCCTCCACCACCTGAGGGCCACTGACGCCGAGCCCTAGGATGAAGCGGTCGTTGGACACGGTGGCCAGGCTCTGGGCGGTCATGGCGATCATGGACGGCACCCGCGACGAGATCTGCATGATGCCGGTGCCGAGGCGGATGTTCTCGGTCTTCGCCGCCAGATAGGCCAGCGGAACCACCGAGTCCATGCCCCAGGCTTCCGCGGACCAGGCCTTGTCCACGCCCATCCGGTCGGCCTGCTGGGTGTAGTCGACCAGCTCGGGCCAGTCCTCGCCGTTGTAGTACGCGCTGCCGATGGAGATTGCGGTCTTCATGATGATTCCTCTCGTCATTGCTCAGGTCGGTGGCCGGGCTCGCGCGCGGCGCCCACCGAGAAGCCTTCCACCTCACGGCCGGCGATGAAATCGTCGAGCAGCGCCGCGAGCTCACGCCCGGCATCCTCCTGCACGAAGTGACCGGCGCCCTCGATGGTAACGTTCTGCGCCGTCGGCACCCGCTCCAGGAAGACCTGCTCGCCGCCGGCGGTGATGGGGTCCGAGTCCGTGAAGGCCACCAGGAAGGGCTTGTCCCAGGTCTCGTACACGTTCTGCCAGGCCTGCTCGTTGTTGCGCAGCTCCGAGGGCACCAGGTAGGGCATGATCTGGGCGCCGGCCTTGTAACGCCGGTCGGGGAAGGGCGCCTCGTAGGCGGCCCGCACGGCTGGGTCGCCGCCCATGAACCCCATCAGCTCGCCGACCGGCAGCTCGTCGACGTAGTAGCTGTAGGCCACCCAGCGCGGGAAGGTGGTCTCCTCGCGCAACTCGTCGAGGGTGATCGGCCCGGTCCACCAGACGGCCAGCTTGAACAGCGGGTAGCCGAACCAGCCCGACAGGCCGCTCGCCGCCGGCAGCCCGGTATTCGATACCGCCACCCGGGCGAATCGCTCGGGCTCGGCGGCCACCACCCGCAGCCCGATCAGCCCGCCCCAGTCCTGGCCGAAGAACGTGGCGTCCTGGAGATCCAGCCGCCGCACCAGCTCGAGCATGGTGTCGATCTGCAGCTGATAGCTGTAGTCGTCCTCATCGGCCGGCTTGTCGGAGCGGCCGAAGCCCACCAGGTCCGGGGCGATCACCCGGTGGCCGGCGGCCGTCAGCACCGGAATCATCTTCCGGTACAGATAGCTCCAGGTGGGCTCGCCGTGCAGCAGCAGCACGGGATCGGCGTCGCGCGGCCCTTCGTCCAGATAGTGCACGCGGTAATCGCCGATCTGCTCGTAGTTCGGCTCCCAGGGGTAATCCTGCAGATTCTCGAATCGGCTGTCCGGCGTGCGGAAGATGCCTGGCGCAACCTCGTCTGCGGCGGCGCCGGGCGGCAGCGCGCCCGCCAGCAGCAAGATGATGAGTTGTGCGGAGGCGCGCGTCAGGCGGCGCCGGCTCCCCGATGATGACGCGGCGACCATGCGTGACTCCCCCCTGTCTGTGGTGATGCTCAGCTGTCGGCCGGGCCGTGCCCGTTCCCGGTCGAGCGGATGAAGTCGACGATCACCTTCACGACCTCCGCAGGCCGGTTCTCCTGCACGAAGTGACCGCCACCGGGGATGGTGGTGTGCGGTTGGCCTTTGGCGCCCGGCACGCGTTCGATGAAGGCCTGGTCGCCTCCCTGAGTGACCGGGTCGTCGTCAGCGAAGGCGCACAGGAACGGTTTGTCGAAGGACTCGTAGAAGGCCCAGGCCTGCGCCTGAGCCTCCAGCGACGGATCGTCCGGCAGGGTGGGCACGCGGCTCGGCATGGCGCGAATCCCCATCTTGTAGCTCGGGTCCGGGAACGGCGCCTCGTAGGCCCGGCCCAGCGGCGTCGACGGCCGCAGTGGGGCGAGACCCAGTCGATTGAGCAGAAACGGCACCGCGACCCGCCAGCCCGGAGGGCGTTCCAGCATCATGGACATCATGAAGCCGACCGGCATGTCCTCGGTCTCCCAGCAGAACTTCTGCCAGTAGGCGAAGGCCTTCGCCTGAGCCCCGGGCACGTCCTGCATCTTCTGCAGCGCTTTGGCCATTTCCGGCAGCGTGGGTGTGGGAGCTTCAGCCCGGAACGACTTTACGTCGCGGACCACCTCGTCCGGTACGTCCGGATTGTAGGGCAGCCCGGTGTTGGAGATCACGACCCGGTCGAATCGGTCGGGCTGATCCGCAATCATGCGCAGACCGATCAGCCCGCCCCAGTCCTGACCGAAGAAGGTGATGCCGGAGAACTCGTTCTGCGCGAGCCAGGCGCCCATCCAGTCGACCTGGTTCTGGTAGGTGTAGTCCTCGCGGGCGCCGGGTTTGTCGGACTTGCCGTAGCCCGGCAGATCCGGCGCGACCACCCGGATGCCTTCCCGCACCAGCAAGGGGATCATCTTCCGGTACAGGTAGCTCCAGACCGGCTGGCCGTGCATGCACAGCACCAGCGGCCCGTCCTGCGGGCCTTCGTCGACGTGGTGGATGCGCAGCTCGGAGCCGTCGTTGGTTCGAATCGTGGTGTAGTTCGGGGCGAAGGGGTAGTCCGCCAGCCTGGCGAAGCGTTCGTCCGGTGTGCGCAGTACCTTCACGTCAGATGTCCTCGTTGCGGGATGGGTATGGACCTATTCGGCGCCGTCGAGCAGGGCCTCGGTAGCCGGCGAGACCGGTCCTGCGAGCATGGCGGCAACCTGGTCCACCAGGTTGTTGAAGAACAGCTCCGCGCGCCGGCCTCGAAACGAGCCACCACGGCGTGCGCGCCGGGAAATCGCGAGCAGGGCCAGGCCGTTCGCGTTCTCGATGCGCAAGGCAAGGAGTTCCCGATGCAGGTGGCCGAGCTCGTGCCGCAGCAGCCGGCGCATGTGCTGCAGGCTGGGGAATTGCTGGTGATCCACCGCCAGGGTGATGTCCCGGCCGGACGCCAGCAGCCGCTGCCCGAACTGACCGAGAAAGGTCCTGAAGTCTCGCCGCTCGCGGCACAGCAGGAACGGCGCGCGGACCAGCAGCGCGCAGCCGTCGCGCAGATCCAGTGCCGCGCCGCTGGCCAGTGCCGCATCGACCAGGGATCGACGCCGCGCCTCTACCTGCTGCATGCGACGGTTCAGGATGGCGGTGATCAGCTCCTCGCGGCCACCGAAGTGATACTGCAGCGCGGACTGGTTGCGCTGGCCGGCCTCGCGGACGATGGCGCGCAGCGACACCTCGTCCAACCCGTGCTCGAGAAACAGTCTCTCGGCAGCATCCAGTAACTGCTCGCGGGTCGATTCGGCAGCGCTCGAGATGCCCTGGGCTTCGCTCATCAATTGAACTCGATACCGGTGAAGTCGCCGGACTCGCGCCACTCCCGGATGTACTTGAAGTAAGCCGTCGCGCCGGCGGGATAGCCGCGGTTGTACTGCGCCGCTTCAGAAAGAGGCTGGCCCTCGTTGTTGTAGTAACCGGGCGTGCAGTCCGGGGAGCCCAGCATCATGCCGGGGCCGGTCATCAACAGGTCGACCCAGTCTTTCTGCGCCTGCTCGCTGACCTCGACGGTCTTCACGCCGGCATCGACGGCGTGGCGCACCATCATGGCGATGGTCATGGCCGATTCGACGATGTTGTGCGGAATGTTCGAGATCAGGTTGGCGCCCTGGGTCGGCATCACCCAGAAGGCGTTGGGAAATTTGTGCACATTGATGCCGTGCTTGCTGCGCATGCCATCGGCCCAGTAGTCGCTGAGGGTGATGCCGTCGCGGCCCACGGTCTCGAAGCCGGTGCGGGCGACCAGCTCGGTGCCCACCTCGAAGCCGGTAGCGTAGATGATGCAGTCGACTTCGTACTCCTGGCCCTGGACGACCACGCCCTTTTCGGTGATGCGTTCCACCCCCTGGCCGTCGGTGTCCAGCAGCACCGTCGAGGGCTGATTGAACGCGGCCAGGTATTCGTCGTGGAAGCAGGGCCGCTTGCACAGCTGGCGGTACCAGGCCTTCAGCGCCTGGGCCGTCGCCTCGTCCTGAACCACGTCGTCGACCCGGGCGCGGATCTCCTCCATCTTCTCGAAGTCCGAGTCCTCGTAGGCTTCGAGCATCTTCAGCGGATTGCCGCGGTCCTCCTCCGGCAGCTCCATGATCTTGGCGCGGATGCGCCGCGACAGATCGGTCCAGCCGTCCTGCACCAGATCCACCTCGGCCATACCGCCGGTCTGGTTCTGGGTGAAGTTCTCCAGCCAGCGCTGCTGCCAGCCGGGGGTGGCGATACTTGCGAACCACTCGGGATCCGTGGGCCGGTTGTCGCGCACGTCCACGGACGACGGCGTGCGCTGGCACACGTAGAAGGTCTTGCAGGCCGCGGCCAGGTGCGGAATGCACTGAACCGCGGTGGCGCCGGTGCCGATGAGGGCCACGCGCTTGTCCGCGAGCTTGTCCAGCGGCGCCCCTTCCGGGTTGCCGCCGGTGTAGTCGTAGTCCCAGCGGCTGGTGTGGAAGGAGTGGCCCTGGAAATCCTCGATGCCGGGCACACCGGGCAGCTTCGGCACGTGCAGGGGGCCCGTACCCATGCCGACGAACTGCGCCGTGAAGTCATCGCCGCGGTCGGTGCGGATGCGCCAGCGGGCGTGCTCCTCTTCCCATACCAGCTCCTTCACCTGGGTATGGAACAGCGCGTTGTCGTACAGGCCGTACTGCTTACCGATGCGCTGGCAGTGCTCGAGGATCTCCGGCGCATGGGCGTACTTCTCCGTCGGCATGTGCCCGGTTTCCTCGAGCAGCGGCATGTACACGAAGGACGCCGTGTCGCACATGGCGCCGGGATAGCGGTTCCAGTACCAGGTACCACCGAAGTCGCCGCCTTTCTCGAGAATGCACACGTCCTCGATGCCGTGCTCGACCAGCCGGGCTCCGGTGACCAGCCCGGCAAAGCCGCCGCCGATGAAGGCGAAGGTGACGTGGTCATTGACCGGCTCCCGTGCCTGCACGGGCACGTAGGGGTCGTCGAGGTAGTGGGACAGCTGGTTCTCAATGCGGACGTACTGGGCGTTGCCGTCCGGCCGCAGGCGCTTGTTGCGCTCTTCGAGATATTTCCGCTTGAGCTGTTCTTTGTCGATGGTTCGCGCGGTCTGATTCACTTCTGCTCCTGTGTGGCGGCCTCTGGTATGGCTTCGACTCTCGTCCAGCCGATGGTCCGACTCCTGAAGCCTGCTTTCACCGTGATTTCCAGGCGCTCCGGCTCGGCCAGCGTGATCTCGGCATCCCGGTACTCGCCGAGCCGGGCGGCAAAGATCTGCCCGGCCCAGGTTCGGGTTTCGCCGGCGACCGCGGACAGCGCTTGCAGCAGGGTCAAGCCGACGGCTTCCGGGTTGCGGTCGTTGCGGCGCACGGTACCGCTGGACGAGTCGCCATCCGGATGGATTTCCATCCACACCGGCTGGTCGTCGATCTTCCAGAAGCCGTCGAGATCTTCTGCGAATGCCGGCGCGGCTGCGATAGTCAGAGACAGCGCCAGCAGGGCGGAAAACGTCTTCACGCCGATCCTCCGGCTGTGATTTAATGCATTACATTACTGCACGCGGGCTTGCCGGCGCAACCGGAACGGAGGATGGAGCGTACGTCAGGATGCGTTGCCTCGCACGGCCCGCTCGGCAGATGACGCAGCACCATTCACTGTTCCAGAACCACGCTGTGATCATCCAGAATTAGGGAAACAAGACTCATGAGCAACGGCGCAAAAGCACTTATCGATACGCTGGTCAATGCAGGCGTAGACACCTGTTTCACCAATCCCGGCACTTCGGAAATGCACTTTGTCGCGGCGCTCGACAGCACGGACATGAAGGCCGTCCTGTGTCTTTTCGAGGGCGTCGCCACCGGCGCCGCAGACGGTTACGCCCGCATGACCGGCAAACCGGCGGCGACCCTCCTACACCTGGGCTGTGGCCTCGGCAATGGTCTGGCAAACACAATGCGCGCAAGGCCCGGGTACCCATGATAAACATCATTGGCGACCAGGCGACCTATCACACCCAATACGACGCCCAGTTGCAGTCCGACATCGAAACCGTTGCTCGCAACTGCTCGGCCTGGGTTCGAACCTCCGAATCCACCGAACAACTTGCAGCCGACGCCGCCGAAGCGGTCGAGGTCGCCACCGGGCCAGTGGCACAGATTTCAACCCTGATTCTGCCGGCCGATGTGTCATGGGGCGAAGGAGGGACTGCCGTTGATGCACCGCCTGCAATCAAGATGATCACCGTGACATCCAGGTCTTCGTTGACCGTTGTCCTGAGCAGGATGAACTGGCGCCGGGTGCAGCTTGCTCTCGCGCAGCCGGCTTTGCCAGGTTTGAAGTCCGCGGTACGTTGATCAGCGCCGTGGCGCAGCCCTATCGTTTTTTCCTGCTGAAGCGCGTTCAGGATGCCTATGCGGCGCTGCAGCCGGATGACAGGGAGGCAACCGATTTCATCCTGGAAGCCTGCAATATGATGCCGATAATCCGCGCGAAGCTGACTCGCGACATCGGCTTCAGAAACAACCTGGAAGTCTGGTTGTGACGTTCATCTGAGCGGTAAGGAGGCCCCGCATGCCGAGAATTTTCACGACGAGGCGACTAAGCGTGCTGGTTGCTGCCGTTGCCGTGATCGGCGTCGCCTACTATCTGATTGCACCGTCCGGTCAGCAGTCAGTCGCTACCGTCCCCTTCGAGCCGAAGGGCCTCGTGGACTATCACAACGGCTATTGGGTGGCAAAGTTGAGTCCCTCCTGGTCGCCAATTCCGGTCACCGCCATCAATGATCTGCACGTGGATTCAGAGACCAATCGGGTAACGGTCTATGCGCAAGCTCGCGTATTGGGGAGAGTGGTCGCCCCGGCACAAGTTGGCGCTGGTGAATGCACGAAGAGCAATGGCGAGACCGTGTGCTTTCATCCGAACGCGGTGTACTTGAACGGCAGTGGACAGGAGTTGACGGCAGCGGATGGTACAGGCGCCTGGTGGGTCAAACACTCCTGGGTTCTCGGCGGGGAGGGTTATGACAACTGCGAGCTCAAGCCCGCAGAGACTTACCAGTGCCTCTGGGCAGAGGGCACGCTGTTGGAGGATGGCTTGACCATGAAGATAGGCGGCATCGGTAAAGATGGCGCCGAGCATTTCAATACCCGTCTGCCCGTGATCAGGGCAGAAGAGGTCACCTATCTCGCCACGCGGTTTGGGCCGACCAACACGGACCCCGACTCCGGTGAGATCGATCTGGATCCGATGGTTCTCGGCGGGGTGACGTTGGAGTGCCAGGAGGAGCCCAGCGCCTTCAATGGTGAAACAAGAGCCTGTCCGAGCCTTATACTCGAACAACAGTCGGGTCGGGAGTAAGTATGCATGATGGGCGGAGGAGATATCTGCAACCGGCTCTGCTCCTGCTGATGGCAGCCGGATGCGGGAACGGTGGCGATCAGAGCGACCTGACTGCGGGGTCGTGTGGCGTGCCGTCCGACCTGCGCGCCACGTTCGTGGAGGTTCCGGGCGGAAAGTTCGAGAAGGGCGCGCAAGCGATTTATCCGGAGGAGGGGCCTGGTGTATCGCTCCACGTCGTCGGCTTCTCGATGCTCGCCCATGAGGTCACCAACGCCCAGTTCCAGGCCTTCGTCGACGAGACCGGTTACGTGACCGACGCTGAGCGCACCGTCGAGCAGAATGCGCCAGGCGCCGGATCGGCCGTGTTTCATCACCCGGACGGTGCCGGGGCCGGCTGGCAGCTGGTGCCGGGCGCCACATGGCGCGCCCCCGGAGGGCCCGGCACTGACATCGACGGAAGAGAGCATTATCCGGTGGTCCATGTTTCCCTGCGCGATGCCAGGGCGTATGCCGCGTGGGCGGGCGCCCGGCTGCCGACCGAGGTGGAATGGGAGTACGCAGCCTCGCTGGGTCTGCCGGATGATGCGGTTGCGACGTCAGGCGCCTACGACCCTTCAGGGACGCCGGTGGCTAACACGTGGCAGGGCTTTTTTCCCTATGAGGACGAGGCGGTGGACGGCTTTGCCGGCGCGGCGCCCGTCGGCTGCTTTCCGCCGAGCCGTCTCGGGCTGTACGACATGATCGGCAACGTCTGGGAATGGACCGACTCGCGCTACGCCGAGGGCAGCAATACCATCAAAGGCGGGTCTTTCCTGTGCTCGGACAACTACTGCCGTCGCTACCGCCCGGCGGCGCGGCAGCCCCAGGAGATCGATTTCTCCTCGCTGCACATTGGCTTTCGGACCGTACGGGACCTGGAGTGAGCGTTCGGGCCCGATGATCTTTCAGTCCCCAAGGAGACCGACATGCTGAAACTGCACTTCGCCCCGAACTCCCGCGCCGGCCGGATCGTCTGGCTGCTGGAGGAGCTGGAGCTGCCCTACGAGCTGAACCGCATGGACTTCAGCCCCAAGGACCTCAAGTCCGACGAGCATCGCGCCCGCCATCCGCTCGGCCGGGTGCCCGTGCTCGAGGACGGTGACGTGACCATCTACGAGTCGGGCGCCATCGTCGAGTACGTGCTGGAACGGCACAAGAACGGCGGCCTCAAGCCGGCCGTGGAAGCACCGACCTTTCCCGCCTACCTGCAGTGGTTCCACTACTGCGAGGGCATGGTGATGCCGCCGGTGAACACCATCGTGGTGCAGACCCTGCTGCTGCCGCCGGAGCGCCGGGACGAGACCGCCCTGGGTCAGGCGCAGCGCCTGCTCACCAAGGCGCTCGCCCCGGTGGACGAGGCGCTGGCCGGCAAGGATTACCTGATCGGCGACTTCTCGGCGGCGGACATCATGCTCGGCCACGCCTGCTTCATGAGCAACCGGCTCGGCTGCGTGACCGACGAGATGTCGAATCTGAAAAGCTACGTAGAGCGCATTTCCGAGCGGCCGGCGTTCCAGAAAGCGATGGCGGCTTGACGGCAGGAGGTCCCGGACCGGCACAGTCAGTGAGCTGTGTCGCCTCGGGGCTCCTTTTCTCCGATATAGAGCTGTTCGAAGCGTTTGTGAAGACGGCAGTCGCGGATTAGCGTCGGCAACGAGAGCAGTTCCGGGCCAGCCTTGAAGTCCGTGAGCATGGCTGTCAGTTGCGCATGATGCGCATCATTCTCGAAGTGCGCTGACATGGCATCGCTGAGGCGACCCAGCATCCAGACCTGGTAGGGCGAAACCATCCGGATTGCCCGCAGGCCACCCAGTTCAAATTCGTGGGAAAGTGCACCGCCTTGCGACTGCAGTTCCCGGAACTCGACGGGCGAGTAGAAGCTCTTGGAAGGTAAGGGCGTCCCGGCAGGATGTCTGCCGCTCGCGATGTAGGCGCTCAGTACCTTGATGCTGCCTTTCAGGAAAGGCCACATTTCCTCGAAGAATACCGAGATCAGCGGCAACAGCGTTGACGGGATCCTATCCTCGGGCAGTACCTCGCCGTGGTCTGTGCTTCCGCAGAACGCCTCCAGCTCGCCGTCATTGAGGCGGTAGCTGGTTTCCCGGTAGCTTCGTAAGCCCGCTTCGGTCGTGCCGTTGCTCCGTTCGATCCATTCGCAGATGAGCGGGTACTGCGCGCGCATCATGAAACCGGGTACCGGGTCCTTGTACAGGTGCGCGTAGAGCGGCCCCATCAGCGCGAAGTCGGCCAGGGTAGGTCTGCCACCGAGGACGTAGTCGTGCCGGTCGAAGTGGTTCTCGAGGATGGTCAGCATCCGGTGCATGCTGTTGGTCCAGGCGGCTTCCGTCTCTGCCGTGACGCCGAGCTGGGGCAGTCCCGCGAAAGGACCGGACTCGGCGCTGTCCGGATCGTCGATCTTCATGATCTCCCGGAAGACGAAACGCGCTGCCTCGCGCCGCGCCAGGCCGTTCTGCCCCGGTGCGAATATGCGGCCCCACTGCTGGGCATTGAATGCCTCGTGACTGGGCTGGGCGCCGGGCCGCGAGTAGTGCCAGCGCTCCCAGAATCCCCACGGCAGCATCCATTCATCCGCCAGCAGTTCGACCAGGTAGGCGACCAGTCGCTGACGGGGCGTGTCCGGTATGACGGGCGCAGCCGGGTGGCGATCCTCCAGCGCATCGATGATCTCGCTGGAATCCTGCAGCCAGTCGCCGTCGGCCGACTGAACCTGAGGGACAACGTTGGACCCTGTGGCCGGACGGATATAGCCCTGGATGATCTCCTGCGTGGCCAGCACCTCTTCGAAGGTAAAGGCGTCGTGAAAGGCCTTGTACCGGCAGTAGGCCCGTACCTTCGCCGAGAAGTAGCTGAAGTCCCAGGCGAACAGCCGGTAATCCGTGTTCACTGCTGGGACTCCAGGAAATCCAGCACTTCGGCCGCCGCCAGTTCGAAGGATTCGCGCATGATGCTCGCCTCTACCAGCACCGGGTCGGTGTGAAGGTAGAGCTGTACCTCGCCGGCATAGTTGGACCAGGCGAACTTGGTCCGTTCATGCGGCACCATCGGTACTCTCAACGCGTGGCGCACCAGGGTGGCTTCTCCCATCTGCAGCGGCTCGTCAGCGAGCGGGAAGTAGTTCGAAATGTAATCCGGTGAGACCATGCGGCGAAACGGTGCTTCCAGGATCGGGAGCGCCCGGATGCGTTTCATCATTCTGCCAGCCTGTTCATAGGAATTCGACGCCGGTGCGAGCGCGATGATCCGCCGGTAGGTTTCCGCGACGGGTTCCAGCGGGAACTCCAGCGGGAAATACTTGATCGCGCGATTGTTGCCTTCATCGGTTTCGAGCGAACTTCGTCGCAGGCTGAGTGGGCTGACCACCGGCCTGATGTCCGACGGCGCCCGGTCCGAAATCGATTCATTGTAGCGTGTCACAGCCCGCATCGTGATGAACGAAAAGATGTCGCTCATTGGCAGGCCGGCTGCCTGCCCCAGTTCGTTGAGTCCCCGATCTTCCACCGGCAGCACCAGCGTGCTGACATCGAATGCCGTGCCCTCGAACCCGAGGGGGCGAGGCGTGAAGGCGCCGGCCAGGCTGAACGGCCGCGGCGCTGATCCCGTTTCCGGTGCGTGCCCGGGCTGACCCATCTGGTAGCCGAACCGCGTTCGCTCCGTCTCCCGGTGGAAGAGATGTCGCGCATGCTTGTTGAACATGCCTTCGAAATCGGACACGACGTGGTGCCACATGAAAGTCAGCTGCCGGCCATCGGCGGACAGGTAAGCCCGGAACATGGGAATGCCGGCGCCAGGCGGCTCTGCCCGGGACAGATCGGCTTCGGCAGCGATGCGCACGGATTCGATCTGTTCAGTGGCAGACAGCCGACGAAAGTTTCTTTGCCAGTCAGGGTCGACAGTCTGCCAGTAGGGCAGGCCATCCAACTCGACGATGTTGCGCCGGAACATCGGGTAGGCTGAAACGAGGGCCCGGAGCCGTTCGCGGACCAGAGTCTCATCGAGCGGCCTGTCGAAGAAGTAGTGCACGGTGCAGGGGATGTGCCGGTTGTTCGGCGGACCCTGCATCAGCCAGAACTGGGCATCGCCGTTGCTGACCTCCTGCAGGCCGAGGGACTCAGCCTGGTTCGCACGGCGCGAGGTCTGCCACACGGCGGCAGCCGCCAGGGTCAGCACTATCGCCAGTATCGCAGCCAACAGGACAGTCAGTTTCTTCATGGCGGCTCGCGCAGCAGTTCGCCGTCAGCCAAACAGTTCCCGCTGGGCGCGGCGCCAGAAGATCAGGCCGATCAGCGCGTTGAACAGGATGAAGAAGTTGTGCTGCACGAAGCCGAAGGCGGCCATCTGTCCCTCGTTGTCCGGGAACAGGATCACCCAGAAGGTGATGGCGGCAGCGCGCATGGGCGTGGGCACCGCGGCGGCGAAGAAGATCACCGGCAGGTAGGGCAGCACCGTCAGCAGCGAGGCGTCCACGCCGAACAGGTTCAGCGACGCCGTGTAGACCACCACGGCGGCCAGCAGCGCCGGCGAGCGCAGCAGGAAAAAGGCGCCGTAATGCCAGGGCCGGGCCTGGCGGAAGGCGCTGAGGACGCGTCGCTCACGCAGACGGTTCCCGGGCAGAATCCTGCCGCTGAAATACAGAATCCACAGCACCAGGAACACCGCGGCGCAGACGCTGATCACGGGCAGGATGTTGAACACCGCCGGCAATTCCTCGGCGGTGAAGATGAACCCTACGGTCGCCCAGGTGAGCAGGTAGAAACCCTCGCAGAACATGATGAACAGCATCACCGAGCCCGTTTCCCAGCCCGGCACTTTGTCGCGGCGGTTCAGATAGTAGGCCATGGCACCTTTGCCTACCTGCTCGTTGAAGATCGAGATGATGTAGGCGCTGGCGCGGATGGGCAGGATGTCGCGATAACGGATGTCGGCGAGAAACCAGTTCAACGCCCGGGTCACCACGAGCGTGTCGATCAGGAAGAAGAAGAGCGAGTAGCCCATCATCAGCGCCAGCCAGGGCAGCCATTGCACCGCTGCGAATACCTGCGCCATGTAGGCCGGTAAACTCAGGCCTTCGCGCGTCGCAGCGCCGTCGAGGCGGTAGTACAGGTAGCCGAAACAGGCGATGGTGATCAGCAGAAAGACGACCCGGCCGATCGGGTTCCCTTTGCGGCGGCCGGCCGGTGCCGCTTCGCCGGCGGCTTCTTCTGGTGTTTCCGGGGAGTCGGTCATGATGCCGTCTGGTCGACTAGGGGCCGACGCTTGCGCGTCGCTCGCCCGATCCCAGGAAACGGGTCAGCAGCCCTATCAAGGCGCACCACACCGCGATCCACAGCAGATAGACGAGTACGTCCCCGAGTGGGTTGTTGATCAAGGTCAGGAACGTCGCGCGCGAGACGGTCCAGCAGGCCCAGAAGGTGATCAGGCGCGCCGGCTGGCGCAGGCCCAGGAACCACGCCAGCGTGCCCGTCACGGCCAGCGCCAGCGCCTGGGCCACCGGCACCGTGAACACCCAGAACAGATCGCCGGTGAGGTCCCAGCCGGGCGGGAAGTAGGGCACCATCAGGGTGACGAACATGATGTCTTCGAGCACCCCGGTGGCGAGCCCGAGCACGACGATGCCGGCCCAGCCGAGGACGTTGCGCACCTTACTCACCGCCGACCTCGGAGCGGACTGCTTCCAGCACCGCGTCCCAGTCCGGCCGTGACCGATAGCCCGGCTCCGCGAACTTGGCGAGGATCGTGCCCTCGGGCGACAGCAGTACCATGCCGGGATGCGGGATGCCGTAGGCAAAGGTGCCCTCGCCGTACTGCTCGTTGCGGATGTCCCAGGCATCCACGTGCTGTCCGTTCACATCGCGCAGCAGCGGAAACTCGAGCGCCCACTCGTCGTGGAACTGTTGGATGTGCTCGGGCTGGTCGTAGGTCATCCCGGCGATACCCACCCCCAGTTCTTCGAATTGACCGTAGATCTCATTCAGTTTCACGAACTGACGTTTGCAGAACGGTCACCAGTCGACGGAGCGGGAGAAGACGAGCAGCAGCCCGTTGGGCCCGGCCAAGCTCTCCAGTGTCTGCCGGTTCCCGTCCTGATCGTCGGCCGCCAGCAGTGGGGCCTCGGTGCCGACGGCTGGTCCCCAGAGCTCGAGGTACTCCGGGTTGGCGAACGCGAGCTGGGCCATGGCTGCCAGCGCGCCGGCGGCGATCCAACGCCACACGCGGTGCAAACCGAAGGGTCGGTAGGATGTTCCCGTGATCTTCATGATGGTCTCCTAGTTCGACCAGTAGGCAAACGTATCACCGGGCTGGTCCTCCTGCGACAGGTCGCGGTCGACGTTCTGCGCCGTTGTGGCGGTCCAGGGCCAGAGCGGCTCAGCCTGTTCCTCGTTGTGGGCCTCGAGCACGCCGCGCAGCCGGTCGGCGACAGCCGGGTACTCTGCCAGCAGATCGGTCCGCTCGCCATCGGCGGTCAGGTCGAACAGCCACTCCTGGCGGGCCAGTCCCTGGGGTGCACTTACCACCAGCTTCCAGCGCTCGTCGCGAACCGCCTGGGCGGCGCCGCTGCGGAAGAACAGATAGTCATGGGGCGCCTCGGCGGTGTCCGCGCGGGTCACCAGTCGCGTCAGGTCGACGCCGTCCATCACCCGGTCCGCGGGGAGGTCAGCACCTGCCGCTGCCGCCGCCGTGGCGTACATGTCGAAGTGGTGAACCGGCGCGTCATAGGTCGCGCCGGCCGGCAGTTGCGCCGGCCAGCGGGCCAGGAACGGAACCCGCAGGCCGCCCTCGAACAGCGTGATCTTCCAACCCCGGTAGGGGTCATTCACGTCCGGGAGGCCGATGTAGCCGGCGGCACCATTGTCGGACGTGAACATCACCAGCGTGTTCTCATCCAGGCCATTGGCCTTCAGCGCCTCCATGACCCGGCCGACGCCGCGGTCGAGGGCGCGGATCATGGCGGCGTACACCCGTTCGCGGTGCAGCTCGATGTGTGACAGCGCTTCATAGTCTTCGCGGGTCGCCTGCAGCGGCGTGTGGGGCGCCCAATGTGCGAGATACAGGAAGAACGGACGCTCCCGGTTGGCCTCGATGACCTTGACCGCCTCGTCCGTGTAGTAATCCGTGAGGTATCGGGGCGGTTCGAACACGGGACCACCGTTGAAACTGGCGGCAAAGCCCAGGGCCGCCCACAAAAACCGGTCGATGGGGTCGAACTCCTGCCTGGCCTGGATCACATTCTCGTCGTCCAGCCGCCCGTACAGACCGCTGGCCATCAGCAGACTTTCGTCGAATCCCTGATCCTGGGGCGCCATGCCGTTTTCCCGGCCCAGATGCCACTTGCCGATGTGGGCCGTGTGATAGCCCTGGTCGGCCAGCAGTTCCGCCAGCGTGATCTCCGAGGGCGGCATGCCCATCTCCTGGAAGCTGAGGTCCGATTCCTCGGTGTTCAGCACGCTTGGTGGCAGCAGCGGCCGATCCTGCGTGCTGCTGACCAGGCCGACGATGGGCATGAAACCGGGAGGGGTCGGTGTGAATTCGAAACCGAAGCGGGTTCCGTAGCGTCCCGACATCAAAGCGGCCCGTGACGGCGCACAGGTGGCATTGGCGGCATAGCCCTGGGTGAAGGTCACCCCCTCTGCCGCCAGTGCATCGATGTTCGGGGTCTGGACGGTCGGGTTCGGACCGTTCATGGAAATGTCGTTCCAGCCCAGGTCATCGGCCAGTATCAGCACGATGTTTGGCGGGCGACTGGCAGGATCGCGTCCTTCGCTATCCGTGCCGGTGGACCAGTTGATTTCCCGTGTCGGCCCGATCTCCCGCTGCGCGGAGGTCAGGACACTGATGCCGAACAGGGCGAGCTCCGCCCTGAAGATCCAGCCGGCGCCCAACAATACGACCAGTGCCAGCGCAATTCCGGTAATCCACTTCATGCTTCCTCCCTCAGCTCCGCGTGGGCGGCTCCGTCAGTTGATCCCCATGGATTCCGCTTCTTTCTCGAGCACTGCCGCTACTTGAGGTACGGCTTTGACGCGCGCGATCAGTCCGGCCACAGAAGGCCAGACGCTGCTGTCGACCTCGTACTTTGCATAGGAAGCGTTGATGAACGGACTGACGATACTGAGGTCGGCCAGCGTGAAGTCTCCGAAGATGAAGCCGTCGTCGGGCAGGCGACTCTCCAGATAGTCGAGAATCGGCGGCAGTTGCTTGGTGATGATCTTCTCGACCAGTTCCTCGTCCGATTCCTGTTTGAAGGCGAACGGGCGCATGAAGCGCTGGAAGAAAATGCCGGTGGCGAGCTCGGTAAGGTAGGTGCCGCCAAGCTCTTCGTACCAATCCGCCATGGCTCGATCAGCAACGTCTGCCGGATAGAGCGCCGGTTCGGGGTACGCGCTTTCGAGGTAACGACAGATGACCTTGGAGTCGCCGAGAATCAGGTCGCCGTCGACCAGCGTCGGTACCTTGCCGAGCGGGTTGAGCTTCTTGTACTCCTCGTCACCGGAGAAAGGCATCTGCCGCACGATCTCGTATGGAATGTTCTTGTAGTCGAGTGCGATGAATACCTTGCGAACGAATGGTGAGCCGTGAACACCGTAGACCTTAATCATCCAATCAGTCCTCTTTCTGCTGGTAGTAGTGCGCCAGTATCTCTGCGCAACGACGGTCAACGCCCCTCGAACACGGGCGTTTGCTTGTTCAGGAACGCGGCGACGGCGTGCTTGTGATCCTCCGTCCGGGTACTGCGCACCATGCGGTCGGCCTCCATCTTCAGGCAGGTGGCCAGGTCCGCATGCACCGCGCGGTTCAGGTTTTCCTTCATGTAACGCACGGCCACGGGCGGCGCAGCGGCGATGCTGCGGGCGAGTTCCCGGGTCCGGCCGGCAAGCTCGGCGTCGGCGACCACTTCGTTGAAGATGCCGAGGCTTAGGCACTCCGCTGCCGGCACCCGCCGGCTCGGCGTCGGCGCCGCGCCGCTCGCTCGCGCCGCCCATGCCGGAGACGTCTCCGCCGGAGCAGAAGGCCTGCCCGGCGCCGGTGATCACCACCACGCGCACCCGCGGGTCCCGTTCCACTTCCAGCAGCATCTGCCGCAGCGCCGGGGTCAGGTCGCTGCCCAGGGCGTTGCGCTTCTCCGGGCGATTGAGGGTCAGGGTGGCGATGCCCTCGTCGATGGTGGCGAGGAGATGCTCGGTGCCGGTGTCGAGGGTGATCATGTCGCCTTCTCCTGCGCCGGGGCGACCAGCGCCTCGCAGCCGGTGCCGGCGAGCATGGCGTCGACCCGGTCCCGATCCGCGTCCCCCAGACGCGCGTATTCCACCCGCAGCCACTGCAGGCACTTGCCCTGATAGGGGAACGGCTGCTGTTCCCACGCTTTGCCTTCCACCACCGTCTCGACCTTGTCGAGACCCTGGTCCAGGGCCCTGGCGTTGGCCAGCATCACCGGCACGTAGGTGCGGCCGATCTCGCCGAGCAGGGCCCTGAGGGTCTCCGGCAGCGCGTCGGCGTCCACGAAATCGTCGGCGCCGGGTTCCAGGCCCGACAGGTCGTCCATCTTGCTCACCCAGGCATGTACCCGCGGATACTGGCGGGCGGCGATGGCCGAGGGTGTCGGGTCGAACTGAACGAGCTGGGTGAGCTGCCCGAAGCAGCCGAAGTCGCCGGAGCCGGGCCGGCGGCCGAGCAGGAACGGGTAGTGCTTCAGGTGCTCGTTGAGGCAGCCGAGGAAACGCCGGTAGCTGTCCTCGATCACCGGCGCGGTGGTGTCGTTGGAGCCGACCACGTAGAGGCGGCCGATCTGCCGCGCGGAGAATTCCTGCTTCAGCTTCGCGATCTGCTCGTCCGGCTGGGAGACGTCGGCGTAGTGGGGCAGCACCGAGCCGGCCATGTCCACGTCGGCGTCGTAGTACCAGCGGTAGTGGAACATGCATTTGGTCAGCCACTCGTCGCCGTAGTCCTCGATGAGATAGTTGAGAAACGCCACGGCTGGGTCGTCCGGGATGATCGAACGGCCGGCGTACTCGTCCTCCAGTCGACGGATGATGGGGGTGCTGTCCACCTCGGCGGTGAGCTCGCCCTCGTCGTTGGTGAAGTAGAACACCGGAATCAGGCGGACCTTGGGTTCCGGCAGGTCGAAGGCCTTGGGGTCGTTGCCCTGGATGTAGCGGTAGGGAATCCGGCGGTAGCGCAGCACCGCCAGCATCTTTCGGGTGTAGGGTGAGCCGGGTGAGCCGCGCAGCGGCAGCAGACCGTCGGTCATGGCGAATTACTCCTTCAGCGGGCTTGCGATAGTCGGGACCAGCAGCGCATTTCGTCGGCGGCGCCAGCGTGGTATCGGATTCTTCCCTTCGGGCTAAGCGTGAACCGCCCTGGCCAGCACCTGGCACCGTTTCATCAGACGCCGCGACTGCGCATCGAAGTCGTCCCGGCGGTGCAGCACACGGCGGTTGTCCCAGATGATCAGGTCCCAGGGCTGCCACTTCTGTCGCCAGACGTTCTCGGGCAGCGCTGCGTAGCGCCAGAGCTCGTCGAGCAGCGCTTCGCTCTCCTCGAGTGACAGGCCGGGAACGTAGGCCCACTCCCGGCGACCGAGGTACAGGACCTTCCGGCCGGTCTCCGGGTGGATCTGAATGATCGGATGGATGGTGCCCGGCGCATCCCTGGGATCATCGAAGGGCTCGAAGCCCGGTCGCAGCTTGCCGATGCTGGTATGCGCCGCATCGTGCTTGATGCTCAGACCGGCGACGCGCCCGCGCAGCGCATCCGGCAGCGCGTCGAAGGCTGCCGCCTGGTCTGCGAAATAGGTGTCACCCCCGGACGGGGGAATTTCCACGCCCAGCAGAACACTCGCGGACGGCGGGGTTTCCACGTACGTCATGTCCGAGTGCCAGGCGGCCTCGGCGTTGCCGAGGCCGCCGATCGGTCTGCCATCGACCAGGATGTTCGACAGTTGCGTCACGTATCGATTCTTCACCTTGGCCTTCTCGGCTTCGGGCAACCGCCCGAAGGGAATCTCCTCGAGCGGCCCGAACCGGGCGCTGAACGCCTGCAGCTGATCTTCGTCGATGTTCTGGTTGCGCAGTCTCAGAACACCGTACTCGAGCCATGCGGCGTACAGGCGCTCGAAATCCTGATCCGAGAGCCGTGGCACCTCGACACCCGCGATGTCTGCCACGAAACCATCCTTGATGGGCTGTATTTCGATCATCGTGTGTTTCCTCCGGTAGGTCCGGTCGCCGCACCGACCGCATCGCGCGGGGCGAGCAGGCGTGCGATCAGCTTCAGCCGATCGTCATCGGATTCCTGAAACTGGTGATAGAAGGCCAGAATGGCTGCTCCGAAACTGGTTTCCTGCCAGAACCTGGCGTGCAGTTCACGCTCGTC
>JAWLGU010000001.1:34155-38847 GCA_041690675.1 Pseudomonadales bacterium | reverse complement strand
CCGATCGTCATCGGATTCCTGAAACTGGTGATAGAAGGCCAGAATGGCTGCTCCGAAACTGGTTTCCTGCCAGAACCTGGCGTGCAGTTCACGCTCGTCGTAGTCGCCCGGTTGCGCCGTCGTGGCCTCCAGGTAATAAGCCTTGATGTCCTCGATCGCTCGCTTCAGCCAGGTGATGTCAGTGGGGAGCGAGCCGGCATCGAGATGTTCGGCCAGGGACCGGACGTTCAGTTCGGGGGGCTGATCGGCGATGCCCACGAGGGTGCGGCCGCCACGGCGACGGCGGGAGAGCTCGTACCAGGGTCTGAGCTGGCCGAGCTCCTGACTCAACCGCGACTTCCATGAGTCATCAGCGGCGGTGTCCTTTGCGAAGGACACGGGGCAGGCCGCCGCGCTTTCGGCGGGAATCGATGGTGCATCGTGAGGATAGTCCTCCAGCACCGGGCCCTCACGGCGATCCAGCAGGTCCAGTGCCGCTCTGATGACGTCGATCTGAAAGTCGGCGTCGCCCGGTTTGCCCAGCGGCCTTCCCAGCGGAAACGGCACCCACAGGGCGCGGGGCGGCTGCATGCTTGCCGTGTTCTCCCTCACCAGGCTGATTCCCGTGGTCAGCAGTCCCTCCCGTTCCAGGTAGTAACTGAGCGCGCCGACGGCGCGCGTGCAGTTCGGTCAGACGGGCGTCAGGAACACCGCATCGACCTGGTCCTGTTTCAACATGCCGGCCACCTGTGCGGCACTGCGCTCGTAGGCGTGGGGCGGCAGCCCTGCGCCCATGAAGCTGTAGTGAACGTTGGCCAGGCTGCCGACGATGCCGTGTTCGACCAGTACCCGGAACCGGCCCAGGGGAAAGACGATGTTCACGTCTTCGGCGAAGCCGCTCTTGTCGAAATTGACCGAGCTGTGCGACATCACCAGATCGTCCGGATGCTCCCGGCCGTCGATCGGCCGGAACGTGGCGTCGGCTAACTCGAATGCCGGATCGTCGCGGTAGTGCAGGCCAGCGGTGGTCACCAGCGCCAGGCGCATCTCGTTCAGCGGTTTGATCGGTGTGGTCCAGACCGGCGGCCCCAGTGGCGGCAGGTTCTTGGACAGCAGGTGGTCTCTCTCGTAGTCGGGTAGATCAGTCAATCGAACCATGATTGCTCGAGCTCCATCTGGCGTGGTCACGGGACGCTGGAAACATCGCTGATCCGGCTAGGTCTTTTCATATCTGCGGCGTGTTCGAACGTATACGACGAACGGCACCAGCAACAGCATGGTGAGCAGGGCTACCAGGATCGCCGCGCCGAACCGATCCCGGAGCATGTTGATGAGTAGCTGGCCCGTCTGGCTGTAGCCGGCGGGAATCGGCATCACCTGGTTTTCCGCCTCGAACCGGGCGTAGGCCGTGAGCATGGCCTGAAACCGGTCCGGCAGATCCGCCTTCAGGTCCCGGGTCTCACCCGGGTCTTCGACGATGTCGTAGAGCCGCCATTCGCCGTCACCCAGTGGCGGCAGATTCCGAACGATTTTGAGGTCACCCTGAAAAAGCGCGGAATGCCCGGTCAGCTCGTAGCCCACCGCATCGTTTTCGCCATAGACCCGCTCGACTTCTCCGCGCAGGAGCGGCCCCAGGTCTTTGCCGGTGATCGGCAGCACGGGTTTCCCGGCATAGCGACCATCCGGTGCAGCGACGCCGGCGAAGGCCAGGATCGTCGCGGCGACATCGGTCGCCCAGGTAAATGCGCCGGTTGGTGCCGGCGAGGCCGGCACCGATCTGCCGGAGACGATGAGCGGCACCCGCAGGCCGCCTTCGCCGGTGTAGAACTTGTAGAAGGCGAGGGGGCTCACGGCCGCGCTGGTGAAGCCCGGATTGATCGAGTTGTAGCTGCCCTTCAGGCCAAGCGTTTCATAGTCTGTGCTGTACCCGAGGTTCGAAGGGATCAGATTGCCGGGAAACGAGGTCGGGTCCTGCACGCCGCTACCCTCGGCGCCGTTGTCGGAGGTAAAGATGAAAATGGTGTCGTCGAGCACGTCCTGGCTTTCCAGATAGGCCACGAGCCGGGCGATGTTGGCATCCATGGCTTCGATCATCCCGGCATACACCGCCATGCGTTTGGCTTCGTAGCGCTGGCGGTCCCGACTCAGGGCGCTCCAGTCCGTCGTGGTCGGCATTCGGGTCATCGGCGCCGCCTCGGGTACGATGCCCAGCGCGGCGGCTCGCTCGTTGCGCGCCTCACGCAGGTGATCCCAGCCCTCGTCGTAGGTGCCCATGTAGCGGTCGATGTACTCCTGCGGCGCCTGGACTGGAATGTGCACGGCCTGAAAGGGGACATAGGCGAAAAAGGGCTGGCCGTCGCCCAGATTGCTGGCAATGAACTCGATGGTTTTGTCGATCAGGAAGCGGGAGGAATAGAAGTCGTCCGGCAACTCGAAGCGCTCGCCATCGGCAAACCAGTTGGCCCGTTCGTAGATGGGCAGGTAGGGGCGCTGCTCCCAGTTGTCGGCGCCCGAATCCATCAGCGCCACCGTCCGCTCGAAACCCCGCTGGCTCGGCAGCTTGCCCGGGTCTGCTCCCAGATGCCACTTGCCCGCCATATAGGTGTGATAGCCAGCATCTTCCAGCAGCGTCGCGATGGTCACGACGTTGTCCCCCAGCACGCCCTGGTAGTTCGCTCGAGCCCTCTGCTCCGGCGCCAGCATCTCGGGAATGTTCGGTACGCCGGCCAGATGATTGTTGACGCCGGTCAGCAGCATCGCCCGGGCGGGCGCACAGTTGGCGGCCGTGTGGTAGTTGGTGAACCGCACCCCCTCTCGAGCGAGCCTCGACAGGGCAGGCGTGGTGACCTCACTGCCGTAGGGTTCGATGTCCGTGTAGCCCAGATCGTCGGCGAGCAGAAAGACGATGTTCGGCCTGCCTTCGGCGTAGCTCCCAGGGACCAACGCCAGCGTGACCAGCGCAACGATGCCAGCGGATATCTGCCTGCTGGCCATGCTCAGGTGCGCTCGGGCAGATAGCGCGACGCCAGCAGCAGCAACCCCGCGACGACCACCTCGACGACGATCGCCTGAGGCGCGAACGCGGCATCGTGCACCAGCCAGGCCACCACCCGGCCGGTGGCGGCGAACAGCAACAGCATGGCGGGTGGGTAGAACCAGCTGCGAGTGAGCGTGACGACGGCGATCAGAATGCAGAGCCCGGTCACCAGAAAGAATGCCGACAGGTCACCGACCTGGCTGCTGAGTCCGAAGCCCGTTTCGAGTGTGAGCCCCAGGGTTGGCGCGGCGCCGGCCGGGTCTACCAGCCATCTCAGCCCCAGGACGATGAACAGCAGACCTGGAAGCATGGCGATCAGGGCCACCAGGCGCCTGGTCCAGCCGATGTATCTCACGGTTGCCTCCACTGTCGATCCGGCTTCATGGCGACGCTATTCGATGAGGATGTCGTCGTTGCCGACGGGGAGCGTGAACCACATACCCTCGCGCGTAAGCAGCATGTTGTCCTCGATCTCGCGCTCGAAGATGTTCTCCATGAGCGCATTTCCGGGCCCCGGTACCATGTGGTAGAGAGCGGTCATCCCGACACCGCTCGTGCGGGTGAGTTCGGCGACGTCGGCCACCGACGCATGGTAGTCCTGAATGTCGAACAGCACCTTGGCCAGGCGTTGCTGGCCACGTGCAGCCGCCGCCTCCTGCAGGGTCTGAACGATGGGCATAGACAGCGCATCCGAGAACAGCAGATCGACGCCGTCCACCGCCTCACGCAGCCGGTCGGTCACGACGGTATCGCCCGTGATCACCACGGATCGGCCCTTGTAGTCGAAGCGGTAACCCACCGCGGGATCGATCGGCGAGTGATCCACCGCGAAGGATGTGATGGTCAGCTCGCCGAGCTGGCGTACCGATTCGACGGGCTGCTCCACCGCTTCGAGCACCCCGTACTCGATGGGCATGAAGTCTTCACCGTGGTGGGCCGTCCGGTACTGGCGGTCCTGCGCATAGGCCTCGTTGAAGCCGTCGACGATGCGCTCGACGCCGGGTGGTCCGTGCACCTCCAGCGGCCCCTGGCGGCCGGCGACCCACGAGGTGAGGTTGATCGTCGGGATCGCGGCAATGTGATCGGAGTGATAATGAGTCAGCAGGACGCCGTTCAGCCGCTCACCCGGCAAGCCCGCCAGCCCGATCGTGTTGGCCGACCCGGCGCCGGCATCGACGATGAAGTAGTGGTCGGGTGTCAGCACGGCCAGACAACCCTGCTCGCGCCCCTGGGTCGGCAGCGGCGCGGCGCTGCCGCAGACGAGCACGCGAAGTCCATCGGGGGGCGGCTCGCCGCCTCCGGCCTGCATGCTCACCGCGCGCGACAGCAGGAAATCCTGGCCTGCGGCCGTATGCATGACGGTGAAGTAGCCGAGCCCGCCGATGACGGCGACGGCGGCAACCAAGGCGATCAGTATTCGCTGCATCGACTTCTCTCCGTTGGTGGAGGCGCGTGGAATCGCTCCGACCTCAGCCCCGTTTCAGTCCGTACTGGTCCAGCCGCCAGCGCAGGGTGTCGATGCGATCCTGGCCGAAGAAGGGCTCACCCCGCACGACCATGGTCGGCACCCCCCAGTGACCTGCCTCGGTTAGTGCCTGTTGATTGCGTTCCACCTCCTCCAGCTGGTCGCCGCCCTCGATGGCAGCATCCAGTTCCGCGAGGTCCAGGCCGGCGCG
>JAWLGU010000001.1:0-34055 GCA_041690675.1 Pseudomonadales bacterium | reverse complement strand
GCCGGCGCGAGTCGAGCACGATGTAGCGGGACTTGTTGCGGTTTGCCGGGTCGAAGACGAGGGATGGGTCGCGGATGGCGATGGGATAGACGATGCGCATGCGCACGTCCACGTCGTAGTCCTCGCGCAGGCGCAACAGATCCGGGGTCACGAGGTAGGAGTACGGGCTGCGGAACGACCAGTAGACGTCGACGGGTTCAGTCATCGTGGGTTGCTCCTTTATGCGGTGCGGCAATGCGCGCGAGGATGGCCTCGCACACCTGCCGGCCGTGGCTACTCTGCAGGAAGTGACCTGCATCGGCGATGGGATCGAAGGTCGCGTTCATGCGTTCGGCCCAGGTTCGGCCCCAGGCTTCGGTGAACACGTCGTCCGCGCAGCCCCACACGAAGTGCGCGGGCTTGGACCATTGCAGGAGCTGGCGGTAATGGTGGGTCTGGGCGGCGCCGTTGCCATTGTCGTAGCTGTTAGCGGGGATCGACAGCGGAAAACGGCGGTAGCCGTTGAACGCCTCGTCCGGCAGGCCGCGGTACGGTGCGGAGAATCCGCGGTACACCTCGGCCGCTTTGCCCTCGAGCGCCGGCGGCTGGCCCTGGGTGAGCGCCGGAAACACCACGTCGCGCCCGGCGAGTCCGCCGGACAGCAACAACAGCAGCGCGACGTCCGGACACGGCCGGTGGAACAGGCCGCCTTCGTGCCAGTTCGTGAACCAGTTGCGGATGGCGTCGGTGTACTCGAACTCGGGGTGGTGCAGCCAGGTGTTCATGATCACCAGCCGGTCGAAGCGCTCCGGCATCATCACCGCCTGGGCCAGACCGGTGGGCCCGCCCCAGTCCTGGCACACCGCGGTGACGCGCTGGAGATCCAGAGCGGTGATCAGGCTGGTGAGGATCTCGGTGTGGCGGGCGATGGTGTACCAGTGGATGTCGCTGGGCTTGTCGGAGCGGCCGAAGCCCATGTGGTCCGGGGCGATGCAGCGGTAGCCGGCATCCAGGAGCGGCGGAATCATGTCGCGATAGAGGTAGGCCCAGCTGGGCATGCCGTGGAGCAGCAGCATCACCGGCGCGTCCCGGGGACCCTCGTCCACGTAGTGCATCCGCAGGTCCTGCCAGGCGTGATAGTGAGGCCGGTAGGGAAAGTCGGCCAGATCGGCGAAGTTGTCGTCGGGGGTGCGGATGAAGTCGGTCATGACGGGCTCATGTTGGACAGACGAAAGGTGACAGCGGGGCACCGTAAACCACCAGATCGGCCATGGGTCGGTCTCCTTGCTGTCGTCCGGGTCAGTTCGTGTTGCCGTTGTGCGCCGCGGCCAGCAGCGCGTCCGCACCATCGTGCACCAGCCGGCGGGCGGCGGCCGCAGACAGCTGCTGATCCCGCCGCAGGCGGATCCACATCTCGAAGCTGAACAAGGCGTCCAGCGCCTCGAAGCACACCTTGTGCTTCGCTACCTCGTCGGGCAGAACACGGCGTAGCACGTCCCTGGCCAGGTCGATGAAGCGGCGATGATCTTTCTGCAGGAATGCCGACCGGTGCCGCATGGCGTCCGCGGATACCCGTATGGGCATCAACTCCTCGTAGACACGGGCGCGGCGATCGATGAAATTGTGCAGCGTTGCCTGCCAGGTGTCCGCATCGATACCGTCTTCGAAGACGGCCTGAACCCGGGCATACATGCGCCGGGAGATCTCCCGGTACAGGCTGTCCATGTCCTTGAAGTGCCGGAAGACGGTGCGCATTGCGAGACCGGCGCGGTCGGACACCTGCTCGGCCGTCGGCTCTAGTACGCCCTCGGTCACCAGCTCCAGGATGGCGTCTATGATGCGCTGGTGGCTTTCCTGGCTGCGCCGGTGGCGTCCGTCTGCGGTGGCTGTGGTCATCTGCTGGCACGCTGCGCAGGTAGTGGCATTCATAGTGACAATAGTGGCCGGGGCTGTCAAACGTCTCCGACTCTAGGCGGTCCAGTCAAGCCTGCTGGAAGGAACTGCCGGATGGGGATCTGGCACCTGGACATTTCTGGCCTGAGTGAGATTGGGTGCCCTGGTGTGGAGATGTTCACCTTCATCGATCCAGTCGAACAGGGCGGGGCGTCGCAGTTGTGGCGCACCGAGAGGTCGAGCTGACCCGAAACAGCGGTGATGTCGACGACTAGAAGTTCGGAGTAGGCGAACGGGTACAGGCTCCGAGACCTTGCGCGGACTCAAGAACGCCGCGTAGTAGCTTCCGTGACGCAGCTTCGGGATCTTTAGCTCCATGGTCATTGCGCTGGTTCACTCCGGCCTCGCTGCGCTCGTGCGGCTCGGCGCCACAGTGTGTGGGCCTCCAGCGCCATCAGCCGCTGCCCAAGCTCTCGAAGAAAATCTCCATCCGCGTGCTTCTCGGCAAGCTCGAGTAACGCCATCCTGTCCTGCCTCTGTCATCGTGTTGTTATGCGTCTCCTGGTTTGTCTCGCAGCTTCCGGTTCACGGATCTGTTGGGACACTACCGGGGTTACGACCCAACAATCGACATGATCTGGACACGATGGCGTCGTGAGTCATTGACATACAAGCAAACATCGAGGGTTCGACAAATCCGCGGAGCGGATTTGGACGCCGCCGCTTGCGGCGGCGCCCCGAAGGGGCGAGGCGCGGTCTCCCGCGCCGAGTCAATCCCTCCCTCTCCGCCAATAAATCAATAGCTTAGATGTCCATCGTGTCTAACCTTAGAAGTAGTTTGGGCTCCAGTTAGGCACGACTTCGGACATGTTTTTCGCCGAAACGAGCGGCCTGTGTCCCGTCAAGTGGTCCAGTCTCCGCTCCACGTTGTCCGTGTTGTCCGCCAGCGTCTCGTCGGCGGACCCGTAGCAAGGGCACCTAGCTCGCCACCGGCGGGTTGGGCTGCGGCAGGGTGAGGCCCGCGTCGGCGAGGCGCTTTTCGCCTTGGCTGGTCATGGCGGGAGATCTTTTCGAGCGGATGGATGTGGAATGGGCAGCGTAACCTTCAACCCGGCGGACTTCGGTATCATGGCCGCGAGCTCCATTGACCGGGGGGCCATGCCCCCACGTCGTCGGCCCGATCTGTTCAATGCGCGCCCGCCATCTCCACGGCGCGCGATCTGCGCATCGTCGCCCGGGGCCGGGCGCCGCTGACCAGGGAGCAGCAGACCTTCAACCGACTCCTGCAGCAGGTGCAGAGGTTGCGGGACGCTGACATCGCGGACCGAAGGGTCCCGGCCTGGTGGCGGTCCTTTCGCCCGCTCTTCTGGCGGGCGTCGAGTCTGGCGGGCTTCGTGATTCGCGGCGGGGCCATCGCGCTCAGGCCGGAAACGGCCCCTCGATCGCCAGCGTGATGCCGCGCTTCTGGATGTTCACGAACAGGGTGCGCCCGTTCGGCGCAAAGCACGCGCCGGCCAGCTCGGAAGTCGTATAGGCATTCTCGGTGAAGCGGTACAGGCCGCCCGCGGGCGTGATGCCCACCAGCGAGCACGGGGTGCCGCCATCCTCGCACACGATCAGATCGCCCCACGGGCTGACGGTGAGGTTGTCCGCCTTGTCGAGCAGCCGGCGGTCGGTGGACTCGACGAACAGCTCGAGCATGCTATCGCCCGTCGCTCCACGAAGGCCGTCCGGATGAAGCCGACGCTACAAGCACCCGCTGCTGTTCGGCAACGGCGACGTGTACTTCGCCTGCACGTCCGGCGGCACCACCCGCTGGCGAACGGCGGCTGGATCTCGGCCGGTGTGCAGGTCGCGCGCAATACCCTCGACACCGCCCTCGAAGTCCGGGAGCTGGAAGACGGCATGCTCGTGCCGCGCGAGGTCTTCAACGCCGATCAGACCATTCGCGAGCTGCGGGTCTAGCCGTTCGTGACCCGGCAGTGGTCGCTCTCACGGTGGCTCGAGCTGGAGACCGGGCTTGCGGCGGAGCAGAGCCGGCTCAAGCAGCGGGGCAGCGACGTGCGGCAGGCGCGCCGCGACCGCTACCTGCGGCCGCGGGCCGAGCTCCGCTACCGGCTGTCGCCGGTCACCCGCCTGGACCTCGGCATCGAGCGCACGGTCGGCCAGCTCGACTTTGAGGACTTCGCCGCGTCGTTCAACAGCGACGACGATGAGGTGGAGGCCGGCAATCCCGATCTCGAGCCGGTGCGGGCCTGGGAGCTTCGGGGGGGCCTCGAGCGGCAATTGCGCGACGAACTGGGTCGGGTCGGGCTGCGGCTGTTCCACCACCACGTCCGCCACGTCGTCGACCGGATACCGGGGTGCGGCGGTCCCCGGCCGGGGAACGTCGACCGCGGCCGCCGTTACGACTTCATCGCCGAGGTGGCGCTGGCGCTGGACGCGGCCGGCATCGCCGGCGCCGTGCTGGAAGCCGCCTGGCAACACACCGAGTCGCGCTTGCGCGACCCGTTCACCGGCGAGCGCCGGCCGTTCGGCGAGTTGCCGGAGGACGTGGTGACGCTGGAGTTCCGCCATGACCTTGCGGGCTGGCAGGCGGCCTACGGGATCGCTGTGGAATACGCGGGTGCCCGGTTCGAGTTCGACGACCAGGAGGTGCAGCGCAAGACCGAAGCTCTGATCGTCGAGGCCTTCCTGGAGAAGCGGCTGCCGTGGGGCCTGCGCGCACGGGTGGAGCTCGACAACCTGCTCGATGCGCGCGAGCGGCGACGGCGGGCACTGTTCGAGCGGCGCGCCCCCGGGGTGGCGCCGGACGAGATCGAGACGGAGCAGCGGCGCGAGGGGATGTCCGTGCGGATCGTGCTGGAGGGGCGGTTGTGAACACCGGCGGCCACTTCGCCGGCCCCCGCCCGGCTTCGCCTTGCCCAGCCGGGCCGGCGGGCATATTTGGACGCCGCCGCTTGCGGCTGCGCCCCGAAGGGGGTTGGCGAGTCGGGCCCCTCTAGGTTCGACTCGGAGGCGGCCGGCGCGAAGCGCCGGGAGCCGGAGAGAACGTCACCGCGCAGCGGCGGCGGTTATCCCTCCCTCTCCGCCGTCAGAATTGGATAAAAACATCTGTTCAAACCCCGATGAGGTCCAAAAAACTCGATGAGAATCCGCCTGTCCGACTCGGACTTCAAGCCTTCAGCAACGGGTTGACCACCGTCAAATCCGTGAAGCGAGAAATATCCCGGTCGGCGGACCAGAGTTCTCGCACGCCGTGAACATCGCCGTGAAGAAGACCGAGTGCCGCAATCATCGGTCAGCCCCGGCACATTTTATGCACCCAGATCGGCGATCCAGAGGACGGGAGCAGTTCGATGCAGCAAGCAAAGACCGAGACGACACCTGCGAGGCACGCGACATCGTCGGCCCTCCTTGCACCGGTCGTCGAAGGACTCGGATCGGTGGCCGGGTTCGTGGCGACGGCGCCGACGCGGCTGCCGGTGGTCAGGACCCTGTTGAAGGAGGGAATCAAGCTCGGCCTGCGGACGGGGCACGCCGTGCAGTCGCTGGCGGTCGAGCAGCGCCGGCAGTGGGGTGGATTGATGGCGGAAGCTGCCGCGGAATCGCAGGCCGAGGCAGAGGAGGAGGAAGCCGCCAAGACGGCGCAGGAGGACGATGAGCGCTTGAAGGACGCTGCCGGGCCCGATATGGCCAGGCTGTTGCGCAGTGCCGGGGTCCGCTCGACCCGCAGCCTGGCCCGGCGGAAGGCAGCGACCCTGCACAAGAAGCTCGTGGAGGTCAACGAGCGGGAAGACATCGTGAGCAAGGTCCCCAGTGTCGCGCAGATTCAGCATTTGATCGACAGCGTATGACGGTCGGGCGGCCAAGGAGGAAGACATGGCTGGATTATCTGACATCGGCGAGATGATCTTCGAGGAAGGCGGGTTGACCGGTGCCGCCATGGTCGTGGGTGGCTTGGTGCTGGCTCCGGTAGTGGGCCGGGCGCTGCGTCCGGTGGCCAAGGAGCTGATCAAGGGGAGCTACATCGTGGCGCGGAAGGCCCGCGAGGTGGCAGCGGACACCGGCGAGCGCTGGGGCGATCTGGTTGCAGAAGCCCGTGAGGAGCTGGCCGCGGAACACGTCGCCAGCGATTGACGGGCCAGGGCCTGAGCGAGGCAGTCAGCCCGGGTGAACTCGAGGTGCGGCATTGCGCCGTGGCCGGACGCGTTCGGTTCGTATGCAGGGCGCGGCTCTACCATGCCCGGCAGAAGGTACCGGTGCTGGAGCACCGCCTGAGGCGCCACGGCTGCATCAGACACGCGCGTGGCAATCCCCTCACCGGCACGGTGCTGATCCGGTTCGATCCCGAGCATTCTCTCGACGCGGTCCGAGAGATTCTCGAGGCCGAGCTCGATCGACTCGTGAATCCCGCACAGGCACCGGAGCGCCTGGAGGGCAGACCGAGTGCCCGGGACGAAGTTTCACAACCCGCTGTGCTGCGGGCCCAGGGGAACGATTGGTGCCAGCAGTCCCCCGAGGCCGTCTGCCGCGGTCTGGCGACCCATCCCCAACACGGTCTCACGGATGGGGCCGCCGCGCAGCGCTTGGCCGAGCACGGCCTGAACGAGTTGCCTCGGGCCGAGGCGCGCTCGGACCTGGAGCTCTTTCTCGAGCAGCTCAAATCGGCCCCGGTCGCCATGCTCGGGGGCGCGGCTGTACTGTCGGTGCTCACGGGTGGTGTCGCGGACGCGCTGGCGATCGGCGCCGTGGTGGCCATCAACGCCGTCATCGGGTTCGTCACCGAGCGACGTTCGGAGCGCATCATCGGGAACCTGGACCGGTCGGGGCCTCGAACCGCCCGGGTGGTGCGGGAGCACGTCCGGCGAGAGGTTCCCGCCGAGGTGCTGGTGCCGGGTGATCTCGTGCTGCTGCAGGAGGGTGACGTGGTTCCGGCAGACCTTCGGGTGCTGAATGCCGAGGCCCTGGCGGTGAACGAGTCACTGCTGACCGGCGAGAGCATGATGGTATCGAAAGGCGTCGCTGCGCTCGATGAGCCCCTGCCGCTAGCCGACCGCAGCAACATGCTCTACCGCGATACCCTGATCACCGCCGGGAGTGGGGCCGGGATCGTGGTCGCCACGGGTGCGGCCACGGAGGTCGGCCAGGTCCACGAGCTGATGGACAGCTCGCGGCCACCGGCCACACCCATGCAGCAGCAGCTCGATCGGGTGGGCACGCAGCTCGTGTGGCTGAGCAGCGCGGTATGCACCGGCATTTTTCTACTCGGCTGGCTGCGGGGCTATGGCCTCGTGGGAACGTTGAACCGCGCCGTGTCGCTCGCTGTGGCAGCGCTGCCGGAAGGCCTACCCACCGTTGCCACCACCACCCTCGCCATCGGTGTCCGGCAGATGCGCACTCAACGCGCGCAGGTGCGCAGCCTCAATGCCGTGGAAACCCTCGGCGCATGCCAGGTGATCTGCCTGGACAAGACCGGCACCTTGACCGAGAACCGCCTGCAGGCCGTGGAGGTGTTGACCGCGGACCGTCGATTCGACCTCGAGGACCCGTCGGGGGGCCGGGGTGCCGAGCCCGCCGAGGCCGGCCACTTCTGGCTGCTCGGGCGCACCCTGGCGCTGTGTGTCGAGAACGGGCACAACGGTCACGCCAGCTCGACCCAGCGCACCTTGCTGTCACCTACGGAGTCGGCCCTGGCCGACCTCGTGCGGTGGCTTGGCGACGATCCGGTGGAGATTCGGCGCCGTTACCGCCTCATCGACATCGAGCACCGGGCAGACGGTCGGCCCTATCTGGTCACCCACCACCAGGCGGGCGGCGTTACCCTGACGTCCGTCAAAGGCAGCCCGGACCACGTTCTGGCGCTGTGTGATGCGGTCGCGACGAACGGTCGGATCCGGCCCCTGGACGACGCCTGGCGGCAGCGCCTTCAGCGCCAGAACCGGGGAATGGCCGGCAAGGCTCTGCGTGTGCTGGCCGTGGCCTGTGGAGGTGCTGACCCCGGCAGTGCCCCGTCACCGTCGCTCATCTGGCTGGGCCTGGTGGGACTGACAGATCCGGTACGCCGGGATGCCCGCGACGTGATTGCGCGCCTGCATCGGGCCGGCATCCAGACGGTGATGATCACTGGCGATCAGGGCCCCACCGCGCACGCCATCGCGCAGAGCTTGGACCTGAGCGGTGGGGCGCCGCTGCGGGTGGTGGATGCTCGGGACCTCGCCAAAGGGATCGACGACGTGGACCGAATCCATGCCTTTGCACGGGTGGCGCCGGGCCAGAAGTCGGCCATCGTGCGGGCGTTTCAGCGGGCTGGCCGGGTCGTGGCGATGACCGGTGACGGCGTCAACGACGGCCCGGCGTTGAAAGCCGCCGACATCGGCATCGCGCTCGGGAAGAACGGCACGGAGACGGCCCGGCTCGCCGCTGATGTGGTGCTCGAGGACGACAACCTGGCGACCCTGGTGTTCTCGGTGGAGCAGGGCCGTACCATATACGGCAACATCCGCAAGAGCATCCGCTATCTGCTGTCGACCAATCTTTCCGAGATCGAGGTCATGCTGGCAGCGGTGGTGTTCAACCTCGGCCAGCCGCTGTCGGCGATGCAGCTCTTGTGGATCAATCTCCTGACGGACGTATTTCCCGGCCTGGCACTGGCTATGGAGCCCCCGGAGCCGCACACGCTGGACCAGCCGCCGCGCGATCGGGCTGAAGCCATCATCGGTGGGAAGGACTTTCGCCGACTCGCATTCCAGTCTTCCACCATCTCGGCTGGCGCCATGGCAAGCTATCTGTACGGCTTGAGCCGCTACGGAACCGGGCCCAGGGCCGGCAGCCACGCGTTTTTGACCCTGGTGCTGGGGCAGTTGCTGCACACCTGGAGCTGTCGCTCGGACCAGCGGCTTTTCGGAGGCGCCAAGTCTCACAACCGCTACGTGGATGCGGCTGTTGGCGGTTCGCTGGCGTTGCAGGGACTTGCGGTCGCCGTAGGGCCGTTGCGGCGGCTGCTCGGCCTCTCACCACTGGGGATCGTGGACCTGGCGGCGGTGCTGGCCGGGGCGCTCGCGCCCCTGATCATCAACGAGGCGACCAAAGAACGCGCTTCGCCGTAGCGGGTCAGATGATGGCGCGCACCAGCAGCACCAGCGCCCGCTCCATAGCGTGCTCCAGCAGGTAGGAGAGCACCCTTTCCCCTAGTCTCTGTCCCGCCAGCCCGTTCGGGTATGGAACGGAAAAGTCGAGGGACGGTCCGGGGCGGGCGGCAGCCTGCGGCGCAGGAAGGAGCCCCCGCAGGTGCTCGATGACCGCCTCGGCGCTGGTGACCGAATGGTCGTAGTGGCAGAGGACGCTGCCGGTGACGGGATTGACGGTGCAGCGTTCGACGCCCGGCATAGCTTTCAGGGCACGCACGACGTCGGCTGCGGCGGATGCATTCTGCTTCAGCGCCGGACACTTGACTCGCAACCTGCCGGTAACGTGGTGCATGTACATGTAGAGGTCCACTGAGGCCGCTTCCCTGGCTTGGACGAGCCAGATTAAACTGCATGAGCGTTACACCTCAATGACAAGGGGCTTGAATCCGGGTACCGGTGCGCTGGGGCGTCGACCTGGCGCTCACCCCTCGTTTGCCCCGCTGCCACCTCCTCCCGGATCGGGAGGCTCTTCCGCGGACCGCACCCGGATCAGGTCCATCGCGTACCACAAAGCGGTGCCGGCGGGGAATGCGATGTTTCCCCGCATGATGCCGGCGACAGCGAACGCTGCCAGTATCGCCAGCGTGACGGACTCGATGTCCAGCCGGCCGCCGCTGGCGCGCACCGCATCCTGCTCGACCTGACGGTAGAGCTTGCGTAGCTCCTGAATCGGCGTCCCCCGGGGCGCATCAACCTGCGGCAGGAAGTAACCCTGTCGCTCGGCAAAGGCGGACAGCGCATGGCTGTCGAGGTGGGGGGAGTGATGCACCAGCAGGCTGCCTGTGAGCGGGTTGCCGACCACCCGTTCCACTTCCGGCAACGTCTCGAGGCCCTGCGCGATAGATGCGAGACGAGCGCCGTCACCGCGTCCGCCGTCGATACGGAAGCGGGTGCGTGTTGCCGTGTGGTGCACGATGCGGGCGGTGATGCTGACTCCGGTGGGTGTTTCGTCAACCGCCATCCACGAGCCCCATCCGCGTGGACGAGGAGTCGGCCTCGCCCGGAACCGGCGCTGGTCCAGTGGGGCCCGGGGCTTCGTGTCGTTCCGTCTCGAGTTCGGCGTGCGCTTCGGCGGCAGCGTCCTCCAGCACCTCGCCCAGCTCCGCCATCAGCTCACGGCCGCGCTCCGAAAGGACCATTGCAGACTTGGCGGCGGTCTTCGCCAGCGGCCGCAACTGGTCCCGGAGCGGCGGCAAGGTCTTCCCGGCGCTGAGCAGTACGCCGATGCCGACACCGATCCCAACCCCCAGTGCGAGCTTGAATACGTCATGGGGCCCCACCATATCATTGATCTCCTTCGCTCAGACATGAACGGCTGAGACAGTGCCAAGCATGCCGCGTGCCATTTAGCGATTACGTACATCCCACCTTGAACGGTCCGCGTGTCTTGCCGATGATCGAGGCCATTGGGCGCACTTCGTGAGTGCAGGTGTTGTCGACCATGCCGTCCGCTGCGCGAATCGTTCACGACCGGGTGAAGGGCCGTACACGAGTTGCCATTCCGGGCCTGTTCCGGAACCCTGTCATGGCCCGGTCGCTGGACCAAGCACTCCGGGTTCTGCCGCCGGTGTCGGCGAGCAAGGCGGACGCCCGAACCGGTAACGTCCTGCTGGAGCACCGGCCCGATTTGTCGGCGCAGGAGGTTCTCGGCCTGGTTGCCGAGGCGCGGTCGCATCTGGAGCAGGGTGCCGCAGAAGCCCACGACCCGGCCACCGAGGCAGCCGAAAGACACCCGGTCTTACGGGACGTGAATGGCGGCTGGCATACCTCCACCGCCGGGGCCGCTCTGGAAAGGCTGGATTGTGACGCGACACGCGGGCTCGCCTCCGGTGATGTGCAAGCGCGACTGCGCCGTGCGGGACGCAACGAGCTGATTCCCCCGAAACCGCGCAGCGAGCTGGCGTTGCTGCTCGAGCAGTTCTTGAGTCTGCCGGTCGCCCTGCTGGGTGGCTCCGTAGGCGTGTCCGTGGCGACGCGGTCCTATCTCGAGGCCGCTGTAACCGCCGGCGTGGTGCTCGCCAATGCCGGCATCGGCTATTTCACCGAGTCCGGCGCCCAGCGCATCATCGGGCGCCTGGTGCGTGCCGATATCCTGGAGGCGACCGTGCTCCGGGACGGCCGGGAGCAACGCCTGGCGGCCAAGTGGCTGGTGCCGGGAGACGTGGTGGTTGTGCGCCGGGGCGACCCGGTGCCTGCGGACGCGCGCTTGATCGAGAGCGAGCGGCTGTCGGTGAACGAATCGTTGCTCACCGGAGAGAGCGTGCCCCAGCTCAAAGACGCCGAAGCCGTGCTGGACCTGTCCACACGACTCGCAGAGCGCCGCAATCTGGTCTTCATGGGCACCACGGTAGCCGGCGGTAGCGGGCGCGGTGTGGTCGTGGCTACCGGTGACGACACCGCAATCGGGCGGATCCAGCGTCTCGCCGGTGCGGCGGTGTCGCCGACGACGCCCATCGAGGGTGATCTGAACCGGCTCAGCCGCGATCTTGCCCTGGGCGCCCTGGCCGTCTGCGGTATCGCCTTCGGCCTCGGCGTACTGCGCGGCCACCCGGTTCTGAGGATTCTCAAGAGTGCCATTGCACTGGCCGTGGCCGCCGTGCCGGAGGGGCTTCCTGCGGTGACCACGTCTACCCTGGCTCTCGGTTTGCGGCGGATGCGCCGCCAGCAGCTCCTGGTCAGGCGGCTGGAGGCCGTGGAAGGTCTGGGGTCCGTTCAGACGCTGTGTCTGGACAAGACCGGAACCCTGACCGAAAACCGCATGAAGGTGACGGCCGTGAGCCTCGAGGGTACGAGCTTTTCGCTCGAGGAACACACCGATGGCGGCCCACCGGCAGCGCGCCTGCGACATATGGCAGAACTCGCCGTGCTGGCCGGGGAAACCCCCATCGGCGATGAGGAAGGGGAGTTCGTGACCCGCCTGTCCGGCACTGAGCGCGCCGTTGTGGATTTTGCCGTGCGCGCGGATGTCGACCTGCAGGCGCTGGCCGCGGATTTCCGGCGGACCGGATCCCGTCTGCGGGACGATCGCAGTAACTTCGTCATGGTGGCCTATCGTTCCTCCGAGGGGCCCCTGCTGGTCGTCAAGGGACGGCCCGGTGAAGTGCTCGGCCTGTGCCGGAGCATCCGCCAGGACGGCGCGGTGCGGGCGCTCAGCGAGGATCTGCGGCAGGCGATTCATCGCAACAACGAGCTGCTGGCGGCCGAGGGCCTGCGGGTCCTGGGGCTCGCCTACAGCCGGGAAAGCGATTCGCTGCGACCGGGGGAGGTCCCCTTGGTGTGGTGCGGCCACCTGGCGATGAGCGACCCCATTCGAGCCGGCGCGCGCGAAGCCATCAGACGCCTGCAGCGGGCCGGCATGCGCACCGTGATGATCACTGGCGATCAGGCGCCCACCGCCGTGAAAGTGGCCGAAGCGCTGGACCTCTCGGCTGGCGAGCCGCTGAAGATCCTGGATACGCTGGACCTCGAGCACATGGACCCTTCCATGCTCAGCGCGCTCGCGGCGAAGACCCACGTGTTCGCGCGTGTCACTCCGGCCGAAAAGCTGAAGATCGTCCAGGCGTTACAGCATGCAGGACAGGCGGTGGCCATGACCGGCGACGGCATCAACGACGGACCGGCGTTGAAAGCCGCGGATGTCGGGATTGCCATGGGGCGCGACGGCGCTCGCATTGCCAGGGACGTGGCCGACGTGGTCATCGAGGACGACGACCTGAATCACCTGATTCAAGGCGTGCGCGAGGGCCGCACAATACTGTCCAATATCCGCAAGTCGGTTCATTTCCTGCTGGCCACGAATCTGAGCGAGATATTCGTCGTGTTCGCGGAGATTCTGGGCGGACCCGCGGAAGTCGAATCGCCGATGGAGCTCTTGTGGATCAATCTGGTCACCGACGTCTTTCCCAGCCTCGGGCTCGCCCTCGAGCCGCCGGCACCGGACGTGATGAATCAGCCTCCACGGCCCAGGAACGAACCGCTCGTCGACAACTCCTACTATAAACGGCTGGCGGCCGAGGCAGGCATCATCGGTGCCAGCACTCTGGCAGCGCATGGGTATGGACTGCTCCGCTACGGGCCGGGTCCCGTCACCCGTGGGGTCACGTTCCTCGCCATGGTCAGCGCCCAGCTCATGCACACGCTGACGTGTCGCACCGACCGCTTTCACACCATGGCGGCCGCCCCTCTCGGCGAAAACAGGACGCTGGTGGGCGCGCTGGGGCTGTCGGCGGCGCTGCAGGTGGTGCCATTCGTGGTGCCTCCCATGCGCCGGCTGCTCGGTATAGGGCCGCTGGGTCCCCTCGACATGGTGGTGGCCGGCGGTGCGTGCCTCACGTCTTTCGCCCTCAACCAATGGCTGCTGGCGCGCGATGCCGAGCTCGAGCTGGCTGAGCGAGGTCCACCGGCCCTCTCCATCGAAGCTGCATCATGAGAAACTTCAGTATCACCTCGGTATCGGTAACCGGCGGCCATCCTGACAAGCTGTGCGACCGGATCAGCGACGCCATTGTCGACCAGTTCCTGCGCGTCGACCGGGACGTCCGGCTCGAGGTGGAATGCGCGATTTCCGCAGGGTTGCTGTTCTGCGCATGCCACACCTCGAGCGACGTGCAGGTCGACATCGCCGACGTTGCGCGGCGCGTGATTGCCGCAACCGGATACGAGCCTGGTGAGCTCGACGCGGCTTCGGTGCCCGTGATGACCAGCTTGAACCGGCTGCCGCAACGCTCGGGCAGTCGATCCGGCGCCTCGGTCTCAAGCCACAACGTCACGACGTTCGGATATGCCACCGACGCCACCGAGACGTTTCTGCCGCTGCCCATCTTCCTGGCACACCGCCTGGCGCGCAGTCTTCAATCGCAGATGGAAAGGCAGCAGGCGGGCTTCGCATACGAGCTGCATCCCGACGCCCAGGTGCAGGTGATGGTGCGTTATGTCGAGCGCCGCGCCGTGGCCGTGGAGGCGATCACGTTCCTGCTGGGCGTTCAGGACGAGGATGCATCCGGTCTGGAGCTGGCAGAAGGTCTGCGCGAAAGCCTGATCGCCCCGGCGCTGGACGGCCTGCCGCCTTCGATCAGCACGTCTCCGCGCCTTCTCGTCAATCCGGAAGGTGCCATGGTCGCCGGCGGACCGGCGCGGCACGCCGGGGTAACCGGCCGCAAGCTCGGGGTGGACACGTACGGGGATTTCAGCCACCAGCCGAGCTCTGCGCTGTCGGGTAAGGATCCGGGCCGCATCGACCGGGTTGCCACCTATGCCGCGCGTCACGCGGCCAAAAACGTAGTAGCTGCCGGGCTGGCCGGGGAGTGCGAGGTTCAGCTTTGCTACAGCGCCGGTCGCGCGGAGCCTGCCAGCGTGGAGGTGGACACGTTCGGCAGCGGCAGGCTCGGCGATGCCCAGATAGGCGCACGCTTGCGCGACTGCCTCGATTTGCGCCCTGATGCAATCGAGGCGCGGTTCGCGCTCCGGGAACGGGCGTCCTCGAGCGAAAGGGGCTTCTTCGAGCCGCTGGCGAGTTTTGGTCACGTGGGCCGCAATGATCTGGACCTGCCTTGGGAGCGCTCCGATCTCGCTCTATGAATCCTGGGGACATCTGGTCCACGCGCGTCTGTCAATCCGCCTGCCTGCGTTCGGCGGAGGTGCGCTGCTCCATCCAGTGGGTCAGCATATCCCTCATGCCATCGAACCCCTTGTGCGCCAACTCGCCGAGCGAGAGCACCGCTTCACGTCCCCGTCCGACGACTCCCATCTGCTGGGCGATCCAGCGATCCACCTCCCGCTCCGACTCGATCCAGTCCTCCTCGGCCGAGCCGCCGGTGAACCCGCGCTGCTCGGCGCGAAAGTAGGCTCGCTCCTGCACCCATCGCTCGCGTTCGTCCGCGGTCAGCGCAGTGCCGAAGAGGGCGTTCCTCGCCCCATCGCCAAGGCCGTCGATCCTGACACGCTGCTCGCGGACGTCGAGCAGAAAGCGCTTGAGGTAGGGCAAGATGGTGCTCCCGAACTTCTCGAGGCAGAACTCGCCCCAGTCGCGAACCGAGCGCCCCATGGCGATCGTGTACTCCAACGCCGCTTTCAGGTGGGGCTGGGTGGCTTCATAGGTCCCTTCGTCAACAGGGGGATGTTCTGTAGTCGTCTCATGATGTTCCGTCATCTCCGCGTCCTCGCTCGACCGCTCGCACCGTTGTTGAGGCTATTGGCAACGCACTATCCATGCCCGGCGTGAACCTGTCACTACGGAAGTCCCGAGATGTGCTCCAGTCCGGGATATCCTCTGGAGCCGGCATTCTTCGTGAGACGCTTCTGCCATGTTGTCGTTGGGAAGTTGCGTCTTCGCGGGATTGACCAGTTGCTGTGCAATGCCCGTGCCTATCGAGCAATACTGGCCCTCCAGCCTGGTACGGTGCCGGATCGATCCGCTTTTCTGGCTCCGGGCGGAGTAGGAGAGATCGAATGCGCGTTCTGATTCTCGACTCGGGAAACTCTAGCGCCTACCACGCGATGCGTTCGTTGAGCCGCAAGGGCCACGTGGTCCATATGATGGGTGCAGAGCGATCGTTATGGTTTAGCTCCAAGTATTGCGCGGCAGCCCATCCTGTCCCGGCCGACGACTACCGAGAAGAGAAATCGATGATCACCACGTTGGTCGACTTGCTCTCGAGGCACAGTTTCGACCTGCTGCTGTTCTGTAGCGACCTCCAAGCCGAATACATCTATAAGAACTTCGAGCGAGTCTCGCAACAGGTCGATTGCTTCATACCGGGTCCGAGGGTCCTCGAAGTAGCTTTCAGTAAGGCCGCTGCCTACAGACATGCAGAGAGGATCGGTCTGCCCATTCCTCGCACCGTGATTCCCGTGAACATGGAGGAGGTCGAGGAACTCAAACGCACGCTGACGTATCCAGTTGTGGTCAAGGGTGAGCGTGGGACCGCGTCGTCGCACGTGCGCTTGGTAGCGCACTCGGACGAGTTGCTGCCGATGTTCAACGTGGTTAAGGAACTGGAAAATGGCGCCGCCTGTCTCCCCATGATTCAAGAGTACGTCAGCGGCGCTGGCTACGTGGTTCATGCGTTGTTCTTCGAAGGAAAACCAGTGTCCGTTTGCTGTCACAAGAAGCTTCGTGAGTATCCAGCTTGGGGTGGGGTGACCAGTGCCGCCATCACGGTCGATGATCCAATGCTGATTGATTACGCGATCGCATTCGGAACATCTGTTGATTGGCACGGCCTGATCAAGTTTGACTTCAAGTTCGACGATGGGAGCAAGGACTATAAGTTCATCGAGATGGACCCTCGCGTCTCCGCATCCATCGATATCACGCGGGCGGCGTGCGCAGATCAGATCGCGCTGCTGTGCGCGTTGTCGGATGGCGAGGGCATCGACGCTTTGGTCAAACCCAGGCCCGGAGTCAAGTATTGCTGGTTCTTCCCGCGTGACCTGTTTTGCTTAGTGACACAGCCTAGGTACATGTTTGCCGAGCTTGCTGACTTCTTCTCGCCGAACGTCCACCACGACTTCAGTTTCGACGATTGGCGCCTATCCACCCGGGTAGCAGCACGATCCGTCAAATGGTCGTGGCGCATGGCCAAATCGAAGCTCGAAGAGAGATTTCATTGACGGGGTGATGCAAGCCACTTCGCTCATCCACCGATGACGCGGGGGTGACGCTCGTGTGGATGGAGATGATGGCAGCTATGAGTGCGGGTGAGGACTACACAGTCAACGAGCTCGGCATGTCCTACATGCTGCAGGGCGATGCTGGTGTGAGCAATTCGAATCCCGCACACCCCGAAGGTGCAGATGCGCCAGACTTCATTAAAGAAGGGGCACATCTGATGATTGCAGTGCCTCGCGATCTGCTGAAGGGGATAACGGACGACCCACACGCCGGCGGTCCGTACGTGATGTGGAAAGACACGCCTTATGCCCACATCATGGTTCCCCTCGAGGATCAGAATCGGTCAGACCCACCAGCTCGTTTTGAAGGTACTGCTGCCGTTACCCGCGGTTTCAGCCGTCGGCGTCCCCGCCGGGACTCCGGGCACTGGGGTAGTGCGGTTTGCGTTTCTCCCGCAGCGCCGCGGCGCCCTCCGCAGCGTCCACCCCCATGAAATTGAGCATCTCGAAGCCGAGGCTGGCGTCGAATGCGGGAGCAGCCTGCTGCACCCAGAGGTTGAGGGCCCGCTTGGTCCACCGCGCCGCATCCTGAGGCCCGGTGGCGATGCGCTCCGCCACCGCCATGGCTTCTTCGATCAGCCGGTCCCGCGGCACGGACTTCGACACCAGGCCGATCTCGTCGGCGGTGCGGCCGTCGATGAAGTCGGAGGTGAGGAGGTAGTACTTGGCTTTGGCGAGGCCGCACAGCAACGGCCAGATGATGTTCGCGTGGTCCCCCGCGGCCACCCCCAGACGCAGATGGCCGTCGGTGATCCGGGCGTCCTCGGCGATGATGCTGATGTCGGCCATCAGCGCCACGGCCAGCCCGGCCCCCACCGCCGCCCCGTTGATGGCCGAGAGGATGATCTTCGAGCAGGAGGTCATGCGGTAGACGATGTCCCCGGCCTCCTTGAACGCGATCTTCATGCCCTCGTAGTCGTTGACCATGGATTCGATCCAGGCGAGATCGCCGCCGGCCGAGAACGCATCACCCGCACCGGTGACTACCACGACCCGGACCGCCGGGTCATCGTCGATATCGAGCCAGACGCGGCTGAGCGCCCGGTGCAGCGGCGCGTCGGTGGCGTTCTTCTGCTCCGGCCGGTTGATGGTCATCCGGAGTATCCCGTGATCCAGCCTCTCGAACAGGAGGCCCGGGTACTTGTCGAACCAATCGTCGTTGTTCATCTGTCTTCTTCGGCGGCTTGCGGTCCGGCCATGCTAGCCGCTTTCAGAAGAATACGTGCAGCTGCAGGAAGGCCTCCTCGCCGTTCTCCTCGGCGGCCGGGGAGTCGCTGTCGCGGGCCCGTACCCCCAGGCGCACCTGGGTGAATGCCCACGGAAAGTACTCGTACACACCGCTGAACCGGTAACGGTCGTCCCGATCGCCGTCGAACCAGTGGCCTTCCGCTGTGACCTTCAGGTTGTGCCCGCGCTGGAGCCGGAGGTTGGCTTCCAGCAGTCCCACCGCCTGCTCCTCCTGCCCGCCGTCGTCCGCGTCCTCATCCACGTGGTCGTACTCTGCGAGCCAGGTCACCGGCCCGGTGCGAAGGCCCGCGAAGGCACCGACGACGGTGCGGTCGGTCCGGTCCGTGTCGTTGCGCAGGACGCTGAGCCCGGCCTGCCAGCGGGAGCGGATCAGCGCCGCCCGGGTCGAGAACAGCTTGCCGTCGTCCGCCTCAGCGCCACCGCCGTTGCCGTTGGTCACCGCCAGCTGCCATGACAGGCCCGGCCGCTCCAGACCGATCTCCAGGCCGTCGTCGCCCTGCTCCATGGACACTCCGGTGACCTGGCGCACGAAGGCCGTGTCGTCCTCCAGGCGCCAGCCGAGTGGCAGGAACAGCCGGCCGGCTTTCAGGTACCACTCCCCGACCTCGAGCCGAGCCCACGCCTCGCGGTTGAGCGAGCCGCCGGGCGCTACCTGCTGATCCAGATACAACGACACCGGCGGCACGAGCTCCACGCCCAGATACAGGCTCGCCCGGTCGACGCCGAACTCCAGGTTGTCGTCGCGGTCGTCGAGCTCGGTCTGCCGGGCGGCGAAGCGGGCATTGGCGCCCAGCGCAAATCGCTCCAGCACCGACCCGGTCCAAGTGGGCTCCGATGCCGGCATGTCGGGCAGGGTCTGCTGGGCATAGGCGTTGCCGAACGGTGTCCGCAGCCCGGCGCCGGTGGGGTTCACGTGGCAGGCGCTGCACGCCAGGCCCTCTCGCACGGCCAGGTACGGCTCCGCCCACGCCGCTAACGCCCAGAACAGAGCAATCAGGAGCACCAAGGCCGTGGCCAACGAAACGCCCGAGTTCCGCATCATCAGTCGTTCTCGGCGCCCGCGGCGATCCAATCACGAATGTTCTGAATCTGCGCGTTGCTGAGCGCTGGCCGACCCAGCGGCATCCGGCTGCCCACCGACGCCGTGCCTTCCACCTTGCGCACCAGGTAGCTGTCGTCCGGATCCCCCGGCTCGACGCGATTCAGGCTCGGGACCTCGGCGCTCGGCACGCCGACCAGGTTGGCGAACGCCTGGCCCTCGGAAAGGTCGAGCCCCTGAGGCGGGGTGGAACCGGTATGACAACCGCTCAGCGCGCATGACGGCGTGAACGTCTCGGTCTGGATCTGGCTCAGGGTCGCTGCGCTCGCCCCGGACGCCACGGTGAAGGTGGCCACGAAGTCGCCGCCGGGTTCGCCGTCGCCATCGCCGTCCATCACGATGCCGTCGGTGGCGGTGAGCGGGCTTCCGCTGGTGCCGTCCAGCAGGATCTGATAGACGTCGTCGCTGGCGGCAGCCGTGTCGAGCTCGACAACGAGCCGCGCCCCCTCCACGCTCACGCCCAGAACCTCCACGGAGATCTCGTTGGCCTCGTCGAAGCTGCCGTCACCGCCGCTGGCGGCGACGCTCACCTGCGCCGGAATCGCGCTCGCCGCCTCCAGTTCGCGATTGAAATTCACCACCACCTGTTCCGGCAGCGCCTCCACCGTGGCGCCGTCGGCCGGATTGGTAGCGACCACGGTGAACGCCTCGCCGGGTGGTTTGTCCATCACCAGCTGCCCCCGCACCGCGCCCTCGGGGAACTCCGGAGTCGTGACGGTCACGTACAGCTCTTCGCTCAGCAGCGCCTGGTGCTGCGCCTCGGCGAGCATCAAATCCTCCTCCAGCCAGTGCCCGAGGTTGTCGGGATCCTGGCTCAGCGACGCCACCACCGGCCCGTTCTGCATCACCGGGGCCTGGCGCAGCTCCGCCGTCTCGGCGTCGTCGAGCTCCAGGAGATTGACGTGCAGGGTCAGCTGCTGCGGGTCGACGATGAAGGTGGCGGCAGCAACTCCCGAGCCTTCGGTGGTCACCGGCGGTACCACGTCATCACCGCTGAGGCGGGTGAAGATGACTTCGACCCCGGCGGGCGCGATCTGGCCGCGCACCTCGCCTCCGGGATTCGCCGGCGTGTGCACGTTCAGGTACAGCTCGCCCACCTCAAAGGCTTCCAGCGCGTCGGCGTCCAGCTCGAAGTCGTCCAGCGACCAGTGCGAGACGTCCTCCGGGTCCTGGACCAGGCCTGTGAGGATCGGGCCGTTGACCCCCGCAGTGCCGTCGTGGATATGCGCCTCCACCGCGTCCTCGAGCCCGGTGGTGTTCACGTGGACGACGATGCGATTCGTCTCGGGATCGAAGGTGACCGCGCCCTCGGCCGAGGCGTCGCTGATGAGCGGAGGAACCTCCTGCTCACCGGCGAGGCTGGTGAACAGCACCTGCAGGTCGCCCGGCGCCAGCTGGCCGCGCACCGCGCCGTCGGGCGCATCGGCTGTTGTCACCTGCAGGTACAGCCCGCCCTGCTGAAACGCGTCCAGATCCGTCTGGGCCAGGGTGGCATTCGCCGGAAAGGACCATTGCTCACCCGAGTCCCGCTGCAGAGCGATGACCTCGGGACCCGTCTCCCCGGCGAATCCTCGGCTGAGGGTGACTTCCGCCGCATCGAGCTGGGCGAGGGTGACCGTTCCGGTCACGGCGCCGTCGTCGAGGTTCACGCTGACATCGGCGGTCCCGCTCCCGGTCATCACGCCCTCACCCACCACTTCCAGGGCCGACAGCGTCAACTCCACCTGCTCGGCATTGGGGGCGGGCTCAGGGGTCATGGGCGGCGCGACGTCGTCCCCTTCCTCCGCTCGCGCGCCGCCGTTGTCGTCGCTGCAGCCCGCCAGCGCTACTACCAGCAAAATGCCCGCTGCGGCTTTCATCCCGGCTCTCCCGCTGCCTCGGTTCCGGTGGGTACCCCGGGATCGGCTCCAGGTTCATTCGCGAAAAATTTCTCGTGCCCGGTGAACCTTTCCGGGGAATCGAGGAACACACTCATATAGAGATCTTCACCGGAGCGAAGGGTGGGCGTACGGGAAGCGAAGCTGCTCGAGCGCATCGCCGCCGGGGACGAGAGTGCACTGGCGACGCTCTACGATGCGTATTACCCGAGGCTCGGCCGGTTCATCCTCCGGGTGACCCGGGATGCCGACCTGGTCTCGGAGATCATCAACGACGTGTTTCTGGTGATCTGGAAATCCACCCCGCAGTTCCGCGGCGATTCCACCGTGTCCACGTGGATTCTCGGCATCGCCTATCGCACGGCGCTGAAGGCGGTGAGCCGTCGAGGCCCACCCACCGTGCCGGTGGAGGCCGCAGAGCCCACCGCCGAGGTGGACAGCCGATGCCTGGACCTCGATACCTGCCTCGCCAGGCTCAGCCCCGAACAACGGGCAACCGTGGAGCTGGCTTACTTCTTCGGCTATTCCTATCGCGAGATCGCCGACATCCTGGGCTGCCCGGAGAACACCGTGAAAACCCGCATGTTCCATGCCCGCCGCCTTCTGAAGCGCCTCATGGAGACCTGACATGCGGACCCATGAGGCGATTCAGAGGCTCATTCCCTGGTACGTGAACGGCACCCTGAACGAGGTCGAGATGGATCAGGTCACCGAGCACCTGGCCACCTGCGAAGCCTGCAGTGCCATGGTGGAAGCGGAGATCCGCTTCGCCCGCGCCATCCGCAGCGCCGCGCCCGCGGGCCTGGAGCAGCTGCCCTCCTGCAGCGTCAGCCGCGGCCGCCTGTGGAAAACGCTGCACTCCGGACGTTCCGCCAGGTCCCACCTCCGCCCGGTGGTCGGCGCCTGGCTGGCGCTGGCCGTGGTGGTCGTGGCGGTGATATTGGGACGGCCCGCCGACATGATATTGCCCGACACGGTGTCGCCCGACTCGTCGCCCTATCGCGCCATGACCACAGGTTCCCGTCACGAGGCGCCTGTGCTTCAGGTCGTGTTCACGCCGGAAACCGAGGAGCGAAGCATCCGCAGGATCGTACGAGCCAGCGACGCCACCGTGATCGCCGGGCCCACCGCCACCGGTGTCTACCGGCTGGCGTTGCCCGCCGGCAGCGACGGCGGCGCCGAGGCGAAGCGGCTCCGGGACTTCGCCGAAGTACGCTGGGTGGACGTGGAGACGCCATGAGAAGCATATACCTGCCATCCGCGCTGCTGCTCGCCGCCGCCTGCTCTGCCATTCCTCCGGAGGCGCTGCCTCCTGAGCGTCAGGTCCTGATCGTGCTCGCGGACGACGGCGCCGGTCCGCCGCTGCCGTCCGGATCCCGTCGCGGCTACCGGCACGACCAGGGCTGGCACGTCTCCCTGCACACCCGCGCCCACGCCAGCCGCGTGGCCCGTGACCACCACCTTCGTGCAGTTCATGCGTGGTCGATTCGTCCGCTCGAGGTCTTCTGCGTGGTGCTGCAGGTTCCAGACGGCGCCAGCGTCGACCGGACGGTAGCCAACCTCGCCACCGATCCCCGGGTCCGGCACGCGCAGCCCGTGCACGTGTTTCGCGGCATGATCTCGCGCACCTACGACGACCCTCTGTTCGAGCTTCAGTACGGTCGCAATACCAGCGCGCTTGCATCCCTGCATGCCTTGACCATCGGCCAGGGGGTGCGAGTGGCCATTGTCGACGGTCAGGTCGACGCCGCGCATCCGGACCTGAAGGGCCAGATCGCCCGGCAGCGCCCCCCGCCGATTCCCGCTGAAACGCGGGCCCTACGTCACGGCACCGCGGTGGCCGGCGTCGTCGCCGCGGCCGCCGGCAACGGCGAAGGTCTGGTGGGGCTGGCTCCCGGCGCCGACGTCACCGTGTACGCTGCATGCCGGCAGGTCGATGGGCCGGTAACCCGATGCACCACGGTCTCGTTGGCGGAGGCCATCGAGCAGGCCATCGCCGACCGCGCCGACGTCATCAACCTCAGTATCGCCGGCCCGGAGGACTGGGTCCTGGAACGGCTGCTTCATCACGCGCACGAACGCGGATCCGTGGTCGTCGGCGCCGATGGCGATCGCGATGGAGAGCATGGATTTCCGGCCTCACTGCCTTACGTGCACGCAGCTGGCACCGGCAGTGCCCCCTGGTTCGCGGGACCGGAGCGATTCAGCACCCGCGCGGGTGGCGGCTATCAGGTATTCTTCGGCAGTTCCATGTCGGCGGCCGGCATCTCCGGGGCGGCTGCGCTGCTTCGCAGTCGCTACTCTGGCAGCGACACCCAGACGATACTCCGCGGGCTGCTGGAGCTGGATTGCACCAGGCCGGCGAAGGGGCCGCTGCTGGAGGCGCTTCAAGGCCATGATCGTTGTTCGCGTTGAGCAGCGTGCGCGGGCGCTGGCACTGCTGCTCGGCTGCTCGGCCCCGCTGGGCGCTGAGGTGGAGGTGAGCGCAACCATCGCGACCGACTACGTCTACCGGGGGCTGCGTCAGACAACCACGGGAGCCGCAGTTCAGGGTTCCCTGGAATACGCATCCCACACCGGCTGGTTCGCCGGCGTGTGGGCCAGCCGTGTCGACTTCGGCGGCTACGACGGTCGCAGCGCCGAATTCGACTACTACGCCGGCTACGGTTGGCGACACTCTCCCCGCCTTGCGCTGGAAGCCACGGTGATCCGTTACACCTACCAGGGGAACTCGCCCTGGGACTACGACTGGACCGAAGTGCAGCTCAGCGGCCACCTCGGCGACTACTGGACCGTCACCGGTGCCGTGGCCGAAGGCTGGTGGGGCTCCGACAAATGGTCCACCACGCTGGAGGGGACGTTCCACTACCCGCTGCCGGAACTGATCATCCTCGATGCGACGGTGGGATACCAGAGGACCAGTCAATCGGAGCTGGACCACGAGTACGCCGCCGCCGGCTTGTCACGCCCGCTCGGGCCATTCACGGTGAGAGTCGGGTACTCGGTGGCGGAAGTCGAAGGAGGTTCGCCAGTCGCGCATCTGGCCGACGACTGCTGGGTTGCGAGTCTGACCTGGCGGCCGGAGCGCTGAACTGTGCGACTGTTTCCCCGCGCTACAAAAAAAGCGGGAACCTTCGACCCGACTTCTGCATCTCTTGGGCTAAGTCATCACAGAGGATTCCTCTCATGCGTAGCTCGCCATTCCAAACAGCATTTCACGAGTCCCGACGACGCTTCCTCCGCGCTACAGCGGGCTCGACGCTGTCCGCTACGGGCATTGCGTTGGTCGCTGGCCTCGGCGCTTCTTCAGCTTTGGGCGCGGCCTCTGACACCGATGTCGAGAAAGACATTCAGATCCTGAATACGGCTGTCTCCGCCGAACATGAAGCCGTAGCGGCTTATCAACTCGGCGCGGAGAGCGGTCTTCTGAGCCAGTCGCTCGCGAAGACGGCCATCGCGTTCCAAAGTCACCACAAAGAGCACGTAGAAGTCCTTGCCAAGGCGGTGCGTAGCCTGGGGGGTACCCCTGCTGGTCCGAAGAATCACTATGACTTTCCGACGGATCAGCTCAAACAGGAGCGGGATGTTCTGGATTTTGCCGCCGGGCTGGAGCGCGGTGCCGTCAGTGCCTATGCAGGTGCGATCCCCTTGTTTGACAACCGCCGACTATCTGCGGCTGCCGCAAGCATACTCGCTGATGAGGCGATGCACTGGGCCGTGCTGAGGAGCGTCCTCGGCCTGGATCCTGTACCTGGTGCCTTCTTTTCCTGACGTGATGGTCCTTCGCCTGGCTATGCTTGCAGGTTTGGTTGCGTGCACGGTACTCGCGTATGCAACTGACCGGCGACGCTCGATGGCTCCCGAGGTGATCAAAGGCGAGTCCGTCTATCAGCGGTGCATCGCTTGCCATTCACTGGAGCGCAACAGGACTGGGCCGATGCACTGTGGTCTGGTCGGCCGAGCAGCAGGCACGGTGCCCAAGTTCGGTTACTCGGATGCCTTGCTACGATCTGGAATCGTCTGGACCGAAGATGCACTCGACGATTTTCTGGCTGCCCCGCTGACGGTCGTGCCTGGAACCACCATGGGATTCGCTGGAATCACCGACGACGAAGATCGACGTTCGATCATCGAATACCTCAAGTACGCCTCAAGGGAGCTCTGTGATGGACACAGCCGCTAAGGAGCCGGACGTGGGACCCTCTGCTGAGAGTCAGGTACAGGATTTACCCGATGAAGCGGTGGTGCGCCGAATCATATCCGGCAACGTTCAGGCATTCGAGATCCTGATCCGCCGCTACAACCAGCGCCTGTATCGGCTGGCTCGCGGCATTCTCTCAGACGATCAGGATGCGCGCGACGCCGTCCAGGAGTCATACGTCAAGGCCTTTCTCGGGTTGGACGGCTTCAGGGGGCCGGACGGGTTTGCCACTTGGTTGTACGTCATCACGAGAAATCAAGCGTTCTCGATGTTGCGTCAGCGGCAGCGAGAGATGCCCATGGAGATGCAAACGATGGAACACATGATGGACGAAGCTTCCCTGCTTGATACGCCGGATCCCGCGGCGGCGCTGGAGATCGAGCGTCTGGGCATAACGCTCCAAACCGCCATCGACCGTTTGCCGGATGCCTTTCGAATCGTGTTCGTGCTGCGGATTGTGGAAGGAATGAGCGTTAGCGATACGGCACAGATACTCGGGTTGAACGAAAAAACCGTCAAAACCCGGCTGTTTCGGGCGAGACGAATGCTGCGAAAACGCTTCAAGGGTTACCTGCAAGGCGCTAGTGCGCATGTATACGAGTTCGCAGGACGCCGATGCGATGTCTTGACGGCCGCCGTGATGGCGCGGGTTGCGGGCCTTGGTGCTGGGTTCCGCGAGACTTCCACATGATAGAAGCAGGGCGTTTGGTTTTCGCGATCGCTGCACTCTGCGGCGCGATCCTTACCTTGCTGGAGGGATGAAGAAGTGAGAGTAGCTGCTGTCATCGTAGGGTTAGTGTTGGTTCTGTGCTCAATGATTCTGCCCTCGGGGTGGGCATCCGACCCATCCTTTGAATCGAAACAGGGAGCGGATCGGGGCGATCCGAGTGACTTGGCCCATTTGCAGAAAGCGGCCGATACGATCGCGGAAGGGAGGTCGATATTTCGATACGACACGTTCGGCGATGAAGCCTTTTGGGGCGATGCGCTTCAGTTGCATGAGGCCATTGCCGGTGCCGAGAACGGAGGGGTCGGGGAGGGCATCTCACCGCGCTCCGCGCTTCAGCTGGGGCTGAAAGTAGACAGCAAGGCGTTGCCCATGCGACTCAGACAGGATTTGATCAAAGGCAGAACAGACCTGGACGATCCCGCAACGACCCTGGCGCTGCTGCGACTTGATGCTGTGGTCGGAGTGAAAGGGTTCTTTGAGCACGGCCAGCTGAGCTCAGTGGGTATCACCTGTGCTCTTTGTCACTCGACAGTGGACGATTCTCTCGCCCCGGGAGTCGGACGGCGCCTGGATGGTTGGGCAGCAGGAGACTTGAACGTTGGGGCGATCATTGCGGCGTCACCGAACCTCCAACCATTGGTCGATCGGTTATCGCTGGCGCTGCCAGGTGTCACAGAGGCAACCGTCGTCGACGTCCTCAACAGCTGGGGCCCTGGGCGATTCGATGCCAGCCTGCTGATCGACGGTAAGGCCGTCAGACCGGACGGCAATTCGGCGGCGACCCTAATCCCGTCGATATTCGGTTTGGCCGGTGTGAATCTCCACACTTGGACCGGCTGGGGGTCTGTAACGCATTGGAATGCCTTCGTCGCCAACCTCGAAATGGGCGGGCAGGGTGTCTTCGTTGATGCGCGGTTGAAGGATGCGGCGAAATTTCCGATCGCTGCAGCTGCGGGGCTCTATGACGTACGTCACGAACCGGATTTGGTTACGCCGAAGCTACCCGCGCTGCAGCTCTACCAATTATCTCTCGAGCCGCCCAAGCCCGCAGAGGATGCATTCGATCGAAAGGCCGCGCATCGTGGTGAGGAGCTTTTCAACGGTCGGGCCGAGTGCTCCAGTTGCCATGTCCCCCCGCTGTACACCGAGCCGGGTTGGAACATGCATACCGCAGAAGCGATCGGCATCGATACTTTTCAATCCGACAGGTCACCTGATGAGCGGTATCGGACTGCTCCGCTTCGAGGTCTGTGGACAAGAGGTAACCGAGGCTTCTACCACGATGGGCGGTTTGCGACTTTGAATGAGGTAGTTGACCACTACGATAGCCACCTTTCCCTCGGCCTCGGGGAGCAAGACAAAGCGGACCTGGTGAGCTTTCTGAAGTCCCTCTGATCGTTTGTCTTGAAGCTGTGACCGCCGAGATCGAGCGAAATCGAGGTCCAGGAGGCGATCGGCGCGCCCAGTGAGAAGCCGAGCGGCTGAGGCCGGCGGCGACCTCGTCGGCGCACGCCCCTCGCTCACTCATCGCTCGGCGCCGCGTCCCGGGGAGCCGTCCTGCTCAGGCGCGGTCGCCGGCAAGCTCTCGTACCGCCGCGCGCAGCCCGCTCGCGATGCGGTCTCGCGGTTCCTCGCCCTCGCCGCGCTCGGCCAGATCGCTCGCCTTGCGCGGCCGGCCGAAGCGGACGCGCAAGCGCGCAGGCCGGGGAAGCCGCTGGCCCGGCGGCCACGCCTCGTGACTGCCGTCGATGTGGGCGGGTACCACGGGAACGTCGTCGAAGGCATCGAGCAGCATCCCGATGCCGGGCCGGAATTCCTGGAGGCCGCCGTCCGTCGACCGCTGACCTTCCGGGAACCACACGAGCCCGCTTCCCTGCTCGAGCGTCGCGGCCGCGAAGGCGAGGCTCGACGTCACGCCCCGGTCCGGATCGACGGGCACGGCCCGCGCCAGCCGGCTCGAGCCGCGGAGCAGCGCGTTGCGAAACACCACGCCCGTCCAGCCGCCCCAGAACGTGCGCTCGCGCAATGGCTCGGGCAGTGCCGCAGCAACGGCGAGCGGGTCGAGATAGCTCGAATGATTCGGGGCGATCACGAAGGCGCTGTCTGGCGGAAGCTGCTCGACGTACTCGATACCGTCCACTTCCAGCCGGAACACCCTGCGCATGATCCCACGGTTGAGCGCCGACAGCCCGCGCGCGGCCAGGGCCGCAGGGCGCGGCAGCGCGGTCAGCCAGCGCTCCTGCCGTTCATCGAGGACGGCGTGGGGATCCTCGAGCGGTGCCCTGGCTCCGGGCTGCTCCTGCGGCTTCGCCTCGGCGACCGCGCGCAGCAGATCGCGCACGGTCTCGATGCCGGCGATCCGCTCCTCGTCGAGCTCCACACCCGTGCGCTCTGCGATCCCCACGGTGAGGTCGAGCCAACCGAGCGAGTCCACTCCGAGGTCGAGCCGCGGGCTCGCATCGGGGGTGAGACCGCGGTCGGGGAATCGCGTCGCGAGCAGGCTCCAGACCTCTCGTGCCGCGTCGTCCTGCAGCAGCTCGCGGTCCTCCCCGGACATCTGGTCGACCGCGATCGGCTCGGAGGGCTCGGCCTCGCTGCCCTTCTCGCGCAGCTCTTCGTACCGCTCGCGGAGCCGGTGGCGGCGAAGCTTCCCGAGGCGTGTTCGCTCGAGGGCCGTGGGCGTGGTGACGAAGTCGTCGATCCGCTCGTGGGAGGGTAGCGTCGCCGCGCGCTCGTTGAGCGCTTCGACGATCGCCTCCTCGAGGTCGCGCTCGCGCTCGCGGATGGCGTCCCGGGCTGGCACCACCACCGCGGCCAGGCTGCCCTCGCGATCGAAGATGCCGATCTCGTCGATGAACGCGTGCTCGGCGTACGCCTTCTCGACCTCCTCGGTGCGGATCTTCTCGCCCGCGGAGGTCACGATCAGCGTGCTCTTGCGGCCGGTGACGTGTAGATGTCGCGCCTCGTCGAAGAAGCCGAGATCGCCGGTGCGGAGCCAGCCGTCTTCGGTGAAGGACTCTCGCGTCTCCTCCTCGAGGTTCAGGTAGCCGTCGAACACGCCGGGCCCGCGCGCCAGAATCTCGCCCTCGACCGGCTTCCGCGGCCCGGCGCGCGCTTCGGCGGCGCCATCCTCCGATGCCCGCTCGTCCTTCGCGGGATGCGCGGCGCGGTCGATGCGGATCTCGACGCCGCGGATCGGCCGGCCGACGCTCTCGAGATGTCCGCTGCCGGGCGGGTTCAGTGTGAGCAGCGGCGACGTCTCGGTGAGCCCGTAGCCCGAGGCCACCCGGAAGCCGAGCCCTTCGAGACGGAAGCCCACGGCGGGCGGCAGTGCGGAGCCGCCCGAGGCCAGCACCCGCAGCCGCGGCCCGAGGCGGCGGCGAAGCGGCGCGAACAGCAGGCGGCCCACCGGCACACGAAGGCGCCGCGTGGTCCATGTCGCCGCCCTGACGAGCTGCTCGAGCGCCGTGCCGATCAAGGCGCTGCGGCCGCCGATGCGTTGCTCGATGGCGAAGAGGAGCGCCTCGTAGATGCGGGGCACACCGATCACGATGGTGGCGCCGCCCGCGTCGAGCGCGCGCAGCAGGGCCGGGCCGGTCAGCGAGTGGGGGAAGATCACGGGCAGGCCGAGGGAGAGTGGACACAGAAGGCCGACCACGAGCGGGTAGACGTGGTGCAGCGGCAAGGGAAGCAGCACGCGATCGTCGGCGTTCACGAGATCGGCCTCGCGGACGGCGTCGATCTGGAATGCGACGTGGCGATGGGCGAGGGGCACGCCCTTGGGCGGTCCGGTTGTGCCCGACGTGTAGAAGAGGATGGCCCGGTCGTCGCCGCGGAGATCGGGTAGCGCGCCGTCATCTCGGGTGTCCGCAGCGGTGCTGGATTCCACTGCGGGTTCAGCACCGGAGCCCCGGGCGATCCAGCACGGCCAGCTCATCGTCTCATGCTGGCCTTCCTCCGAGTCGCGCGCGTCGTCCGACTCGTCCGCATCGAGGACGACTACGGTGTGATCGCCGGCCACCGCGGCCACCCGTGCTTCGTTGCGGCGGTCCGTGAGGACCACGCGCGCCTCGCAGTCGCTGAGGATGCGCTCGAGAGTCTCGTCGTCGAGCTGGGTGTCGAGGGGAACGGGCACGGCGCCGGCGCGGATCAGGGCCAGGCACGCGACCACCCAGCGCAGCCCGTTGCCGGCCAGGAGCGCCACCGACTCGCCGCGCCCCACACCCTGGCGAACGACCCCACTTGCAGCGCGCGCCACCTGGCGGGCGAGGTCCTCGTAGCGCAGTTCCGCGATGGACTCGTCTTCCTGCAGGTGCAGGAGCGCCGTGCGGTCGCCGCGCGTCGCGAGGTCGTCGATGAGCGGGGCGAGGGCGGATCGGCTGCGCTCCATGTCCCGGGTCGCTCCTTGACGCTTCATCGCTGATCCCGTCTCGCGGACCCGTGGTACCGGCCGCCCGAGGCGAATTGCCGAGGGTGTGCAGGATCCGTGCCTCGACACCTCCTGCTCGATGAAACGGGGGATCAGCCGCGCGGTCCCGGGGCCGTTTTCGTGGAACGGCGTACCGGGGCTGTTGTCTCCCAAGATAGGACTTCCGAGGAGGTGACGACAGCAACGAGCGGAGGCATCGACATGAAGCGCCGGAGGCTGTTCGCTTTTCTGCCCATGACCATCCTCGTTGCCGGCTGGGCCATGGCCCAAAGCGGCGATGAGCAACTCGGTGAAGTGCATTTCCCCGTCTCCTGCAACCCGGCTGCAGCCGAGGAGTTCGAGGGAGGTCTCGCAGAGCTGCACCACATGATGTACGACCAGGCGCGGGCCGATTTTCGAGCCGCGGCCGAGGCCGATCCCAACTGCGCCATGGCTCATTGGGGCATGGCCATGAGCCGCTTTCATCCGCTCTGGCATCCCACGAGCGACGAGGACCTCGAGCGCGGCCAGGAAGCGCTGGACCGGGCGCGCGAGATCGGTGCGCCGACCGAGCGGGAGCAGGCGTACATCGCCGCCGCCCAGGCATACTTCGAGGATCCGCAGGCAGGGGGCGAGACCTCGGCCGGAGACCATGAACTGCGACTGCGGGCGTGGCAGCGAGCGCAGGAGAAGCTGCATGAGCAGTACCCGGACGACGTGGATGCGGCCGCGTTCTTCGGGCTGGCGAAGATTGCTTACGCGATGAGCCGGTTTTCGCCCGAAGAGGTTCACGACTACACCTCGCAGCGGCAGGCAGGAGCGCTCCTGGAACGCTACCTGGAGGAGCATCCGGATCATCCCGGGCTGCATCACTACCTGATTCACGCATACGACAGCCCCGAGCTCGCAGCTGAAGCCGAGGCGGTGGCGCGCCGCTACGACCAGGTCGCCCCGGGAACCCCTCACGCCCTCCACATGCCGAGCCATATCTTCGTGCGGCTGGGCCAGTGGGAGGAGACCGCCGAGTGGAATGAGCGTTCCGCCGCGGCGGCGCTGCGCCATCCGGTGGACGGGGTGACCTCGCTCCATTATCCGCACGCCCTCGATTACATGATGTACGCCTATCTTCAGCTCGGCGACGAGGTGAAAGCGCGAGCGACGCTCGACAGGGTTCGTGCCATCGAGGAAGTACAGGAGAATCTGGCGGCCGCCTACGGGATTGCGGCCGCGCAGGCGCGTTTCGTTCTCGAGCAGCAGATGTGGAAAGATGCGGCCCAGCTCGAGCCGGGAACCCCGGATGCGTTGGCATGGGAATCGTTTCCAGCAGCCCAGGCCATCTTCCACTTCGCTCGCGGTCTGGGGGCCGCCCGTTCCGGCGCACTCGACCAGGCGGCCGCGGAGCGTGACCGGATACTGGAGTCCGTCGTGGCGCTGCGGGAAGAGGGCGATGACTACTGGGCGTCCATGACCGAGGCGCTCGCCATGGCCGTCGACGCGTGGAGGCGCTACGAAGCTGGCGAGACGGAGCAGGGGCTCTCCCTGATGCGTGAGGCGGCCGAGCTCGAAGGCGCCATGGACAAGCACCCGGTGACCCCCGGTGAGGTGCGGCCCGTGAGCGAGCTGCTCGGGGAGCTGCTGATTCGGGAAGGCCGCATGGACGAAGCCGTGGCAGCCTTCGAGTCGTCGATCGAGAGGACGCCGAATCGGCGCAACGCGATGGCCGGGATCGCGGAGGCCACCGGGGACGATCAGCAGGCCAGCCGGTAGCCGCTCGCTACGAGCCGACAGCTCGGGGTGAGCCTTGCGGGCGGATGTGACCGATGGGGCGGTGGTGCAGTTGCCTGACAACGGGTCGTTCGCTGGGCTATCCTTCGCAGGACGGTCCAGAGAGGCCGCAGCCGGGCCACCCGGGACGACCATGGCCAGCACCACCGCCCAGGATGCTTCGCTACCGCTCACGCCTCGCCAGCTCGAGGTGTTCCGGCTCATGGCGAAGGGCTTGTCCAACCGTGACATCTGCGAGCTCCTGGGCATATCCAGCAATACCGTGAAGATCCACGTGGCGGCGATCCTGCGCACGCTCAATGCGGCCAACCGCACCGAGGCGGTGTTCGCCTACAAGGAGCTGCTGGAAGGCGCCGACGGCGGCGGCCGCCAGCAGCTTCGGGTGGCGGATCGGATCGGTCGCCCCTCCATCGCCGTGTTGCCGTTCCAGGATCTCACCGCAGGCGAGCACGAAAGCTATCTCGCTGCGGGCGTGGTGGAGGAGCTGATCGACCGGCTGGCCGCGTGGCAATGGTTTCCCGTCATATCCTCGGCCTCGAGCCGGTGCTTCGCCGGCGCCGAGCTCGGCGCAGTGGAGATCGGCAGACGCCTGAAAGCGGGCTATCTGCTGCTGGGGAGCCTCCGGCACTCGTACGAGCGGATCCGCGTCAGCGCCCACCTCGCCGAGACGGAGCACGGCCAGGTGGTGTGGTCCCAGGTGTACGAACTACCCATGAACGAGCTGTTCGATCTGCAGTCGGAGATCGCCCGGCACATCGTCCGCGCGGTGGCGCCGGAGCTGATCAGTGCGGAGGCGCAGATCGCCCGATACCAGGCGCCCACGGCGTTCGGCGTCTGGCAGAGCGCGTGCCAGGGTACCTGGCTGCTGAACCGCGGTACCCGAGAGGACGCCGAGCGGGCCATGGCGCTGTTCGACCGCGCCATCGAGGCCGACCCCAACTTCAGCCTCGCCTGGAACGGCCGCGTGTGCGTCGCGCAGAAGCAGCTCTACGAGCAGTGGACGGCGGATCCGAAGCGGACCGTGGCGGCGCTGGTTGCTGATGCCCAGACCTGCTATCGCCTCGATCCCCGCGCGTCGCACAGCCATGCGTCGCTGGGTCTGGCGCACATTCTGCTCGGCGAGCGGGAGCCGGCCATCGATCATCTGGAGCGGGCCGTGGAGCAGAACCCCAGCTCCACACGGGCGCTGGTGCTGCTGGCTCAGGCCTACGGCATGTGCGGGCGCCTGGACGACTGCATCATGTATCTCGAAGACCTGCTGCGCATCGATCCGTTGTCGCCGTCGTCCACGCGCTATCAGGTGATTCTCGGCATGTGCCACTACATGTCGAATCGCTACGACGAAGGCATCCGCTGGAGCCGCAACGCCATCGCCGCCGACCGCGGCGCCACGGGTGCCTATCTCGCCCTCATCGGCGCCCACGTGGAGAAGGGGGACATGGACGGGGCCGCTCGTGCCCTGGCGGAACTGCGTACCCATGCCCCGGACTTCGAGCTGTCGAAACGCATCGGCATGATGCGCCCCTTCACCGAGCCCGCCCTGCTCGAGCGCCTGGTGCAGGCGCTGGCCAGGGCCGGGCTCACCGAATAGCTCACCAGCCCAGGATCTGCTCGGCGCGGGCGATCTCGAGCTTCCAGCCACGGATGGCACGCGCCGAGCTATCGCCGTCCAGATCGAGGTGGGAGAGCAGGTGCAGCAGGCGCTGGGATTCCGGGAACTCCTCGCTGTCCCGCTCCCGGCTGAGCAGGGCTATCCGATCGATCAGGTAGTACGGCGGAAGCGCCTGGTAGTTCAGGGTGAGCGAGAGCTTCGATGCCCGCCGCGCGACGGCGAGGGGTACGGCGTACACGAAGGTTTCCACGTGCGGCGGATCAGCGATCGGTCTTCCCACGGGATTCATTTCGTAGTCCGGATACCCGCCCGGGTCCCAGCCCCTGGGCAGCAGGCGAGTGTCCTTCACCTCGCGGTCGAGC